>NZ_AAVU01000004.1 GCF_000169095.1 Lyngbya sp. PCC 8106
ATTAATAAAAAGTTATTTTTCATCTCCAAAAAGACCTCTCCCCACCACCCCCAACGGAATAGCCACTCCCCATCTGCACCCCCTCCCCATCTCCCCCACCTCCCCATCACCCATTGCCTTCTTCCATTACGCTGCAAAAGCTACAGTAAGTGTTAAGCCAAACCATTACCCTGACAATCGGGAGTTATCATTGACAACCAAACAAACAACCCAACTATAGAGAATCGATCACCGAATAACTATGCCCCGACGCGAAGATCTGCATAAAATTCTGCTGTTAGGTTCAGGCCCAATTGTCATCGGACAAGCCTGCGAGTTTGACTACTCTGGAACCCAAGCCTGTAAAGCCTTGCGAGAGGAAGGATATGAAGTGGTGTTGGTGAACTCCAACCCCGCGACGATTATGACTGACCCCGAAACGGCGGAACGAACCTATATCGAACCTCTCGTTCCTGAAATTGTCGAAAAGGTGATCGAAAAAGAACGCCCCGACGCCTTACTCCCGACGATGGGGGGTCAAACCGCCCTTAACCTGGCTGTCGCGTTAGCAAAAAATGGCGTTTTAGAAAAATACGGAGTAGAGTTAATCGGCGCCAAATTAGAGGCGATTGAAATGGCTGAAGATAGACAGCTATTCAAACAAGCGATGGAACGCATTGGTGTGGCTTGTTGTCCCTCTGGAATCGTCAGTAACATGGACGAAGCGAGGACTGTCGCGCAACAAATTGGTTCCTACCCTCTGATTATTCGTCCGGCGTTTACTATGGGCGGAACAGGGGGCGGTATTGCTTACAACCAAGAAGAATACGAAGAACTCGCCAGTGGCGGTTTAGATGCGTCTCCGGTTTCTCAAATTCTCGTTGAACAGTCACTGATTGGTTGGAAAGAGTTTGAACTCGAAGTCATGCGAGATCTTGCAGATAACGTGGTGATTATCTGTTCGATTGAAAATATTGACCCAATGGGCGTACATACGGGAGATTCGATTACGGTCGCACCCGCACAAACTCTCACCGATAAAGAATATCAACGATTGCGAGATGCGTCAATTAAGATTATTCGCGAAATTGGTGTGGAAACGGGTGGTTCTAATATTCAGTTTGCCATTAATCCGGTTAACGGGGATATGATTGTAATTGAGATGAACCCTCGTGTTTCTCGGTCTTCGGCGTTAGCTTCCAAAGCAACAGGGTTTCCCATTGCCAAATTTGCGGCTAAATTATCGGTGGGTTATACGCTAGATGAAATTAAAAACGACATCACCAAGAAAACCCCCGCTTCCTTTGAACCAACCATTGATTATGTCGTTACAAAAATCCCCCGTTTTGCCTTTGAAAAGTTTCCCGGTTCTAAACCCACGCTAACGACTCAGATGAAGTCTGTGGGCGAAGCAATGGCAATTGGAGGAACGTTTTGTGAGTCCTTCCAAAAGGCGTTACGAAGTTTGGAAACTGGTTTATCAGGTTGGGGATGCGATCGCTCCGAAAAATTACCCAGTTTGGATAATATCGCTGGATCGTTACGCACGCCTCACCCGGAACGAATTTTAGTCGTTCGACACGCTTTGATGTTGGGAATGTCGGTGGAGGAAATCTACGAACTGACGGGAATTGATCCTTGGTTTTTAGATAAGTTCCAAGAAATTTTAGACACCGAAAAGTTGCTGAAACGGACGCCTTTAAAACAGTTAGATGCGGATCAACTTTTAGCCATTAAACGTCTGGGATTTAGCGATCGCCAAATTGCTTATGCCACCAAAACCAACGAAGATGAAGTGCGGGCTTACCGTTTACAACTAGCGGTGAAACCGATTTACAAAATGGTGGATACTTGTGCGGCAGAATTTGAATCTAGGACTCCTTATTACTATTCGACTTATTGGGAAGAAGACGAGATTTTACCGTCAGACAAACCCAAAGTGATGATTCTCGGTGGTGGGCCAAATCGTATCGGACAGGGGATTGAATTTGACTATTGCTGTTGTCATGCGTCCTATGCGTTACGGGCGAATGGCTATGAAACGATTATGGTCAATTCTAACCCCGAAACGGTTTCGACTGACTATGATACCAGTGATCGCCTTTACTTTGAACCGTTGACCAAAGAAGATGTGATCAATATTATTGAGGCAGAAAAACCTGTCGGAATTATCATTCAGTTTGGTGGACAAACGCCTCTGAAATTAGCCATTCCCCTGCAAAAATATCTCGAAGCCAACGCCGAAAAAAATCCCGATCTGAAAATTTGGGGAACCTCTCCAGATTCAATTGATGCGGCTGAAGATAGAGAACGGTTTGAAAAGATTTTGCGTCAATTAAATATCCAACAAGCCGAAAATGGGATGGCTCGCAATTTTGAACAGTCTTTACAAATTGCGCGTCGGATTGGTTATCCTGTTGTTGTACGTCCTTCTTATGTTTTGGGAGGACGGGCGATGGAAATTGTCTACTCCGATGAAGACTTAGAACGTTATATGATGTTTGCGGTTCAGATTGAACCCGATCACCCTATTTTAGTCGATAAGTTCCTCGAAAATGCGATCGAAGTTGATGTTGATGCGATCGCTGATCAGACAGGAGAAGTGGTGATCGGGGGAATTATGGAACATATCGAACAAGCGGGGGTTCACTCCGGAGATTCGGCTTGTTCTATTCCTTATCAAACTTTACCCAAAACCGCAGTTGAAACGATTCGTCGTCAAACTATAGAGTTAGCTAAAGCCCTAAAAGTTGTCGGTTTGATGAATATTCAGTTTGCAGTTCAAGGGGAACAAGTTTATATTTTAGAGGCGAATCCTCGCGCTTCTCGAACGGTTCCTTTTGTGTCTAAAGCGATTGGAATTCCGTTAGCAAAAATGGCATCTTTGGTGATGTCTGGTAAAACTTTAAAAGAGTTAGGGTTTACTGAGGAGAAAGTTCCTTCTTATGTGGCGGTGAAAGAAGCGGTTCTTCCCTTTGCCAAATTCCCCGGAACTGATGTGTTGTTAGGCCCAGAAATGCGTTCGACTGGGGAAGTGATGGGAATTGATACTGAGTTTGGGAAAGCGTTTGCTAAAGCTGAACTCGGCGCAGGTCAAGTTTTACCGCTTTCGGGAACCGTATTTGTTTCGATGAATGACCGCGATAAAACGGCTGTTGTCCCAATTGTGCGAGATTTTCTAGAGTTAGGCTTCAAGATTACAGCAACAATGGGAACTCGTCGAGTGTTGTGGGAACATGGCGTTAAAGTGGATTTAGAGTTGAAACTCCACGAAGGTCGTCCTCATGTGTTGGATGCGATGAAGAATCAAAACGTTCAACTCGCAATTATTACTCCGTCTGGGGAAGAAGCAAGGGCGGATGGGATTTTAATTCGTCGGACAGCGTTAGCGTACAAAATCCCGATTATTACCACGTTAGCGGGGGCGAGGGCTACCGTTGCGGGAATTCGGGCGCTGAAGTCGGAGTCTATCGGGGTTAAAGCCATTCAAGACTACTATTAAACGCCTAAAATTGGGTGCGTCAGAGTGTTATTAATAACGATTTAATTCTGGCGCATCCGAAGACATTTGAAGGACAAAATAAAACACATAAATAGCTAAGATTAAAACTAAAAAGCAATGTGCTACATTATCATTAATGATCTTTAAGAGAGTACAGTGATTACTCCCCCTGGAGAAGTCCCTATTCATACAAAGAAATCAAAATGCCATCTAGCAACATAAAATCTTTTTCTGTGTATGGGCTTTTTGGAACACATAATGTACATATTCCCTTTGATGAAAATATAAAAATTCTGATTGGTGAAAATGGGCTTGGAAAAACCCAGATTTTGAATATGTTTTATTATACTCTTGATGGAAAATTTGAAAAACTTCTGGATTATTCTTTTGATAAACTCGAATTAGAGTTTTTTGATTGTGAACCAATTTCAATTAGTAGAGGTAAAATCGAAGAAATTTTTTTAAAAAATTCTCTTGCAGCAAGCTTAATTAATAAAATTGGAATGCAAAAGTTTCTGAAGCTAAAAGAGGAATTTGCTGACAAAACTATTTCAAGTTACCAACTTAGAAACGATCAAAGATTTAGACAACTTTCAGCCGATTTACCATATTCAACGGCAAGAATTGTAGAGATTGTCCGAAGGTTATCTGATGAAAATGAAGATGATTTTTATGGGGATTTACAAGAAGGTAGAAAAATAATAGAAGACCAACTGAATAGCATTAAAATCATGTATTTTCCGACTTATAGACGAGTCGAGGAAGATTTAATAAATTTGGGTTATGATGACGAGCAATTTGATAAGGAAGATAATAGACTTATTAATTTTGGCATGACAGATGTCAGGAAACGTTTTGATGAAATTGAGAATGAGATTGATAAACTTTTAAAAGAAGGATTTTCTAAAATATCCGGTGAAATATTAAGCCAATTGGTCAAAGGGTTTACAGGGATAGATACAGAAATTTTAAATAGAATTGACGAAAATGATATTGAAATTATTTTAGCGAGAGTGGGAGAGCAATTGTCCGAAGAAGATAAAAATAAAATCAGAAACATTGTAGTCAACAAAGAAATTGAAAATGATTCACTTTTATACTTTCTACAAAAATTAATAGAAATTTATGAAAAGCAGAAACCCTTAGATAACTTTATTAAAGTGTATAGAGATATTTGTAACAAGTATCTGATCAACAAAAAAGTATTTTATGATGAAAGTAATATTAGAATTTTTGTCAAGTCTGACTTATCTGGTGAAGACATCGAACTCAGTAAACTCTCATCAGGTGAAAAGCAAATAATATCTATTCTTTCTAAAATTTACTTAGCTAAAGATGAACAGAGATTTATCATACTTTTTGATGAACCCGAATTATCATTAAGTATGCTATGGCAAAGACAACTACTTCCTGACATTCTTAACTCAAATAAATGTGATTTTTTACTCGCTGTAACTCATTCACCTTTCATTTTTGAAAATGAGTTAGATCAATACGCAGTTGGCTTGAATGAATATGTTCAACCTTTAACAACAGTTACAGCCTAATGTCATATATAGAAGAACTGAGAAAAAGCCGTAATAAACCTCAAGTGGCTTATCAAGAGTTTGCTCTTCATACTAGACGAGGTAAAGACGGGTTATTTTGTTTTTTTGAAGGTAAGGATAATGCTTATTATGTTCCCAAAATTAAGCAGTTTACAAACAATTATCATACCATTAGATGTGGTGGTCGAGAAAACGTCTTGAAAGTCTACGAGTTGATTAAAAATCATCGAGAGTATGATAAATACAAAAAAGCATTTTTCATTGATCGGGACTTTAATAGTCCTTTACCTCCTCATAACCCGCCTATTTTTGAAACACCTTGTTATTCTATTGAAAATTTTTATGTTTCAGTAGAAGTATTTCAGGAAATTATTAAAAATGAATTTCAACTATCAGAAGTTAGTGATCAGTCTTACAATATTTGTTTAAACCTGTTTATTCAAAGACAAAAAGAGTTTCATACGTCAGTTCTATTATTCAATGCTTGGTATGCTTGTTTAATAGAGATCAAAAATATAACAGGCGAACAAACAGGAGTAAATTTGGAGAATAAATTACCCAAAGGCTTTATAAATTTTACTTTAGAATCAGTTGCATCAAATTATGATGTTGAAAAAATTCAACAGACTTTTCCTAATGCTATAGAAGCAACAGAGGAACGGTTAAATCAAAAATTGGCGGAATTCTCAATTTGTGAATATCATAAAGTTTTTCGAGGGAAGTACGAAATGCAATTTTTACTAACGTTTATTGAATTAATCTTACAGGATTCAATAAAATCACAAAGATACTTAAAAAACAAAATAAAATTTACTTTTGGAGAAAAAATTAATAACGAGCAAGCCATCAAAATATTTTCAGCATATGCAGAAACGCCTGAAACTCTGCTTAAATATTTAAAGGAAGTCACTATAACAATATAAAAAGATTAGGTGAATATTCAAACTAGGTGTATGAAAAGTAATCTATCAGACAAGGTAAGAAAATGCGATACGGCTCAACCACGCTACGCGATCGCACTGTTGAAGGTAAAATAAATGTGACTACTAACCCCAATCTATAATTCAATTCAATAGAGACTTTTAAGTTAAAGACTTATACTCGATTTAAGATAGGTTTTGTGTTTATTCTTATGTAATCTTTATAAGATGAATTTAATTTGGAATTTCCCTTCAACAGAATATAATTTAGTTCCTGATGAAGTTCAAGTTTGGTTAGCTGAGTTTGGAGAACTGAGTGAAAAACTGCATGAATTTAAACAGATACTTTCACCCGATGAACGAGAACGCGCTAACCGATATCGTCAACAACGAGATCACGTTCGTTTTATTGTGGCGAGGGGAGTTCTGAGAATAATTTTGGCGAGTTATTTGGGTTTATCGCCGCCTGAGTTGGAGTTTAATTATAGTGAACGGGGAAAGCCAAAGTTAAAGAAAAATGTGACCGAAATTGAGTTTAACGTGTCTCATTCTGAGGATAAAGCATTGTTTGCGATCGCTCTCAACCGTCAAGTGGGAATTGATATTGAGTTGATTCGACCGATGGAGGTTTTGCAACTGGCGAAGCGGTTTTTTAGGGAGTCAGAATATTTGTTTTTAAGTGCTTTAGAGGGTCGGGAAAAAGTTCGGGCATTTTTTCAGTTGTGGACGGCAAAAGAGGCGTATTTGAAGGCGACGGGAGAGGGGTTAGCAGGGTTAGAAACGGTGGAAATTTCGTTATCGGAGTTGGAATCTATGCAAAAATTAGTAGTTCAGGGTAAGGGTTGTAGTTGGATGTTGCAATCTCTAGATTTGGGTAACAACTATTGTGCTGCGATCGCAGTGGAGGGGGAGGAGTATAAAATTAAGTGTTGGCAATTTCTAAGTTAATTAGGTTCATAATCAACCTCTTAGCCTCTCATACGATTAGCAACTAACCCCAAAACAGAATTGCTAAGGTTAAGTTCTTCGAGAGATTTGAGGACGGTAGAACGGTTGGTTTTTTTGATGCCAACAACTAAAATAATACCATCAGTTTGAGCGGCGATTAAACTGGTATCAGCTAGACCTGTAACCGCAGGAGTATCATAAATAACGAGATCGAAAAAGGCGCGAAATTGTTCCATCAAGTATTGTCTTTTTTTCGCCGAGAGAACTTGGACAGGATCGGGGGGAATTTGTCCGGCAGTAAGTACAAATAAGTTATCATCTTGAGGCGATCGCTGGATAGCATCATTTAAACTGAGATCACTGGTAATGGCATCTCGAAAGCCTCTGAGGTTAGGTAAACCGAGTTTTTGATGAATTTGAGGATTGCGTAAATCGGCATCCACCAGAAGGACACGCTGACCCATGAAAGCGGCTGTTTGAGCCAGATGAATAGCAATGGTTGATTTGCCATCTCCGAGAGTGGCAGAACTAATTGTTAAAGTGTTTAAGGATTTGTGAGAACTCAGTAAACAGATATTTGCATATAGAGAGCGAAAGGCTTCAGAAACAGGAGAACCTGTATGAAATTGATGAACTTGCCTGTTTTTAATTACTGAATGAGAATCACTAACCGCAGTTAAACTGGTGACTGAACCGATGGGGATAAAGGTTTTAGTTTGTTGTTTGGCGACTTTTTTGAGTTTTTTGGAGAGGGGAATTACACCCAATATCGGTAATTTTGTTGTCGATTTAATTTCATCGGGGTGATGAAATACTTCAATTAAAATATCGATAATAAAGCCAATACCTACCCCTAATAAAAAACTAAGAATTACAATAATCGCTAAATTTTTCTTGGTTTGTACAACTGTAGTGGGTAGAATATTACCTTTGCTATCAAGAGGCAGATTAGGAGGGGCGATTAGTTGCCACGGAGTTTGCTGTTGAGCTGCATTAACTCTGAGGGCTTCTCGTTTTTTCAAGAACTCGTTGAGTGTTTCTTGAATAATTTGTAGTTCTTGATCTAAGGAATCATACTGTTGTCTTAAGCGGGGAATTTCTCTCAGTTGTTGTTCAAAATTTTCGATAGTTTGTTCATAGGATTTTTCTTTTTCTGTTAAAACTTCAACTTGATTAGCAATACTTTTAACGACTCGTTCTGCTTCTCGGCTTAAAATCTGCAATACGTTATCGTGCTTTTCCCGTAGAGCCTGCATCGGAAAACTATCTTCTCGCAGTCTTCCAGCTTCAACTGCCATTTGACTTTCGAGTTCTTGATATTGCCGAATGAGTGAATTATAAGACTGAGAATGATTTCCTAAAATTCCCACATAATCTTGTTCAAGCCATTGTTGTTGTAAGAGCAAATAGATTTCTCTAGCTTCAGAAAGTTCGGCTTTGGTATTGGCGAGTTCAAGCTGAATGGGTCGAACTTCAGCAGAGATTTTGGAAACCGCTGTCTCAGGATCTACAAAATTATACTTTTGTTGAAATTGTTGTTTTTCATTTTGTAAAATTTTAAATCTATATCGTAAGCCGGGAAGTTGTTCATTAATAAAGTCAATACCTTGATTAAGACTTTGAAGTCGTTCCTGACGACTATAATTCAGGTAAGTCTTAGAAACAGCATTGAGGACAGACATGATTTTTGTAGGTTCTAAATCTTGATAGCTAACTTTAATAATTCTTGTCCCTTGCTCTTTACCATCTAAATCGTATTTAATTCGTTCAATTTCCAGTTTACTTAAAATTGCAGATTTATTGAGATCTGGATATTGCTGAGTGAGTTCTTCAAAGACGGGTTCCATAAGCTGTGGACTGCGAAGAACCCGAATTAAACTTTCGTAATCAACCAAACTATTTTCAACTTTGATTCTTTGAATGTCTGTATTTTCAGATTGAGCCAGTAAATATTGTCTAGCGAATTGACCTTCTACAGTAACAGGTTCAATTAAAATCTGAAATCCTCCCCGATACTCCGGCTCAATTTTTCGAGATTTAAAGACCACAAGACTCCCAAAAAGTCCGCTTAAAATTATCCCCACAATAATCATAATCGGCGCTCGACGTAAAATGACCGTAAATAGCCAACTTAGATTTAATTTTTCTTCTTCTGCTTCTTCCGTTTGAGGTCTAGAATTGTCCGATAAGGGTTGAAATTGTTGGGAGTAGCGATGGGTAGAAAATCGCTGTTGAAAATCTCGTTCGGTATCCATATATATTTCCCTAGATTTTTGGGCGAGCTACAATTGATGGAGAGATCAATGCTAATCATCATCATCATCAATAATATTGAGACTGTCTAAGATGAGAAAAATTCGAGTGGGGACGACCAGTCCATTACCGATAGCATTAATCGGATGACTAATCGCAAGTCCCCAATCCGAAAAACGAGTGAAACCGGATCGATGAACTACAATGATGTCGTTTTCGCGGAGTAAGGGATTGGTCTGTTCATTTAAGGTTTGAGAATAGTCAACTTCTATTTTACGTTGAGAAACACTACCATCGGAGTTAAGGCGGATCAACTCAACAACTTTTTGATTGGCTCTACGGTTAATCCCTCCGGCTGCTAGCAGGGCTTGATTTAAGGTGGTATCGATAGGAACTTCAAGCGCGACAGAATTTTGATTTCCAACTTCTCCAACAACGGTGACTTGGATTGAGGGGTTTGAAAAGCTGGCTTTTGCTAGAAAGGAGAGTTCACCCGGATTGACAGCAGTGACAGTGGGGATGATGATGCTATCTCCATCTTGCAAGAGTGGATCTTTATTGACATCTCCGGTTTGCAAAAGTTCCCAAAGATTAACCGGGATGATTTGTTGGGTGTTATTTCGGGTAATTCGATGAATCTCGACTTGATGAACATTGGCTTGGGCGGTAATTCCTCCGGCTTCTCCCAGGGCAGAGGTAACGGTCGGACGTCCACCGATTCGCAGTTCTGTCCGGGTTGAACCGCCAATTAAGACGTAAGTTCCTGGACTTTGAACAGCACCGACAATGGTAACGTTGACAGGATTATCAAGCTCTGTTGCTAAGTTTGTATTGCTGAGTTGGCGAATTTCGGCGGGATTAACATCGGTTGTACTCGGAATATAAATCGTGTCTCCGTCTCGCAGAGAAATATTTTCGCTAAAGTTACCGTTTTCAAAAAAATCCCATAGGTTTAAATTGATCATCTGCTCTGAACCCGAGGGTTGAGGTCTGCGAAGTACAATTTGACGTACATCGGCTGCTATGGTTACTCCTCCGGCTTTCTTGATAGCATCTATGATTGTGGGGTATTGGAGTTCTGGTCTGCGAGATTCGGGATCGTATAAGGACAGAGAATAAAATCCAGGACGAAAAACCTCTCCTGCAATTTCAATCCGCATTGGGCGAGCATCTAGCAGGTTGAGGGTGACGACAGGACGTTTAAGAATAGAATTATATTGAGCAGAAATTGCGGCACGGGCTTGTTCGATCGTTAAACCTTGAACGACAATAGAACCCACGACGGGTAAGTTGATGGTTCCATTAATGAGAACTTGAGTTTCTTTAACGCTGTATTCAGGGGCATCAAAAATATCTACAGAAAGCCGATCGCCAGGGCCGAGTATATAGGGAATGACTTGGTTTTCGGATCTAGTGGATTGAGTCGCTGTCGGTTGGGATTGAACAGAAGGCTGTTGAGCTAAACTATAAGGTGTATTGGCAACCGAGAGGATACTGTACAAGCTTAGATTGGCAATCCCGAGCGTCACTGGGATGAAATGGTGTTTCAAGAAACCAAATGACATACTTTGTGGGAAATTTTAGGGTTCAGACTATTTTTTTATTATGATTAAAATTATAACATTTTGCTAGAATTCAGTATTAATTCTAAATGTTTTGAACATTCGGTAAGACGTTCAAGTCTTAACAAAAATTTAGAATTAACTTGAAAAATTTATAGCATTTTGAAGTCTAGGCTTGAGTTGATTGTAGATCCAAGGAGTTCAATCATTATTTTTGTTAGTCAACAATTAAGTTTATGAAGGATACAATTAAAAGCTTATTGTCAATGGTTCCATTATTTGCACTGGTGCCTCTAGCTTTCGGAATCATTGTTATTTTGATTGTTTTTCATTTGGCGGGTGAAAACCCAAAATTTGCTTTAACTTTAGAGAGAATCATTGTTTTTTATTTCTTTGTAATGATTCCTAATTTGACACCTTATCCTTTATACAATCTTCATCCTAGCTATTTTACAACTCCTGACGTTCCTCCGCCTTGGAAAGTTATTCAAATTCTTCTATATGGAATTATATCTTTTATTTTAATTTCAAGATTTAGATACATTTTTAGAGCAATAATTCCTATTTTTAAGGATATTGGCTTAGGATTATTACTATTTTTGATTGCTTGTTCTTTTCTGTGGTCTGCGACTCCTGATTTTACATTAACTGCGAGCTTGAGTTTACTCGGACCTAGTTTATTTGCTGCTTATATTGCTAAACAGTATAACTGGCAAGAACTCTCTTGGTTTATTCGATGGAGTACATCCACTTTAGCTTTGTTGAGCTTCTATTATGCCCGATTTAAACCGGACATTGGTGTACATTCTAAAGGATGGATGGGAGTGACTGCTCACCCGAATATTCTTGCACCCATTTTAGCGATTAATATTGTTCTCTGGACTGCTCATGCGATCGCCAATCCTAAAGACATAAAAATTGCGATTGTGACTATTTTGTTTTCTCTTTATGTCCGCCAACAGACCAATTCATCGACCAGTATTGTTGTTTTATTTCTGTTGATGTGTTTATTAATGATTCTACAATTTTTTAAAAGTTTAAACTATCAGCAAGCTTTAACAGGGTTTATTTTGTTTTTAGTTGTTGCGATGGGTTTAACTATTGTTGTCAGCAGTAACTTTGAGTATATTATTGTTGATGTTCTCGGAAAAGATATAACTTTAACCGGACGAGTTCCTGTCTGGAATCTTGTCTTAGAAAAAGCAGTGTCTCAGCGTCCATTACTTGGTTTTGGATATTATGGATTTTGGCAAAAATCGAGAGGAGAGGATGATCCTTCTCGTTATATTATTACAGACAATGGCTTTCGTCCTCGTCATGCTCATCAAGGTTTTTTAGATTTAGCCGTGGACTTGGGTTTAATTGGATTAAGTTTCTTTTTTCTGTCAATCTGTCGGTATATTGCCTTTGGGGTGAAATATTTAATTACTGATTCTAAGATTGAGTCTACTTTTCCTTTGTTATTTTTGACGTTTTTAATAATTTTAAATCTCTCAGAATCTTTTTTACTCAAGCCCTCTCATGTTTGGGTTTACTATGTGATTAGTTCAGTTAGATTAAGTCTAGATACTGAAAAAAGAAAGAGAACTCACCCCTTAGTCTCTAATGTTAAACCTTGAGGATATTTGTAGTCCATTCCGGGAACATAAATTTTAAACTGTTCCAAACTTAAGTTTTCGTCTGGATGATAAATTCTATACAGGGGAACTTTCCCATGAAAAGAAGCCCATGTTGAATAGGTACTCATCGGCCCGATTAAGGAGTCACAAGCGGCTAAAGCATAAAGATCTTCTAATAAATGATTCGTTCCAAAGAAGACATTTAGAGAAGCAAACTGTTCGAGGTTATGTTGAGAATCTGAACACACTAAAAATCCGACTTTGTGTTGAGGAAATAACTGTGTAACTTTCTGCATGACTTGTAGATACTGTTCAACTGTAAAAAAGAATTCACCGCCTCGATGCTGTTGATAGTCGCCATGACGAATATGCACCCCAACTAATATTTGACACTGAGATCGAATCTCTTAAATTAATGTTTTAATCTTATTCTGATGATGCTCAACCGGTGTAAAATAGTCTCTAACCTGATCAGCATATTTGATTAAGTTAGATTCATCTCGAAAGCGAAATCCTTGAATGCAGTAGGTTTTCTGGTGATCAAACTGACTGAGAAAGTCATCACTATCGAGTAAACAATCTTGTTGGGAATCAATTCTCAGAATCTTTAAACCCCGATTAAACACTTTGATTTTACTGAGCATTGTGACTAAAAAATTAGCCCAACGACCCATTAATTGGCGTAGTATTTTGCTCGGTTTCCCCTGATAAGGATGAGGCGGATAACGGCAAAATAAGTCGCGACTGGTGGGTTGAAATAAGTCCGCGTATTCATCAAACGCCAGATTAGCTAAGGTGATTTTATGGGCGTGAGCAAATGCGATTAAATGTGAAAATAAAATCAATCGATTGCCAAGCTGTCCATATTTCTGAGTGATGATCATCATTGTTTAATTGTGTAAAGGAGTTTAATATAAAACTTAACATAGAAGTCTGACTCTATATTATTCTATCTCAGTTTAAAATACAAGCAAATTCAAGGCATCGTGATATAGTATTGACAGCAAAAGTAGTGGGATAAGAGGTATAACTTTGCCGGACTCCAAACCCAAAACTCCTGCTAGCACCAATCCAGAACGGTTCTTTCACACCGATCATCTCAAAGCCGATCTCAGAGGGCATTCGATTCGCGGAGGTGCGATTACAATTTTGGCTCAAGTTAGCAAATTAATCATGCAATTTGGGTCGATAGTTGTCATTGCTCGTCTTCTTGAACCCGAAGACTATGGCTTAATCGGAATGGTGACTGTCATTACAGGTTTTATTTCTATTTTTAAGGACTTAGGCTTGTCAATGGCCACTGTACAACGAGAACAAATTACTCACGCTCAAGTTAGTACCTTATTTTGGATTAATGTAGCAATTAGCGGTGTAATTATGGTGCTGACTATAGCTTTAGCACCGGGTATTGCTTGGTTTTATGGCGATCCCCGTTTAATTGGAATTACATTAGCGTTGGCGAGTGGTTTTATTTTTGGAGGACTAACCGTTCAACATCAAGCGTTGCTGAAGCGACAAATGCGCTTGAGTGCGTTGGCAATTATTGATATTATCTCAATGATTACAAGCATTAGCATCGCCCTGACGTTGGCAATTTTGGGTAGGGGTTATTGGGCATTAGTCGCCATGCAACTCGTAATGGTGATTATCAATTGTATTGGAGTCTGGGTAAGTTGCGGTTGGCGTCCAGGATGGCCGAAGTTTGACTCAGAGGTTGCTCCAATGCTCGCTTTTGGAGGATGGAACACGGGTTTCACCGTGGTTAATTATTTTACTCGTAACCTCGATAATTTACTGATTGGGAAGTTTTGGGGTGCAGATCAATTGGGACTTTATGCCCAAGCTTACAAATTGTTGGTTTTACCTTTACAACAGATTAACTTTCCACTTTCAACAGTGGCTTTACCGGGTTTGTGCAGTGTACAGTCTGATCCCGAACGATATCGATCTTACTATGGCAAAGCGATTGAATTAATGGTTATGCTGGGAATGCCTGTTTCAGTTTATATGGCTGTAGATGCTGATCGATTAATCATTAATTTGCTGGGTTCTCAATGGAGTGAGGCAGTCATTTTATTTCGAGTGCTTTCACCTGTTGCTTTTATTAGCACATTTAACGTCGCCACAGGATGGGTATTTATTTCTATGGGACGAGCAGATCGCCAATTTCGCTGGAATATATTGGCTTCTGCAATCACAGTGATTGGATTTTTAATTGGGGTGCGTTGGGGTGCGTTGGGAGTGGCAATTGCAGGTAGTATTACCTTCTGTGGTTTGCGTTATCCGGGTATTATTTATTGCTTTCAATCTTCTCCACTGACTCCAGAATTTTTGATGAAGATTTTATGGAAACCCGCAGTTGCTTCTTGCGTGGCAGGAGGACTGCTGTGGCTTGCTGATCAAGCGATATCTTGGAGTATTAATCCTTTTGTTGAAATTGCCCTTAATTGTGTATTTTATGCCTTCTGCTATCTGGTGTGCTGGTGTATTCTACCGAATGGCAAACAGACTTTAAAACAAGTATTGCAACTGCTCAAAGAGTTGCGAAATAAACCTAAAAATGTGAGATAAAAAATGTCTAAAATTCATTCTTTTGTGCCGAACTTTATTCAACCTATATATCAAAAAATACGGGGTTTTCGTTATCAAGTTGAGGAGGAGTTTAAAAAACGAGTAACTTCGGTTCATCCCCATCCTATTCTGGTATTAGGAAACCAAAAGTCCGGAACTTCAGCCATTGCTGCTTTATTAGCAGAAAACACAGGGTTATCAGTAACTATTGATATCACTCAAGAAGTTGAGCATCCTATTTATCATCATGTAATTTTAGGGAAGTTATCGTTTGATGAATATATTCAACGTCACAAACTTTATTTTTCTAACGCCATTATCAAAGAACCTAATCTGACATTATTCTACAATCAATTGATTGACTATTTCCCTCAATCTCAATTTGTTTTTATTATTCGTGATCCTAGAGATAATATTAGAAGTATTTTAAATCGTTTACAGTTGCCTGGAAATCTCACTGAAATCCAACTTGAACAGAGGCAAATGCTCACTCAAGCTTGGCAGTTAATTATCGATAATTTTGGTTTAAATCTTCCAGGTTCAAATTATATTGAAAAGATGGCTTATCGATGGGACTATATGGCTAATCTTTATTCAAACAACTCCGAAAAAATGATTTTAATTCGTTATGAAGATTTTCTTCAAGATAAAGTTAGTCAAATAGAAATACTTGCTCAAAAGTTAGGACTCAAGCCAATCAATGATATCTCTGATAAAGTTAATATTCAGTTTCAAGGACGAGGAGATAGAAATGTAAAATGGCAAGATTTCTTTGAAAAAGATAACCTCAGTAGAATTGAATCAATTTGTAATGAAAATATGAAAAAGTTTGATTACTTGATTTAAAAAAAGATTAAATAGACACTTTTTAACAGGAGAAAAAAATATGAGAATTGCCTTTATCATTGGAAGATTTCCTTCATTTTCTGAAACCTTTATTCTCAATCAAATTACAGGTTTAATTGATCGTGGACATCAAGTAGATATTTATGCAGATTATCCAAAGGAGCAAAATAAGTTTCACGCTGATATTGAAAAGTATCACTTATTTGAACACACTTACTATCGACCCCAGTGGAGCCATCCTCGAACAAAAGCTCTATTCAAAGGCTTAGGATTATTTCTGCAAAATTTTCCTAAAGCTCCACTTACTTTGTTGCGTTCCTTAAATCTTTTTCAATATCGAAAAGAAGCTTTTTCCTTACGACTACTGTATGGAGCGATTCCAATCTTGAGCAAAAAACCTTATGATATTATTCACTGTCACTTTGGTCAATTTGGTAAAAGAGGAGTCGCTCTACGACAAATCGGAGCCATTCAGGGGAAGTTAATTACTTCATTTCATGGGGGTGATATTAACTCATCAGCTTGGTATTCTAGTGAAGGAACTTATCAACAACTATTTCACCTTGGCGATCAATTTACTGTGAATTCAAATTTTACGGCTGATCGAGTGATTGCTTTAGGGTGTCCACCCGAAAAAATAGTTAAACTTCCGATGGGATTGAATTTATCTCTTTATCAGTTTAAAGCTCGTTATCTACAAGCCAATGAACCTGTTGAAATTCTGACGGTGGCTCGATTAGTTGAGAAAAAAGGAATCGAATATTCAATCAGAGCTGTTGCTCAAGTTTTAAAACAATATCCTAACTTAATTTATCGCATTGTTGGCGATGGAGTTTTACGAGAATCTCTTGAACAACTCATTCAAGAACTGGATGTTTCTAAAAACGTTAAAATCTTAGGATGGATGACTCAAGAAGAAGTTCGTCAGCTCTATACAGACTCTCACATTTTTATTCTTTCGAGTGTAACAGCTAGGGATGGAGACAAAGAAGGTCAAGGTTTAGTTTTACAAGAAGCTCAAGCAATGGGTTTACCTGTTTTATCAACCATTCACAACGGAATTCCTGATGGAGTTTTAGATGGAAAATCAGGTTTTTTAGTTCCTGAAAAAGATGTTGATGCTTTAGCCGAAAAATTAACCGATTTAATCATAAATCCAGAACAATGGTTAGAAATGGGTCGAGTAGGTCGAGCTTTTATAGAAGAAAATTATGATATTAATAAATTGAACGATCAACTGGTTAATATTTATTCAAAATTAATCGTTAAAAATATCAAAACATAAATCCATCAATAAAGTTGACTCCAACTGAAAACTAACTATAAAAAAGATTGATATAAAATTGACATGAATAAGCCAGTTGTTTTTTTAATTTTTAACCGACCCGAATTAACAGCAAAAGTATTTGAAGTCATTCGTCAAGCCCAGCCCTCAATATTGCTTGTTATTGCAGATGGCCCTCGTTCTGACCGACCCGAAGAAGCTGAAAAATGTCAACAAACTCGCACTATTATTAATCAAGTTGACTGGAATTGTGAGGTGTTAACAAACTACTCTGATATAAATTTAGGTTGTGCAAAGCGAGTTTCTAGTGGTTTAAACTGGGTGTTTGACAAAGTTGATTCAGCTATTATTTTAGAAGATGACTGTCTACCGCATCCTAGTTTTTTTGATTACTGTGAAGAACTCCTAGACTATTATCAGCAAGATCAACGAGTCATGTCAATAGCAGGAACAAACTTTCAATTCGGACATCAACGCAGTGAATACAGCTATTATTATTCAGGTTTTCACGACTGTTGGGGGTGGGCGACTTGGCGGCGAGCTTGGCAATATTTCGACTTTGAGATGAAGCTTTGGCCGACTTTTCGAGAGAGTAATTTTCTTCATCATAAACTTTTAAAGAATAGCCGAGCCGTTAATTATTGGCGACGACTTTTTCAAGCAACTTATGAAGGAAAAAAAGATAGTTGGTTTTATCGATGGTTATTTTCTTGTTGGATACAGAATGGTTTAGGAATTATGCCCAGTATAAATTTAGTGTCCAATCAAGGCTTTAGTTTATCAGCTTCTTCAAATACGACAGCCGAAGCTCAAAAGATTTCTTATGCCAATATGTCGATAGAAACGATAAATTTTCCCTTAAATCATCCTCCATTTATGGTACAAAATTGGGAAGCCGACTTTTATACTCAAGAAACCCGTTTCTCACCCAGCCTTTTGAAACGATTTCAGCGAAAGTTAAATAATATTTTGATAAAATAGATTGAGGTTATTGTCAAACTTAAAGTTAGGAGTTTTATGATGCTATTAATATGGATTCAAACTCTAAAGTCTGTAACTAAAAACCCTTTCACTGATTATTTATTTTATCTCGTAAATTGGTGGAAAAACAAACTAAAATATAAAAATTTAGATCAGGGATATTACTCAAAACTCTATAATACTACAGTTGGAAATTATGTTAAATTGTATGAAAATGTTATGATTTTAAATTCTGAAATTGGCTCTTACACTTATATTTTATCAAATACTCGTATTTCTAGAGTAAATATTGGTAATTTTTGTTGTATAGGAGCCAACTGTATTATCGGTTTTGGGATTCATCCCACAACAGAGTTTGTTTCAACTCATCCTATTTTTTACTCAACTTTAAAACAAAATGGAATTACCTTTTCTGATCAAGACTATTTTGAAGAACGAAAAGAAATTAAAATAGGAAATGATGTTTGGATTGGAGCAAATGTGACGATTTTAGATGGAGTAAAAATTGCAGATGGAGCGGTAATTGCAGCTGGTGCTGTTGTCAATAAGGACGTTCCCGCTTATGCAATTGTTGGAGGAGTTCCGGCGAAACTGATTCGATACCGATTTGATGAAGAAACAATAGAGTTTTTATTAAAGTTTCAGTGGTGGAGTAAAGATGAAGAATGGTTAAGACATAATTTTAAAGATTTTCACAAAATTAATACCTTAAAACAAAAGTATGCTACAACAGAGTCAGTGCATCCAAATAGCACAACATGAAAAATATTTTACTTTCAGCTTATGCCTGTGAACCCAATAAAGGTTCAGAACTTGGTTTTGGTTGGAATTGGGCTTGGCATTTAGCACAATTAGGTCACGAAGTTTGGGTTTTAACTCGTTCTCATCTAGAAAGTCAAGCTGCACGGGAACAAGTTTTAGCAACTCAACCCCAGCCCAATTTACACTTTATTTCCGTTGATATTCCTAACCGTTTAAAACCTTATCTCAAAGGAAAAATAGGAGTCTATCTTCACTATTTTATTTGGCAAAGACAGGCTTATACTGTTGCTTTAGAACTCGATAAAAAACACAACTTTGATCTCATTCATCATGTAACTTGGGGGAGTTTAACGGCAGGTTCTTGGCTTTGGCGTCTCAATAAACCCTTTGTATTTGGACCCGTTGGAGGAGGACAAGTTGCACCACCCGCTTTCAAAAGTTACTTTTTAGATCAATGGCGCAGTGAAGCGTTTCGTTCTTTTGCGAATACTCAATTACTCCCTTTGAATTTAATCGCTCGTCAAACGGTTAGTCATGCAGATCTTGTTTTAGCAACCAATCAAGATACAGCAGATTTAGCTCAACGTTTAGGTGCTTCTAAAATAGAATTATTTTTAGATACGGGATTAGAAAAAGATTTTTTTCCAGAAAGTCCTCCCACTCGAATTCCTTCTTCTCCCTTAAAATTACTTTGGGTAGGTCGTTTATTTCCCAGAAAAGGTTTATTATTAGCCTTAGAAGCCATCTCTCAAGTCAACTCTGACATTCCGGTGAAGCTAACAGTAGTGGGAGGAGGTTCTCAGAGTCAATATATCCCCCAGTGGCTCCAAACCTTAAAAATTCAGGAAAAAGTTGAGGTCAAAGGTCAAATTTCTTGGGCAGAAGTCAAGCAAGAATATTTTAAGAATGAAGTATTTTTATTTACTAGCCTTAGAGATTCCTTTGGTTCGCAATTAGTTGAAGCTATGGCTTATGCTTTACCTTTAATTGTTCTCGATCATCAAGGTGCTAAAGATTTTGTCCCCGCTAGCGCAGGTATAAAAGTTCCTGTTACCTCTCCCAAAGAAACGGTAAAAGGACTTGCTCAAGCCATTGAATTTATGTATATTAATCATCAACAGCGTCAGCCTATGGGTGAATCTGGCTATCAATTTGCAAAACAACAAATTTGGAAAGAAAAAGCTAAAACCATGAGTGTATGGTATGAAAAAAGTGTTCCGACTTAAAGCAAATTTCGCTTCTTTTATGATATGATAATTTGATTGATTTTCCATCTAAAATGATTAACCAGGAGCAAGCAATGAATTACAAAAATTTACATATAGGATGTCTTGATCAAGTTTTTCCAGGTTGGATTAATACGGATATTACTCCCCATATTTATGTCTCTAAAGTTCCAGGTCTTCCTTGGTTTTTATATAAACTAAAAAAGATTTCTCCTGAACGATATCAACAGTATGAAAAAGGGATATTTCGTCAAATTAAGTATTTAAACGTCAGTCAAAAATTTCCTTGGAGTGATGATACCTTTGATAATGTATATACTTCTCATATGCTAGAGCATCTTTATCCAGAAGAAGGACTTAATTGTATATCAGAAGTGTTTAGGGTTCTAAAAAAAGGTGGAGTATTTCGGATTGTTGTTCCCGATTTAGATCTGATGATCGATAATTATAATTCTAATGAACCGGAACCGTTTCTCGCAGAATTTTTTGAAGCCACCCAACGCCGTGACTCCAATCAACATCACTGGCATTATAATGAGAAACTCTTTCATAAAATTCTTTCAGAAGTAGGCTTTAGTAAAGTTCATAGATGTGAATACAAAAAAGGTCAAATTTTAGATGTAGAAAAAATTGACCAGCGTCCCGAATCACTCTTTATAGAAGCAATTAAATAATCAACTTGATTGATTAGAACATGAATTACCCTGAAAGATTTTTAGCCTTTTAACCATCCAATGATTAAGTTATCACCTCGACCAGACTCTGCCAAAAGTCCTCACAATATTTTACTGCTTAGTTTAGTGACAACAGGTCATTATCCTAACTATCTTCAATACTTAATTCGATATTGGCGTGAGTATAAACTTCAGGATAATCTCTACATTTTAGTGGTTCAGGAGTTTCTCGATAAACATACTGAGGTTGTTAATCTGGCTAAAACAGAGAGGAAAAACAATATACACTTTGTTAGTCTTAAACCTGAAGAAGAAGCACGACTGAAACTAAAAAATTTAAAAATAAATCAGTTCATTCGAGATTTTCAGGAATGGAACTTAATGTGTCAGTATATTAAATCTCTAGCTATTACAAACTGTTTAATGATGATTGTAGATCGATATCTTTTTTCAATGATATTTGGAGTCAAGCCGACTTGTCCGGTATCCGGGATTTATTATCGATTTTCACTTCATTATCATCAGTTTGAAAACTATCAGCCTTCTCGAAAAGAAAAAATTCAACACTGGCGAGAAAAGTTGTTGTTATCTACTCTCCTCAAACAATCACATCTCAACAAACTTTTCCTACTTGATCCTTTGGGGGTGAAATACATTAATCAAAACTATTCACTCCAGAAAGCTATTTATTTACCCGATCCTGTTCGCTTTTTTACTCCATCAAAAACGAAAATTGAACAGTTAAGAACAGCTTTAAAAATCAATTCAAACAGAAAAATTTTTTTACTACAAGGAACTTTAGATGATCGACGACGAGGGCTTGATGAACTCTTAGATGCTATTCATTTACTCCCTTCAGAGTTGTGTTTAAAAACTTGTATAATTTTGGCGGGAAAAGCTAATCCGATAAAACAAGCGGAGTTGGAATCGAGGATTACAGAAATTTGTCAATCAAAACCTATACAAATTATTAGACGCTATGAATTTATATCCGAGGAAGAAGTGCATCTATATTATCATTTAGCAGATGTTGTACTTTCAACCCATCATCGTCCGATTGGAATGAGTGGAACTTTGGTTTTAGCAGCGTCGGCTGAGAAGCCAGTTCTTAGCTCAAATTATGGCTTAATGGGAAAAATGGTTCAACAATACCATTTAGGTGTAACCATCGATTCAACACAGCCTAATGAAATTGCAAAGGGTTTGACTCAATTTTTAGTACAACCAGAAATAACTTTATGTGATCGTGCCTTAATGAAAAATTTTGCTCAACAAAATTCAATTGATGAATTTGCTAACGTTATTTTTAATCACATTTAAAAGCTATCCTAATTTTTTATGAAAAAAGTTTTAATAATTCAAACTTTAGTGAAGCAATATCGAGTTTCTTTTTTTGAGCAACTTGATCAAGCTCTTAAATCAGAAGGAATTCAACTGCGGGTTGCTTATGGAGATCCCACTGAAGCCGAACGGCAAAAGCTAGATAATGTTGAATTGAGTTCAGAAATAGGACTGAAAGTACAAAATTATTGGTTTTTGAATGATAAACTCTTATATCAATCTTTATGGACAGAAATTTTTAAGTCAGATTTGGTTATTGTTGAACAGGCTAGCCGCCATATTCTTAACTATTTTTTATTACTTTTTTCAACTTTAAAACTCAAAAAAGTCGCTTTTTGGGGTCACGGTTGGGATCGCCAAGCTGAGACTCCCAAATTTTCAGAATGGATCAAGTTAAAAACTATTAATAAAGTCGATTGGTGGTTTGCATATACTGAAGGTACAGCCAAATATCTCAAACAATGTGGAGTTCCAAAGAATATTATTACTGTTGTTCAAAACTCCATAGATACAGAAGAATTTAAACAATATTTACTCAATGTTACCTCTGAAGATCTTGAAAGAGTTCGAGAAAAACTAAAACTAAAAAATACTGATAAAATTGGATTATTTTGTGGTGGACTATATGCGAATAAACATTGGAAATTTTTACTAGAATCTAATCATCTAATTCGGCAATCTATACCTGAGTTTAAGTTACTCGTTCTTGGAGATGGGCCAGATAGACAGCAGGTTATACAAACCGTAAATCAGCATCCAGAGGTTTTATATTTAGGCTCTAAATTTGGGTATGAAAAAGCACTTTATTTTCGTCTTTCTGATGTTTTTTTAATTCCTGGTTTAGTAGGTTTAGCAATATTAGATGCTTTCGTCGCCGGAGTTCCTGTTGTTACCACTGATATTCCCATACATAGTCCTGAAATTGAGTATTTAATACCTGAAATTAATGGGTTCGTGACCGAACATAATCAACAAGAATATGCCCATAAAGTTATTAATTTACTCCTCGACGAACAGGGACTAACTCAATTAAAATCTGGGGCTTTAGATTCATCAAAACATTATAATGTTGAAACGATGGTTAATAACTTTAAAGAAGGAATTCTAAAAGCTTTATTAAAATAATTAAAGAATAATTTAGTTCAGTTTAAAATTTAATATGGAGATAATGTATCAATCTAAATCAATGCTAAAATTAGATTATAGAACATTAAAATTTACCTTAAACCATGAAAGTATGGCACGTTGGCGTAGCAGCTTCATTTGAGAAAGTCTGTGGTATCACAAACACAGTTTGGTTAATTGCTAAAGAGCAAGTTGAATTGGGACATGAAATTACTCTCCTCATGGATAAACCACCTGATGCAGAAGTTCAAGCCTTTGCAAAAAAAAGAAAAATTAGATTAAATTACGTTCATGCGAATCAATGGTATTATCATAGTGAATGTCTTAAAAAAAGTCTATTCAATCCACCTCAAATAGTTCATTTACACTCTGTTTATGTTCCTCGCCAAGCCACTTTAGCTAACTATCTTAGAACTGAAAAAATTCCATATCTTGTGACTCCTCATGGAGGTTTACAATCTCAACGAGGAGGTTTAAAAAAATGGCTTTACACCAGCTTAATAGAAAAGCAAAGATTTTCTAATGCCGAGGCAATAACCGTTCTTTCTAATCCCGAGAAAAAAATTGTAGAATCTCTTTTGTCTGATTCTCATAAACATCTTGAATGGATATATAATCCCCTAGATACTGATACTTTAGGTGACGCAAAATGGCAAAAAAATATTAAGAAAAACAAAATTATTTTTATGGGAAGATTTGATGTTTTTCATAAAGGCATAGATATTTTAGTAAAACTTGCCAAAAAGCTTCCAAATTTAGAATTTCATCTTTATGGAACTGAAGATCATCGAACTAAAAAATGGTTGAAAAAAATCAAAGAAAATCTCCCCAAAAATGTATTTTTTCACAATCCTATTTATGGCGAAGAAAAAAAACAAGTGCTTGTTAATGCCAGTGTCTATATTCATTTATCTAGATGGGAAGTTTTTGGAGTATCAATTGCTGAAGCAATGTATTTAGGAGTCCCTTGTGTAATTGCTAATACTATTGATTTTGCTGATATTTTCAAGCGATATAATCTTGGCTTAGTTTTACCCTCTAATATTAGTGAAGCCGCCACCAGTTTACAAGAAATTTTCAACCAACCTGAGCAACTTCAAGAATGGTCAGTTCAAGGAAAAGCTTTTGCTGAAAAATACTTTCAACCCCGTACAGTAGCTCAAAGCTACCTACAACTTTATGAAAAAATTTTAGCTGAATATAACTACTAATGCTAGCTTAAAAATCAAATTAGAAATTGTTAACAATTTCTCCTAAGTAAGATTCCTAAAATTAAACTTAAATAACTGGAAACACGTCAAGGTTAATCTATCACAAGAGTAGAAATATGCACATCCTGATTTCTGCATTAAGTCGGTTTACTCAACCCACAGGTTTATGTCGAGGGGCTGCAAATTTAGCCAAATGTCTAGCCGCTTCTGAACAAGTTGAGCAAGTAACATTAGTTTTGGGGAGTTGGCAAAGAGGTTATTTTGAAGAAGATTTTCAGCTAAATTCTCCGAAAATAAACATCCTGCCAATACAGATCAAAAATAGCTCACTGAAGCGTAACTTTTGGTTTATGTTTAACCTGCCAAAACTGATCAAAAAACTTCAGCCGGATATTGCTCATTTTTCCTTTCCTATTCCCTTTTTAAACTTTTTATTTTCTGTTCCTGTTGTTTCAACAATCCATGATTTTTATCCCTATGAAAAACCCGAAAACTTTGGATTTCCAAATTATTTATTTAATCAACTATTTACCCGTATGGCGATTCAAAATAGTGATGGAATTGTCTGTGTTTCTCAAGACACTTTAGACCGACTCAAGTATTATTTTCCGAAAGTCTATGCTAAAGGCAATAGTCGTGTTGTTTATAACTATGTTGACTTTGAACAGACTCAATCTAAACTTCCGCATCAGCTTAATCTAGGAACAACTCCCTTTATCTTAAGTGTGGCTCAACATCGTAAAAATAAAAATTTATATTTATTGATTGCAGCTTACGCTAAACTCATAGAACAACATGAAATTGAGCCATTAACTCAACTTATTTTTGTGGGGAGTACAGGCCCAGAAACTGGAAACTTAATTGAACTGATTCATAAAAAATCGCTCGCAGATCGGGTTTTTCTGACTTCATCAATTGATGATGAACAGTTATGCTGGCTTTATCAACATTGTGATCTGATGGTTTGTCCTTCCTCAACAGAAGGGTTCTGCTTACCCCTGGCAGAGGCTCTCTATTTTTCGGCTCGTGTAGTCTGTTCTGATATCCCTATTTTTCGAGAAGTTGGGGCTTCTGACTGCTTTTATTTTGACTTAAAAAATAATCCGGTTCAAAACCTTTCTCAAGCAATTGTAGACGCTTTAAAGCAACCTAATTCTCCTCTGCGAACTGAGCCATTTCGGTTCTCAAAATCTAAAGCCATGAATCAATACTTAGAATTTTATTCGACTTTAAAATCAAAAAACAACAATAAATAAATGGGGAAAATAATTGTATTTTCTGTCAAAAAAAGAGAGGCTGTAGCAGTATTTAAACTCAACTACAAACCTCTCAAATAAAGACATAGCTGGAAATTATTCCATCACTTCAAAAGATTGAACTTCCAAAACTGGGCCAATCATTGCCGTCGTCATCACATCCTCTCGAACTTCACCATTAACCTCAACTTTTAAGCCTTTCTTTTTGAGATCAGAAGGTGCATCTTTGAGTTCATAGGTTTTGTTATCCGTCACTAACGCCCAAGTGCCAGTCCCAAAACCTTTGTGTTCAATTTTGCCTTGAACTTTCATTGTTTATACCGTCCTTGTTTCAGCTTTCAGGGCGAGAGTTGCCAATCCTAAACACAGCAAAGCGTTAACTCCGAGGAAACCTTGGGCGAGTATTCCTGAACCCAGTCCCCAAACCGCAGGAGAAATAACTGCTGAAACCGTTAAACAACTTGCTACCCCGATAGTAGTACCAATGGCGATCCATTTCCAAGTCGAATGTCCGAGGAACAAAACAACTAGAATAGCCGGAATTAACACACTGGCAAAAATCGGGTTTAATAAACTATTACCCGCGATCGCATTTCCGAGTTCTGGAACCGAACTTCCCATCATTCGCATCGGCCATTGAGGAAGGTCAAAAATATAGAACCCTCGCAGGAAAAATAAACCGCTAGACCCTGCAACCAACCCACTCATCATGGAAAAACTCCATTGGAAGGGGAAATAATTTCGCAGGAACCAAGCCAAAAGATAGGAACCCAACACCATACCAAGTTTGGGTAACAACGCCACAGCGCCGCCATCAATCCAAAAACGGGGATTGAGATAACCACTATCGCGCAACCACCGGAAAAAGTCCCGGAAAGTAATCTGTCCTTTCAAAGCCAGTTGTACCGCATTTCCCGCATCCACATGACCAGCCCCAAAATGGTTAAGCGGATCTTCAGTCACTTTGCGGGCGGATTCTTTGAGAATATGGGCGACATCTTCAGGTTCAGTGATCCCCGAAGCTTTCACTAACGCCGCAATTGCAGCAACGTGGGGAGATGCCATACTCGTTCCCTGGAAGGCTGCAAACGTCGATCCCCCGGTTTCGGGATCAATCGTTTCTTGGAGAATACCCCCTGCTGTATTTTCACCTTCCGTTAACCCACCAGGGGCAGCAATATCAACCCCGGCACCAAAGTTAGAATAGGGCGTTTTGTTGCCTGTGGGGTCTAAAGCAGCTACTCCAATCACTTTGGGATAACGGGCTGGATATCCTGCCGCATTTTGTCCAGAGTTACCCGCTGCGGCGACAATCACAACCCCTTTGTTGTAAGCATAATTAATCGCCTCTTGCATTAACTGGCTTTCACCGCCACCGCCAAGACTCATGTTAATCACGTCAGCGCCGTTATCGGCGGCAAATTTAATCGCTTCAGCAATATCAGCAATCGTACCGCCACCGCCTGCACTCAGGACTTTTAACGGCATGATTTTTGCGTTGTAGGCGACTCCCGCCACACCATAACCGTTATTGGTCGATTGGGCAACCGTTCCGGCAACGTGGGTGCCATGACCATTATCGTCGGATGCTTCAGCGCGATCATTAACAAAATCGTAGCCGCCCACGAATTCTGTATCTTTGAGATCCGGAACTTGACTGACTCCGGTATCAATCACAGCAACGGTTACGCCTTCACCGTGCGTTTCATTCCAAGCCGTTTCCACATTAATGCTGCGGAGATTCCACTGTTGACCATAAAATGGATCGTTGGGAACGCTGTTACTGAAAAAAGAATCCTGAGAAATATTCTTTTTGGAGGGAACAGCATCATACAGAACACCGTTGTCAAACTTCGCGCTATAGTTAGCGGAGTAGATATAGTTGGGTTCAATGTATTCTGTCTTTTTACCTAGAGATTTTCTCAAGGATTTGAGCAGTTGTTTGTCACCCCGAACAATATAAATATTGTCTTCGGGCGAAAATTCGCTATTGAGATAGGGAATCACTTGATATTTTTGAGCGATCGCCTGAATTTGATTGGTAATTGATTGTTGCCCAATCTCTTCGCGAAAGTCTAGTACAATCGAATCATATGTGCCTTGGGCAGCCAGACCGGAAAAACCAGATACGGCCCAGCCTAGCCCAATTAAGAATAAGCACAGCAGAAAAAATCTTTTCATCATTATTCGTCGGTGCGTTGTGGGTTATTCGTCGAAGGAGTCCCAGACAAATAACGTAGTTCTCCCATTGTATCTACCTGATGTGAGAAGCGAATCATGATTGAGTGCCAATTTACTCAGGGTCAGCTATGGAACGAGGTTTATTGTGGCTTCCGCTACTGATTGTTTTCTTTTGGTTAGCCTGGTCAGGCTGGAACGAATACAACAAGGTTGAAGCCTATCGGGAATGGGAGAAAGGGTTTGAAAAGGCTAAATATGATATCTATGCCGTATTGGGTTTAAAAGGGACTGAACTCACTTGGGGAAAACCTACCCGCAAAGGGCCGACTAATCTACAAACCCTGTCGTTGGAAGATGTACGATCTATTTGGCTGGTGGTTGATAATCATTCGGTTGATTTAGACTCTCCGCCTGAAAGTGGTAAGGAGATCGAGTTAGAATTTCAGTTGAAACAAGAAGCCACTCCGGTTCGAGTTCCGTTTACAGAAGTTCCTCTCGCTGCACAATGGGGGAAATTTCTCCACCAACAACTCAAAAAAGTTGAAACCTCTGAAAGCAGGTAAAAATCACACCAAATTCAAAAGCCTCCTTCCGATTTATCACTGGAAGAAGGCTTTCGTATATTATCCTGGCATCGAGCTATTTTCCCAGGCAGCTACCCACCAAGTATCTTCGCCGTGTCAACGTTTCACATCCGAGTTCGGGATGGATCGGTGTGGTTCCATCGAGCCATAGACACCAGAAAAGCTTTAAAATGCTTTCTTAGGTCTTTTGTGTTCGGGGTGTTTTTGTTTCCCTCGCACAATTAACCAATATAGAGCCTTTTTCTAAACTTGTCAACCCTTTTTAGAAAAATTTTTCCGGTTCGTTGGTGCGCCTCAGCGCAGTGCGGGTGTTGGGTGTTGGATGATAACGCAGACTGTAGGGTGTATCAGGGCGAAGATAGAGTAGTTAGATCTTAATGTTAACAACCTGATGCACCAAACTCAACGGATTGAACCTTTTAATCGAATAGCGCACCCGGAAACTTCTCAAGACAATGATATCTAGTACCATCAGCGCGATACAGTGTGTGTTGAGCGTTAACTCCCCCCACTTCTTATTGAGTTCTCGACCAATATTTCTACGAAGTTTGTCAGGCATAAAGTTATTTTTATTGCATTCTTATTTACTAATAAATGAGATAGGTTTCTACTCCATTAATTATAACAGAGCGTTTTTCCCGAGCTAATTTACCAATGCTGACCACAGCATAATGAAACATTCTATGATGATTTGGACATAAAATAACCACGTTGGAGGCATCTTGAGAACCTCCTTCAGAAAGAGGAACTAAATGATGTGCTTCAGCATAGTTATCTCCATTCTTTTGAATAAACGTAAAACCACAATCTTTGATTTGACAACATCCTTTATATTTGGTCTTGAGTTGATCTGTGATCTTCTGATACCGCTTAACTCTTTTAATCTGAATTTCTTCAGTTTCACTTGTACTCAAAACACCATCTTCTCTCAGTTGATCGAGATAATATTCAAACTGTTTTTGGTTTGGAAAGATAATCTCTTTTGCTCTTTCTATCGCTGCATTGGTTATTTGCGTAGACTTAACCTGTAAAATTTCTTGGCAAAGGTCTTTTAAATATTGTTCACCTTGCTCGGTTATTCGCCATTGATTTCTGATGGCATTATCTATGTAACCTTCGCAGACTAAACCGTATCTAGCCCAGGCAAAATTATTCCTCCATCGTAGCTCGTTACGATTATCGCAAATTTCCAGGTCTTCTTGAGAAAAATTGATATACTGTCGAGATTCAATATTATCTAATACAACTTGCTTACTTGCGCTTCCACCAACATCAACGATGGAAAGTAGAATCACAAATCTGTTTGTCTTTTCCTTATTGTTCATAAAAACAAAAGATGCTAATTTTAAATCAATCTGAACTTTTAATCTCTAGTTTAAACCAGCAAAGCAAGAAAAACAATTAGACACTAATTTCTAGTATAATCAAAGTAAACCCAATCATTAACTTTGACAAACACCGATGAACCCAGAGTTATCACAACAATCTCATTTATTCACAAATCTAAAAGTGACACTTCTGTTAGAAATATTGACATCAAGCCAAGTTTCGGCATTTGTAAAAGAGTTTCCTGACTGTCGAGTGAAAGCAGAAAAATGAGAAGCAGCGATCGCAAAAATTCAAGCAACCTTTTTAGAGTCGATCCTTCCTATTGTTTGTAGAGGGTGTTAAGCGTGTATCAATATATTTTAGATATTGAATATTTTAGATACTGATTCCGTCTTACTAATTCTCTAAAATCCTCAAGGAGCATTATGTTTGAAAAGTTTGATTTGCCCCAACCCCCGACGTTTGAGACGATTGAAGCTGAACGTCAACACCGTAAACAACGGTTAGCCGCAGCGTTACGTTTATTTGCTCATTATGGCTTTGATGAAGGCGTAGCGGGACACATTACCGCTCGTGACCCCGAATGGCCGGATTTATTTTGGGTGAACCCGTTTGGGATGTATTTTGGTCAGATTCGGGTTTCAGATTTACTCTTGGTGAATCAAAAAGGGGAAGTGGTTCAAGGCGATAAACCCGTTAACGCGGCGGCGTTTGCGATACATTCCCAAATCCATCAAGCTAGACCCGATGTGGTGGCAGCAGCCCACGCTCATTCAATATATGGGAAGGCTTGGTCTTGTTTGGGGCGACGACTTGACCCTTTAACTCAAGATGCCTGTGCTTTTTATCAAGATCATGCTTTATTTGATGATTATACCGGAGTTGTGCTTGATCTCTCGGAAGGGAAACGGATTGCTGAAACGCTTGGTGAACGCAAAGCGGTTATTCTCCGCAATCATGGTTTACTTACCGTTGGTCATACTGTTGATGAAGCGGCGTGGTGGTTTATTACCATGGAACGGTCAGCCCAGGCGCAATTGATGGCAGAAGCCGCAGGGAAACCAATATTAATTGAACCGGATGTTGCCAGTTTAACTTACAGTCAGATTGGCAGTCATTTTATGGGTTGGTTTAGTTTTCAGTCTTTGTATGACAAGATTGTGCGTCAGCAACCGGATTTGTTAGAGTAAATTGTTGAGTATTGCCATAAATGGCGGCGAGTAATATCCATCCCAAGGTATTTACTCGGAAATCATACAACGTTACATCTAACAAATTAAACAACACACAAGCCCCAAATGCCAGTCCATAACTGAAGAAAATTAATCGGTCTTGAGGGGGAATTTTTTGTTTAATTCCGAGTTGAACAGCTTGGGCTAAAATCCAACCGATAATACTTAAAAAGAGTAAAGTTGCAGGAATTCCCACTTCAGCCGTCATCATTAAAAACAAGTTGTGAGGATGACCCATCCAAACGTTCATCTTGCTTTCGTAGAGGGCGGTAAAGTTTCGCAAACCCCAACCGGTTAAAGGTTTTTGTTGGGTGAGGTTCCAGGCGAATTTCCATTGAGTGATGCGAAGTGTTTCAACGGGACGTTCAAAGTTTTGGTCGGTCAGACGTTCCCAAAAATAAGCTGGAACAATGACTCTTAAACCTTTTTGAATCGGAGAAGGAGCAAATGCAGCCCCAAAAATAGCTGTGACTCCAGCAATCACTAATCCTAACACAATCCACCATCCCAAATAAACCGCATAAGCGACACTGGAAAATACCATCAGTCCCCAAGCGTTGCGGGAGTTGGTGAAAATTAGGGCAATTGTTACGCCGAACAAAGCGATGATTAAAACCGTTAAAAAGGAGGGTTTAGGATAGAGTTTTTCGTCGGGTTTAAACTTCCAAAACGGTAGCCGTTCGATGAATAATCCCAGTCCCAAAATTAAGACAATTAAAAGATAAACGGCTAAAATATTAGCGTACATAAAGACGGAAGACATTCTATCAGGAGGGCTACCATTGAGAACGATAACCCAACCGAAAAAGCCTCTTAATTGTTCAATTCCTGACCATCCGAGAAATTGTTGACCTAAACCTAAAATTACAACGGGAATAGAGGGAATAATTAAAATCCAAGCAATTTGGCGGAGTTGAGTCGGGGTTTGAATTAAGGTGTTAAATCCCGCAAAAACAAAAAAATAGGGTAAAAAGTTAGATAATCCAATGAAGGCTTCGGAAGTATTTTCTGCCAAAGTTGCCATTAAAATCAGTAACAGACTTAAAACGATTAAAGCCTGATGAACGGGTTGATTAATAATGGGTTTAAATTTCTTTGTCCAGGTGATAATAGCCGCCAAAACTATCATAATTCCGCCCCAAGTTGGCAGGAGTGGAAATAGAAATAATCCGACTTGAAATAAATTCCAAAGCCCTTGTAGTTTGGGTTCAGGATGTCGAGTGAGAACAGACACAGTAGTTTGTTGTTAGGGAGGTGGGGTGCAGGGGGAGATGGGTAACGGATGGGTTGTTGGTGGGTTTTTTGGGTTAATGCTTTTGGGAACGGATGGGTTATCGGTGGGGTTACGGGGGAGGTGGGGAGGTGGGGAGTTGCTGTGTTCAGGAGGAAAGAAGCCATCGAAAAAACTCTTGCCCCGTAACCCTTTCCCCTTGCCTTTTGCATGATTGCCTTTTTTAAACAACAGGTTCCCAAGCCCAGTCTGAACGTGTTAGGCGAATTTGTGCCAAAGTAAAAATTGTGGGAATAATTCGGGCATAATTGGTTGAGATAGTTTTCCAACCGACATCGGCGACAAACCAAGTCCACAATACCGGGCCAAGAAACGCAAATACACTGCGAGTTGTACCATAACGGGCTGCACTCACGGCCATTCCTCGTTTTGCCATCTGCACGGTAACATAACCTTGGAACTGGGTGGCGGCAGTCGTACTCCCTTGAACGATAGCTTGTTTTGCCATCTGGTATTTGGCAAAATGTAGGGCAAACTGACGGGCGAGTTGTTGCAACACCATTGGTTGTACAATCGTACTCACTGCAATTGCACTTCCCGCTTTCAAAAGAAAACCTAATGGGTCTTTTTGAGCAGATAAAGGCAGGGGTTGAGCGGAGTCGGACTGAGCCAGAGCATGACTAATGCGTTGAGTTAAAGCTTGTTGTTCGGAAGCGGGTAAACGTTTCCAAGCCCGTCCTAATAAGAATAAAAAGATTTCAGCTTCTAAGTCAGTCGTTGAGAGATTTTTGGAATAGGATATTTTCAGATACCGACAGACTTGAACTAAAGCTTGACGATAACTGATTTGGTGAGTGCGTCCTCTCAACACGGTGAGTCCGTCTGCGGCTAAATAGCGAAATCGTTGTTCGAGTGCATCTAGACAGGCTTCATGGTCACGACTTTGAACATCAATGGGTTGAGGGGTGTTGAAGTAGTCTAAGGGATTAAACCGACGGCTAAACAGCAGTTCAGTTAGTTGTTGCAACTCCTCTTCGGTTGCGAGTTCCAATGCTCCTCTGAGTTCATCCAAGATTGTTCCCCTCCTAGCCAGCAAATTACCTATAGTGTATATTTTACTGGGATTTTGGGCAGAAAAGGAAAACTGAAGCTTGTGAGTAAGCTAAAATCCCTTTTGTCGAGCCTCAACCATCATTCGGACAATATCGGGTAGTTTATACTGGGCTTGCCATCCTAATTTTTCTTGGGCTTTGGCAGGGTTCGCCCGACCGACTGCAATATCTGTTGGTCGATACAAACTTTGGTCTGTTTCTAGATAATCTTCCCAGTTTAGACCGACACAAGTAAAGGCTTCGACAACAAAATCTTGTAATGCGGAGGTTTTCCCGGTGGCAATTACATAATCATCGGGTTCGTCATGCTGTAGCATTTTGTACATGGCTTCCACATATTCCGGCGCCCAACCCCAATCTCGTCGGACGGAAATTTCGCCCAAATAGAGTTTTTCTGTACTGCCTTGGGCGATTCTACAGGCCGTTGTAATGATTTTTTGGGTCACAAATCGTTCGGGTCGCAGGGGAGATTCATGGTTAAATAAGATACCTGAACAGGCAAATAAACCGTAGGCTTCTCGATAATTAGCGACTTCCCAAAAGGCGGCGGACTTAGCAACAGCGTAGGGACTGCGAGGACGAAAGGGGGTATTTTCATCGGCGGCTAATTCGCCTGTATTCCCGAAACATTCACTTGAACCTGCGTTGTAAAGTTTGATGTCTGCCCCAGTAAACCGAATGGCTTCTAACAGGTTTAAAGTTCCAGTTGCAATGCTTTCGAGGGTTTCTACGGGTTGGTTGAAGGAAAGACCGACTGAACTTTGGGCAGCTAGGTTGTAGACTTCATTGGGTTTAACTTTTGTCAGGACTTGCAATACACTCCGAAAGTCCGTCAAGCTCATAGATTCGAGTTTAACTTGTTCTCGGATGCCTAAGCGAGATAAGTTTTGAAAGGATGACATTTGAGCATCCCGTGAGGTGCCACAAACCGAGTAGCCATTTTTTAATAAAAAATCAGCGAGATAAGCACCATCTTGTCCTGATATTCCACAAATTAAAGCAGTTTTCATACTATTTCCTCAAAGTCAGCCGACTTGGATATGTTCCTAACTTCATTCACTCCTATTTGTTATCCCTAGATTACTTTTATAATTGTGACATATCAATTCCCCTTTCTCTCAACTGTTGTTTCAATTGTTCGAGTTGTTGTTCTGCGAGTTCTGCCCGTTGGCGTTCAACTTCTGCTATTTCTTCCGTTGTTGGCAGGAGAACTCCTTCCAATGTTGCCCACCTCAACCAAACGGTATTAATCTCTCGATAACTGCCCGACCATTTGATTAATGCTAAGTTTAATTCTTGACTAATTAAACGGCCATCTTCGTCTGGTTCAAGGGGTTGATAAACGCTACCTTGTAAGCGAAATCCCTGAAAATCTTCGGGGTTAAAGGGATCATACCAAAAATATTCTGGGACTCGCATTCGAGATTGATAAATCTGTTTTTTTTCGGTTTTATCACGGTTAAGGGTACTTTCAGATAACAGTTCAATCACAATATCTGGCCCTTTTCCTTCTTCCCAAATCACCCAACTTTTCCGTTCAGTGCGGGGAACATCTAAAACAACAAATACATCTGGCCCCCGAAAGTCTTGGTTGCGAACTTGCTCCAGGCTAAAGTAAACAAACATATTACCTGCAACATAGGCATTTTGCTGTTTTAGTCTTTCCCAAAGGGGATTAATCAACAAATCAGATTGATGTTTATGACGTTCAGTTTCCATGGGTATCCCATCATCACAGGGAAGTTCGTCTTGAGTGGGAGGTAGAGCAATTACCGGATATTTTTCTTCTATAAGTTGAGGGTCTGACATTATAGTAACTTCCGTTTATATCCCACTTTATTGTAACACTTTACCCCGGCATTCCCAAGTCATTTTCTAAAATAAATTTCCAAGCAGAATATTTACTCAAGTCTTCGATATTTAAGGGTTCTCCTTTTTGTTGAGACAAGCGAGAAAAATCATCAATCCAATCTAATATGATTTCTGTTGCAAATAACTGGGGAGCAGTTTTTAAGGCTTGCTGAAGATAGAATTTCATTTGTTCTTCATTTCCTTGATGATAGCAATTCCAAGCATTCCAAACTTGACAGGCGTAGTTCAGGCGTTGATTGATTTTTTGAACCCCTTTTTTGACGTGGTGTAAATCTGCAAAATCGTTTTTATTTTCGTCTAATAATACGTGCTGAATCACTTCTAAGGTTTGTTTGAGCATTCGTTCTTCTTTAAAGAGTTGTTCGGCTCTTTGTTTAGCAGATTGACCTTTTTGTTGTCTCAATTCAGGATTAATTGCCCAATCTTTTAAGGTTTGAACTAAGACGGTTACTGTGTCTTCTGGATTAATATTTGGGTCAGGTAAAAGTTGACCTGTATCTCCTAAACCTTCGGGAATTCCGCCCGCAGCCGAGGCGATAATTGGTAAACCTTTAGCCATCGCTTCCATAATCGCAAAAGAGGGTGCGGCTTCAGCTAAAGAGGTTAAAATAAAAATATCACAAGCGTCTAACCAGTCGGGAATATCCCAACGTTGTCCTAAGAATTTGACTTGATTACTAACCCCAAGTTCTTGTACTTTTTCTTTGAGTTCAGGTTCGAGATTATGATCACTTCCTTGACCTGTTCCTGCCCAAACAAAGTATAATTTATCCCAGATAGAAGTGTGTTTTAATTGAGCAATCGCTTCGAGTTGATAACGATGTCCTTTAATCGGAGCAAGTCTCGCCGAAGTAAAACAGATAATTCCGTCTTCTGGAATGCCTATTTCTTGACGCAAACGTTGGCGAGTTGAGGAGTTTGGCGGTGAAAAATATTTCTCTGAACGCCCATAATAAATCACATTTCCTTTGTTTTTCGGGAGTTTAAACTGTTCATGGAGGATGTTTAAATGTTCTTTAGCTGCGACATTAACGGCTTTGGCTAAACCGTATTGATATAAGACACCTTCGACGTAAGGAATATTATCTCCCATTGAAAAATCTTTGTGTTCAGGAGTGGCTAAACCCAAAGCAATCATATAGGGAATATTCTGTTGAATGGCGACTTGTTTTGCAGCAAAATGGGAGAACGGCCAACCATCACTAAAAATAATTAAATCTGGCTGTAATTTGGCATAAATTTCGTCCGCATCTTTCGTATTTCTCAGAATTCTTGATAAGTCTTGACTGGTACTATAGTCTAGCCAATGTTGTTGAATGCCTAATTGTTTTTCTTGTTCAACTAACGGGCTGGAATGTTGAGGACGAATAGCGGTTACTTGATGTCCCATTTTCGCTAAATTACACAGAATGAAATGATCATATTGAGCTAAACCCCCAATTCCTGGATCATCTGTATTCATTAAGATAATACGTTTTTTTGAAGATGATTTTTGATGGGTATAAAAAGAAGTTTTACTCATCAAGTGAGTAACGGCTTGTTGCCATTCTGGAGATTTCATTAATTTTTGATCATTAAAGGATTCGCCATATTCAGCCGAAATGTTTCTAAAAGCATCTATCCAATGGGTGAGAATATTAGCTTTAAAATCAGAGGTATAGTCTAAGGATTTTTTTAAACAATAAGTTACAAATTTAAGATGACTATCTCGATACATTCGCCATGCAAACCATACCCAACGTTGATAATGTTCTTTCTGTTTTAACTGTTGAATATTTTTGGGAAGATCTCGTCTATTAAAAAACTGATTCATCAAAAGTTCGGTGTTTTTAATCACTCTTTCCCCTCCAGACATTAAGTTACAATCATGTTGACGATATCCTGCATGAAGTTGTTTAACCCAAACGGCTTTACACCCCATTAAAGCCAAACGAAGAACAAAATCTAAATCTTCTGTTGGGGGATAAGAATGATCAAATCCTCCTACTTTTTTCCAACAAATTTTTCGTATCATTAAAGCACTTGGACGAACACATTTATGCAAAACCCAAGTTTCTAGGTTAAGTTCGGGTGCATTTTTCCACGGAAGGACATCAACTAAGTTTTCACCTGTTTTATTCACAACCATCCAACCACTTTGTACTAAATCAATTGTTGCATCTTGTTCAAAAACTTTAACCTGTTCTGCTAACTTATTCGGGGTAAAAAAGTCATCTCCATCCAGAAAGGCTAATAATTCTCCTTGAGCGATTTGACAACCCTTGTTTCTCGCTTTTGCAGCACCTTGATTAGATTGATAAACATATTGAATTATATCTAAGTATGGACTTAAAATGTTTTTAGTATTATCAGTAGAACCATCATCGATTACAATCACTTCATAATCAGTATAGGTTTGTTCTAATACACTTTTAACCGCTTGTTCAATATAATTTTCACAGTTGTAAGCAGGAATTATTACACTAACTTTGGGAAGATTAGAAGGAAGAAGACTAGAAATCAGTTGTTGCCATTGGGGTAATTTTCTAAAGGATTCTAGGTGCAGTTGATAACCGTAGGCTTGACAATTTCCACTAAACCGTTTAATCCAATCAGAAATTACAATCGGTATTGTGTCGGAAGTATAGGCTAAAGATTTATGGAGAAATTCAGCCATAGATTGATAATGATTGGTATGATAAAGATGCCAAGCTAACCAAGTTAATTCTTCATAACGAGCAGGCTTTTCCAGTTGAATCACCGCATCAGATAACCCTTTTTGACTAAAAAAGTTATTTTGAGCGACAATTACAGTTTCAGCACGTTCAACTGCTTTTTGATGAGAAACAGTTTGATGATGTTGTCGATATTCAACAGTTATTTTTGGCAACCAAATAGCCTGACATCCTCTAGCAGCTAATTGCCACACAAATTCAGCATCATCAACTCCATTAAACCGAGAATTAAACCCGCCAATTTTTTCCCACCAAGTTCGCCGAAACATGATTGCACTGGGTAAAATAGGAGAGTGTATAATTAAGGTTTGTAAGTCTAAATCAGGTAAATTATGCCAGGGTTCAATCTCAGAAATATTGTATCCTTCTCTATTAATTAAACGCCAACCACTGTTAACAAGTCCAACTTCTGGAAACTTCTGAAAACAAGCCGTTTGTTCTGCGAGTTTGTGGGGAAGAAAAATATCATCTTGATCCAATAAAGCAATAATCTCAGCTTTTGCTTCCTGAATTCCCCGATTTCTCGCTGCTGCAACTCCTTGATTTTTTTGAGAAAAATAACGAATGCGATCGCTATAATGTTGTAAAATCGTATTCGTATTATCCGTGGAACCATCATCAACGACAATGACTTCAAAATGACAATCCGTTTGACTCAAAACGCTCTCGACGGCTTGGCTAATGTAGCGGCTACCGTTATATGCTGGAATAATTACGCTAACTTGAGGAGTTCCCATCACCGTTGACATCTATTCGCTTTTGCTCAACTTTTTGCTATCCTATATATCATGTACCACAAAGAGTTAGAAGTGTAAAACTTCTGATCTATTCTGGTAATTTTCCGGTATTTTTATTTTCAAGGAGTAGGCAATGTCTGGAAAACCTCCAATTCTCCGTAATCTAGAAGGTCAGTCCTATAAACACTTAAAGCGGGAAATTAAGTGGACTCCCTTGAAAATTGTGATTACTACTGTTTTGATTGGGGTTCCCTATATTGTGTTTTTGATTTTTGTTAGTTCAATTTCAAAGGTTTTATTAGGACTTTTGATTGGTATCCCGCTCGTTGTATTCTCTATTTTATACTTAATGCACATTCTCACAAAAGATTTGTAAAGCTGAATGTCTGAATCTATACCCTCTGAAGCATTTCAATTTTATCAACAAGCTGAACTGCTTTTTTCTCAAGGAAATATTGAAGCTGCAATTTCTCTTTATCAAAGTTCAATTGAACTGAATCCTAATTTTTCTTGGTCTTACCATCAGTTAGGTGAAGCCTTTTTTCGGTTAGAAAAATGGCAGGAAGCGGTTTCTGCTTACGATCATGCAGTTCAACTAAATCCTAATTTTTCTTGGTCTTATTATAACTTGGGTAATGCTTTATCAGAACTTCAACAATTTTCCGCAGCAATATCTGCTTATTCTCAGGCTATTGTTCTTGATTCAAGTTTTGCCTGGTCTTATTATAAATTAGGAGTTGCACTCAGTCAAGAGATTCGATGGAGTGAAGCGATTAAAGCTTATTTTCAAGCGATTAAAAAACAACTGAATTTGCCTGAAGTTTATACAAAACTACAAGCAGCAATTCAATTTGAATCTAATCCTAAATCTTGGAATTTAAGTCTGATGTCTGACGATGCTGAGGTTTGTTTAGATATTGCTCGTAATTTAGCTCAAATCAATGATTTAAAATCAGCTATTATTTTTTATGATTTAGCTTTAACAATCCAGCCAAACAATCTAGAGATAATCACAGAATCAGAACAGATAAGGCAAACACAAACACAGTTAAAAGAAAGACTGAAATACTGTTTTAATGATGTTAAAATCAATCACAACTCTTATGAGAGTTACTATAATTTAGGAGTCGTTCTCTCTCAACAACAACAATGGGATGAGGCAATTGTAGCCTATCTCAAATCGATTGAACTCAAACCTGAAATGCCAACTTGGGTGTATCAAGGATTATGGGAAATTCTAGATCAACAGGGAAAACTAGAAGCGGCGGAAGATTTATATCGACACGCTCTTAAACAGAATAAAAATACAATTTGGTGTTATGTTAACTTAGGAGAAATTCTAGCCCAAAAGGGAGAAATCGATGAAGCGTTACACTGTTATCAATTGGCTTGTTATCAGAAAATTCAACAATTTCATCCAGACTGGATACAAAATATCGAAAAATTAAAGCCAGTGAGTCAACCTAACTTTATCGTGATTGGAACTCAAAAAGGAGGAACCACGTCTTTATACTACTATCTGGCTAAACATCCTCAAATTATGCCCTCTTTAATTAAGGAAATTGATTTTTGGTCAACAAAATATAATCGAGGAATAAACTGGTATTTAGCACATTTTCCTCCGATATTAGCGGAACAAAAAATATTAACCGGAGAAGCAACACCGAGTTATCTTGATCATTGGGAAGCGCCAGAACGTCTGTTTCAGACTTTTCCGAATACTAAACTGATTGTTGTCTTGAGAAATCCAATTGATCGAGCGATTTCTCACTATTATCAGTGGGTAAATATGAATTGGGAATTTCGTTCATTAGAAGAAGCGATGATTTCTGAAATTGAACGACTGAATGTTACAAATGTTAGTTACTGGAATCAACCCAATAGTTATATTGCTAGAGGGGTTTATGTAGAATTTTTAAAAAAATGGTTAGAGATTTTTCCCCGAGAGAAAATTTTAATTATTTCTAGTGAAAAATTTTATTCAAATCCGGCGATAACTTTAAAGCATATTTTTAACTTTCTAGATTTACCTAATCATTCTTTATCTAACTATAAAAAATATAATGCTCGCTCTTATCCAATTTTAGATGAATCAATGCGAAATCTATTAGGAAGTTATTTTAAGGCTTATAATCAAGAGTTAGAAGATGTATTAGAAATGAAATTCAACTGGAATAATTGATTGAACAATGAAATAAAATTAACAACTAATTATAGAACCTATGTTAAGTCTAGAAATGTCTCTAACCAAACTTCATCAACAAGCAGAATATTACATTAATCAGGAAAAATGGCAAGAAGCAATTACGATTTGTCAACACGCTTTAAACATCAAGCCAAATCTTAAGAGTTATAAAACTTTAGGGGTTGTTTTTCAAATGCAAGGTCAACTTGAAAATGCTTTACAGTGTTATCTAAACGCATTAGAAATCAAGCCAGATGATGCAGAAATTTATAAAAATATTGCGAGTTTATATGCTCAAAAACACCAGTGGAAAGATGCAATTATTAGTTATCAAGTTGCATTGCGCCTCGATCAAAAATCAGAACAAACTTACTTAGAGTTAGGAAATATATTAATAAAACTCAGTCGGTTATACGAAGCAATAACTTCCTACCATCAAGTGATTAATCTCAATCATAATTCGGGAATAGCTTATCAAAAATTAGGAGATGTTTACTTTAAGCTTCAACGGTGGGATGATGCAATTTTTGCTTATCGTCGTGTCCTTGAACTCCACCCAAACGCTTTATGGTCATGTCTGTATCTCGGAAAAAGTTACATCTATAAACAACAGTGGGATGATGCAATCAAAACTTGTTATCAAGCGATAAAAATTAATTCTCAAGCTGCTTGGTCATATAAGAATATAGGAGATGCTTTTTTTCATAAAAATCAATACAATGATGCAGTTATTGCTTATATTTATGCTCTAAAAGTCAGAGAAAATCCGTTTAATCCAAGTTTTTTAAAGACTATTTATCAACAGTTAGGAGAGGCTATTCGTCAGCAAATTAAACAATCAAATTTTGAGAGTGTTCTCAGTTGGTATTACCACGTTTTTCAGAATCAACTGGTCATCAATTATCCTCTCAATATAACTGAACTTGGTTTTATCCCTAATACTCCCGAACCTTATTTAAAGCTTGGGGAAGCATTAGTTCAATGTCAACAGTTTGAAGCGGCAACTATTTTTTATCAACTTGCTGATAAAATTCAACCGAATACCCCAGAAATTATCATAAAACTTAAACAAGTTTTCAATCAACACCAAAACTTTCAGCAAATTTTAACTGAATGCTATCAGAATATTGAGCAAAATCCTAATTCTCCTGATGCTTATACCAAATTAGGTAATCTTTTAACTCAACAAGGTCAAAAACAAGAAGCAGTTCACTATCATCAAAAAGCTCTTATTCTAAAAGGATGGTATCTCTGTCAACAGAGAAATTATCAATTCACTCAAGACTGGTTTAGCAATAATATTCCAATTTGGAAAAAACATCTAACACCTTTTAGCAATACTCCTGAATTAAATATTTTAGAAATTGGCAGTTATCAAGGAATGTCTACTTGCTGGTTTATTGATCATATTTTAACTCATCCCACTGCAAAAATAACTTGTATTGATCCTTATTTTAAACCAGAATTTGATGATAACATTTTTAAAACTAATGCTGTTCAAAAAGTCACAAAAATGATTGCCTACTCTCAGGATATTTTAGATTCGCTTCCAGCCAATTTCTATGATATTGTTTATATTGATGGATGTCATTTGGCGATGACGGCATTACAAGATGCCTTGCAATCTTGGCGGTTAACTAAAGTCGGAGGTGTCATTATTTTTGATGATTATGCAGTAAAAGAACAGGATAATCCCGAACAACAGGCAAAAGTAGGTATTGATTATTTTTTAAATAGGGTATCGGATGCAATTGAAATTATTGATCAAGGCTATCAACTCATGATTAGAAAACAAGCGACTGGATTAAGTGATGAAGAAATTGCTAACACTTTAAAAAAGATTTTGATTTCTAAGTCTATTGAATTAAAATGACCTCAATGAACTAAGATTTGAAAATAAAGTATAATTATATCATCCTAATTTATTATACCAATATTCGTTATGAACAACTCTGAGCAATCTATTATAACTGCAAGGAACTTGTATCAACAGGCAATTGTTTATTTGCATCAACAGCAATTTCAGCAGGCGATTGTTTCTTGTCAGCAAGCTTTAGAACATCAACCTCAGTTTGCATTAGCTTATCAAACCTTAGGCATTGCTTTACAACTTCAAGGCCAGGAAGAAGAAGCAAAACAATACTATCTCAAGGCTGTTGAAATTCAGCCAGATTTAGCTGAATCTTATGCAAATTTAGGAAGTATTTATACTAAACAAAAAAACTGGCAAAAGGCTATAGAAACTTACAAAAAAGTTGTTAAAATACAACCCAATGCAGCAACCTATTATCGAAATATAGCTCAAATCTTGACTCAACTCAACCAGCAAGAAGAAGCGACTCAATATTGGTATCAAGCCTTAAAATTAGAACCCGATTGGGCAACCCCCGAGGAACATTTAACATTAGGAAATATGCTCCTTAAGTTTGAAAAACCCTTACCCGCAATTACCTGTTATCAAAGGACAATTAAACTGAAACCTGCTTCTTTTGAAGCTGCTCACAACTTAGGTGAAGCATTCAGTCAATTAGAACGCTGGCAAGAAGCGATTGAGAATTACAAAAAAGCCTTAGAACTCAATCCAAGTTCAGCAGTAACTTATCAAAGATTAGCCGATACTTTTATGAGACTCAAATCTTGGGATGTTGCTCTTGAAAACTATAAGAAATCTTTGGAACTTGATCCCAACTCCTTTCAAGTTTATCAAAAAATCGCTCAACTTTTGTTGCAACAAGAACAATATGAACCCGCTATCCAAGCTTATCTGCGAGCAATAGAGCTGCAACCTTTTTATCAATGGTCGTACTGGAATCTCTGGAATATTTTAGCACAACACAATAAACTTAATGATGCCTTAACGCTTTATCAAGATGCAGTTGAACGTTATCCAAATGCTCCTTTAGTTGAACTCAATTTAGGTGAAGTGTTAACTCGTTTAGGTCGAATAAAACCTGCTATTTCAGCTTATCAACGAGCAATTTATAAAAAAATTCAACGTTCTCATCCTGAAGTTGCTGAAACCGACTGGGATAGTGAAACCCCGCTTAATCCAGGTTTTATCATTATCGGAACTCAGAAAGGTGGAACCACTTCTCTATACCGTTATTTAGAAAAACATCCTCAAGTTTTACCTGCAATCAAAAAAGAAATATATTTTTGGAATCATCACTATAAACGAGGACTAGATTGGTATCTATCTCATTTTCCGAGTTTAAAAAAATCAACTCATTTTTTGACAGGAGAAGCAACACCTAGCTATATTGAAGATGAACAAGTAGCTAGCCGCATTGCTGAAATATTTCCCCAAATGAAATTTATTATTTTATTAAGAAACCCGATAGAAAGAACTATTTCTCAATACTATCACTGGGTACGGTTGGGATTAGAAGAAAACTCACTTTCTGACGCAATTTCAGCAGAATTAGAACTCTTAGGAACAAATCCAGAAATCTCTATTGATTCTAGGTATTGGGAACAAACACATAAATACCTTTGGCGAGGAATTTATGTAGAGTTTATCCGCAAATGGATGATTTATTTTCCTCCTGAAAATTTCTTAATTTTAAAAAGTGAGGACTTTTATGAACAACCCGAAGTGATGATAAAAAAGGTATTTGAGTTTTTGAATTTGCCTGATTTTGTTTTAACTGAATTTAAAACCTATAACCAAGGTTTCTATCAACCAATACCCACAGAAGTTCGCACACAACTACATAACTTCTTTGACTCTCAAAATCAAAGACTAGAGGATTTTTTAGGAAGAAAATTTAACTGGAATTAAGAGGGGATTGACATTAAAGCTCATTTTTAGTAGAATTCAGAAACATTGATATTGTGGGCATTCTGTAGCTACTTGACTTCTGCCCCTTCAGTTTAGCCAGAGAAGTCTGAGTATCACGGTTAGCAATACATACTCTCATCGGCGCCAATCGTTTTTTTAAACCGCCTGACTCTTAAAAGCGATCCTTCCAGAGTCTAAAGACAATCAAGCGGAGATTGAACCTTAGCTGTGTTCTACTTCTACAAATAAATTAGGCTCTAACTCCTGAACTTTTCTATCCTTTTTTGATCCCGAATCCTGACTCGTGAGATTGTATTAATACTCAATTATAGAATAATCCTGAACTTATCCCTATCGACAATCTTACTGATGATGATGATTCTATAGAAACAGGATCAAATTTAAGTAATTGTCCTCTTGAGTTCAACAAAGTTCAAATGCGAGTTTAGAATACCGATGAAAATCAGAAAAATCAATCCTGAAAAGCCTGTCGTCAGTCCTAATAATCATCCCAATCTCACCAATCCACTTTTTAAAAGTCGTTTAAAAGCAGCTCGATTGTTTCATAACGCTATTCTAACAAAAACAATTAATGAACGTCAACAGGGTCTTGAAGAATTATTTTTAGCCGATCTTTATCGACGGGCTGGAGATTTTATTACCGCCGAAAAGATCCTTGAAAATGCTGAAAGTAAATCATTAGAACCCAGTCTTTTAAGTATAATTGAGTACGAAAAACATCTAATTCAGGCTAAAGATACAACTTACTATCAGATCGATCAAGCGTTAGTCGAACTTTAAAATTAAACTTCAGAGCATTAAAGGTAACTTTTAATGATATAAATAAAGAAGTCCCTTTTTTTAAAATTGTCTAATATGAACCGGGCGGCTAACTCCAAAACATCAGCGAGTCAGCTTTGTCAACAAGCAAACTTGTCTGTCGCTGAACAAAAATTAGAACAGGCTGTTACCTTATGTCACCAGGCTTTACAACTTCAGCCTAATTTTGCTCCCGCTTATAAAATTATGGGCGTTATTATGCAAATGCAAGATCAACTCGAAGAAGCCAAATATTGGTATAATCAAGCTTTAGAACATCAACCCAATTTTGCAGAAGTTCATGCAAACTTAGGGAGTTTATACGCAACTCAGCAACAGTGGGAACAGGCGATAAAATCTTATGAAACCGCCCTAAAATCACAACCTAATCTCGCTGGAGTTTATCGAAATTTAGCCCGCATTTGGCAAAAAAATGATCAACAAGAAAAAGCAGCGCACTGTCAATATAAAGCCTTTCAGTTAGAACCCGATAAACTTCAACTCGAAGATTATTTTAACCTGGGTAAAACCTTATTAGAACAAAATCAAATTGAACAGGTTATTTCTCTATATTCTCAAGCAATCAAGCTTTATCCAAACACGGCTAAAATTTATTATCTATTAGGTCAAGCTTTCAGTCAAAATGAACAATGGACTGCTGCTATTTCAAACTATAAACAAGCGATTAAAATAAATCAAACTGCTAACCATTATTATAACAGTTTAGGGGATGCGTTTAGTCAATTACAACAGTGGAATGAGGCTATTGATTGTTATTTACACAGTATTCAAATAAAGCCCGATGTTTGTTGGTCTTACTTGAAATTAGCAGATGCTTATCTAGAATGCCAACACTGGGAAAACGCTATCAAAACTTATTATCAGGGACTTGAACTTAATCCCGATAACTATTGGCCTTATATTAAAATTGGAGATGCTTACATTGAACAAGGTCATAAAAAAGAAGCGATTGCTATCTATCGTCAAGCTCAACAAATTAATCCCAATCTGTCAACCTCTTACTATAAATTAGCAGATTTGTTACAGGAATTTTATCAAGAAGACGAAGCGATTGATCTGTACAAAAAAGCTTTAGAAATAGATCCCAATCTACCTTTCCTTTATGAAAAATTAGGAGATTTACTCCAAACCAAACAGCGATGGCAAGAATCCATAACTCTATATAAAAAAGCCGTTCAAGTCAATCCCGATCTATACGAACTTTGTCTCAAACTCGCATTAGTATTGAAACAACAGAAAAATTGGTATGATGCGATTGACACTTTAATTAAAACCCTAGAATTACAAACAGACTGCTTTGAAGCTTATCGTGAACTTGCTAATATATTTGAAGAGCAAGGTTATCTTGAAACTGCTATTTTTTGTCGCCATCATCTTATTCTACCATCTACCGTCATTGAAACCTTTTGTCAATATTCTCCAGAACAAATTGTTAGCTTAGACTCCGCTTCTGATGTTACCACATTTGATCTCTATTCCGAAAGTCAAATTAAATGTACACCTCCAATTACCTTAGATGACAATCTTGATGATCACTTTAAGCCTGATTACTTTCAATCCTCTGCTGCTTTCGTGAGTATTATTCCTGAAGGTAAAGCGTTGGCTGATCCGATTTTAACCAGTGCTGTTTTAAATGCAAAATCACAATTAATTTCTGAGCTTTCGAGTGGACATCCTGAATTTTTAATTTCCCACAATCATCGTTATTCGGTTTATGAACTTGATGAAACTATCGCTTTTTTATCGGTTCGTTGGGGAAATGGAGGATATTTTCATTGGATGTTTGATGTTCTTGCTCGTCTAGATCTAGTCCAAAAAATATCTGAGATTAAAAACTTAAAAATTGATAAATTTGTCTTTAGTCACTGTCCTCATCAATATCAAATAGATAGTTTAAATATTTTGGGAGTTACTGAGGATAAAATTTTTGAAAGTTTTCATTATCCCTATCTTAAAGCCAAACAAGTAATCGTTCCTAATCTTACTGAAGAATTTGGAATTTCAGAATGGAAATGTCACTATCTCAAACAAGCCTTTCTCCATCCAAAACTTCGCCCAAAAATTCCCTGTTACAAACGAATTTATATTGATAGAAATAAAGCTGGCTACCGCAAAACAATCAATAATCAAGCCGTTGTTCAACTTTTAGAAAAATATGGCTTTCAACGAATTTACTTAGAAACATTATCCATTGTCGAACAAGCCCATTATCTCAACGCAGCTGAAGTTGTCGTAGCACCTCATGGCGCAGGATTAACGAACCTTACCTTTTGCAACCCTGGAACAAAAGTAATTGAGATTTTTTCACCGGGATATGTCACCCCACTCTATTGGCTTCTCAGTAATATTTGTCGCTTAGAACATTACTACCTTTTTGGGGAAAGATTACCTGATGATGATAACCCCAAAGTTAGCCCAATTACTCGTAATATTTACGTTAATCTTTCTCAATTAGAGAAACTTCTCAAAAAAGCTCAACTTTAACGTCTCAATTTCCAGAGATTTGAGAGTCTAACTGCTGGCGTTCAATTTCTTCAACAACCCACTGAAGCAATAATCGCCATTCCGGAAGCTTACCCAATTCATCTGCATAGAATTCATCCCCTAAATTCAGTGAATATTGAGTAAAGCTTTCCATCCAATTGATCACAGTTTCTATCCCGTAAAACGGAGTATAAGACCAAGATTTTTGTAAATACTGCACCATTTCTTGAGGAAAACCTGTATAATATAAATACCAAGAACTCCAAACTAACGTGCTGTAACGCACCCAATTTTCAATCAAGCGAATTTCAACCGGAATATCTGATCGACTGAAAAATCGATCTAACACCCAATTAATCGATTTGGCTTGAGAAATTCCATCTCGCATTGTGTTGTGATCATGTTGTCGATAACAAACCGTAGATTGACGTAACCACTCCGCCTCACAGCCTTTTAACGCCAACCGTAAGATCAAATCAACATCCTCCGCGTGAGTCAACCCCGGTTCAAAGCCCCCAACTTCTTCTAACCAACGGCGACGAAACATTAAAGTTCCCATCGTTCCCAGAGGTTTCCAGCGTAACCAAGTCTCCAAATTCAACTCAGGAACCCTCTCCCACGGCTGAACATCCATCAACGTTTCGCCCGCTTGGTTGATGCGTCGCCAGCCACTATGAACAATTCCCAGGTTTGGGTTAGCTGCAAACACCGCCAACTGCGCCGCGAGTGTATCGGGGAGAAACAAATCATCCGCATCTAAAAACGCAATAAATTCCCCTTTTGCAAGCTGAATTCCCTGATTTCGCGCCACAGAAACCCCTTGATTGTTTTGATAAACATAGCGAATTTGGGTTTCATAAGGCTCTAAGACTTGGCGAGTATTGTCTTGAGAACCATCATCTATCACAATAATTTCATAGTCAGAATAAGTTTGATGAAGAATACTCTCAACAGCTTGTCCAACATAGCGATCGCAGTTGTAAACTGGAATAATAATACTAATCCGAGATGATTTAGAAGGAATTGACATCGTTAAATTCTAGTGAGAATCTGTCAAAATGTTGATGGAGAGTTAGCCGAGTTCCGCTAAAGTAGTCTTAGAGATTTTAATTGTTCTCATTCTTACTGATTTATGCCCAGCTCAAAATCCATATTCCGCAAGAAAAAGAAAAAAGTCTCCTGGTTTGAACAATTGATGGCATTACTCGCCCTAATCAATTTTATTTTAGTCTTGTTTAATCTGACTTATATCCCTCTGCGTAATTTTTATTTTCGCTACACCCCTAAACTAACCCAATTGTATGATCCGATCAAAGGAATTGAACCCCAACGCCAAACCGAAGACTATATAAAAACCGTTGAAAAACTCCAACAGCAAGCCCTAGAATTTGGCTTAAATTCCTCTGAAGTCAATCAAACTCTCAACAGCTTACGAACTCAAAGTGTTAATTTGATTAACGAAGATCCCTTTGCTGTCGCGAATAAAAGCGGAACCTTAGAGAAAATCAAAAACGAGATGCGGGAAAAAGTTCCGGGTTCCCAAGACTCAGCCAAAGAAGCATTTCGGATTTTTTGGAGTCGAACCTATTTAACTCAACAAGGTTTTCAAGAAGAATTAGAATGGTTTGATGAAGAAATCAGTCCCCAGATGGAAGTCAATTATTATCGCCAGATTGACGACAATGGACAATTTCTTGATGAGTTTTGGCAAATAGATTTACCCTTTGTCCTCGTTTTTCTGGTTGAGTTTTTACTGCGAACCTATCTGATTGATCGCCGTTTTGCAAGTTTTACTTGGTTCGATGCCATGCTGTGGCGTTGGTATGATATCTTTCTGTTTATTCCCCAGTGGCGATGGCTGAGAATTATTCCCGTCACCATTCGTTTAGAGCAAGTTGGATGGATCGATATTGAACGAGTTAGGATGCAAGCGATTCGCGGAGTTCTCACCAGCTTTGCTCACGAATTGACTGAAATTGTCGTGATTCAAGCGATCAACCAAACTCAAAATAATATTGAAAGTGGAGACTTTTTAAAACAATTTTTTGAATCTCAAAACCGTCGTTACATTGATCTCAATGACATTAATGAAATCGAAGTTTTGGCAACTCGCTTAGTTCAAATTACCGTTTATAAAGCCATTCCCCAAGTTCAACCCGAAATTGAAGCGATTCTCCGCCATAGTATTCAAAGTGCAATTCAACAATCTCCCCTTTCAACCCGATTAAAACAAATTCCCGGCTTACAAGATCTTCCCACCCAAATCACAGAACGTTTAATTAATGAGTTATCAAAAATCGCCGTAGAAGGCCCCCAAAACACCTACGAAGCCGTTAAAACCGCAATGGAAGATCCAGTCGGAACTCGGTTATCAAATGAACTGGTGCGTCATTTTGGGACTGCACTTGGTCAAGAGATTCAAAAAGAACAAAGTATCCATGAAATCGAAACCTTACTGGTTGCTTTCCTAGAAGAATTTAAAATTAACTACGTTCAACGAGTTGATGAAGAAAACTTTGAACAAGTGATTAGCGAAGCCCGACAACTCCGTCAACTCACGAAAGGAAAATAGTAATCAAGACATCCCACCTGACAAAAAGAACTAATTTAAGGTAAACTTGAGGTCAGAGATCAACCCCAAACGGGATTTGTCTGTCTGACTTCTTGTGGAAAACACGGTGAAGTGGGTGTCGCCCACTTTTTTTAGTGTCAGGGTTCAGTTCAACCTGTAAGCTTGTACGAGGTGCGACAAGCCACAGTCTAGAAGCCTTCGATATCGTGTTTTCATCCGTAGGAGTCACAGATGTCTGCCTGAGAAATGGCACAAACCGTTGGTCAGTTTAAAGTCTTAAGTCTAATTTTCTGCTATCGAAGTATGGCTCACCCCCTTGTCCCAAAAATCATCGATCTAGCCACCCCTGTTGCTGAAGCGCTGGGATTAGAAGTGGTGGGAGCAGTATTTTATACCAACCACAGCCCCCCTGTTTTGCGCGTCGATATCCGCAACCCTAACCAAGATACGGGTTTAGATGATTGCGAACAAATGAGTCGAGCGTTGGAAGAACAATTAGATACCATCGATTTTATTCCCGATGCTTATGTGTTAGAGATCTCTAGCCCCGGGATTTCTCAAATACTGACTAGCGATCGCGATTTTATCTCCTTTAAAGGATTTCCCATCCTGATCAGAACCTCAGAAGCCTATAAAGGGTATAAAGAGTGGAGCGGTAAGTTAATTCGTCGCGATGAAACCGCCGTTTATCTCAATCAAAAAGGACGACAAATGGCTATTCCTCGTCCAGTCATTGCAGAAGTTCTGCTGCAAGAAGGAGAGTAAAATCTGGAAATTTTCACATTGACGTCGGAGGAGTGGGTCGGGGTTAGCATCTACATCAACAAAGACAAAAAACGCGATCGCCATTTGCGGGAAACTTGAGAATTGAGAATCCTTCAGTTGTGAATTCTTGACTTTTCAATCTTTTTTCGCTTCTTGATTTTGCATTAATTTTAGATTTTATTTACACAGGAGAAGCAGCCTATGTCAATGGTCAGTTTGCCTGGACTCAAAGACATGATCCAGAATATTTCTCAGGAACGGAACTTACCTAAACAAGCCGTTGAGGAAGCCTTGCGGGAAGCCTTGTTAAAAGGATACGAACGCTACCGTCGCACCGTTCAGATCAACACTCAATTTACCGAAGACTATTTCGACAATTTTGACGTCGAACTCGATGTCGAAGAAGAAGGATTTCGTGTCCTGGCTAAAAACTTAACAATTGTTGAAGAAGTTACCAACCAAGATCATCAGATTTCCTTGCAAGATGTCCGCGAAGTCGCACCCGAAGCTCAGTTAGGGGATACGGTAACTCTCGATGTCACCCCCGAACAAAGTGATTTTGGTCGGATGGCCGCCATCCAAACCAAACAAGTTCTAGCTCAAAAGCTGCGAGATCAGCAGCGGAAAATGATTCAAGATGAGTTCAAAGACTTAGAAAGCTCCGTATTGCAAGCGCGAGTGTTACGCTTTGAACGACAGTCAGTGATTATGTCCGTTAACAGTGGATTTGGTCATCAAGAAGTTGAGGCGGAATTACCCAAACGAGAACAACTTCCCAACGATAACTACAGAGCCAATGCTACCTTTAGAGTCTATCTCAAGCGAGTCTCTCAGGGATCACAGCGAGGGCCACAACTGATCGTTTCCAGAGCCGATGCGGGTTTGGTGGTGTATCTGTTTGCCAACGAAGTCCCCGAAATCGAAGATGAAGTCGTTCGGATCGTCGCCGTTGCTCGCGAAGCCAACCCCCCCTCGACTCATGTTGGCCCTCGAACCAAAATTGCCGTTGATACCCTCGATCGCGATGTTGATCCGGTTGGAGCCTGTATTGGTGCCAGGGGATCGCGTATTCAAGTCGTAGTCAACGAGTTGCGAGGTGAGAAAATCGACGTCATTCGTTGGTCTCCTGATCCGTCCACCTATATTGCCAATGCCTTGAGTCCGGCGCGAGTTGATGAAGTCCGTTTGGTCAATCCCGAAGAACGTCGCGCTCACATTTTAGTTCCCGAAGATCAACTCAGTTTAGCCATTGGTAAAGAAGGTCAAAACGTGCGTTTAGCTGCTCGTCTGACGGGATGGAAAATTGACATAAAAGATACGGCAAAATATGATGCAGTCGCAGAAGATCAAAAAATAGCCGAACAGTATAATTATCAGGAGGCATTTGAAGACGAAGAGGAAGAAGACTTAGAAGCCGAAGAATTGGCTTAAACCCCGTTTAGAGTCGGACACCAAGCTCTAGTTCATCTAGAATTTGGGAAATGCACGGCGTTCGGAACCTCAAAAGTCAGCTTTCCTTAATAGATAGATCACGAAACACTCTATACAATAGGAAAGGGTAGTGATCGTTAAGTTTGAGTTAGACTCACACCCAGAAACCCGAGTCAATAGACTCTGATCTCCTTAAAGATCTAGAGTTGCTCCAACTAAATCAGTCCAATGCAGCCTAATTACCGTCGCTGTATCGCCTGTCGCCAAGTCGCTCCCAAAGAGACGTTTTGGCGAGTGGTTCGAGTCTACTCGTCCCATCAGGTACAATTAGATCGAGGCATGGGTCGTTCCGCCTATTTGTGTCGGAATGCTGAATGTCTCAAAATTGCTCAAAAGAAGAATCGTCTGGGGCGATCACTCAAAGCTGCTATACCTGAAGAAATTTATCACATTCTCAAGCAGCGTCTCCCCTCACAATAGAAATATTCTTTGAGCAAAGTCATTCTTCACGAGTTTAGCTACTGTTGTCATCTCCGACAACAGAACACAATTGTTAATTTGGGAAGAAAAATGTCAATATAAACCAAGTAGATAACGGGTTGGTACGAAGAGGGCAAAGTGGATGAACAACAACGTCAAAGTCAGAATTTACGAGTTGTCAAAAGAATTGAATTTAGACAACAAAGATATACTAGCCGTATGCGAACGGCTCAACATTGCAGTCAAAAGCCATAGTAGTACAATTACTGAATCTGATGCTCAACGGATTGAGAAATATGTGGCAACTCACCCCGTCACCAATCATCATGATTCCCAGTCCGAACGGGGAGGCCACCAATCGAAACTTTCCGATTCTCAAGCCGAACAAAAGAAAAAACAACAAATCCTTGAAGTTCGTAAACCCAAACTTCAAGCCAACTCAAACTCACAACGATTTTCAACTCAAGAGAGAAACTCAGCATCCGTGCCAACAGCTACTCAACCCCAACCTTCAGTTCCATCCTCCTTGTCTTCTGAGAAACCAACACTACTAGAACGGCCTGTGCTATCGAAGCCCAATTCTGCCTCTCAATCTCCTTCAGAATCCATCAGCCAACCGGAAGCTGAAGCCTCCTGGGATGACAATAATCCCCCGATCCAACAACCCACAGAGATCTCAGTGAGCGAGCCATCGGAGCCTGACTCTGCGGAACTAGACTCACCAGAGGAAGCCCCTCAACTGGTGTCTCCCCCCGTGCGGCCTTCCGCACAGTCATCTCAGCCTGCCGTCGTCAAAAATAAGCCTGTTTTAAAATCCAATAAGCCGGCTTCCAAGTCAGCAGAGGTACAACAACAGCCAGCAGCAAAAACAACGACGACGGACAAACCGGCACCGAAACCTACCAAGAATCCGCGTCCAGGTAGTTCGGAGTCCAGATCCGCAGACTCCAAAGAAACGAAAGAAAGAGAGGTCAGAAAACCTCGCAAAGAAATTACCTCCCTCAAACCAAAGGCGACCGTTCCGGAGCTTCAGCCACCTCCTGCCCGCAGGGGTAATGACCCTGTGCCGGATACCACCGACGGTGAAGAAGGAGAGGAGGAATTAATCCCGTCTACAGACGATGTTGATCTCGAGATCAAACGACCCAAGAAAACCCTGACTGCACCCAAGAAGCAGCAGACCACTCGCCCAAGTAGCAAGCGAGCTGGCTGGGAAGAAGAAGAAGAAGACCCCAATAAAGCCGCTAAAGCCAAAGCCAAGCGCCCTCGGGTTAAACCTCTGATCGACGATGAAGATGATGACGATTTTGATGGCTCACTCAATGACTCATCAGACTCGAACCCGACTCTAACTCTGTCACTGGCTCGTCCCCCCAAACCCAGAAGTACATCTTCGCCCAAACCAGCAACCACTTCAAGCCCGTCGAGAGCCAAAAAGCCAGGCCCGAGTCGCGGCGGAAGTTCATCGTCAGACGAAAGATCGAGCAACTCTCGCCGTCAAGCAGAAGCCGTTAAACCTTTACGTCCAGAACGATTGGTGATTTCTGGCTCCATGACGGTTCAAGAACTAGCCAACGCTCTGGGATTACAGGAAACCGAGATTATTAAGCGTTTGTTCGAGCGGGGAATTGCGGTCAATATTACCGAAACCCTTGACTTCAATATTATCGAGATGGTCTGTCAAGACTTTGAAGTCATTCTTGAAACCGAACAGCAAAAATCCGGTGCCGAAAAACCCGACAATATCTTCAACGAACACGATCTCGAACACCTAAAACGGCGTCCTCCTGTCGTCACCATCATGGGTCACGTCGATCACGGGAAAACCACTCTACTCGACTCGATCCGAACAACCAAAGTGGCTCAAGGAGAAGCCGGAGGAATTACCCAGCATATCGGTGCTTATCATGTTGATGTCGAACATGAAGGCAAAATGCAACAGGTCGTCTTCCTCGACACTCCGGGTCACGAAGCCTTTACCGCCATGCGAGCGCGAGGAACAAGAGTTACAGATATCGCCATCCTCGTTGTTGCGGCCGATGACGGGGTTCGACCTCAAACCATTGAGGCAATCAGCCATGCTAAAGCGGCCGGAGTCCCGATTATTGTTGCCATTAACAAAATCGATAAAGAAGCAGCACAACCCGATCGGGTGAAGCAGGAATTGATGGAACATAATCTCGTTCCCGAAGAATGGGGCGGTGAGACGATTATGGTTCCCGTGAGTGCTATCAACAAAGAAAACCTCGACCTGCTGCTCGAAATGATTATCCTGGTTTCAGAAGTCGAAGACTTAGAAGCCAACCCAGACCGAGCCGCCCGAGGAACAGTCATTGAAGCTCACCTCGACAAAGCTCGCGGTCCAATTGCCACGCTATTAGTTCAAAATGGAACATTGCGTGTCGGTGATATCGTCGTCGCGGGATCAGCCTTAGGTAAGGTTCGAGCGATGGTCGATGACCGAGGAGAAAAGGTCGATGCTGCTAGCCCTTCCTTTGCCGTGGAAATCCTCGGACTGCGAGAAGTTCCCGCTGCCGGAGATGAATTTGAGGTCTTCGAGAGCGAAAGAGAAGCCTCTGCCCTCGCGGACGTTCGCGCCCAGGCTCAACGTCAGTCTCGTCTCCTCCAAGGCCGGATCAGTCTCAGCACTCTCTCTGCTCGCGCCCAAGAAGGAGAACTCAAAGAACTCAATATCATCCTCAAAGGAGATATGCAAGGGTCTGTCGAAGCGATTGTTAACGCCCTCAAGAAGCTTCCTCAAAAAGAAGTGCAATTGCGCCTACTCTTAGCAGCACCGGGAGAAGTCACAGAAACAGACATTGATTTGGCAACCGCCAGTGATGCTGTGTTAATTGGCTTCAACACCACCTTAGCCAATGGTGCCCGACAGGCCGCTGACCAACTCGGCGTTGATATTCGGGAGTACAACATCATTTACAACCTCCTTGATGATGTACAAGCCGCCATGGAAGGTCTCCTCGAACCGGAATTGGTTGAAGAAGCTCTGGGTCAAGCAGAAGTCCGAGCTGTCTTCCCCGTCGGACGGAGTAAAGTGGCAGGATGTTATATCCAGTCCGGAAAAGTGGTTCGTAACTGTAAGGTACGAGTCTTGCGGAAAGGGAATGTGATCCACGAAGGCATACTCGACTCCCTCAAACGGATGCGAGAGGATGCCAAAGAAGTCAATGCGGGCTATGAATGTGGCATGGGTCTCGATACCTTCAATGATTGGGAAGAAGGAGATATCCTGGAAGCCTACCGCATGGCGACCAAGCGACGAACTCTGTCCGTCTAAAATTAACCCTTAATCGCAGAAAGAGTCTGTTGATTTTTCCTCGGCGATCGCCTCAATCTTCAAGTGAGGGGCGATCGCTAAATTTTGGGGGACAATCTCGGGGAAGCGATCGCTCCGGACATCGGCAATTCGTAGTATGATCAAGCGATAGCCCACAACAGAACTAATGTCGAATTTTCGAGTCGATCCCTATCTCTGGATTCATCTTTCCGGTTTAGCGGTACTTCCCCTGTGGCTGGCACTTTGTCTGTTCGGATTAGCCATTGGTTATCCCATCTGGCCGATTGGGGTAGAAATCGCGATCATTGCGATGATTGGCATCCTACCGATTTTGGGGATGCAATGGTTTCAGCCCTTTTATATTTTCAGCATTTTAATTGTCACGATCAAACCGGAACAACTGACTCCGATACAACGCAGGATTCTCACCCGGTTCAAAACTTCACTGAATCAAAAACTTGCTTTAATTGCACCCCTGCTTTTAATTCCTATACTTTGGCAACTTTATCGTCTCGCCCCCCTCGCTGCTGATGTCGTCTCATTACCCGGACTCGGACGTTTAATCGGATTATTGATTGCCAGTATCGCCTTTTTAGGTTGTAACTTATTTCTTCAAGTTCCGATCAGTGTGATTGGAGTTTTACTCACCCGAAAACCAGAATGGGCGGGGGCAGAACCTTTAACCTCTGAACAAATTCGTCAAGGTTTCACCCACATTGGACTCCGAGTTAACCGCATCTTACCCGAATCACTTCTACCGGAAACCCCAGAGAATTCTCCATCCTCACTAGACTCTCAAGACCCCTCCGAAACTTAACTCACAGATGGTGTTTACAGCTACAGGCATTTGCAGTGAGAATTTGTAAAAATAGAGTAAGGTTTAAAAAAATTTCAACTTGATCATTTATTTGGTGAAAGATTATGGCAAACTCAAGTTCTATCCTTCCGGAAAATGAATCAGTTGCTGCGACTCCCTTACTCGAAGAAGATTCTCAAATTTGGCAAAGTCTCAAACAAGCAATCGCTTCTAGCTCTGGATTTCAAAGTTGGCAGCTTGAACATCTTGACTCCGACGGGCGCCCTCCCATGAACCTAGATCGCCAAGTTCGTACCTATTTGCGAGAAACTTTAGAAACTTTAGCCTATTAAAGTCTAAACATAGAATTGACCCCAGATCAAGCAGGTGTTCACTCCGGGTGACTGGCAAAAACCTTTTAAAAACACAATCAAAAAAAGCAATATGTCTACTCACGACTTGATGAAAATTCAAGTTGAGCATCAACCGAACTCAGAAGATCGACCGCAGTTAGGAGTCTCTAACTGGCCGATTTGGACAAAAGAAGTTTCTGAGTTTCCTTGGACTTATGATCAGAGTGAAACTTGTTATCTGTTAGCCGGTGATGTAATCGTGACTCCCGACGGGGGTGAACCCATTCCTATTGGCAAAGGGGACTTAGTAACTTTTCCAGAGGGAATGTCTTGTACTTGGAAAATTTTAGCGGATGTCAGAAAACACTATCACTTTGGCCCACTCTAAAGATTAAAAATTTAGGAGTCAGAAAACAGTTACAATTGTAAACTAATGTGCGAGACGTTCCTGCCAAAGTGAAGGGATAAAACCCGAAACGTAAGCAGGGAAGTGGTTTTTGGAAACAAAGCCCACTTTAACTTTGAAAAATGTGACCTTAAAGGAAGGTCAAACTCGGAGTCAATGGTATGAGTTACAGAACCTTAACAGGCAAAAGTAACCCAAATCCAAAGAGTTAAGGCAATTCCCACAGTGTCAGACTGATTATCAAAACACTGAAGCTGGGAATAATGGGAAATCAGGTATAAGTCAAATACCAAAGAAGTTCTCTAGCCAATTGTCCAAGAATAACGAAAGTGAACGTCTGTATTGAACCGTCGTGAACAGTAAGTAGCGAAATGACTTGACTACGCTGCGTTCAAAAGAACAAGGGGAAAAGGTAGAAGTTTCAATACACTTCTTCAAAGAGGTAAGAGGTTTGATTATACTAATTACACAGACTCCCAAAAGTACCCCGGCGGATAGGACGATTCTAAAGGCAATAACCCCGTTTTCAAGGAACGTTAAAACCCCTCATATACCCCTACAGAGGTCGAATACTGTTAGGTAGCCACAAATCTAAGGCGGATGTTATGAGGGCGAAAGATGGAGTCAGAAGCTAAAGCCTAGATGTAATATTTAGGATACGCTGATAGATTCCGGTCAAGTTGTTAGGTAAAGTTTCAATTAGCAGTTAAAACGGTGAAAACGAGTATAACCAAGACTACGACTGCATGGAATAAAATCAATTGGGCGAAAGTTCAACGGATAGTATTTAAGCTGCAAAAGAGAATTTACCAGGCATCATTATCGGGACAAAATGCGAAAGCTCGAAAGCTTCAAAAGCTCCTAGTTAAGTCGTATTACGCCAAACTCTTAGCAATAAGAAGGGTTACTCAAGATAACCAGGGTAAGAAAACAGCCGGGGTAGATGGAATCAAATCTATTACACCCAATCAACGGTTAGAACTTGCCAAAAATCTAAGCAAATACCAAAAGGCAAAACCACTCCGCAGGAAATGGATACCCAAATCCAAGGATGAAAAACGCCCTTTAGGAATCCCGACTATACACGATAGAGTAAGGCAAGCTTTGGTAAAATCTGCATTGGAACCACAATGGGAAGCCAGATTTGAGGGGGAAAGCTACGGGTTTAGACCCGGACGTTCAGCCCATGACGTAATGTCACGAATCTTCCAAAGTATCAACAAAGGTGAATATTACATCTTAGATGCTGACATCTCAAAGTGTTTCGACCAGATTAACCATGAATACCTACTGTCCAAAATCGATTGTCCATCAACAATAAAAGCCCAAATCAGACAATGGTTGAAGGCTGGAGTTATGGATAACTGCATATTTGAGGCAACAGAGGCAGGCACACCACAAGGAGGTGTTATTAGTCCTTTACTTGCTAACATCGCACTGGATGGAATGATTAGGCTTATAGAACAAAACTTCCCAAGAAAGAAAGGCACAGTTCAAGCCAAAGTCATCAGATATGCAGATGATTTTGTGGTAATTAGTCCACAATTAAAAATCATTCAACAGTGCCAAATTGCCATTGAAGAATGGTTAAAACCTATCGGGTTAGAACTGAAACCAGCCAAAACCCGTATATGTCATACACTAAAAGAAATTGAAGTGAAAGGCATAAAGGTTAAACCTGGATTCGACTTTCTAGGCTGGAACTTCAGACAATATCCAGTGGGAAAACACCACTCAGGTAAGACTGGGGGTATGAACTCAAAACTAATAGGGTTCAGAACCATAATAAAACCTAGCAAGAAGGCAATAGAGCTTCACACGGACAAGGTGAAAGAAGTGATTAAAACTCACAAAACCGCACCCCAGTACGCATTAATCAAACACCTAAACCCGGTAATTAGAGGATGGTGTAACTACCATTCCAAAGTTGTCTCCAAAAAGACATTCTCCTCTTTAGACCATATTACATGGCAAAGATTAAGAGCATGGACAGTTAGCAGATGCGGTAAAGCTAGTTACGATCAACTGAAGAAATACTTCAGGAAAAACGGTAATATGGCATGGAGTTTTGAAACCAAAGATGGTCACAAACTACTAAGCCATGCTGAAACAACTATTAAACGTCACGTAACTATAAGACCTAAAGCATCACCCTACGACGGAAACTGGACTTACTGGAGTACAAGAAAAGGTACATCCTACGATGTACCTAAACGAGTAGCAAATTTGCTCAAAAAGCAAAAAGGCAAATGTAAATCATCTGGACAATACTTCACCCCAGATGATATTGTAGAAATCGATCATATCATCCCAACGTCCTCGGGCGGTAAAGATGAATATAAAAATCTACAATTACTACATCGCCACTGTCACGACATTAAAACGGCAACCGATGGGTCTTACAACTCAAAAGAAACCGGATGTTCTGATGATAACAGACAACTAGACTAGGAGCCGTGTGCTGTGAAAGTAGCAAGCACGGTTTTGAATGGGAGTCGGGGGTTGTAAAGCCCTCCTCGACCCCTAATGATTCTTGTAGAATACGCAGCTTGTATGTAAATTTGCAGCCGATGAACACGGAAAAGTGTTCCGATGATCCCGGTTTCGGTGACAAGCGGTAATTCTAGTGTCAAAGATTTGGCGAATTGTACGATTAAGAATTGTATGATTAAATCTTTTATAGAATCTCGAAACGTTAGTAAAGGAGACTGGATCTCTGAGCGACTCTCTAGCGGGTAACTTAACTTCAACTTCTGCGGCTGTATGGCGTCCACATCTATCGATCTGTGTATTGGTCCCCTCAGAACCGATAGCTCATTCTTTGATGTCTAGTTTGCAGAGCGATCGCTATGCTGTCACTCAGGTTCATTCCGTTGAGGAGTTACTGCAATACGTGAGTAAAGAAAGAGAACAACTTGATTGCTTAATCGTACAAGTGGATATGGATCTAACTGTGTTAGTGGACCAATTTCGACAGCAAGGGATCTCTTTACCGATTGTTATTCTTGATTCTCAGATACAGTCTTCTCAACCGACTGCTCAAAGTGAGACTTCTGGCTCGACTCAATCTTTTTCAGACTCGCCCAACTACATCTATCACAGTAGTGAAGTTCATCTGGGAGTCAACCAACTCAATCAGATCAGTGGTTATGTAGACAAAGCCATCAGTCAATTTATTACCCAAGCCGTTACGACTCGTCTGACGGATGACTCCCTCGATGTTGATACACCGACAGAGTTGACGAACTTTATCATGCGTCAACAAAAAAGACTCGCCGATAAGCTGCATGAGCGGTTGGGATACTTAGGAGTCTACTACAAACGCAGTTCTAAAAATTTTCTGCGGAATTTGCCTCCAGCCGAACGCCAAGAATTACTCGAACAACTCAAATTAAAATATCGGCAGATTGTTTTAAGTTATTTTTCCGGAGATAAAGCCCTTAACAATAAAATCGATGAGTATGTTAATATTGCATTCTTTGCCGATGTTCCCGTGACTCGGATTGTGGAAATTCATATGGAGCTGATGGATAACTTTTCAAAACAATTGAAATTAGAAGGACGCAGCGAAGATGTCTTGTTGGATTACCGTCTCACATTAATCGATATGGTTGCTCATTTGTGTGAAATGTATCGACGCTCTATTCCAAGAGAGTCCTAGTTCTTCTGTCGATCTTTAAAAATTGAAACGATACATCCGACTTCTAGAGGAGATCATTCTAGAAGTTAAGAAATCTAACTTTTAGTGAATAACCCATTACCAGTCTGCAATAACCATTAATAAATCGGAGATCAAGGAACAGAAGAAAACAATTCACGATAAAATCTATCTGTCAAGTTATCCTTGAAAATCTATGAGTCCTTTAAAGAAAACCTATGTTCTCAAACTCTACGTTGCAGGAAATACCCCGAACTCTGTACGAGCGCTAAAAACCTTAAAAGAAATCTTAGAACAAGAATTTCAGGGCGTTTATGCACTCAAAGTCATTGACGTTCTGAAAAATCCTCAACTCGCCGAGGAAGACAAGATTCTTGCCACACCGACCCTTTCTAAGATTTTACCTCCACCTGTGCGAAAAATCATTGGTGACCTCTCTGATCGAGAAAAAGTCTTGATCGGACTTGACCTACTCTACGAAGAACTCGGTGATGATGGACTAAACCTCTAAGGTGAATCTTTAGACCCGGCTATATCGTGCCGTATCTTTACCCAAACCCCTGACTTTGGCCTCTGAGTCAACAATCTGCACAGTCTATCCATGTTTTGTGGTAAATGTAGCAATAGGCAAATCGTATTCTAGCACTAGAGGTGGATTTTTAAAACCTAAAGATTATGAGTGAAAGCAGTCAAGACGCGACGAAGAAAAATGGACGTAAACTGATTGGCGTTCAAAAAATCCGAACGATGGTCGAAGGATTTGATGATATTAGTCATGGGGGAATGCCCTTAGGAAGAACAACCTTAGTCAGTGGGACATCTGGCACGGGTAAAACCCTGTTTGCAGTTCAGTTTCTCTATAACGGAATTATCAATTTTGATGAACCTGGTATTTTTGTTACTTTTGAAGAATCTCCTAATGATATTATTAAAAACGCTTCTAGTTTTGGTTGGGATTTACAAGAATTAGTCGAACAAGGAAAACTGTTTATTTTAGATGCTTCTCCTGATCCTGAAGGACAAGATATTGTTGGAAACTTTGATTTGTCGGCTCTGATTGAACGCATTCAATACGCGATTCGCAAATACAAAGCCAGACGAGTTTCGATTGACTCCGTGACTGCGGTTTTCCAACAATACGAAGCCGCAGGCGTGGTTAGACGGGAAATCTTTCGCTTGGTGGCTCGCTTAAAACAAGTGGGAGCCACGACTATAATGACAACAGAACGAGAACAAGAATATGGTCCGGTTGCTCGTTTTGGTGTTGAAGAATTCGTTTCCGATAATGTGATTATTGTCCGTAATGTTTTAGAGGGAGAACGTCGTCGCCGAACGATGGAAATTCTCAAACTTCGAGGGACAACTCACATGAAAGGAGAATTCCCTTTTACCATTACCAATAACGGCATTAGTATCTTCCCCTTGGGCGCAATGCGATTGACTCAACGTTCTTCTAATGTGAGAGTTTCCTCTGGAAATGAAACCCTTGATCAAATGTGTGGGGGTGGATTTTTTAAAGATTCAATTATTTTGGCAACTGGAGCAACAGGGACAGGAAAAACTTTACTGGTGAGTGTTTTTATCAATAATGCTTGCAAAAACGGTGAACGAGCCATTTTATTTGCCTATGAAGAATCTCGCGCTCAATTGCTGAGAAATGCCAACTCCTGGGGGATTGACTTTGAAGACATGGAACAGAAAGGATTACTCAGGATTTTGTGTAGTTATCCCGAATCTGCCGGAGTCGAAGATCATCTGCAAATTATCAAATCAGAAATCACGGAATTTAAGCCTGCTAGAATCGCAATTGATTCTTTATCTGCCCTCGCTCGAGGGGTGAGTAATAATGCGTTTCGACAGTTTGTAATTGGGGTGACAGGATACGCCAAACAAGAGGAAATTACTGGATTTTTTACCAATACAACCGATCAGTTTATGGGGTCTAACTCAATTACTGATTCCCATATTTCTACGATCACTGATACCATTTTGATGCTGCAATATGTGGAAATTCGAGGGGAAATGTCTCGGGCGCTCAACGTGTTTAAAATGAGAGGCTCATGGCACGATAAAGGCATACGAGAATATACAATCACTGATAAAGGCCCTCGGATTACCGATTCTTTCCGGGAGTATGAACGAATTATTAGCGGTTCTCCAACTCGAATTAGTGTCAATGAAAAGAGTGAACTCTCCCGAATTATTGAAGGGGTACAGGGGAAAGGAGGAGAGATTGATGACTAGATTCCACTGAGTTTGTGATGATCGGTTTGGTCTCCCTATAAAAGTTTAATCAATCTGGGTTTAAGGGAGTTTGAAATTTGTTTTTAACACCCATTAGACTTGCCGTTACTAAAGGAGAATGCCAGACTATGACTAGGTGATACACCATAGGGATTGTTCACCACCAATCGTTCACCTTTGTCGTATAAAAGCTCGTGGAACCATCAACTGTAGTTACAACAACAGATATTAATGTATTTCGCGCAATAATTTTAGGGTTGGTACAAGGACTAACCGAGTTTATACCCATCAGTAGTACAGCGCATTTAAAGGTTGTACCTGTGGCATTGGGTTGGGGAGATCCTGGTGTTGCATTCACGGCAGTCATTCAACTGGGAAGTATTGCCGCAGTGCTGTCGTATTTTTGGAATGACTTAACACAAGTTACAGTTGGTGCATTTAAAGCCATTACCCATTCGGATTATCAATCTTCGGAGTTTCGTCTTGCTTTAGGAATTGCTTTAGGAACAATACCGATTGTTTTTTTTGGCTTGCTGATTAAAATTTTCATTCCTGATTTTGATAACTCACCTTTACGCAGTATTCTATCCATTGCAATTGCTTCCATTGTCATGGCATTACTCTTAGGATTAGCGGAAAAAATCGGCACTCGTAAGCGTAATTATGAACAGCTTGATGTGCGAGATGGGATATTAATGGGATTGGCTCAAACTTTAGCCTTAGTTCCGGGGGTTTCCCGCTCCGGTTCTACCATTACTGCTGGACTTTTTATGGGGCTGGAACGGGCGACTGCGGCTCGATTTTCTTTTCTTCTGGGAATTCCGGCGATTACTTTGGCAGGTTTAGTAGAATTAAAAGGGTTATTAGATGAAGGATTAGGGAGTATTGATGGAGTTCCCCTGGTTGCAGGCTTGATTTCATCGGCTTTATTTTCCTACCTAGCGATCGCTTGGTTAATTCGTTATCTACAAACTCAGAATACTTGGATTTTTGTTTGGTATCGATTGGCGTTTGGAGTCGCCATTATTGCGGCGGTTGCTGGAGGCGCTATCGAAAATAGTTAAAACAGTGCATGATTAAGTCGTTGTTAGGTGTTAGTTGTCCGAACTCTCAACTAACTCCTAACATCCCACAGGAAAATATTAAGATGAGTAATCGTTCAATTCGTCCCGCTCAAATTACTAAGGTTCTTCCCGATTCGATAGCAGATGAAATGGGTTTTGAACCCGGAGATGCAATTATTTCTATTAACGGACAGCATCCCCGTGATTTAATCGATTATCAATTTTTTTGTGCGGATGAAATTTTAGAACTCGAAGTTCTCGATACTCGGGGAAAAGTTCATCAGGTGGAAATCGAGAAAGACTATGATCAGGATTTGGGATTAGAGTTTGAAACGGCATTATTTGATGGTTTAATTCAATGTAATAATCGTTGTCCGTTTTGTTTTATCGATCAGCAACCTCCCGGAAAACGAGAAACACTTTATCTCAAAGATGATGATTATCGCCTGAGTTTTCTATACGGTTCTTATTTAACGTTAACCAATTTACCCCCACGAGAATGGGAACGAATCGCGCAAATGCGACTTTCACCGCTTTATGTTTCTGTTCACGCTACAGAAGCGGATGTACGAGTTCGTTTGTTGAAAAATTCTCGGGCGGGTGATATTTTAAAACAACTCCAATGGTTTCAAGAAAATCGTCTCCAAATTCACGCTCAAGTTGTGGTTTGTCCGGGAATTAATGATGGTCAACATCTCGAAACAACTCTGCAAGATTTAGCCGGGTTTCACACTGGAGAAATTCCGGCTGTTGCTTCTGTTGCGGTGGTTCCGGTGGGGTTAACTCGGTTTCGTCCTCCCGAAGATGAATTAATTCCTGTAACCCCAGAAAAAGCCATAGAAGTTATTGCTCAAGTGCAGAGAATCCAAGACAAACTTCAGCAAAAATCTGACCAAAATTGTGTATGGTTAGCTGATGAATGGTTTTTAATTGCTCGTCAACCGTTACCCCCAACTTCCCATTATCAAGATTATCCGCAAATTGGGAATGGAGTCGGTTCAATTCGTAAGTTTCTGCAAGAATTTGAACAGGCGATCGCTAAATTTCCCAATCACAGACAAACTCCTCGAAGATTCACTTGGGTTGTGGGAAATGCAGTAGAAGTTGCGTTTGCACCTGTTGTTGAACGGTTTAACCAAATTTCTGGATTGACAGTTGACATGATCGCCCTATGCAGTCAATACTGGGGACAAACTATCACGGTTACAGGGTTACTAACGGGTCAAGATTTACTTCAGGGTCTTCAAGGAAAAAATTTAGGTGATGGCATACTGCTACCGTCGGTTATGCTCAAACACGAAGATACTCTCTTTCTCGATGATATGAGTGTAGCCGAATTGTCTCAACAGCTCAAAACCCCGATTATGCCTGTAACTGATGTCGAAGCATTAATCTCTAAAGCTTTGAACGTTTAATCGTTGATGCTGAATGGTTGTTGCTGGACGCTTGTAGTAACTCGACTGCAACTTTTCAGTATGTCCCATTGTTTCAACTCAATTCTGTGTAGCAGCATACCCTCATTGCACTAAAATTGTTTCTGGACTTGCAGACGCAGTAAAAAAAACTTATGCCTGTTTTTCAAAATTTATTGGCTGTGGGAGTGAGCGGCGCGATTACATTTATTTATTTAGGACAAGGGATAGCAGTCCCGATGTCGATTGAATCTCAGGGTCAAAACTCGATTTCCCAGACGGGTTTTAAACAAAATTCAACTAAAACTCGATCAGCCCAATCTACCGCAGATGCAACCCCAGCCCCAAATCAACAATCCTTAGAAGCTTCGCCAGAACCCTCATCGCCGGATTCTGTTTCTAATACTGTCGAAGTTTCTATCAAACAAAATTCTGTTAAACCCACTCCCGTTAAACCTACTTCTCCACGGGCGATTATCAATCATTTCAAAAGTTCAACCACGGAGGATAACCTGACACTGAATAAGGCGGAATCTTCTCTAGAAAAGGTGTTGAAGCAAAATCCAACTAAATCCGTTGTTGTCGGTTCAACTCTACCCAGAATTCTCGATAAATTTATTTCTTCAAGTTCCGACAAGCCAATCCCTGAAAATGTTCAGGCTTCAGAAGAAACGGTGTTTAAGGAAAATCCTGTTAAACCAACTGCAACTGACTCGACTGTACAACAATCTATTCTCAATAATTTTACGTCTGCGACTCCAGAGAAACCCAATGTAGACAATTCTCAGGCTTCAGAAGAAACGGTGTTTAAAGAAAATCCGGTTAAACCGACTGCAACTGACTCGACTGTTCAACAATCTATTCTCAATAATTTTACGGCAAATTCACAACAGCCAACTGTAGACTATTCCGAGGCTTCAGAAGAAACGGTATTTAAAGAAAATCCCGTTAAACCAACTGCAACTGACTCGACTGTACAACAATCTATTCTCAATAATTTTACGTCTGCGAGTTCAGATCAGCCAACTGTAGACTACTCTGAATCTTCAGTCGAAACGGTATTTAAAGAAAATCCGGTTAAACCGACTGCAACTGAGACGACTGTACAACCGTCTATTCTCAATAACTTTACCTCTGCTCGTTCACAACAGCCAACTGTAGACTATTCCGAGGCTTCAGAAGAAACGGTGTTTAAGGAAAATCCCGTTAAACCCTCAACTCCGAGTCATCGTAGTATTCCCACCTCATTAAGTCCAAATACCACCTCAGAGAGACTCTCATCACCCCAGCCATCTGTTCGGTTAGACAATCAACGGAGATCTCGCAACTCAACTCCGAACTTATTTGAACTCTCTCAACTCCTTCCTGAAAGTATTTCTGGGAAACCTCCCCAGATTGCTCAAGCAGGCGACACCCCAACCTTAGAGGCTCCTGATCTGAGTCCCCCAAACGAACCCTTTCCCCAGCCGACTCCTAGCGGTATCTTACAAACCAATCCACCCCCGATTACGTTACCGAGTTCTAATCCTTTGTATACTCCAAATCAGCCTCGACAAGTTGAAATTCAAGAAACCGTACCGATTACTTTATCGCAAGCGGTGGATTTGGCTCGACGCAATAACGAAGAAATTCGAGTGTTTGAATTGCAAGTCGAACAAAATTTAGCGGCTTTGAGATCCGCCCAAGCTGAACTTTACCCGACTCTATCGTATATCTCAAACCTAACTCGTTCGTTTAGTGCGGCTAACGATATTGCCAACTCAGCCAGAAATCGTGAACTGAGGGCTAGAGGTTCACAACAAGCCATCAGTCTTTCGCGAACTTATGGGGTGACTACGTTTGAGAATACATTCCAATTCCAGTATGATTTTGACTTGAGTGGAGCCAGGGGAGCGCGAATTCAAGCCTCCGAAGAACAGTTGCGTTTAGCGCGGTTGGAGTTTGAACGCAGTGTGGAACAGTTACGCCTGGATGTGACAGAAGCTTATTACAACTTGCAAGAGGCTGATGCTGAAGTTGAGATTCAACGGGCTGCGGTTCGCAACTCCCAAAAAAGTTTGGAAGATGCGGAAGCCTTAGAACGAGCGGGTGTAGGAACTCGATTTGAAGTGTTGCAGGCGCGAGTCACCTTATCACGAGTTCAGCAAGATCTCACCAATGCGATTAGCAACCAAAGAACCCGACGGCGAGAATTGGCAAATATTTTGAATGTTAGTCAAAATGTTAACTTGATTGCAGCCGATGCGATCGCCTTGGCTGGGGCTTGGGATTTCACCTTAGAGGAAAGTATTGTCCTCGCTTACGACAACCGAGCGGAGCTAGAACAGGAATTGGTGAACCGTAACCTCGCCGAACAAAGACGTATTGCTGCCCGTGCTGCTCAACGACCGAATTTAAGTACCACCATAAACTATAATGTCTTAGGGATATTATCCGATAACAGTGATCCGTTTGCGAACCAAGGTTGGGCGGATGGTTACGATATTCAGTTGCAAATGCGCTGGAATTTCTTTGATGGGGGTTTGGCGAAAGCAAATGCTCGTCAGCAGGAGATTAATATTGCGATCGCTGAGGAACGGTATTCTGAACTGATCAATGATATTCGCTTAGAAGTCGAAAGTGCGTTTTATGACTTGCAGGCGACGTTTGAAAATATTGGTGTGGCAAATTTAGGGGTTGAAGAAGCGACAGAAGCGTTACGTTTGGCTCGGTTACGGTTTCAGGCGGGTGTGGGAACTCAGCTTGATGTGATTAACCAAGAAACGGATTTAACTCGCGCTCAAAACCAGTTGCTACAGGCGGTTATTGGTTATAACCGGGCTTTGTCTCGTTTGCAACGGGCGGTGAGTAATCTTCCGGATAACAACCTGCAAGCCTTCCCCTAAGATCCGCAGTAGAGTCTTATTTCCTATTCGGGTGTGTTTGACTATGTAGATTTACCACATAATCACGAATGCCCTCATTTTGTTAACATTTTTTTATAAGTTTAAAGAAATTGAATTCAGGAATCTCGAATGGCTAACATTAAATTTGTCAACGAAAATCAGGAAATTATTGCCGCCGATGGAGCCAACTTGAGGATTAAAGCCCTAGAAAAGCAAATTGACCTCTACACTTTCATGGGTAAAATGATGAATTGTGGGGGTTATGGTCAATGTGGGACTTGTATTGTTGAAGTTGTTGAAGGAATGGAAAATCTCTCCCCCCGTACTGATACCGAAAAGCGTATTCTCAAGAAAAAACCAGACAGTTATCGACTCGCTTGCCAAACGATGGTTAACGGCCCAGTCACAATTAAAACAAAGCCCTAACGTTAATTTTAATCCCCCCTGGGGGATTGGGGGGATGGGGAGAGGACTTTTTTAAACATGAAAAATAGCTTTTTGTTAATAAAAATCCTCCCTACCTCCCCACCTCCCGTTGTTAGGACTCACCGGGAACAAAGTCAAGGGCGGCGGAGTTCATGCAATACCGTTGACCTGTGGGAGCGGGGCCATCATTAAAGACATGACCCAGATGAGCATCGCAAGCCCCACATAAGACTTCGGTGCGTTTCATAAACAGGCTACTATCTTCTTTGTAGCTAATGTTTTCTTCACTCGCAGGTTTCCAAAAACTCGGCCAACCTGTTCCTGAATCATATTTAGCCTCGGAGGTAAATAACTCAGTCCCACAACAGACACATTTGTAAGTTCCGGATTGTTTATTGTCGTGATATTTGCCTGTAAAAGCTGGTTCTGTTCCGTGTTTACGGGTAACTTTGAACTGTTCGGGAGTGAGTTGTTGTTTCCACTCTTGTTCAGACTTTTGAACTTTCTCAACCATAATTTTAGATGGGGTAATTAATAGGTCTGTTTATTCATAAATTATAATGATTTTGATAAAACTTAACAATTCGCCGCACTCAAAAATAAAGAAGTCAGCATTCTTTGAAAAACTGACTTCCACTCAATCGAATTCAATAGCAATCTAGAAGCGAGGAGAGAATAATTTTATTGCATCTAATTTCGATTTAACCACTTCTGAGCATTCAGGCGCTGAACCACACCAAACACCAGCAAAGACAGGTTGATGCGACGTTCATCTCCCAAAAACGGCTCTATCCCACTGGGCTTAGAACCATTATCCGCCAAAGAGAATACCTTTTGAGCTTTAATATCTTCATTCGGAAAGTAAACATTAAATTGACGTTTGCCCCCTTTCCATTGACCCATCACTTGCCAACAGGGTTCAGAAGTCCCTACACTTGCAGGAAACTTTTCCTTTGCAAATTTCAACTCCAAGTCTTCAAGACCTTGACTGGTCAACGCATCTTGCAAAGCGGGAATATAATCCTGTTCGATAAACTCAGCAAAGGGTTTATCCTCGACAGCAGGCGGCTTTTCTTTTTTCGCTGCTGGCTTTTTAGCTTCAGTTTCTTCTGACATTGATATTTCCTTGCTCAAATCTCAGCAACAACTCACGAGAATTAGTAATCAGCGTATCGGTTTTTTCTCTAGATTCAGAGAAAAGTGAAGTTACAAATCACCCTATCACTGACTGCTACGAACTTCGGAGCAAAATGCCCACCTTATTATACCGTTCTCTGAGCGGAAGTCTAGCCTAATCCCGAAAAAAATAGAACATTGACCGAAAAAATTGGGATACAAGCCCCGTCCTTGAGGACGGCTTGATGCTAAACTTTCTTTTGTGGAAAGGGTAATCAACCACACTAAAAACCCAGTCGCCGAAAAGGCAGCGCACCTTGACGCACTGAAGTTATGGGGTTCCGTACAGGAAAGCTTGTACGCTTATTAGCGCGCAACGCAACAAGTACAGAGAAACCAAGATTTTAGGTTTTGAACTGTAGGGTAGGGCATACCCAAACAGGCTGATGAAATGGAGCAAAACGCTTGAGGAGAGTCCATCTCTGGTATAGATAGGTCGCCCTATCTGTATTAAGTGGACTCGCTGAACCAAGAATCCCCGCCGTTTACGGCGTGGGAGTGTCAATCCATCAATTGGCTAAAGCATCCGCCTCGATAACTTCGACATCCTCAATCGGTTGACCTTGATGGACTAACTGTTTATGATCATTAGAATTCAAATTCACTCGCAGTTGATTTTGTCCAGGTTCGAGAGTATCGAGATAATACCAATTTCCATAAATTCTCGTAATTTTTTCTCCGTTAACGTATAAGTGAGCGTGTCCTTCTCCGGGGCGGGCATCAGTGTTAACTTGTTCGGGTGCAAAGCGGAAATTCGAGACTTTCACCTCCAGATTCCATCCTTTCATCTGATCGGGATGAACCACCAAATCAACTGTTGGAATGGGTTGACCCTGGGGTATTTCCATCGGTTCGTGATTGTGATTCATCCCCTCTCCGTGAGATTCGTGACTTTGTTCAACTGCTGAACTTCTTTGCACTTCACCCCGACTCAGTGAATTTCCAAACAAAATTACAGTAACAACTGTAGCTAATGTGAGAAAAAATCTCATGCTCATTTAAGAATACAACTCCTGACTAGAAAACTTAGATTAAAAATTCAGTAGTTGGATTGTAAGTCAGGGGTTAAAGTGCGTCAAAAGACAAGCTGTCAAACTTGAGTTTCAAGGGTTAAATTTCGGCATTTGCCCGTTCAACTAAACGACGAGCCAGGGTTTGAATTCCCGTATGTTCATAATAATTGGTACTCATATCCAGGAATGCACCCAAATAATCCAATTTGTCATCGCTAAATTCTACAAAACTTTGCAAGCTATTAGCAACATTTGTAGGGGTAATACCGCGATCGCTGACAAAATCTCCCATCCAACCGGAAACCGAAGAAAACGCTTCCCCAATAAAGCCTAATTTACTGTTTTGAGTATCCCCAGGAATTGCGTCTTCCATTTCTTTGAAGCCAGGGTTTTCCTCTAAGTCTGAAGGGGAAAGTCGTTCGATCCATTCTGAAACAGCTTGTATAAAATCAGGCCCCAAAGGAATTAAACCATCAAAACAAACTAAAGCCGCCATCCGCATCAAAGCGTCCCCGCTATAATCCCCCAAAGAACCAACAAAGTCACCAATACTATCTCCCGGAATGCCATTGATCGCGCAGAAACCCAATAATTCCCCAACAACTTTCAGTGAGAGATCTATCGTTTGGGCTTTGGCGGGTTTAGGAGTCAGACTCGTCAACAAACCTCCCACCAGAGGAATTTTGTCTCCCACCATATTGGCAAGGGTAGCCGCACCGATCGCCCGACCCGATCCGCTAATCGTTTGGTAAAGCCACAAAGCCCGTTGATAGCCTTCTGACTTATCATTGAATAGTATTACAGCGCGATCGCCAATTTGCTGAATCAGGTCTTCGTCGTCTTCTCCAGTAACAGTACGGATAGTATTGTCAAACCCGACCCAATTATCCCATTCCCCCGGAATCACAAAATCTAGGGCGTGTAGGGCTTTAGTTGTAATATTGTCTGTGGGAAGCTCATCGACCAACTTAATAATTGATTTGCTCACAACAATTCTCCTTTTTTAAAGTTCAAAAATTAGAGTGTTTAGCGATATAAAAACAAGCAAAGTTGTCTAAGGCTCTCAAGAAAACAGTTTACTTAACTCTGGCTAAACCTGTTAAATTAAACTGAGTTAACCATTTTTCCCGTTCGCTTTCACTCAAAGTCTTAGAGGTCACTTTTACCTGATAGCGATTGGCGACTAAAATCGCAGTTGTATTGCTACCCTGAGTCACAGCCGGATATCCGGCAATACTTTTATTGCTGTTTTGAAATTTAGAAGCTGCCGTGGGATTATTGGCGGTATCATTAATCGAAAGTAAGGCGACTTCTTCACCCCCTTGAGAAACTTTAGCCTGAGCAAATCCTGATTTTTCCTGACGAAAATTAACTTTATAGTCTCCCTGACTTTTTGGGAAAAACTTATTAAACTCACCCCCCGATACAGGTTCCGATGCGACCATTTGGCTGCCTGAATTGGATTGATCTGCCGTTGGAGGAGCAGAGGTCATCGTTGAACTACAACCGGAAACAAACAGCGATAATGCCAATACACAGGCGATGAGAATATTGGGTAAACGTTTCAAGCTCATATAACTCTCTGGGATAGTAAAAGAACGGAAAAATCATCTTTCTATCTTATCAGAATGTGGCACGGGGAAAGTGATCAAATCCCTTTCGTTAGAATCGTTAAATTTTTGTATAATCAGTATCTTCTTTAGGAGGTTGAAAGCAAAGGAATGGGAAGTTCGGACTGTAATCAATAAGATTGGGGACTTGTGAATAAATTTGATTTGTAAATGAGTTGAATTCAACCGCAAGATCAGCAATGAAGGTTGTCTGTCTTGAGACATCACCAACACCTAACGGGAGTCTTGTTGGGGGTCATTCTCACGGGACAGCTTCGGAGTGACCAAAGTTCGCTCAAACTAGACGACCCGAAAAAATTTTCACAAAGGGGGTTGACAAGCTCAGAAAAAGGCTATATATTAGTTGAAGTGTGCAGGAAAAGCAGCAAAACACCTAACCCAACGGAAAGGAAACTGCTTGTTTGCACAAAAGACCTAAAAAAGCATTTTAAAGCTTTTCTGGTGTCTATGGCTCGATGGAACCACACCGATCCATCTCGAACTCGGATGTGAAACGTTGACACGGCGAAGATACTTGGTGGGTAGCTGCCTGGGAAAATAGCTCGATGCCAGGATAATATATAAAAGCCTTCTTCCAGTGATATATCGGAAGGAGGCTTTTAATTGATTTGAAAGTTGCTCAAGTCTAAAAAGTAAGGTAAGCATTGCCTACCCTACTCTCAACTAAATTTATGCTTGATCTAACCAACTCTGAACCATTGCAGTCGGAATGTAAACTTTAGAATGACTAAACATCGTCTTGAAAGTGTCTTGACCGCCCATTTTCAGAGCATTTTGTAAGCGTGATTTGAATTGTGAATCCGTTTTAATCTTCTGCTCAACAGCGCGTTCAGCTTCTATATTCGTTTGTGTTTTTTCAGCAATTTGAGTGAGAAATTGTTGAACTTCTGATTGAACTGACTTCAAAAATTCTTCCTTTGTTCCGGTTGAGTTAGAACCATAAGTCGGTAAAGCTTTTCCCTCCTTTAAGGGGTCTAATTGCTCAACAATATTGACAGGTGAACGAGGTTGACTCACATTGCGAACCGCATCAGCAACATCAATTCCCGTCGTTTGACGCAACTGTTCTAAAAATCCGGCGATTTTTGTAGCATTAGTACCATTTTCACCATTAATAACCGTGAGATTATCCACCTCAACTTCAGGAATTGTAGAAACAAGAGTTTGTAGCAATCCTTCTAATTTTTGATAGAGGAAGATTTCTCGGGCATTTGTACCTGCGGCTTTCCAAGATTCAGCTAACCGTTGAGTCCCTTCGGCTCGGGCTTTTCCGTCTTCAATAATCTGAGCTGCATCTCCTTTTGCACGGGCAATTGCACGTTTACATTCTGCTTCTGCTGGAGCAACAATATCAGCTTGTAGCCGCTGTTCAACTTGAATAATCCGTGCTTTTTGAACCGGAAGTTCTGCCTGAGTTCGGGCAACTTCTGAAGCAATTTCAGACTCAGACTCAGCAATCACCGCATCTCGCTTGGTCATCGCATCCTTGACTCGACGTTCGGCTTCAGCGCGAGCGACTTCTATCTCAGTTTCTAACTGTTTGAGTGAGGTATTTTTCTTGTTTTCTGCATTCCGAATAACCGAAGTGGCTTGGGCTTGGGCTTCTGCCATCCGAGCATCTCGTAACAGTTCGGCTTGTTGTTGACGTCCGATTGAATCAAGATAACCGACTTCATCAGAAATATTTTGAATTTGTAGAGTATCTAAAATCAACCCTAACCGTTCTAAATCATCTTCGGCTTCTTCTAATAAACTTTTAGCAAAAGCCAACTTATCACCGTTCACCTGTTCAGGAGTCAAACTCGCTAATACCCCCCGTAAATTCCCTTCTAAAGTTTCTTTTGCCATTTGTTCGATTTCGTTGCGGCTTTTGCCGAGTAAACGTTCAATGGCATTATGAATCGTCGGTTCTTCCCCAGCAATTTTAATATTCGCTACACTTTCAACTGTTAGTGGAATGCCCCCTTTTGAGTAAGCATTGGCGACTTTCAACTCAATAATCATGTTGGTTAAGTCCATCCGAAAAGCTTGTTCAAGTAGGGGAATGCGAATGCTACTTCCACCTTTAACCAAACGATATCCAACTTCTTCTCTTTCCTCTACCCGCTGATGTCCACCTGCAAAAATTAGCACTTCGCTGGGTTGACAAACATAGTAAAGGTTGCGAATAATAAATGCTCCTGCACCTGTACCTAAACCTAATGTTGCGAGTAATGCAATGATAATTTCCATAGTTCTGAATGAATGGGTTTGTGGGTTGTCAAAATCACTAATTGTTCAGGGTAAATTCTTGAGGTTTTTTGCGTCCATTCGTTTCGGCGCGAGTAGCAGCAACTTTTACCCCTAAGATTTGATCCACACTATCGAGGAACTGACTAAAGATTTCAGGATAAGCTTTCACCAAACTCGCAATTGATTTACCGTCGCCATTATCAATCACATTGACATTGCGAAGTTCTACCCGACTGGGAACTTTTGCGGCTTCTTTGAGGATCATTTCAATTTGCTGCAAGTAGAATAATTCGGAGGCATCTTTTTCCATATCGTGCCAAACTTTGGAGAGCAAATCATTAACGAGGGCCTCAGCCTGAGCATTTTCGATCAACGGTGCGGCTTTTCCTTTGGCTTGCAGTTCCTTGGCTTGACGTTCGGCTTCAGCAGGTAAGACTTCATCTGCTTCTAAGCGTAAACGTTCTAATTCGGCGCGAACCGTTTGTAGGAGTTGTTCGGCACGGGCGCGGGCTTCTTTGGCAGCAGCGATGGTGCGTTCTTCCTCCGAACGGGCTTGCTGTTCGAGTTCGGCTTTGATTTTCCGCAGTTCGTTGTCTTTTTGTTGAACAATAGATAGGGCTTGAGTTTTAGCGACTTCAGCTTGTCGTTTGCAGTCGGCTTCGATTTGTTCGGCTTCAGCGAGGGCGTTGGACTCGGCGATTTCGGCATCTCGCATAATCAGGGCAATTTGCCGCCGTCCAATCGATTTGAGATAATCAACATCATCGGAAACGCTTTGAATTTTGAGGGTATCAAGCTGTAAACCGAGTTTGCTCAGATCACGAGAAACGTCTTCAGCGATGCGTTCAGCGAAGCGTAGGCGGTCTTCGTTGAGTTGTTCGGGGGTGAGGGTACTGACAACACCCCGCAGGTTGCCTTCTAGGGTTTCACGAGCAACTCGGGAGATTTCGGAGCGATCGCGATCGAGAAAACGTTCAATGGCATTCCCCACAATGGCCCGATCACTGGAGATTTTAACATTGGCAATGGCTTGAATATGTAGGGGGGTTCCACCTCGGGAGTAGGCGTTGGTGATTTCGACGGGAACGGGCATGGTTCGCAGATCCATGGTTTTTACCGTTTCCAAAATCGGAATACAAATGGTGCGTCCGCCAAAAATCACTCGATAACCGACTTCGCCTTCTTTACTGCGATTTTTGCGACCGGAGAGGATTAAAATTTCGTTGGGTTTACAAATTTGTAGAAAGGTATTGAGAAACCAAATCAGGATAACAGTACCAAAAATGGTCAGAGCGATGGGTAACGCGGTAGAGATTTGTGCAGGTAATTCACTCCGGTTCGTCGGGATAGAGTCCATCGGTTGAACTTGCGCGACTTCTACTAAAATCGCGTCTTCTTCAGCATAGGCTACAAATTTATTGTTCATTTTTTTAGGTTGAATAGATACAATGTTGAGTTCCGATTTGTTAATTTCTGAGTGTATTTGGGATTAAGTTTAGTTGGTGTTAGCAACGACTACTCAGGGCGTGCGGATCAATTTATGAAATGAAGACTAAGATTTTGTGCATAGATATGATAGGTCTGTGACGACAACGATAGAACCGATCTGTTTTCCTAATTTTTAAGGGATTTAGAGTCAATTGTAATCGGTCAATGTGATTTTTTTTAGATGTTTTGAGTCAAGTTACTCCTCTGAAGATTGTCTGAAGGAAGCTTCTGAGACGACCCAGACTTTGTTTTTTTCGACTCCGACCACAAATGCTTTATCTCCTTGAGAAAATGCTTTTAAGTCTTCTGTCATCGCCATGAGATCGAGGGTTGTTCCTTTAATACTTAATCGCACTTTACCTCTGCTATTTTGATCGAATGGGATTTCTACTATACTCGGTAAACCCAATAAATCATTGGTGCGTACCAAACTATCAGCTTGTTGTCTTTGCAGAAGACGTAACGCCCAAACCATCGCAGTTCCACTCACAACGCCAACTGCAATGGATACCCACAAGATCAACTGAGGGGACATCGCGGGGTTCAGTCGGGAAAGGATGACTCCTGTTAAACCAAAAAAACATCCACCAAATGTCCAAAACCGCAAGCTCAAAAACGGTAATCCTAGTCCTCGGCGACGCCGCCTGTTCTTCCGGGGAATATACTTATCTTCTTCTGTTTTAGCGGATTTATCAACAAGTGTTATGTCTGAATCAAAGTCCTGATCAAAATCAACGCCGTCTAGTCCGGCGAAAGCAGCTAATGTAACAAAAACACCGCCCACAACTAAACAGAATAGGTATAGAGTAAACATAGGCTTCCCTAATAACGGGATACTTCATAATTACTGGAATCTTCGACCATTGGTCTATTTCTATTTTCGCAAATTCGTTTCCGGATTCAGCAAACTTTTGTAACAAAAATGGGTAAATTATTAATAAAGTCTACAATTGATGTTCTCAATCCTTAAAAATTATGCCCTATCCGGCTGCACCCTGGACTCTCAACGGTTATGCCCTTCAGACTCTACAATGGGTTGATGTTAGCACAGTTCGCCCGATGATTCCCTCAGAATTCAAGATTATTTCTCCTTGGCTAAATCAAACCCTGGGTGGAATTTATATCTCGACTTATCAATCTGGTTCTAGTTTACAATACAACGAACTGATTGTTAACACGGCATTGGTGAGTTATTCGGGTCAATGGGGCGGATGGATTTCTCATATTTATGTTGATGATGAAGATTCGGTTGCCGGGGGGCAAATTTGGGGACTTCCGAAACAATTGGCAGAATTTAAGTGGGAAGGACACAACAGGGTGACGGTTTCTCAAGGCAAAAATATTCTCTGTCGGCTGACTTATACTCAACCGAGTTTGAGTTTACCTCTGTCGTTAACAGTTCCAGGTTTCGGCTATCAACAAGGGCGAATTCTACACTTTCAAAATCACTTTAAATGTAACGTGAGTCTGATTAGCGGTCAAGTCAAAATTCCTTCAGAAAGTCCATTTTATCCTCTCAATCTTGATCGTCCTGGGTTCACACTTTATCAAAACGCTCTAAATTTAGTTGTAGATCAACCCCGAAGCTTGGAATAGTTTTTTAAGCGAATTAACCCAATAAATTTTGTTCAAAATCAATCGGGGGACGAGCCAGAGTATAAGTTTGAGTTTCGTTAGCGATCCGGGTGCGAATATGAGCGGGAGTTTGCAGAATTCCGAGGAGTGTTATTCCATCTAACATTTGGAACTCTTGGGTTGTTTTTTCAGCTAACAAGCGGTCAATTTCTTCGGGGTTGGGTTGAGGGTTAATCTCGTTTTCAGAGGCTACAATAAATCCCCAAGCTTCACCAAAACTCGGAACATTACTGCTATAAGAATGAACACTCGAAAAGACTTGACTGAGGGTTTTGGCTAGACGGGTATGAAATTTCATTCTCAGCACAGAAGTCGATCCCGCTTGTACCCCTAAAACACCTCCTGGAGTTAACAAATCCCGCAATTGTTGATAATATTCTTGAGTGAATAACCGAAAAGAAGGCCCCGATTCTACAGGTTCAGAAAGATCAGAAATAATCACATCCCAAGGGTGTTGAATTTTATGCAAATATTCAAACGCATCTCCAATAATAAGTTCAACCCGAGGATCATCAAAAGTATTCGCATTCATTTCGGGTAAATACTGACGACAAGCTTCGACAACTTCCCCATCAATATCAATCATCATTACTTTTTCAACTGTTTTCCAGCGCAAAACTTCCCGCAATGTCGCACCTTCACCTCCTCCCAAAATCAGAACCGTTCGAGGTTCACCCTGATAAATCATAGCAGGATGAACAAGAGGTTCGTGATAGAGAAATTCATCGCCAGTAGTTGACTGTAACTTCCCATCTAAAACTAAGGCTTTACCATAGGTATCCGTTTCGACAACATACATTTGTTGATAGGGAGTCTGTTTGAAGGTGAGAATACGAGTGATCCCATGAGCGTAGAGATCCCAAGGGGTAAGATAATCACTTAACCAAAGATCGGCGTTAATTGGACTACCAGCCATGAAACTCCTTGTTTAAATTGATTGACTTATGATAGATTCACCCCTTATTTTTTATCATACAAACACCAAAAAAGGACAGAAATATTTTCCGTCCCTAATATTATAATTCTAGTCTAAGCAGGATTTCGGAATTCTCTATTCTCCTGACCAGCTTACCCAATCATGGGAAACCCCCACACAACACATTCCTTGGTTCAATTCAGCTTCGTTGATATTGGCGTTGGTTAAATCTGCGCCACTGAGTTCTACATCGGTTAAATTCGCACCAATTAAGTCAGCGTTAGTTAAATTTGCACTGCGAAGATCTGCACGAGTCAGGTTAACTCGTCCCATATTTGCTTCAATTAAACTGGCTCCAATTAAGTTCACTTGACTAAGATTTGCACTGCGTAAATCAGCTTGATTCAAATCAGCATCGGTTAAATTTGCTTGACTTAAATCGGTTCCGCTCAAATTCGCACCGCTGAGATCCGCACCACTAAGATCCGCTCGACTTAAATTAAGTTGACTGAGATCAACTCCACTTAAATTAACACCATGTAAACAAATACCGGGAAAGTTTTTCTCACCAGCATCGATCCAGCTTAAGAATTGGTTCGTATTCATTTGTTAAATCTCCAATTGTGTTGAGATGTTTTCTCTGATTTTTTCTCGAACTTGTAACTCTATCGAGCATTTTTTGAGGTTGAATAAAGAAACTGTTTAAATCTGCTTGAATCATCGGTACACCGCCTTGAAAAGGCGATGCCTGCGATGACTCGATTCCCGAATCAAAACCAGGTCTAAAAGTTCAATCCGTCAAAATGCTCACTAGATTTTGCTGCAATTCTTGATGATGCTATAAAAACAGGCTAAAAGATACCAATCAAGATCACAGAGGTAAATACACACAACAACAGCATTGCTGCCATTAAAAAGCCGATTACAGTATTGTCGTGTTTTGTTGTATGGGTTTGATGAGCCATCGTTAGGATACTCCTAATTTGATAGTAGCTCTATATTCTGTTAGCGTAGAAAATTAATTCGGTTAGGTTCGGTTTTCTTTAGGTTATATTAATATTTATGAGATGAAACTTTATATTATTCGGAAAATTAAGTATAGATACTTAGGATATTTTGAGAAAATACTTCACTAAAATTTACAGAAAAGATAGGATGAGAAAATGGCGATTAAGTCCTCGGGTTGATTGTTCTAAATTTGGAGAAGTTCGTTTGAGAGAATAGTTGAACTCAGCTAAAATGTCTTTGGGTTCGTAGGACATCTCAAAGTAGCTTCTAAAGGTATAAGATTGATTGGGGTTGAGTAAAGGCGTTCTGCTCATTGTAAAAATGATCTGATTCTATTCATTCCTAAAAGTTTAATTAATCAAAATAAAACCCCTATCAAAGATAGAGGTTTAACAAAAATATTAGCACAGAAGAATTAGCAAGAGCAGGTTTCTGGACAAAATTCCACTGTTACATGAAGTTCATAACTGTTACTTGGTTGTTGATTAGCATCAAATGGAATACGAGCGTACTCAGCAGTCACTATAATTCGCCCGGTTTGCTACTGTTCACCCTCTTTTAAGACCTTACATACTTTACCTTGTCCGCTTGGAGAATATTTACTGTCATATTTCCAGGTTGCAGAATTTGAGTCAAGTGTTATTCCAATCTCAGGAATAGAACTAGCAGGAATTTTGATAGCTTGATGGCGTTTTTTTACAGCCTCTTTAAACCGACCTAGTGTTATTGTTCTAGGTGTACCCGCAGGTACGAAAAATTCCAAGACGTCACCGTCATTAGTTAGAAGTATAGATTCAGATTCGTGTGTCATTTTAGCTTCTTAGTTGTTGAATGTATGAGATGAATATATTGAGGTTTTATAAACTAGAAGATAGATATATAAGAACACCCTGATTATTTAACCTTGTTAATCATCTGTCATCAACTACTCTATCGGTTCACTCGATTTCGGAAAGCTTGGTAAAATTTTTTGAGAATCAGGAAATATACTGAATCTTCTTGACTAACCTGTTAGTATTCGAGAGGTTATAAGTACAAGTAAGTAGCTCAAACTTTATACTGTTTGTTTAATTCACTTAAAATTAACCCTTTGGTAATTCGATCACACCCGCAATTAACTTCCAACAGGGTTGCTCATCTTCTTCCCAATCACTAGGTTTCCAAGGCATACTCAAACTCACCGTAACCAAACAGGAATCACCGGGACGATACCCCAATTCTAACTTATGAACTAACACGGGATCGGTAATACTTGCGGTTAACTGGCTGCCGTTTTCCGCGACAATTCTACCTTCCCAAATGGGGCTTTTATCCCGTCTTCGTCGCACACATTCAACGGAAAATTGATCCGTTTTCACCAATTGCAATGTTTGTCGTTCATTAAAGGGAAGATACTGAAGATAACCGACGGTTACATATCGTTTATCGTTATGTAAAATATAAGGTTCATGGCTACAAAACTTGAGGAGATAACCGGGGGGAACTTTTCCTGTCAGTCGCCATTTTCCCGGTAAAATCCCAAGATTTTCACATTCAAACCCAAAATCCGATCCGGTTTTATCCAAGGGAATATCGATGACATCGAGTAAAGCGGGTTCGCGACTATCAATCAGACGCATGGATGCGGGGACACCACCATCGGGTAAATTAGAAATAGCACGAACCCATTTGTGTTTAATGGTATGAATTCCAGCAATGCACCGATTGCCACACTTCCAAGAATTAGCAAGGCAAATAATTCGAGTCATTCTTCGGACTCCAGAATCTTAAAAACTTTCAGAAACTTTGTCTTACATTAAGAATAACTGGAGTCTTATTTCTTGTCTATCAAAGGTGATATACATTAAGATTAATGGTTGTCCATTTTTCTTGTAAATATTCCGCTACCAGGCGACGATGACAGCGTTCCGGCGTTGCTTCGCTGCACAATAAGCATCCTTTATAAAACAGTTCAGGTGAAAACTTTTCTTCGACTTGGCGATCGCGCATTAACTGTAAAAATTGCCGCTCGTAAACTTGCCAATCTTCCCCATTTTTCTTATACTCATCTAAGATTTCTTTCGTCGGTGAAAGGTCGAGCAAATGAATATAGTCAATATTACAAATCACTTTCAAAAAATATTCTAAATCTTTTTTCTTGGCAAATCCTGCCAACTGAGAACTATTATTCAATCGCGCATCAATTAATCGAGTCACTCCGGCTTTTTTTAATATCCCAAAAAATTGTTCTGCACTTTTGCGGGTAAAACCAATGGTAAACAAGCTAACTTCGGCGTTCATTTTTGTTTATCCTTTTTTGTATAGGCGATTTCATAGCCTTGTTTATGATAAGCTTCTTCTAGGTTAATTTCTGTTTTATCCTGTTGTGGGGGATTGGGTTCAAATAATAATAATTGAACCGCCTCTTGAGGAGGATTTATCTTTTGATTAAACTTGGTCAGCAAGCGATTTTCTAACTCCGCTTGAGATTCTAACTGACCATCTGATAAAATATGATTAATCGTTAAACCCGATTGACGAAGATTTCGACAAACTAAGATTGAGCGATGGCAGGTCATTGGGTCTTTTTCGGCGCACATGAGGGCAATTCGATGGGTTTTTACTCCGTTAATAATGCGCTGAATTCCCTCTGTAAAACTTCCGGTTGCGGCAATACGTTCATAAACGGCTTTCCCCATACTATCATAACAGCTTAAATCCTCCGATCTGGCTCCCAATTCTCGACCCAAAAACACGTAGCGAATTTGGGCTTGTTTGAGGGCGGTTTGTAATTCGGATTGATTAAATTGAGGAAAACGGCGACTGTAAGGATGCGATCGCACATCGGCGACGGCGGTAATTTGATGCTGTTGTAACAGTTTGATAAAGGTTTCGATGTTATAATTAGAATGGCCGATTGTCAACAGTTCCATGACCTTAAAATTAAGTCTCAGATGAGGGGTTATCTTGTTTAAAAATACGCTGAATTGAGAGTTGAATGGCGACAAAAATTAATCCGCAGGTGAGAAAGGCAAATACACCCGTTCCCATCATACATAACCCCGTGACTAAAGTTCTAACAGTGACAGACATTTGAACGACTGCCAGATTATCGGAATGAATGGGTTTGGCGGCGTAGGTTTGGGCGACGGAACGGGTTAAAAAATACAGCGCTGTGGCAATACTCCCTAGCACAGCCGCATTACTTAAACACCGAAAAGGCGTCACCCCATCGAGGTTGTTTTTAGAGGATTCAGACTTAGATTGAGAAGGGGATTCACTCATTGATTTTTGATTAACAAATAGGATAAACTAAGCGAGGGTAATTCCAGTTGAACTCAGTTGAGCCGTCCAGAAGTCTAAATCGGGATTTGCTAGTTGATTCCGAACAGTTTTTGCTACTTCTAAAGCCTGTTGTGGAGATTCCGTTAACGCAAACACAGTTGGCCCGGAACCAGACATCATTGTACCTAATACATTTTGAGAGGCAAACGCTTCTCGCAGTTGCAAAACTTCGGGATGTTCAGGTAAGGCAACTTTTTCTAAATCATTGTGTAGAAGTTGACCAATTTTCGCACTATCTCGCTGCATAATAGCCGATACCATTCCCCCTGAGTGTACTCGTTGACGCCGACTTTGTAAATCTTCCGCCTCCCTAACGTAAGTCTCGCTAAACTGAGTCCGGTAGGTTTTGTAAGCCCAAGGGGTAGAAATGCCTAAACTGCGGTATTTGGCTAACACGACAGACAAGTTATCCAAATTAACCAACGGCGAAAGCACTTCACCTCGCCCCGTTGCTAAAGCCGTTCCGCCTTTGATACAAAAGGGAATATCAGAACCAATTTGGGCGGCTAGGTCTTCTAATTCGCCTTGAGTCAGTCCCAATTTCCAGAGTAAATCTAACCCCACCAACACCGCTGCTGCATCAGTTGAACCGCCCGCCAAACCTGCTGCTACAGGGATTTGTTTATCAATTGTAATCTCAACCCCGCCATATTGTGCCATCGCCTCGGGAAATTGTTGCGCCATTAATGCTGCCGCCCGATAAGCAAGGTTCGTTTGATCATTGGGAACTGCGGCGTGATTACATTGAACGAATATGGTGTCAATTTCTATCGGGCGAATGTCAACTTTATCGGCAAGGGAAATACTTTGAAGAACCATCGCCAGTTCGTGATAACCATCAGGGCGATCGCCAATAATTTCTAAGTATAAGTTAATTTTGGCAGGAGCAATCAGGGAGTAAGAACGCATTAGAATAAATTGGGGGTTTTAAGAGGTTAGATGAACCAGTCGGTTACTGAGACTCACCCATTGCTCAACGCTTAAATCTTCTGCACGAGCTTGGGGATTCACTTCTAATTGTTCCAGAATTTGGGTCAATTGATCGCGATCAATCACACTTTGTAAATTATTCCGTAACATTTTACGTTTACTGGCGAATCCCAATTTTACCGCCATTTCGAGATGTTTAGGACTTTCAGCCGGATATTCTATACAACGAGGACGCAACCGTACCACCGCAGAGTCAACTTTGGGAGGTGGATAAAAGGCTTTGGATGGAACATCACAAATAAACTCGCATTTCGCTAAATATTGAACTCGCACTGATAACGCCCCGAAGGTTCTAGAACCTGGCCCTGCACAGAGACGTTGAGCAACCTCTTTCTGCACCAACAAGACCATTAAATCATAGGGTTGAGGATTCGGTTGGGCGATATTTCCTAAGAGTTTTTCCAGAATTGGCCCAGTAATATTGTAGGGAATATTAGCGACTACTTTGTTAGGGTTTTGAAAGTTCGGAAAATCTTGTAGGTAGTCTTCTAGACGGAGTGTCAGGATATCTCCTTGCAGAAGTAAGAAGTTGTCACGTTTGCCAAATTTTGGGACTAATTTTTTGCATAAATCTCGGTCAATTTCGACAGCCAAAACGGTTTGAGCCAGTGTTAACAGACGTTCGGTTAAAACTCCCGTTCCAGGGCCGATTTCTAAAAGATGATCATCGGTTGACAGTTGGGCAGCATTGACAATTTGGTTCAAAGCTGTAGGGCTACGAAGCCAATGTTGAGCGAATTGTTTACGAGGATAAGACATGGTATTTTTTCTCGAATTTTTGTAAAGTCTTGTATTTTCACCGAAACAAGATTTGCTAACTTGTAGTTAGATTAAAATTTTAACAAAAGGAAGTCCCTGTGATGCAATATCAAATTCGTTACAAACCTGCCTTTGCGACCATTTTTATGAGCCTACAACCGGGTGACAGTATTATAGCCGAAGCGGGAGCGATGGTTGGGATGGAGGGTAAAATCTCGATGAAGACCAGTTTCTCGGGGGGATTTTTCTCTGCTTTCATTAAAAATTTATTGGGTGGAGAATCGCTATTTGTCAATACATTTACTAACAAAACCAATCAACCCTTAGAGGTCGTTCTGTCTCAAGCAACTATCGGTGATATTGTAGCAGTAGAATTGCAACGTGGACAAGAACTTTGTTTTCAACCGGGAGCCTATATTGCCAGTAGCAAACCCGTTAAACTGGGTGTGGGATGGGCAGGGTTTGCCAGTTGGTTTGCTGGAGAAGGGTTATTTAAGCTGAAAGTAACAGGCCCAGGTTTAGTCTTTTTTGGGGCTTATGGCGGCATTACTCAAAAACAAATTACCCAAGATTTTATTGTTGATAATGGTCATTTAGTTGCCTACGAACCGGGAATAAAAATGGGCGTGGGGTTAGCGGGAGGTTTGTTAGGTTCTTTGACTTCTGGAGAGGGATTTATTAATAAACTTCGGGGGAATGGGGTGATATATTTACAGTCTCGCAGTATTGATGGGTTAGTGACGTTTCTCAGTCCCAAATGCCGTTAGTTTGAACTACAGGACGCAATTTATGAAAATCAAAATTTTACAACAGCCAGACTGTGCAATTGCTCGGGTGACACTCGATACTCGCGAAGAATTAATTGCCGAAGCGGGTGCTATGGTTGCCATGAGCGAATATATTAATACTAGCACGACATTACGCCAAGGAAAAGGCGGCGGAATTTTAGGCGGACTCAAACGAATGGTTGGGGGAGAATCGCTCTTTTTAAGTGTTTTTCGCTCTCCAATTGCAGGGGGAGAAGTGTTTTTAGCCCCGAAGTTGTTGGGCGATATTCTCCATTATCAAGTGTCAGAAATTGGATTAGTAGTCCAGGCGACTTCTTATTTAGCTAGTCATTCAGATGTTAATATTGACTTAGGATTTCAAGGGTTTAAATCCTTGTTTTCCGGTGAAAATATTTTTTGGTTAGACTTGACGGGTCAGGGAGATGTTTTAATTAACTCTTTCGGCGGAATTTATGAAGTTGATGTTGAGGATGAATATATTGTGGATACGGGTCATATTGTTGCTTTTGAGAAAACCTTGAACTTTGAAATAACAAAGCCGGGTTCGAGTTGGTTGGGTGCATTTTTAGGGGGAGAAGGTTTGGTTTGTCGGTTTCGAGGACAGGGAAAACTCTATTGTCAAACTCATAATTCGACGGCGTTTGGACAGTTAGTTGGGCCGCGTTTACCTGCGAGACAAAGTTAGGTTTTGATGTGATCATTTACAACTCTAAAGTTAATCAGGAGTGAAATTAATGCTAAATCAAATTGCTTATCAAATCGAACATTCTCCCTCTTATGCTTCGTTGAGATTAGACTTACAACCCAATCAAACAGTTATTGTAGAATCTGGGGCGATGGCGGCGATGGATAGTTGTATTCAAATGCAGTCTAAGCTGAAAGGTGGGCTGATGAAAGGAGTGGGAAGAATGTTGAGTGGTGAGTCTCTTTTTCTGAGTGAATTTACCGCCAAAAATAAACCTGGAGAGTTATTTCTTTCTCCGGGTATTCCGGGTGATATTCAGCATTATTATTTGAATGGAAAGGGATTAATGATTCAATCTTCGGGGTTTGTTGCTTCTGGAAATGAAGTTAATCTTGATACCAATTTTCAAGGGTTCAAAGGGTTTTTTAGTGGGGAATCTTTGTTTTTAATTCGGGCGACGGGACAAGGGGATATTTGGTTAAGTTCTTATGGGGGAATTTTAGAGATTCCTGTTGAAGGGGATTATGTTGTTGATACGGGTTATATTGTCGCGTTTGAGGAGACGCTAGATTACAATGTCGAAGTGATTGGGGGTTTATCGTTTAAGAATTTAAAAACCGGAATTTTTGGCGGAGAAGGGTTAGTTTGTCGCTTTCGAGGTCAAGGTAAACTTTGGATTCAATCTCGTCAATTAGTCTCTTTGTTAAACTTTTTAGACCCATTTCGACCTGTTAAAAGTAGTGGAGATAGCAATAGTTTTTATGACTCGGATTCGGATTCATCAGACTCGGATTCGGATTCATCAGACTCGGATTCGGATTCATCAGATGAGTAACGCAGAAATCAGTCAATTTTAAATGATTTAATTTTCATGTCTGAACCAGAATTTAGTTCGAGAAATCCACCTCCAAGCAATCGACAATTATTAATTTTACTAGCAATATTTGGAGGATTTATCATTGCAACTATCGCGGCTTTATGGTTCCTGTTTGAACAGTTGGTTTGGTTGATTCCCCCGCAGTTTGAACAACAACTCGGACGGTTGGTGGTTCCCGCTTTTGAACGTCAGGCTAAACCTTCAGCGACTCAAACTACATTAAACCAACTTTTAGACGGTTTAGAAACCCATTTAGACTCCAAACAGGAAAACCGAGAGTATCAGGTTTTATACATTCCAGATTCTACCATCAACGCATACGCCCTTCCTGGCGATCGCATTATTATCTATCAAGGGTTATTAAGTCAAGTCGAGTCAGAAAATGAGTTAGTGATGATTTTAGGACACGAACTTGGTCATTTCGCCCATCGCGATCATTTACGAGGGATTAGTCGCAGTTTATTTATCCAAACTATTTTATCACTCTTTTTCCCAAATGTTGGCAGTTTAGAGTCTTTTGCGGCTGCCCTTTCTAGCGCCCAATTTTCCCAGTCTCAAGAAAAACAAGCCGATGAATTTGGCTTAACCTTACTCCAAGAAAATTACGGTCATGTCGCCGGGGCAACCGACTTTTTTGAACGAATTAAAGCCGAAGAAAGAGAAGATAAAATCGCCTTTTTGCAAACTCATCCCCCTTCCCAAGACCGAATCAAACGACTCGAAAAACTAATCCAAAAACGGGGCTATGAACTAGACAAACGTTCGCCGTTACCCGCGAGTTTAACAACATTAGATTAACTCACAATCGGGCTACCATGATGATGAATCAGATACCATTGATTTGCCATGCGAGTAAAAATATTAGTCGCCATTGATTCAGCTTTCATCTGTCGCCGATCCAAAACTTGCATGACTTCTTCAACTAAAACCACATAAGCCAAATCCCCATTTACTTCAGTCGAGATCACTTTTGTATTAATCTCTAAATATTGAGTTGATCGAAAAATCTGTTCCCAAGAAGACCTCACCCCATCCCAACCGCGAATCACCTCTCGTCCAGGGTGAATACACAAACTTGCTGTTCCTTTTGACCAGATCCCACTCATCGCTTCTATATCCTTTTTCTCAAAAGCCCGATAAAAGGCAGTATTAGCCGCTAAAACATCTTGTTCGTCACTCATGTTAAACCATCCCAGGGAACACTTTTACAGATTAATCAATCTGCTATATTGACCAACGGTTATAGAATTAATCCGTCGTAGTACGGAAGCCGTTGCTTGAATTCTGAGTCGGGCGATATCAAGCCTAGACTTGAAAACATTACCCCGATTTATTCCCGATCGGCATGAACTGTTTTATCATCAACATCAGTCACAATACCGTGACCGATACCGTTCGCGATGGAAACCGTGCAGGACTCTAGAACCACTCACACTAAACAGGCCGTGTATAAACCTATTCGATTGATTGTCAGTAGTATTTTAGTCGCATTTGTCGCCACTGTAACCCCCCAGATGGCTCATTCCGTTGAAGTTGTTGCTCAAGCCAACACTCAATCTAACACTCAATCCACTGACCAGCTTAACCAATTACTCGAACAAGGGCGTGAATTAGTTGATGCCGGAAAGATTGATGAAGCTGTTCTGGTTTATGTACAAGCAGCAGGACTTGATCCGAGTGATCCCAAGATTTACTCCGGGATTGCTTATTTAGAAGCCTTGCGAGGAAACTATCAAGCAGCAGCTAAATTTTATCGAGATGCACTCGTTCTTGACCCCCAGAATCCTGATTTTCAATATGGTTTAGCTTATAGTTTGGTCAAGTCAGAAGATTATAGAGGCGCTGCTGATGCTTATCGTAAAGCCATCAGTCTTAAACCCGATCTTCTCAATGCCTATTTGGGACTGGCGGTGAGTTTATTCCGTCAAGGCGACTATGGGAGTGCCGTCAAAACCTACGAAATGGTGATTGCATCAGACCCCAATAATTGGCAAGCCTATGCTTCGATGGGGATGGCGTTGTTGCGTCAGGATAATACCCCGAAAGCCGTTGAAACCCTCAGACAAGCAGCGACACTTGCACCGAATGAAGCGAGTATTCAAATTAAGCTTGGCGTGGCGTTACTGCGAAGTGGGGATCAAGCCGGGGCGATCGCAGCCTTTGAACAAGCAGCAGCCTTGAGTCCTCGTGATGGGGAGATTCAGTTTCAAATTGGTGAAGTGCTGAAATCTCAGGATGACTTGGATGCAGCGATGGAAGCTTATCAACGCGCTTTAGCTTTTAATCCGGATTTAGTTGAAGCGGATGTAGCAATTGGAGAAATTCAGTTACAAAAAAAGGAATATATTGGGGCGATTGTTAGTTTTCGGCGAGTGATTAATCGAGTTCCTCAAAATGCTAACGCTCATTATCACTTGGGAATGGCGATCAAAGGTCGAGGAGGTCGAGACTCTCAAGCGATCGCCGCTTTGGAAAAAGCCCTCAAACTCTATGAACAACAGGGTGATACCGAAGGGGTGAAAAAGACACAAGAGGCGTTAAAGGAACTCAAAAAGTAAAAATAATCCGGTTAAAGTGATGAAAGTCTGGAGTAACGGATTACAAGTTTTAAGCAGGAGGTGAAGTAAGTTACATTAATTACAAACCTCAGTGGCGAGGAACCTCAAACTAACGATATTGTCGTTTTTCCATTTTGATTTGGTGAGGAGTTCAATTCTATGATTTTTAAAGTTAATCAAAATCGATTTCAACGTTTGATTCAGGTGGGTGTGAGTGCTTTCATGCTTTCGATCATGGCTTCATCTCAGGTGGGCGCTTCGACTCCAACAAGTTCTGAAGTGGCTCAAGGGGCATCGACCCGAGCGGCGGTAATTCCCTCAAATTTGTTAAATCCAACTTTACCGGGGTTAGATGATCCGTCTCGGTTTCTACCGCTCGGAAAACCCAAAATGCAGTTAGTGTTGCGGTTAGCTCAACGGCGAGTTTTTGTTTATCGCAATGATCAACAGGTGGCGAGTTATCCGGTAGCGGTGGGAAAACCCGGTTGGGAAACTCCAACAGGTCAATTTCAAGTGATTCAAATGGTCGAAAACCCCACTTGGCAAAATCCCTGGACGGGAGAAGTCAGTTCACCGGGTCCCAATAGTGCGTTAGGACTGCGTTGGATTGGCTTTTGGACGGATGGTAAGGATACCATTGGCTTTCATGGAACGCCGACGGTTAATTCCATTGGGAGGGCTGCTTCTCATGGTTGTGTACGGATGCGAAATGAAGATGTTGTTGCCTTATTTACTCAAATTGAAATGGGAACAACTGTGATTGTAGAACCTTAGATTTTTATTATAACACCCATCAAGGGCAAGTTTTTCAAATAAGAATACAAACCCGGTTTCTCAAAAGTTACCGGGTTTTTGACCTGTACTTCCCTGAAAAACTGCTGTAATATTTGGGGATAAATTATTTCTAACTATGCGCGAATAATATCAATATCAAAGCTCAGTTGACTTGCCGCTACACCCTGAACTAACCCAATTAAATCACCATTTTGACTAAATATACCTGCTCCTGACCCCAACTCACCCAGATCAAGATCGCTTAGAGTTACATTATCAGTCGCGCTCACAAAAATAGTGTCTTCTGCTATTTTGAAATCGGTGATTAATGCCAAATCACTATTTCCCGAACCGACGTAGTATGACAGAGACTCAAACCCCAAAGTAAAGAGATCACTTCCTTCACCTCCAACTAAAGTATCAATTTAACCTAAACCGTCTGTTGAAGTTCCGGTGATATCAATAGATTGAGCTTTGATATTGATATTACCTGCGTCTCCGTTTCCAAAAGTTAAAGATTGAATTTGTGATCCCCCAGACACCAACAAATTTTGAGTTTCGATATTTACAGTGTTAGCATTTCCAGTTCCACCTTCCACCACATTACTGATAATACTACTACCTAATAACTCAACCGAATCTGTTGCTAAAATAGAGACTAAACCTGCATTTACCTGTCCAAAGGTACTGCTGGATATTTGCGCTCCATCACTTAATAATAATTGTTCCGTCTCAATTGTAATTGTACCACCATTACCGATACCTGTCTGATTTACGTCGGCAAAAAAACTACTTGAAAACTGCTCGCTATCATTGGCAAAAGTTCCCGTAAGTTCGATAGATTTAGCTTGTACAGTTATATTACCTGCATTTCCTTCTCCTGATATGTCGGTTATCACTTGAGAACCGTTAGACAGCAATAAATTCTCTGTAATAATTTCAACTGTTCCTGCATTACCTACTGCACCTATTTCGGCAGAACTAAAGATATTAGCATTTGAGAATTCAACCGAATTTGTTGCTAAAATAGAGACTGAACCTGCATTTCCGGGGCCGAAAGTGCTAGCAGTGACGGCTGCGCCATTTTCCATGAATAATGAGCTAGTTTCGATGTTAATATCACCGGGTTCACCTAGAGAATCTATATCAATGATATTGGAAATAAAGCTATTATCTGTTAGAAGAACGTTTTCTTGAGCATTAATATTAACATCTCCGCCTTGTGCTTCTGCAAACCCTAATCCTTGATCAAATCCCGCTCTAATAATACTCCGTTCTGACATCTCAAAATTGCGAGCATTAATATTGATATTTCTACCCTCATTTGAACGAACATTAATCTGAGATTCATTTGTTAAGGCTACATTTGCACGTTGAATATTATTAGGAAACTGAAGAACAGACCTATTGCCATTCGCCTCTATATTTGCTAACTCAATAATTCCCGGTTCTGATAATCCCCCCAATTCAATTTGACTACCGGGAGAAATGGCAACACCGTTATTAAATAAAATATCACCCCCAACTAAGGCTAATGTTTGATTTTGAGGAACATTTAACCCTTGAGGAACGAGAAAACCCGCATCATCTCGAATTGTACTCCCATCGTCTAAGGTTGTTAGAGTGGCTTGATTAACAATTCTGCCCGGATTTTCTCGAATATTCAACCCAATGGGAATATTAATGGTTAATAATGGCGGTGCTTCTGGGTTACTAGCCGAAAATTCAAACCCATTTTCAAACAAAATACCATCGGCTGTTGTGGCAAAAAATGAACCCCCTACATCTAAGCTTGCATTCGGTTCAAACACAATCCCCGAAGGATTAATTAGAAATAAATTGGCATTCCCTAACACCCCTAATGTTCCGAGGATTTGTGAAATGTTATCACCCGTAACGCGACTGAGAATATTAATAATATTATCGGGATTAGAAAAATAAGCACCCCGTCCTTCGTCTACGTTGAATTCTTCAAAGCTATGAAATAAATTCCCTCCTCGCACCGCTCCCCCGTCAATGCGATCGCTATTAATTCCCCGAATGTTAACATTAGGAGTAACAACGGAGTTTTCGTTACCCAAGCTATTATCGGGGACAATCTGTGCTAGGGCTGTTAGTTGAGTTGCACAGAAAATAGTTGTTAACGTTGCTAAGATGGGAAAGGCGAGTAAACGGGGATACATTAATTGGATAGATGCTGTGGTTAAACAACTTTGTGACCTATTCTATAGCATTTCCGCTGAAAAAGCTTCACAATATTTTCGGGTTATGGTATTATTTCTACAGAACCTTCTCGCCGATTATCAGCAACAGCTTCTAATTTTCCCTGAGCATTAATTCCGGCTATTTTAATCGCCCCAAAAAACATATCAAGCTGTTCAAAGGGATAAAGTTCTAGATTTTCGCTATCTGTTTCTAACAGCGTTGTATCAATTCCCGGTTCACATAAAACCCGCCATTTGTTCTCTTTGGGTTCAACGTGTAGGCGAGGTGCCCTGACTGCTTCTTCGAGAGAACTTCCTTCTGTGGTGTAGCCAGTCCACATCTGCGCCATGGCGGTGGTTATCCGACTCGCCCCCGGAGTTCCAAACGCCAAACAGCGCCCGTCTGGATGCCATGCTAAAGTCGGTGCCATATTTGATATTATCCGTTCGCCAACCGCAGCACCTAAGAAGCCTTGGGGGTTTAATTCCGGTTCCCCCAAACTGTTATTGCAGCTAATTCCGGTTCCGGGAATTGTAATACCTGAACCATAACCATTACTCATGGTAATAGAAACCATTTCCCCTGAACCTGTGGCGACAGACAAGTGCATCGTGTTGGGAGACTGTATCGCTGGTAAATAGCGGCGTAGGGTTTCTTCGGCGAGGAAGACTTCGGGGTTTTCTTGGGTTCGCAGTTCCCATAACGCAATTATCGCTTTAACTTGTTGTAACGTGCGTTGGGCGGGGGTAAAATTGGGTTGTGTGGTGAGTTCCAATAGTCTGATTAAACTTCCCACCGCAGCGCCTCCAACCGCAGGCGGAGGGTTTAAAGCCAGTTGAAAGCCTCGGTCGGTTAATTGTAGCGGTTGACGAACAATAGCGCGATAATTAGCCAAGTCCGAACGAGTCACAAACCCGCCATTTTCGCTCATTTCTTTAACAAAAGCAGCGGCTATATCCCCTTGATAAAAGGCTTTTGCACCTTCTTGGGCAATTAATTCTAGGGTTTCCGCCATGTCAGGAATATTAAAAGGTTCGTTAGCTATCGCCTGACAACCGTTGGGGAAAAAACAGTCTCGACTGGCTTGTTGGGGATAAAATAACGGTTTCCCGGCTAGAGACAACCAACGCGCCGTAGTTGGACTCAAGGTAAAGCCATTTCGGGCTAATTCTAACGCCGGGGCGACAATTTCTAACCAGGGGAGAGAACCCCCACGTTGCCAAGCGGTTTCTAAGGCGGCCAACATTCCCGGCACCGCGATTGAGGCAACTCCAGCTCTGACTGTGATACCATCGCCATAGGGAAGATCAACTTCTCGCCATCCGGCAGAATTGGGGTCAAGTTTGAGATGACCACTGGGCATGGCATCAGCACCATCAATCAATTCCGGGGGTTGTCCGGGTTGATGAATCATTAAAAATGCTGAACCCCCCAGAGAACACATTAAAATTTCTGATAAGCTGGCAGCGAGTGCAGCCCCAACCGCAATATCAACTGCATTTCCCCCAAGTTCGGCAATTTGAACTCCGGCTTTTGTGGTTAAAGGAGAGTCGGCTGAAATGGCAACAGGGGTAGTTTTTGTCATGTCATGGGTTTGAAAAGCTCGGATAAGTTAATCGCTGGCGGTGACATTTTCATAAACGCCTTGATCTCGTTTCACCAGTTTAGTAAAGCCAGCGTTACGATAATCACTATTGGTCAGCGGAACAGACACCATCGGCGCACTTAAAACCCGACGTACAGGGGCGTCTTCGGGTGTCTCTCCTAACTCGCATTGGGCTAACTGACAGACTTCACCCCAAGTTTTAACGTCTTGGTGAATGCTGTGCATGACTTCGACTTTTCGGTTATTGCTCGGACAGAAATAGTCGTAGATCGGCATGGTAAGGTTTAGGGTAAGACATTGTGTAGGCTCTATATATTGCTAATTTTAGCTTGACTTGGGTAAAACAAACAGTTGCCCCAATTTGATCAACAAGATTTAACGCTCATTTAATCGCAATATCGGGGATAATACGATAGCTGAACCTTTCCTCTCACATGACAGCTTTTTCAGTAACCTGTTCACAAAGCCTTTATTTGCTTGTTGACGAAGCCTTGAACACGAAGTTGTGATGTCTAGAAACAGACAACCCTAAACAAAGAACGGGTCACTGAAAACTGAGAACTGTGTTTGGGAGCAATCTACTACTAAGAGGAGGATGTTCCAATGAGTGATTTTAAACCGACACCTGAAACAAATTTAACAACGACTCAATTGTTAGAACGTTATCGGATTGGTGATGAAGCGACGCTAAGAACATGGGCGCATTTGCATGGGTTGAATGGAAATCACGGGATTTATGCACCCAATGAAGTGGAGTTAATTGATCATGTTCATCATCATTTACAAAATTTGGGAATGAGTATTGATGAGTACAAAAATCTTGTTAGTCGTCGTCTAAATCGTTCTTCTACTGCGCCATCTTCTGGGTTTAATTCTTCAACTCACTCTCAACCGATAGAAAAACCTGTTGTTCCCCCTCAGTCTTCTGTGAATCATTCCTCTGAGAATAATTTATCTGAAAATTCAGAAGAATTGACTCAACAAGCTTCTGGGGCGATTGAGATGCTGATGGAACAATATTCAGAAGCTATTGACTACATGGGAGAACAAATTGCTGACCAATTTATTGAGGAGTTGGATGCTTCTGTGATGCGACATCTCAGTAAAAAGGTGCAACAACGGTTTGCTTTGAATGGTCAAGTTAGGTCAAATCGTCTAATGACAGTTATTCAAGGTGTATTTCAATCTAAAAATAAGAGCTTGTTGATGGGTTCGCCTTCGGAAGATTCGAGTTTACACATGGAAAATACCCATCGCTTGGGTTAGGTAAATCTGTCTCAAGGAAGAACTGGGGAGTCGTCTAAACCGATTAAAATAAGTCAGTCGGATGAGGGGTTTACTTTCAGTAAAGATAACGACTCCCTGGTTGTATTTTCCCAATTCCGGCTTCACTATTCCGCTAGGAGTCAGTATTAATGATTAAGTCTTGGATGGTGATTGGAGGAGTTGCTTTTCTGGTTGCTTTTGGCGGAAATCTCTTTTTTCAATCTGATGATCAACGATGGTTTCGGCGATTACAACGTCCGAGTTGGTTGGTGTTTGAACGGCTTATTCCTCTGATTTGGACGGTTGTTTTTATTGGGTTGGCTTGGTCTGCGGTGATTGTTTGGGAACAAGATCCGGGAACGTTGCGAACTTGGTTATTGATGGGATTGTATTTGTTAGTTGAGGGGGTGACGATTGCTTATACTCCTGTGATGTGTAAAACCAGAAGTCTACAAGTTGGGACGATTATTGGTGGGACTGGGGCGATTTTGTGTGTGATGTTAGCCATTAGTGTTTTACCGATTTCTCAATGGGCGGCTATTCTTTTACTTCCCTATATTCTTTGGAGTCCTATCGGAACTTATGTGACTTGGAAAATGGCTCATCTTAATCCTGCAGATGCGTAAATCCGTTGAAAAGATTCTTTGATTACGGGCTTTTTAGGGGGAATGGGTTGGGGTTCAAAAAAGTTTAGGGGTATGAATTTAGATGTTCCTTGTAATCTCGCTGAACCTGCAACATATTGATGGGTTTCCAACCACTTTTGATCGGCGAAAGATTGTAAGGTAAAGCTTTGATAAATGATTCCCTGACAGAGTGAACCATCGGGGTTGATTTGTCCGTTGGATTGAAAGCTATAAAATCGATAAGCCACAGACTTCTAATTTGGGGTAGAGGTAGACACTCGTTTCACGAAAATTCAAGGCGTTTTGTCTGAGGGAATCTATCTTTCTAGATGTTACAATATTTTTGAGGATTTGTAAATATTAGGGGTTAACTTTGATATTTTTTCTTTGATTTTACCCCAAAACCTAGTAAACCCAGACTCAGTAAACTTCCTGTAGAAATGGGTTCAGGAATATCTGTGGTAACGGTTACAAAACTCAGTTGATTAATCGCAATTGCTCTTTCGGGTTCAGAACTACTCAATACCAGTTTGACAATATTCGCTATCTCACTACTAACGCCTAAGAAAATCGTTGTAGCCAGAGATAAAAAAGAGACATTAATAGTTTTATTCAGGGTTGATGGTTCTTGATATTTAGCTCGTTTTCAAGATTGAGATTTCGACTCTAACTGATGTTTCTTGAGTGAGGTTAGTATTGACTTTGAACGAGGGCTTCTACTTGACTAACTGAGTTTGGTAAAGCAGCCGTTAATACTTCGGTTCCCGTTTCAGTGATTAAAACATCATCTTCAATACGAATTCCCCGGACATCCGCAAATTGTTCTAACTTCTCCCAATTAACAACATCTTGATATTTTTCCCGGTTTTTTATATCTTGCAAAATCGCCGGAACTTGATAAAATCCCGGTTCAATTGTCACTAACATTCCCGCTTTTAACGGACGATTTAATCGCAGATATCCTAACCCAAACCGTTCACTTCGAGTTCTTCCTTGTTCGTATCCGGCTAAATCTCCTAAATCTTCCATATCATGCACATCTAACCCCAACAAATGACCAATTCCATGGGGGAAAAACAAAGCATGAGCATCTTGTTCAACTAAATCACTCGGTTGACCTTTTAATATTCCGATATCAACCAATCCTTCTGCTATCTTTAAAGCCGCTAATAGGTGAATATCCCGATATTCTATTCCGGGTTTCATCTGATCAATACAAGCATCATGGGCGGCTAAAATAATCTCATAAATTTCCCGTTGAGTTGGGGAAAATTGACCCGAAACAGGCCAAGTTCGAGTCACATCTGCTGCCCATCCCATCGTTGTCTCAGCACCCACATCAGCTAATAGTAAATCTCCCGTTTGTAGAGGGTTAAAATACTGTTCGTTGTGTAGGACTTGACCGTGAACCGTGACAATGCTATTGTAAGAACAAGTTGTATTGTGGGAAAGTATGACCTTTTCCATTTCTGCTCTCACTTGCGCTTCGGTTTTTGCCTGTGTTGTGACTGCCATACCTGCTTTGTGAGCTTCTACCGTAATTTGGGCAGCTTGGCGAAGTTCTGTTAAAGCAGCCTGATCGTGACACGAGCGTAACGTAATAATCGCTTGAATGAGTTCTAAATCAATGCCTGTCGCCGCTTTTGGCAGAGGAATCGAACGTTTAAGCAGTTGAAACTGTTGAGTTTGAGTGATGGGGTTTTGTGCGAGTATTGTCGCCGCATTTTCAACCCGAGACTCTAACTCAGCCAGAGGAAACGCTGCGTCTGCGCCAATGGTTTCAGCTATTGTATCACGGTTGGGCATTTCTCCATGCCAGAGAGCGTAACTCGCGGGCGGATCATCCTTAAACAGTTCGAGTTTACCTCCCTCCAGGCGAATCACTGTATTTTTGAGGGCGAGTCCGGCGAAGTAAAGAAAATGACTACTGGCGCGAAAGGGGTAAATATTGGCGGGAAAATTGCGAGAATAATCACTCCCTGACCACAAAATAGCGGGAAAGTCGATTAATTTTGCTAGGTGTTCTCGTCTCGAACGTAAAGCTTGAGCCAAGTGTTGGCAAGAGGTCGGAAGTTGCATCGTTTTCACAGGAGAGTTTTAGTCTTAAATTGAGTCTTAAATTAATGATAATTCTGGGGGCTAAGTTTTGGCAATTCTACTTTGGTGAATCATTATTTCCAGGAACAAATACGATTAAACCATCAGGAATACATTCAATTTCCACAGGAGTTGTACCAATCATTTCTCCGTCAACCACAACTTTTTGGGGAGGGTTTGCAGTTACTTTTATTCGTGGGGTTCTCAAGTGATAAATATTCGGAAGTTCAGGGCTGGTTTTAATCAAAGCTGCACCGAGCATATTAATCATGGTAGTAACAGCTTGTAATTTCGGATTATTAACGAGTTGTTGAGGATTGGTATTGATTGTTCCAATCGTTACATCCAGGAGATGATCATCAAAAATAACCTCTCCTTTTCCTTGGGCTAATATAGACGTTGGAGGGGCTGCGTTAGCAATCGTAATTGCAGCGGAAGTGAGTTGAAAAACTTCATGATCGATTTCAATTTCGGCTTCAAATATTTCTTGTTCATGGAGTTGTTGCCAACCCGCAATTAAATAAGCCAATGCCCCCCATTTTTCTTTCATTTCTCGACTGGCTTTATCAATCGTTTCAGCTTCATAGCCAATGCCGGCGAGTAAAATCATTGGCTTTTGATTACAATAAGCAGCATCAACAACCCGAGTATTACCATTAATAATCACCTGGCACGCACTTCTAATGGGGGTTAAAGCCAGAGGAATTCCTAAAGCTACTGCAAAAGCATTAGCGGTTCCTCTCGGAATAATACCCAGTGGAATTTTAGTTCCAATTAATGTTCCCGCTACCGCAGAAATTGTACCATCTCCTCCACTCGCAATGATCAGATCAGGATGAGTTTCTATGACTTTAATTGTGAGTTCTTCTGCACTTTCATCTGGTGTCGTTTGATAGACTCGCAAGTGCATATGGGGTTTGAGTAACTGACGAATTAAAGATAAGTCTTGATTAGCATTTCCAGAACCTGCAACGGGATTGAAAATCAGATGGGCGACTCGTGAATGACGCAGTTTTTCAAGAATTGCTTCTGCGGTGGCAATATTAATGGCTAAAGGAACATTATGAATTGCACAAATGCGTTGTAAGACTTGAATATCGGGTTCATGGAGTTGGGGAAAAAGCGGATCAATTAAGAAAATAACTGCTAAGATTTTTCCCTCAGCAACTTGGGCGGCAATTTGTATATCTCCCCCTTGTTGCCCTGAAAGCATTTGTTCAATGGGTAGGTTTGTTCCTTGTTGAATATGTTGTCCAGTTGTTTCGGTAGCAATCAAACGATAGCGGGCAAAAATGGCTTGATATTGTAAGATAAAATCAACGAGTTCGTCTTTTTTGCGATCGTGAGCAATTAGGGCAAGGGTAGCAGTCATATAAATGTGTGTTCGTTTAAGATTTAGGGGGTTAAGAGAGTGATAAATTTATGTTATTTTTTTGATTATATTGACTATTATACCATGAGAAAACAGGAAAGATAAATAGGATAAAAGGCAGAATAAAAAAAATGATGATCTAACTTAAGAGTGAGGGTTTGGTTTGAGGGATTGAGTTAATGATTAGATGGTCATGTAATACCCCAGGAGAAGTATTCCTTTGGAAGAACAGAATCTGTAAAGTTTGAGATCGGTTGATGACGACTTTGAGTAACTAAAATACGGGTATAAATCACAGTACCGATAAAAAGTATGATTCCTTTTTTTTAATAATTTTTGTTAAATCTATAGCGATAACTGTTGATTATTTTTTTTGGCTTTCTACCAAAATCAAGAAAACGGTAACAGTTCATTGGAGATTCATTGAGATTGATGTTACCGTTTTTACCATTTATTCATCAATATCTTGACTTAACTTCCTAACGCCGCTTTGAGTTTTTCTTCATCATCAACAGATAAAGAAGTTCGCATAATTTTACCATTAAAAGGCTTCAATTCTTCGATAACTCGATCCGGAGTAGCTTTGCGAACCAAGACAAAAATAGCAGATGTTCCAGGTGTTAAAGTTGCGCCTAATTCTTTCATAAACTCATCGTTAATTCCCAAATCAGTTGCTTTTCCAGATAAGGCACCTGTAGCGGCTCCGACGGCGGCTCCCAGTAAAGGTGAGAGAAATAGTGTTCCGAATAAAAGTCCCCAAAAGCCCCCACTAACGGCTCCAGCAGCAACTAAGTTTTGAGTTTGTTTGAGTTTAACTTTTCCCTCAGAGTTTTTAACTATAACTGCGGCATCTTCAAGATCAATTAGATGTGCTTTTTGCAGTTTTGCGAGAGTATTGACAACTTCCGATGCTTTGAATTCATCGTCAAAGCTCATTGCTACTAAATCACTCATGATTCTACCTCTTTGTTCTAAAAATACAGTTGAATTCACTTCCGGATTTTATCTTAGTTGTTAACGTTTTGTCAAGTTTGTTACAGACTTGGGTATATTGATTAGCCGATGGCTTTATGAATCTGTTTAGATTGTTTAATTTTGGGAACCGCAATAGAAAAATCGGTGGGTGCAATCGGTTGAAGACTTGAATCATTTCCCCCAACTTGGTTAGTCCGAATGAGCCACACTGAAGCGCCTAACTGTAGAAAAATCATCGCCACTTGATCGCAAGTCCAACGGGGAAGTAAAGTTCGCCAACTTGCGATTACTTTTAAGAGAGTTTCTCCAGGAGTTTCTAGAGGAAAACTTCCTAATGTAGACATATTATACCGCCAATCGGGTCGAAGTTTTTTGATCGGTGTGAGATATCGCTGTAAATTTTTAACCAAATCAACTAATAAGATAAACCGTTGAGTTTGTTCATGCTGGGGATGTTCTTTCAACCATTTCATAATCAGGGGATTTAACTCTATCTCCGCCATCATCCGCGATAAAGCAGTATAAAACGCTTGACTTGAATCTTGTACACAAGAGTTGATCGCACTTACAAATGTGGTTCCGGTGCCGTCGCCAATTCGATATCGTGCTGCCATAATTTCAAGTTCATTCATCACATAATTGAGGGGATAAAAGGTTAATCCATCAAAATCATAGTCTTCGGTTAGAGGACTAAATTTAACTAAAATATCGCAAGTCGGACGATATCCTAAACATCCCCACTGACGCGCCCCCATATATCTTGTCCAGTCTAATGTTCCCGAGGTAATTCCACCGCTATTATGGGTATAAATTTGGCGATATTCAATATCAAATCTCAATTCACCACTGAGGGGATCACGAATGACTTTGGCAAATCCAAAAGCAAAATGACCGAAATAAATTCCGAAGGGTGAAAACTCGGGATTTTTGCCCCCTATACCGCCAAAAACGTGCATCAGTAACGCCCGTTCTCCTTCTTGCCAATCTGGTGATTTTTTGTTAATATTATTGTCATTTTCTGGATTAAGAAACGTGGTATAAGCGTGACCTTTATTTTCAACAGTATTATCCCAAGCATGAAAGTTTATAAAGTTGAGTGTTGCTTTTTTCCCTTTGATAACACGATCCGGCTTGAGAGAAAATAGTGAACGGGGTGCAATGGCTTCAACAACAAACATTCCTTGTGAATTTTTTGCTCCATAAATGTACCAACCTGATGAGTTGAGGGGAGATTTTTCAAGTTCGTAATTGCTGGAGGGAAAAACACCATTTCTATTCGCGATCACGGTAGGAATATAAACGATTTCTTCTAAGCTATCAAACTGTTTAGATTGACGGTTGTAATGACGAACTGTAAATAAATCACCCCCTTTAAACTGCACAATTTTAACCAATCCATAAAACCGCCCAATAATTTGAATGGGGTCGCGATTAATATAAACGCTAGGACGTTCCGATCCTTTATCTTCCACCCTCACCGGATCGGGTAATTTCACAATAATATCATCTTGTGGTAAAGCCCCTGCTAAGGACTCTAACGGATCAACTTTTTGCCAACCGTTAATCCGTTCTGGGTGAATATTTCCTTGACGTTGACTGAGATCAGCTTGATCGATAAAATTAACATCTTGAGTGACTAATTTAACGTAAGTTTGTACCCGAGTTTCCTGATTCCAACGTAAATTAACAATCTGACCGATACGATGTTTATTTGCGTGGTCAGCCTGATAAATTTCTAACCAAACCCCTTTTACCTTTTGACGTTCTTCTACAGGCGGTAAAATTAAACGTCCGATCCAAGTGCCAACAGGTTGATAATATTCTGGGTTAATAGATTGGTGGAGAGGATAATAACTGGGTTGATTAAATAGAGCCTTTTTATAGCGTTCATAGTTGCTAATTCTTTTAAGTTTTTCCGGATCTAACCCCGTTTTTTCCCAATCTTTTAGTAAAATTCCGGTAATAATATCGACAGTTTGCTGAAGATGAGTCCGACCATCCGGTAAAAAAGTCTCTGCTGCCATCGGCCCCTGAAAACCGTTATGACCCACAGGGCCGAGAGAAATTAGGGAAATTTTACCTCGACGTTTGGCACAATTCCAATTAGAAAGAAACCATAGCGGCCAACGTCCAGGAAACATAATTGGCCCCAACTGTTCGACGTTATCTTTGTCGCCAACCAGGTGATAAAGTTGTTCAACTTGCATCGCCCCTGTATTTCCACTCATGACTCCTGAGAGGGAAATTACTTCTATTGGTGCATTGAGAGTTTGTTTTAAATATGAAACTGCCCCCATCGACATCTGACCCCCACCACTGTAGCCAATTAACGTCACCGGAGTTTGACTGCCGAGAGGATAACCAAAACTCACCAAACTATTAAATAAAACCTGTGCTAAACCTTGATTTTGAATCGGGCCGTAACGAGGATCTGCGGAAACCGCAACGGCGACAACATTACGAATATTGATAATCAAACCAATAGGATTAGCGGGATTTTTTGAGGATATTGACTCAATAATTCGCCATAAAAAACCCACTTGACGGTCTTCACTGAGGGATCGATTAGTAACAGAATAGGGCATAATTCCCTGAACAATTAAAACATTTTGAGGAAGAACGCTGGCTAATTCATTCAGTAACTGTTGAACGCTCGGAAGATATTCATAGGAACCCTGGTTAATTCCATCTAGATACATAATGTAGCGATCAATTTGAGTCGAGGAGGAAATCGTCTCAACGGGGCTTCCTAAGTATTTTAAAGGTTCTGCTCCATACCATCCTGCCCACCATCCTAATGCTTCTAAAGGGGTTAATAGAATGGAAATCAATAGAGCAACTAAACTAATACCAATCAGGTTGAAAATAAGTTTGACAGTAACACCTAATGTTCGATACCAGGTGAAAATATTAGTTTGAGAGTTTGTTGAGAAAAAGACGACGACTGCAAACGCAACAAATGCAATTAAAATCAGTTGCCATCTCAATAATTTTCGCTGTGAACGTCCACTTTTGACGGTGGTACTCGCTTCGATTAAAACTTCATTACTGACATCTGTGAGCGTTGTTGGGTTTCCGGCTAAAACGATTTTTTCGAGTCCTTGACGATCTGTAACCAGTTGTGTTCCGGCGACTTTATTTTGTATCCATCGTCCTAAAGTAACAATGGGACGACCAACGGTTCGTTGAAGGCTTTGAAACACTACCCAACCTAATCCCGCACAGACAAAAGCTTCCCAGGTTCCTAAGTTAATTAGGGTTTGTAATCCAACAATTTCCGCTAATAAACTCCAGAGTGAAAGTAAAATAAAAATGGGTATACCAAAGTAGGGTAATCCGGTTAAAAAGCTAAATAATAACGGAGCGTAGCTCAGTCCCAAGGTTCGTAAAACAGCAATTAGTTCTAATTCAGTCAGTTGAGTTCCAGATAAAAAGTGACTCCCAAACCATACACTAATCGCCCAAAAAATGTAGGCAAAAACAAATAAGATGGCGGCGATACCCAGACTGAAGAAAAAACGTATCGGTTTGACTCGGTTAATAAACAAAACAACACATTGACCAATCGCTTGGGATAATCCCGCAATAATGACGATCGTGAGTGCGACGGTTTTTCCTCCAGAGATAGTGCTAATTTGGGTGTAGACTTCGGGATTGAGGGTGAGCGCTCCCCAAACTAAAGACCAAAATTGATCAAAGGCTGTTTCCATTGTTGTGAGTCAGTCAGCGATGCGGGCAGTTGAGAATATGAAATTACTCTCGTCAATATTTTAATCGATTCTGAACCTCAAAACGAATAAAATTTTGTGAAGATTAGGCAGTAAATTATTCTTGATAGATTATTTATGAATTGATTTTGGCAAAGTGGCAGTTGTCAGCAATATGATAAATAAGCTAATGTAAGCACAAATTTTCAGAGTGAGGTGTTCCTTGGTTCCTATACATGACGAAAATCCAGTTAGCATTACGCCTTGGATAACGAGGGCGTTAATTTTAGCCAATATTATCTTCTTTATTGTTGAGTTAGGGTTAGATCCAGAACAACTTGAAGATTTTTTCTATACTTGGGCGTTTGTCCCGTGTCAACTCACAAATTCTTGTCCGGTTGCGCTGCCGGCTTCTCCTTTTCCTGAATGGATTACTTTGATTACGTCTCAATTTCTGCACGGGGGTTTTGGACATATTATCGGGAATATGCTCTATCTTGCTATTTTTGGGAACAATGTTGAAGATTGTTTAGGTCATTTTAAGTTTCTGATTTTTTACATTGTTTGTGGGATATTGGCTGCACTAACGCAAGGCTTTTTTGCACCCGCTTCAGCAATACCAACATTGGGAGCAAGTGGGGCAATTGCGGGGGTTTTAGGAGCCTATATTATTCGTTTTCCTCGGGCTAAAATTACGCTTTTGCCCTTTTTATTGATTCCGATTCCCATTCGTTTATCTGCAATTTTCTTTCTCGGATTTTGGTTTGTAACGCAGTTGATGAATGGGGTAGCAAGCCTAAATGTGGATGCCGTGATGGGTTCTGAACCGGGAGGAGTTGCATACTGGGCGCACGCAGGTGGATTTGTGTTTGGAGTAATTTTAGGCCCGATATTGGGGTTATTTTCTGGACCAAAACCACGTTAGATTTGGGGAAACGGTGTTCAGATTAAGGAGAATAGACCCGCTTTTCTGTATCTCTAGCGGGTCAGAAATAATAGACTGAGAACTCCTATTTGACTTAACAATTTTATTGACAACCTTCAACTTGAATTGTATAACTATGTCCAATTGCATTCTTCCCACCAACATTTAAGTTAACTTGAAAGGGAAGATCACCAGGACGAGGGCGACCTGTCATTTGTTGAGATTCATTCGGTTCCAATCTCACCGTTTCATCAAAGACTCTATCGGCTGTTCCATCACTATATTTAAGGAACATTTGAATTTTAAATGGAGCAGGGTCTTCAGAAGCGGATTGAATTGTGCCAATAAAGTATCGATAACTCGCATTACCTGAAATCGCAAAGTCAGTATCCCAATTTCCCCGAAAACCTACAGGAACAAACGGAAGAATACCTGCATTGGGGGGAGAGACTCGTTTTGTAACCGATGTTCCTTCTCCTTTAACAACTGCTAAAGGTGTACAATTTTGAGCGTTAACAGGTAAACTGAAACTGAATATTAAGGCTAAAGTTCCCCAGAGGATACGAGGTTTAATCATAACAGTTCTCCTAAGCGTTGGTCTAGATTGATTATATCATTTGAAATCGGTTGAGTCTCAAATTTTGGTTTATTTTAAGTTTAGTTATACCGAATTTTCAATGTTTTTTAACATAAATATTTTTCTTGAAATGTTGCAATTTTTACCAATATTATTTTTTGAGTGAATCAATATTTTTATTTAAATAATTTTCCCTGGTGCAGAGAATGAATTGAATTGATGTTCCGTGAAAAAATGGATGAGATGCGCTAAACTCTGAACAGTAAAACTCTGACAACAAAAAATTATGCGTCGCTTCTTAGGACTTGCTCTTTTGACTTTATTCGGGATAATTTTATGGGTAAATCAATACTCAGGTAACGCCAGTGAGAATCAAACCCCAGATCCAGTTATCCAGATGTGGAGATCTCATCAGCAAGATCTTCCGATTTCTTCTCCCCTGCTTGCGGTTGAACCGAGTCAACCTGTTGAGGCGAATTCAGTCACCTATGGAAGTTTAAATAATCAAGATTTAGTGGGATATCTTGCTCGTCCAACACAAGCTCAGGAGTCTTTACCGGGTTTAATTGTGATCCATGAATGGTGGGGATTAAATGATAATATTAAAATGATGACTGAACGACTCGCCGGAGAAGGTTATGTAGCTTTAGCAGTTGATTTTTATAAAGGAAAAGTTGGGGATACTCCCGAACAAGCCAGAGAATTAGTGACCGTAGCTAGAAATAATGAACAACAGTTGAAAAATAATATTCGTCAAGCTTATCAATATTTAGAACAGGAACAAAACGTGCCAAAAATTGGGAGTATAGGTTGGTGTTTTGGGGGAAGTTGGTCACTCAATACCGCATTGCTTTTTCCTCAAGAACTAGATGCTACCGTCATTTATTATGGAGGTGGAATTGAAACTAATCCGAATCAACTTAAAGTTTTAGAAATGCCCATTTTAGGAATTTTTGGAGAACTCGATGATAATCCTTCTGTAGAAACAGTTCGTCAGTTTGAAACCGCGTTAAAAAATTTAGGAAAGTCACCCGAAATCTACATCTATGAAAATGCAGATCATGCTTTTGCAAATCCTTCGGGTACTCGTTACAATGCCCAAGCGGCTGAAGATGCTTGGAAAAAGACAATTACCTTTCTAAATCAACATTTAAAATCGGTTGCAAATTGATCACTCAAAAGACTAAAACTATCTAGATAATGTCATTATGAGTGAGTGTGAAGAACTAAAAAACTGATATTTTGAACCCATCTCGGGAAAGCAAGTCAATAGTTATAGAAGACAACATCTACTCCTAGTGAAACCATGAAATTTAACGATACTCCGATCTTACTTCGTCGTCAGGATATCATCTTAGCTTACACCCTGTTACGTCTGGTATTTGGGATTAACTTTATGGTACATGGGTTAGTCAGAATTGGTAATATTCCCGGCTTTGTCGCCTCCCAAGTGGCTTTGTATGAAGGATTACCTGTCCCTGATTTGATGATTTCAATTCCTGCTTTTTTTATTCCCATCGTTGAATTAATTGCGGGTGTTTTAATGATTATTGGCTTTCAGACTCGTAATGCAATTATTGCCAGTTTTGTGTTGATGCTTCCTTTGATGTTTGGAGTTTGCTTGCTTCAGAAATGGGATACAGCCTCCTCACAATTAATTTATTGTGTTGTGTTGTTTATCTTGTTAGCAGGTAATACTTTTAACCCTATTTCTGTTGATACTTGGCTCAGAAATCGTAAGAATTAAAAATCCAAAATACAGAAAAATTATTAAGGGAGAAGCCGAGCCAAATCTCCCTTTTTTCTGCCGGATAAAACTCCAATTGCTTGCGGAATAGTTCGAGGTGTGGCATCACTGGAAGAAACCAACTCTCTTCCGCTGACAATTAATTGAGTTGAACCGCCCCCATCAAGCATCATCACTTTTTTTGCTCCAAAATCTTTTAATAATTGTGCAGCATCACCTTGAGTTTTTCCCGGAGAAGTCAAAATAAAAATCAGATGAAAGTCTGCAACTCCCATAAAAGTTATCGGTCTTTCTTGAAACGGATCTTTAGAATACCATTCTCGGGATATTGTTCCCCCAGATTCCTGAATTCCAACAATAGTATTTGCAAATGGAAATAAATCTTTTTTAAAGTTACTATCTTCTGAAAAAGGAAGAATATAAGTCTTATTTTTTGATATTCCTAAAACGACTTTTTATTCTGGAAACTCACTTTTTCCGGCATAACCTGTCGTGATTAATTTTCCATTGACTTGAACGGGAAAAGCTAGCTGACCAACGGTCACAGCAGCGGACAGACCCCGCTCCGTCTCACGGAGCCAGGGAATGCTGTCCAAGACAGGCTCCGTCGTTGTACGGTGAACCAGTGCGGTCTTGCGGTCAGACCCCGGCGAGGTTTCCTCGCTTAGGGAACGCTGACCAAGAGAGGCGGTTTCCCCAAGTGGAGCAACTGGTGAACCCGAAGGGCGGAGTAATCTGTGACTTGGATTTTTTAGGTTAAAAAATTGACCATTACAAACCGAAAATGCTCTTTCATGGTAAGTTTGAGAGAGTTCTAACCAAAATTGTTGGAGTGTTTGAAGTTTAAATAGAGGACTTTGACCCCCGTAAGCCGCAGATTCCCCTTCACCAACCTGTTCACCTAAATGGAATTCAACAGATGCACCTTGATTCAAATCAATCACTTGCACAACATCACCTCTAGGATTACGATAAAGCTGAATTCCAGTTCTCATTTGAATTAAACTAAACTCAACCGGAATGTTAATTCTAACTTGGGGGTGAGACGGTTCTAGCAGCAAGATGGATAATAACAATGCAAAACACAGACCCCAAAAACTTCGCATAATCATCTGAAATTCTTCTGAGAAGACTTTTAATTAGTTTAGAATTTATCTCAATGAAAAGTTTTTAAAATTCATTGATTGTGTTGATAAAACAGATTACTCAAAATAAAATGCAATTCTTTTTTAGAGTTCGGTTAGGAATCTTGAGCCTTCTAACCCTAATCTTTTGTGTCAGTTTAACTTCAGTTGCTCAAGGACAGATACCCTTTTTATTTGATCTCCATCAAATTCCAGGTGCTAATCGAATTGATCACTCTCCTCAAAAGTTAGGTAATTTAGCTGTTGCACCTGTACACATGGATGGATATGTGCTATTTAATTTAGCTTCACCCATTCGCTATAGCGAAGATTTAGACCCAACTCAAAGCATTCCTCCGGCTCAAATTCGAGCGAGACAAGTAGAGCGCATCTTGCAAAGAGTGATTAAAGTTGCAGATCCTGAGACTGTTGAGATGAAAGTTGGTACACTCAATAATCAAAATGTCATTTTTCTTTCTGATAAAAATTATCCGAATTTTCAGCAACCGATTGTGACGGTTACAGCTTATGAAACTCAACTTTATGGTAGTCCTGCTGAAAGGTTAGCAGAACAAGGATCACAAAGAATTTATTCTGGTCTCAGACAAGCGTGGCAAGAGCGAAAACCCGAATATTTATGGCAACAAGCGATAAAAGCTGTTACCATTTTTTTAGGGATAATAGTAGCAAGTGCCGTTTTAGTCGCCATTCAAATTAGCTTTAATATCCGCTGGCGATCGCTCAAGAAACAACAAGCAGAGAGCCAAGAATTAAGTAAACTTGAAGGAACTATAACCAGTGAAGATGTTTATAATGAAGAATATCAACAGCAAATTTTAGAAAGACAACAGAAAACGATTCAATTTCGACGACGGCGAGATTGGATTTTTCTCTGGCGACGTTTAGTAATAATTGGGCTTTTTATCGTTTGGTTTTGGGGTTCAATGAGTATTTTAAAACTGTTTCCCCACTCCAGAGCATTAGGGATTTGGCTAGAGGGTAAACCGACTGTTTTGATAGGAGTTTGGCTATTCACAGCCGTGCTGAAAAAAATCAGTGATATTGTCATTAATCGCAGCTTAAAAGCCTGGGCTGAGGATCGCACTTTTCAAGGAAAAACAACTCCTAGATTGCAGCTAAGAGTAGCAACCTATACTACTGCTTTACAAGGAGTTACAACAATTATTTCAATAGTTTTGGGCTTATGGTTAACGCTTTTGGTGTTAGAAATTCCTGAATCAACAGTATTGGCTGGAGCCGGAATTGTCGGACTTGCTTTATCTTTTGGCTCTCAAGAGTTGATTAAGAATGCGTTGTCAGGCTTTTTTATTTTATCTATTGATCCTTATGCGGTTGGAGATGTCATTAATATCGGAAATGTCGGTGGATTTGTAGAAAAGGTAAATCTCTTTTATACACAAGTTCGGAGTGCAGATGGAGAATTAATTACAATTCCTCATAGTACAATTCAAACGATTCGTAATTCAACCAAAGAATGGTCGCGTTTGAATTTAAAAGTTAAAGTGAACTATGCTACTGATGTTGATCAGGCGATGGAGATTATTAAAGAAGTTGCATTGGACTTGTACTTTGATTCTGAATGGAGTGATAGAATTATTGAACAACCTCCCGAGTTAATTGGGGTTGAAGATTTGAGTCACGATGGAATTTTAATTCAGACTTGGATTAAAACGAAACCGATAGAACAGTGGAATGTTGGCCGAGAATTTCGTCGTCGTTTGAAGCGAAGATTTGATCAAGTCGGAATTTTAATTGGTGTTCCTCGCTTGGAACTACAACCTAACTCTAATGGGAAAGAAATTAGCCCTAAAGCATAATTTAAGGTTTATTTATGATCATTTGGATACATTTTATTTGACTTAAAAAATCAACAATTTAAAGAGTGAGTCTATGGTGTTCAAGTGAGTTAAAATCTAAAAAATCTAAAAAATTTACCTCTCTCAAAAATATCAAAGATTCAAATGTTATGATTGAGTTTAAATAAAAATCTAGAGTCAGTAAACCTGTTATAATAGCGCATCTCATCCTTTAAGTTAACTCATGGTAGATATCAGGAATTTATACCTATGACTTTAGAAGAAAAAAGTTCACTTTGTTACAATTTTTCGGCAATTCTGCTAGGCTGAAGAAATATGCTCGTATACCGCGCTTGACTTCCTGACAACGAACTGAGCCTTCAGCTTGTGTATCAAAAAACTCCCCCCATCTGAGTTTAGTCGTTTTGTTGGTAGAGAACCAAAAGTATATTCTCTATTTTCCGAAGCGGTATTCAGCTTGTTTCACACGCACAGACACCGACCTACTCATACAGCACCTGACATGAACCACCTCAAAGGACTAACATCCGTAGAAGTTGAGGCGAGTCGCCAAGCTCACGGCTCCAATATTCTCACACCGCCTGAACGTGATCCGATTTGGAAACAGTTTTTAGAAAAATTTGATGATCCGATCATTAGAATTTTAATTACTGCTGCAATGATCGCCATTGTAGTCGGTATTTTTGAAGGGAATGCTCTAGAAGGATTCGGTATTATTGTCGCCATTTTACTGGCAACAACCGTTGCTTTTCTCAACGAATATAAAGCCAATCAAGAATTTAATATCCTCAATCAAATGAATGACGAAGTTCCGATTAAAGTCATTCGAGATGATAGCTTTACAACCGTCCCCAAAAAAGATATTGTGATCGGAGATATTGTTTTAGTTGAATTAGGTGAAGAAATTCCTGCTGACGCTCGAATTTTAGATGCTGTTTCTCTGAAGGTTAATGAAGCGAACTTAACGGGAGAATCGGCTTCTGTCAATAAAGTAACCGTGGCAACCTTCGATGATTGGCATGAAGATTTAGCTTATCCTCCTGATCAAGTTTTTCGAGGAACCTATGTCACCGATGGACATGGAGTTCTTGAAGTTATTGCAGTTGGAGATCACACCGAAATTGGTAAAACAGCACGTTCTGTAGCGACACAAAATGAGGTAGAAACGCCGTTAAATTTACAACTAGATCGTCTCAGCCGCTTAATTGGTGTCTTAGGATTAGCGATCGCCATTTTAATTGATATTGCTCTGATTGTACGGGGAATAATCACAAATGAACTCAATCTCACATTCTCCCAATGGTATATCATTACTTCTTTGTTTGTGAGTCTAACGATTGTTCTTGTTCCCGTTTGGATGCCAATCGTTTCTGATGGTTTAGAACTGGCAGGAATTGGTCAAAAATCTTCCGAAGACTCTGAAGAAAACAACTGGATCGAGAACTTAAAAACCTTGGGTTTAGGATGTCTTCTGTTCGCCACAACAACCGGAATTGGCTATGGATTAAACTGGATTTCAGGTTCTCCTACACAATGGATACCCACTTCAGTCGCGGCTGAATTTATCACCTATTTTATGATCGCTGTTGCCGTAATTGTGGTTGCAGTTCCAGAAGGATTAGCTCTTAGCGTTACCCTAAGTTTGGGTTATAGCATGGAAAAAATGGCGAAACAAAATAATCTTGTTCGTCGAATGCACGCCTGTGAAACCATTGGAGCAACAACCGTTATTTGCTCAGATAAAACAGGAACATTAACACTCAATCAAATGCGAGTGAGTGATTATGATTTTCCTTGTTTATGGAATAGTTCAGCCAAAGAAAATCCTCTCCTCGTTGAAGCCATTACAGCCAATAGTACCGCTAACCTCGAACGTCATCCCGGAGAAACTTCTCACCCTTTAGGAAACCCAACTGAAGGCGCTTTATTGATGTGGTTAGCAGATTTTTCTGTTGATTATGTCACCTCTCGTGAACAATTTGTTGTCACCCATCAACTTGCATTTACCTCCGAACGCAAGTACATGACAACTTTAGGAATTTCTCCCTCGACAGGTCGTTCGGTTCTTCATATTAAAGGCGCACCGGATATTTTACTCTCCCATTGCAACCAAATTCTAACCCCCGAAGGTGTAATTTCTATTCAACTCCAAGAAAGAAATGAACTCTTAGAGGAATTAAGACTTTATGAGTCGATGGGAAAAAGAACCTTAGCATTTGCCTATATTCCTGAACCCACAATCCAACAACAAGATGTCAAATTAGAAGAACATGAAGACATGATTTGGTTGGGGTTTGTTGCCATTGCTGACCCCGTTAGGCCAGAAGTTCCAGAAGCAGTGCGAGAATGTTTAAAAGCGGGCATTAATGTTAAAATGATCACAGGGGATAGCTTATTAACTGCTCAACAAATTGCCCAACAAATTGGAATTGCCACTCAAAATGATAGTCCTGATGTTTATATTACGGGTTCACAATTGCGTTTGATGGATGATGAAACCGCTCAATCTGTCTTAAAATATGCCAAAGTGATTGCTCGGGTTCGTCCTCAAGATAAACAACGGATTGTACAACTTTTACAAGCAGCAGGAGAAGTAGTTGCCGTCACTGGAGATGGAACGAATGATGCGTCGGCGTTATCACAAGCTCAAGTGGGTTTAGCGATGGGAAGTGGTACGTTTGTCTGTAAAGAAGCAAGTGATATTATTTTACTTGATAATTCTTTTGCTAGTGTCGAACGAGCCGTATTATGGGGGCGTTCACTTTATCAAAATATTCAGAAATTTATTCTGTTTCAACTCACCATTAATGTCGCCGCTTGTGGGATTGCATTGTTAGGGCCGTTTATTGGAATTGATTTACCCCTAACTGTCACTCAATTGCTCTGGGTTAACTTAATTATGGATACTTTTGCAGCCTTAGCATTAGCCACAGAACCCCCGAGTCTAAAGGTGATGGAAATGCCCCCTCGGGATTCACAAGCGTTTATTATTTCTAAACCGATGGCAACCAGTATCTTTAGTGTTGGGCTAATTTTTCTGGTGTTTCTGATTGGATTTTTAGTTTACATTCAGCGAGATCAAATTATTACTCCCTATGAATTGTCACTATTTTTTACAACCTTTGTAATGTTGCAATTCTGGAATTTATTTAATGCGAGATGTTTTGGTTTGAAGCAGTCAGCTTTTAGCAATCTCTTTTCAAATTGGAGTTTTGTCGGCATTGCAGTTGTGATTTTAATCGGTCAAATTTTGATGGTTCAGTTTGGCGGACAAGTCTTTAGAACCGTTCCACTCTGTTTAACCGACTGGCTCATCATTATTGGCGGCACTTCAATTGTTCTCTGGATAGGTGAGATTCGTCGATTTTTTGCTCGTCGATTAACAGTAAGTCAAAGTGAATTTATTGGAGGAATGAATCTTAACCATGATTGATTTAACCGGAAAAGTTATTTTGGTAACAGGAGGAAGTCAGGGCATTGGGGCAGCAACAGTAAAAATCTTAAACCAAGCCGGAGCAAATGTCATTCTCCACTACGGAAATAGTCAAGAAAAAGCTGAAGAAATTTTACAAGATTTAGGAAAGGAATCTTGTTATTTAGTGCAAGCAAATTTAGTAGAAACAAATGCAGCAATTGACTTATGGAAACAGGCGATTTCATGGAAAGGAAAAATAGATGTCGTTGTTAATAATGCCGGAGTAATTGTTCCCGCTAGTATTAATGATGAATTAGAAACTTGGAACCAAACTTGGCAACAAACACTGCAAGTCAATGTCATTGCGGTGGCTGATTTGTGTCGAGAAGCCATTCCTCATTTTCAGCAACAAAATGGTGGAATCATCATTAATATTGCTAGTCGTGCAGCCTTTCGGGGCGATACACCCGACTATATTCATTATGCTGCTTCTAAAGGAGGAGTTATTTCTCTCACCCGAAGTATAGCTAGAGGATTCGCTCAAGATAATATTTTAGCCTATGCAATCGCTCCTGGTTTTGTTCGCACTGAACGAATTATTGACACTGCAATTCAAGCCTACGGAGAAGCAAACCTCACCCAAGATATTCCAATGGGTGAAATGGCATCACCCGAAGATGTTGGCTATGTTGTGGCGTTTTTGGCGTCAGGTTTATCTCCCCATACGACTGGAACTACAATTGATATTAACGGCGCTTCCTACGTTCGTTAATTTGTCTTAAAAGCTTGTCATTTAGAGCTAATCATTTATAATGTTGGCTTGATTAATCTTTATGGGGAGTCACATCCACTCAAAATGTCTAATCTCAGCAAAATTTACTGTTTTCGGGCAAGTTACGAAGCCTCAATTGACTTAGATATTAATAACTTACCCGATTGGTTATCTGTCGCAATTAATTGGCAAGGATATCGGATTTCAACCCTCCCTTGGATTGCTAATGTTGCCCGTTTGCTTGGAAATCTCAATATTGAAGATCATCCCACCAGTTGGAAATTCTATCTGGAAAGTTTAGGGTTTAGAAATGTGACTCCTATTTCCTGTGAAGATTTATATGAGGATACGTTGTACTGTTAATGGGTTTAAATTCAGTTAAAATTAAGGACTCACACGCTGCCATAATCGTTGAATTTCTCGCAGTTCATTCGGCTGAGGAGCATCTAAAACAGAGATTTGAGGATTGACTTGAGCGCCAGGAATATGTTGATTCCAGGGACTGTTAGCAACCGATTCTAGATTAACATTAGAATTAACAGGTCGAAAACCATACTGAACAAATACCTTTTGTTGCTCAGGTTCACTCAGAAAATCCACAAATTTACTGGCAGCATGAGCAGTCCTTAAATTAACATGATGACGCAAAATTGCAGCCGTTGCAACGCTTTCGATAGTGGGATTGAGATAATAGATTTGATAAGGTCTGCTTTGATTGATTCCCGCCTGTTGCCAACGAGATAAAGCAATACTTTCGTAAACAGTCGTCACATCAGCATCGTTGGGGCCGCGTGTGATAAATTCTTGCAATAAAATATCAGTTGAACGGGGCGGTTGATAAACAGATTGTTCGATCATTTTAAACAAAGATTCGGCGCTGGAAGTATTCAAGTTTAGCGAATTTCCCTGCTTGGAATTCAGCCACAAACTCAGCGTCACTTGACCGCTATTAGAGCGAGTCGGATCGGTCATTACAAAATCAAAACTTCCCCAATTCTCTTGTCCGCCCATTTTATCCCAGGTTTTAGCTTGCATTGCTTGTTCAATTCGTTGCCAAGAAAATTGATTATTGGGAAACAATATTTTACCTCTTTCCAGCCAAGCAATTCCAACTAAAAAGGTTTTGGCGATCGCTTGGGGAGGTTTGTAAAAGAGTTCACCATCATTTGAGGCTTGCCAACGCTGACTTAATTCCTCTAAAAATTCTTGACTGGCTGGAATTAAAACTGTAGGCTGAAAATCATTATTTTGATGAATGTAATTATTCACCATATCCTGTGAACCTTGAAACTTAAGTTCGAGGTTAATATTAGGATATTGTTGTTCAAATTTCGTTTCTAATTGTTGTAAAGGTTCGGCGAGTTCGCTACCACTCACGACCATGATTTTCTGTTCAAGTCCGGGAATGGGTGCATAAGCTAAACCCACAACAAGACTCGCCAAAATCGTAGAAGTTATCAGTCGTTTATGTCGTTTAAGGGGATAATTATTGTTCATTTTTGAAACCGTTTTTTGTCTCGTTTGCATTCCGAGTAACTGTTGAATTCGCGACTCCGTAGAAGGATGAGTTGAGAATAACTGATTAAACATTTTCCCCTGAAAGGGATTAATAATCAAAAGAGAAGCATAGGTCGCTTGGCTGGAAAAAGGGACTTTTTGACTCTTTTCGATTCGTTCCAATGCTTTAGCTAAAGCCCGAGGATTTCCGGTTAATGAAGCGGCACCCGCATCGGCTGCATATTCGCGAGTTCGAGAAATCGATAATCGGATTAATGTTGCAGTAATGGGTGCTAAAAGAACCGTGATCAGCAAGGAAAATTGACGCAAAGGATTTGCACTTCTTAAATTAAAAATACTGCCTAAAAAGACCGTAGTTCCCAACTGTGTTAACAGCGAAATGGCTCCCGCTAATGTGGCAGCAATCGTGACAATTAACGGATCTCTGTGTTTAATATGGCTGATTTCATGGGCGATAACTGCTTCTAATTCATCTTCGGGAAGCATTCTTAATAATCCCTCCGTTATCCCGATAACAGAGTTTTCTGGATTGCGTCCAGAAGCAAAAGCATTCGCCATAGATGACGGAATAATATAGACTTTGGGAACGGGTAAATCAGCACGATAACAGAGTAATTTAACAATCGGATCGAGTAATTTTTTTTCTGGGGAATTGGGAGAACGAGCCTGATAAACCGACAAGACAATTTTATCGGAATGAAACCAGAGATAAAAGTTGATTCCGATAGCTATAACTAAACCAATCCCCGCACCCATTACACCTCCAATGAGTAAATAACCCATGAGAATAATTAATCCAGTCAAGAAACCCAGTAATGCTGTTGTTTTAATGAAGTTCATTAGTTTTTTACTCCTTGGAATAAACGATAAAATAGAGTTAATACTCCCGGAACAAACCAAATAAAAACATAAATAATCCTTCCTAAATATTGTATTTTTATCCAGAAAGAAGAACCATGTAAAGTGACTACCGATGCTCCTGTATTGATACCCAATTCAATAATTTTTCCCTCATCTTCACGCGCTTTATAATCATTGGAGCCATAATTATTAAAGAAAATCTCCTCGCCCTCTTTAGGGGTAATGTAGGCTTCATAGTTGATTTCTTTATAAGATCCACCTTCGGAATCTCTACGAATTGTCTCCTTTATTTTTACTTGAAAAGTTGACAGCCGAAAAGGAGGCGATGAATCTGATAAGAAACCAAATAGATATTGATTATCAAATTGACAAGTGACATAATTTCGTTCTAATCGTTCACAAGTTAACTGAGTTGAACTACCGAAGAACAGTATTAATATTGGCAAACCAATAACTGTTATCAATAGAGTATTTTTGTCGGTTGGTTTTGTCCTGGTTCTAGTCATACTCAAAGATTGCTAAACTTCTAACCTAATCTCTTGTAAAATTGCCGATCATTCCTCAATTAATCAAAATATCCAGATTGGCTTGATAATCATTCAGTTCATTACTCAAACTTCTCAATTCTTGCAGATCTTTTGAATTACTCAAGTCAGCCGTTCTCAACTTATTCTGAAGCTTTTGTAACACACCTGCCGAGTTTTGAATGCTCGTAGAAAGGCTAATAATTTTAGCTTCGCGAGTATCTTGACCCGCTTGAGCTAACGCCATATTCTGTTCTAAACTTGCTGCTAATTTGAATCGTTCCAAATTTTGCCGGGTCATACCCGGACTCGAACGAATTTTACTTTTCACTTCTAAAAGCTGTTTTTCCAGTTCATTAACCGAGAGTAAAGACTCCTGTTCCGGTAAACGTTCGGCAATTTTATCAATTTTTTGGGGTAATTCAATAGTGCGATCGCAAATGTCCTGAACCGCCACCAAAACATCGATATTAAAAGAGGTTTTATTCATTAACTTATTGGCTTCTTGACGCAATTATTCCGCTTTTATAGCTAGGTTTTGACTGGAGACTTTCAACAGTTCTACTTCCTGTGGTAATTGCTGTTGAGCAATTTTTTTCGCCTCCGGTTCTCGGGATTTTAACACCGATGCAGTCACCACCGTAACTACTGCAACTGTAGGAAGGATAATCTTATTAGATAACCCCACCAAACGAACACCTGCAATCAGAGTAATTCCTCCCATCAAAACAGCAATAGGATAATAGATTGGATTCGCTAATTTAATCATGTTCCCCTCCTTTATATATTTTCAATCCTTTAAAACTCAACTTGTAAATCCGCCATCAAAGTAGAAATAGTTTCCGGATCTCCCTGGCGATAATAACCGCTATTCAAGTCGGCAATTTTCTTTAAAACTGTTGAATTAAACTCGCCTTCTTTTCCATAGCCAATCGTAAAAAAGGCAATTCGTTTATCCGTATTAAAGCCCGTTTTTTGAAGTTCTTGTTGCAATTTATCTAAAGAAATTTGAGATGCAGAATCTTCTCCATCCGTCAAAATAATCACCGCATTAATCGCATCCGGTTGTTGGTTTTGTTGCAGCCAAGTTTGAGCAGATAAAGTTGCATCATACAATTTTGTACCGCCTTCCGCTTTCAAATTATTAATAAATAGCATTCCTTGATTGCGTCCTTCTGACGTTCCATCTACCACAACAGGCGGGCGAATTTCCGAGTCAAAATCAATCAGCGCAATTCTTTCTTTCACCCCCAAACTTTCGATATAATATCGCAAAGTATTCTGAACTCCCGATAACTTTCTCCCCACCATTGAACCCGAAGAATCGACAACAATCACAACTTTTGAAGGTTTTTTTGCAAATTCTTGCCAAGACTTTAACATCGCCTCTACCACCTCCGGTTTAGGCGATCGCAAAGAATCATATCGAGCATTGGGATCAACTCCAAATTGAGGCGAAAATTTAGCCCCCAAAGCCACTCCCGGCATACCAGGCCTCAACCCGAATTCAGTTGCTATTTTTTGAGCTTCAGGCGATCGCAAATACTCAATAATTTGTTCTGCTGCGGCTTGTTCATCCGCACTCACCCAAGGCGCATTCGGCAAAACTGCTCGCATATTGGAAGTAAAAGTAGACCGGGGATAAATGGCTTCATACTGAACTAAATTACTTTGTTTATTTGTATTAGCCGCAATCACAGAAGACTCATAAACCGATGCAATTGACGCCCAAAATGAACCATTTTTAACCATATCGGAAGCCAAAGAATTCGTTGAAATTCCGTAGCGAGTTACTTTACTTTGAATTTGTTGAACTTGGGATTGATACTGGTTGATATTTTGTACAGTTAATTGTTCGGGGGGTTTGTTCGCAACCGAAGCAAATTGAGTCACTAAAGTTTGTAAACCGGAATTAGAACGAGTCGGCGCCGTTTGTACAAAATGAATGGGCAATAAAGGACTATTGGGATCGAGATCTTGATGAGTTTTTGCATTCAGTAATGCTTGGTATAAATTCTCTTGTTTGCGTAATCCGACCGCGACTTCTGAAGGCACCATAAACACCATTGGACTATTTGCTAAAAGCGGCGCATCGGTGACTTGGGGAATGTAATTTTGTCCGGGGAAAATCTGATTAATTTTATAGCGGAGTTGAGTCAGATAAATGTCTCCATCTACAGAAATTAATGTGGGAAATTCAGGGGCTTCTGGGGGTAAAGTTCCGGCTTTCAATTGTTCCGCGAGAGAGACAACCTCACTCACAACATCTCCGCTCCCTTTGGCTTCACAAGTTAGATAAAAGACTTGACCATTTTCTAGCTTGGGTTTCTGTTGGTTAAATTGAGTAGCCGCTTGGTTACAGAACTCTTTTAAAGCACTTCCAACTAAAAATTTAACCTCTATTTCCTTTCCACTAGAAGCAGAATTACAAGCATTAAGCAACAGCAGTCCTGATGCGATCATCAGACCTGTAATTGAGTGATGAGTTTTCATCGTTTAGTGTAGAATTCGATCTTCTACTACACTCTCAGCCCCTCTCAGAGAATTTATGCAAAAATCCAAAATCCTTGAGTTTTGCCTCAGTTATAAACCAATAACCCGAGTTTAAAAACCGTTTTATTCAATAATTTTAAATAGATTATATTCTCCACTCTCTTGAACTCCTACTAACACACTTTTAGTTGATTGAACATCACCAGAAGGATCGAAAGAAATTACTTCTTCTGCTCCTTGGACAACAAAACTTGAACTTGAAAGTATTTGATGGAGCTGACGAGAGCTTAAATTTCCACTGCTTTCAACTAAGGCTTGAATGATCGCTTGAGTCGCATCATATGAAGTTGCAGTTCGCCAGTTTACAGAGCCTTTCCAAAAGTCTTCAGATTGTTGGCTAAATTCAGAATTAGGGCTACGATGCCAGGGAATGGCAATCACAAGATTTCCCTTTAAAGCCTGTTCACCTGCATCTTTTAAAGTTCTGGGGTTATAGACAGAATCTCCTGCTAAAAGTTGTAAATTTCCATTCGTATTGTTAATAATTCCAATAACTTTCATGAGGGTTTCATCAGTCGCTGGAACTAATAGTAATACTTCAGCACCCTGATCTTTTCCATTTTTTACGCAGTCTCCTGCACTAAAAAAGCTACTTGATAAATCACATCTATATACAAAAGAACGAGGAGAAAGTAACTTCTCAAATTCATCGCTTAGAGATTCACTGTAGACATTTCCCGGAACATACGCAACTGCTACTTTTGTATCTTCTCCAAGTTTCTGACGCATATATTCAAATAACTTTTGAGCCGCTACTCTATCATTAGGAACCGTCCGAAAAATATAAGGACTAAAGTTAGATAAATTCACCGAAGTGCTGGTGGGAGAAATAGCAACCAATCGATGTTTATCATAAACCTGTCCAGCTCGAAGTGTCATATCACTAGAATAGTGACCAATCACCCCTAATATATTTTGATTGTTTACAAACGCTTCAGCGACTTTTTCTGCAACTTTCGGGTCATATTCATCATCAGCAATTATTACCTTCAAAAAGGTTTCATTAATTCCTTTGGTACAGTTTAATTGAGCTTGAAGTTGTAAAATTGCTTCAGAGAACTCGATCAATCCACAGTTAATTTGAGTTTGAGCTTGAGCAACACCCCGTAAGATTTCTTGGGAAACATTTGGTTCATTGCTAATCGGTACACTCACAGCAATTTCCACTTTTTTACCCGTATTGGTTTCGACTTTTTCTTGAGCAATTGCATTATTCAAATAAATAACTGTTTCTGGATCATTAGGATTTTGATTGAGGGCTTTCATAAAATTTTCTATTGCTCCTCTAAAATCTTGATTGTTATAGTCAATAATTCCTGCTTTTTTCTCTGAGTTGACATTAGATGAAATTAGAAGTTTTTCACCTTGACTGATTTTATTTTCTATCGAAGGGGATAAAGGAATCAGATCGGGTTGACGTATTATTTTGTATAAAGTATGAGCAACAACTGTAATAATTGCCAAACTTGCAATTATCCCCAATGGTTTTATCCAGGTTTCATGGAGTGCTTTAGGCTTAATAAAATCTTGCCAAGTCAGTGAGTTGGAAAGCGTTACTTCCTGTACACAAAGAGTCGGAAGCCAAGAAACACCCGGATAATCGTTTTCAAAACCATACTCAATTAGTCGTTCTCTTGAAAGATGAATCGAATGAAAAAGAGATTTATTAGAAGTAAAGTCTTCAAAGAAATACTCCAAAAATTTCACTGCTACTTTATCAGGAATCGGTTCTCGCATGACAATACTTCGAGGTAAACCTAACTCAGCCAGTTGGTGAGCAAGTCCTAAACCATCACAAGAATTGAAAATAGCCAGTTGTAACCCCTGTTTAATTGCTGTTCTAAACGAACTTTTAAAATCCTCAATTGAAATAGAACCCTGTTTACTATCATTTAATTCAATCGTGCCAATTGTTCCATCCTCACGGGAAGAACTATGACCCGCAAAAATAAATAAGTGATAACCTTTTTCTTCTCGCAATGCTTGTGAAAGTTCTTCGCGAGTCGGTTGTTTCAGAAAAGTTACTTGTGCATTTTTTTGTTCTAAAGCTTTAATTACTTCTTCATCAAACTGTGTATTAATATCATCACTTTTACCAATGATCGCTAATACTTTAACTTTATTTTGTTGACGAATAGGCTGAATTTTTGTTCGGCTTGTTTGTAAACGAATCGAAACTTCAGCTTGAGGAAAACGACGTTTAAATAAGTCCCATTCTTGCCAAGGAAGACGACGCAGTTGAGAACTGTCTGTATCGATAAAAATACGCACTTCTTGTCCCGATTTTTGTAAGTAACTGAGAACTGCAATCAATTCATCTCGAATGGGTTGCCAACCTGAATCCTGACCGTTTAGCCATTCATTTAAACTTTCAACAACTGATTTTTTTTGCAGAGAACTCATTTCTCTGGCATCCGAATCCTTGAGAATTTTTTTCGGATTAATCCGGTTTGAAACTTGACGAACGGCTTCAAACTGACTGTAGGAATATTGCCATTGACTATAGGCAGATTGACGATAATCTGAAAATTCAAGTTGGGGCTGTGAAGCTTCTAATTGAGCAGGAAAAGCAGGTAAATAACCATCTAGAGAATTAATCTGACCGTCACTCATCGCCAGCCGAACTCGAAACTTCTTAACTCCCTGATCCCAAAAGAAAAGAACTTTTATGACTGTCATTCTTCTAACCTTAATTAACTTAAATCTTAAAATTTTCAATAATCTTATCTTGATTTAAAGTGATTTGTAAACTAAATTTTTCTTGCGGTTTACAACCGACTTCCAACTCAATCCACTGATCTTCTTCTCTGGCTTGAGTCTTCATACAAGCGACTCCAGATTCATCGAGTACACTCACCTCCAAACCCGCAGGTAAATAAATGTTGTCTTCAAAGGAATAAAGTCTCATTTTAACATCAACTTCTTCTGTAGAATTTTCGCTGACTCTGACCGTTAATACAATGGCTGGCTTGGTGGGATCATTTTCCCATTGAATCACTTTACCTCGAATAAAGCTTTGTTCTAAAGACTTTACAGTGCGGAAATTAGTCCCTCTTGTTGGTAGTGAATTAAAACTTATATCTCCATTGGGAATAGGTAACAATTGTATCGGTTGCCATTCAGATTGAGTTAGGTTTTTCCATAAATTTTTCCATTTGCGATGCCAGTCTATTGTATCAATTAAATGATCAAGGGGATGAAGCTCATCGAGAGGGATAGATTCAGGAGGACAAGCAATTTCTTGAGCGGAAACAAACCCTAATAACTTGACTTGTTGGAGGTCTTCACTCAACTGAACCGTAACATAACCTAAACGGTTATCAGCAACTTCTGGAGAAATTTCTAAATGATCTTGATTGGGTAAAATCGGAATACATTCTAGTTTACCTAAATGGGGTAAAACTAAGTCAGCTACATTAAACATCGCTCTTTTAGTTGGATGCCAACAATCTCCTTGATCAATTGCAGTAGAAATAGACAGCCATCCCAGATAATCTCGCACCGCAACAACTGCTAATGTATTGAGATAAACCTGTTTTCCTTTCTGTGGAGTGGCTTGTTCTCTAGCAAATTGTTCGGCAAAACGGTGAGCATCTTGGCTGATCGGAACGGGTAAAGTTAAAGAGAAAGTTTGGTTCATTTTTCTAGTCCAAAGCGTTTGCTAATTTGATTACCAATTGTTTGTAATAAAGGCAGACATTTTCGCTTCCAGTGAGAGTAAAGCGTTTGGTTGCTGATATTATATTCTCGGGCGATCTCAGAAATTTTATGAGGAGGTTGTTGTAAAAGTAGGCGTATTGCTAAAATTTGGCAGTGACATTCGGGTTGTTTTTTGGGATAACAATTTTTGAGCAGATTTTCGGGATCTTGTTCAATATACTCCCACACTGTATCCCCAATACTTAAACGTCTTTCCTTTTGAGTTTGTTCGATCCATCCCTCAAGATTGGTGATAGCATTTGGATCTTCTAAGCGATCCATTAAAGTCGTTGATTCTCCCTGTTTGTTGCTGATTGGACGATCTAAACTTGGAGTATGATTAGTCGTAAACAAATCTCTAACCCTCCATTTTAAATAACCATTAATCCAACGAATAAGGCTCTGTTCAATAGAAGGAGGACGGGGTTCAAAAGATTGAATGTTTTTACACACCCATTCTAGAGTACGATTGAGCGCCTCAGAATAGTCTGAATGGGTGGAACGGTATAAATCAGGATGTCCTTGGATGATAATCAGGAGTCGAGTTAGGGCTTTACGTCCTTTGGAACTGGTGTGTTCAAATTGCTGGAGTTGCTCGATTAAGTCTTGAATTTGTTGATCCACAGCGCGCGCTCTCCTCTGTAGCTGCATCTCTATATGGTTTTGTTGCGGGTAAGAAACCCGAAGATGCTTTGAGTGTAACGGACAAGGAGGAGATAAAGAGTAGTATGGCTCTCTCAGTCGGGTTTGTGTCATAAAATTGATGGACTGATCAGGATATACTGCCATATCAGCGAGGTCAGTCAAATTTATGAAAAGTTTGCCAGATGTGATTCTCGGCTACATCTGAGAACTTAGAAAGCCCAGCTCTCAAGCCTTCTGTGAGCTTGATCTGCTTCCACCTCAACTTCCGGATTTTAGTTGATTTAAACGAATATACGGATGTTAGAATAAACTCGAAGTCTCATCATTTCCCCAGATTCACTGATTTTCACTTCTCAGTCATGTCCAACTCATATCCCAATCTTTACTGAAGCTTTACAGAGAAAGCCTTTAAACTTTACAAAAACACCTAGTATCTTTACAAGAAATGCTCCTATAATCCAATTAAGAGAAGCGAAGCATTAATTGAACTTTAAAAAAGATTTTATCCCTAAAATCTTAGTTAAAGAGCGATTAGTGAATAGAGTTCAGGAACCCATTCAGACCGAAGTTGAAGCTGTTGGTGTCTCGATGTCAGCGACTAAACTTCAAGTGAAACTTCCCATACAAAAGTTCACTCCCTGCCCTAGTGCAAAATCCTACACTTACGACAGAGAGTTTATCAGGGGATCTAATCAATCTAGCCATTTAATCAGAACTTTTACCTATGAATACCGTTAAAATTCTTAATGTAAATATTGATAACCTGTCTACTGAGGAGCTACTTCAGAAGTTAGGTCAACAGGGTGGTGTTGTTTTTACACCGAATGTAGATCACTTGATTAATCTTCAACGGGATGAAGAGTTCTACAAAATCTATCAAAACTCAGATTACAAAGTTTGTGATAGTCAAGTCTTATATTATGCCTCCCGCCTTCTCGGTCAACCTATACGTGAGAAGATATCCGGCTCTGATTTATTCCCCGCTTTTTACAGATATTATAAAAATTGCGAAAATACGACTATCTTTTTACTCGGTGCAGGTGAAGGGGTAGGTGTTCGCGCTCAAGAAAAAATTAATAGCATGGTCGGGCGAGAAATGGTAATCGATACTTATTCTCCGCCCTATGGTTTTGAGAAAGATGAAGTCGAATGCCAAAGAATCGTTGAGCGAATCAACCAGTCAGGAGCCACTGTATTAGCGGTTGGTTTAGGGGCGCCCAAGCAGGAAAAATGGATCGTTAAGCACAAACACAAGCTTAAAACTATTCGCATCTTCCTAGCAATTGGAGCTTCCATTGACTTTGAGGCGGGTGAAAAACCTCGTTCTCCGCAATGGATGAGCGAACTGGGAATTGAATGGCTCTATCGACTCTCCTGCGAACCCAAGCGACTCTGGAAACGCTATCTAGTTGATGATCTTCCCTTCGTGTGGTTAGTGATGAAGCAATGGCTTAACCTGTATAGTTCACCTCAGTTTTCCCTTTTCTCGTCTGTAACCCCCGGTTTGCAGATGCCGTTATTAGGTCAAGTCTTGCAAGAAGCAGGTTTGCTCACTCCCGCTCAGGTGAATCGGGTTTTAGATACTCAGGCCAGACAACGTAATCTTCGATTTGGAGAGATTGTCGCCAATCAGGGATGGGTTCATCAAGAAACCATCAACTTCTTCGCCGAACAATTACCGCAAATGGCGATGGAATCTCGAAAGCAGCCGATTGGTCACTACTTGAAAGCGGCTAAGTTGCTCAACGATGAACAAATTGAAGCTATCTTAATCGAACAAAGCCGAACCCAGATGCGTTTTGGAGAAATCGCGGTTGATCAGGGATTGCTGAAAAATGAAACCGTTGACTCCATCTTACGTTATCTTCAAGGTGACTTAAGCAATGTGATCGCGGCTTAATCACCCCTAACTAGAACAAATCCCCATTTCTCGCACTCAAAAGCCAGAGCCTTGCTCTCGGCTTTTTTATGACTTCTAGGCAATTTTAGGATAGGATTGTTTATTGAAAATCTAAAATTAGAGTTGGCGATCAACTTGTCGATCTGCAAAAAATCCCAAGCAAATCCGCCCGAAACTGAACTCCAATTTTTCCAATAGGAGGTATATTGTAGTCTTGTTGTGCTTTTTGCATCGAGTCCATTTCCCTATTCCTGTTTCGGTGTGACAACATCACTTTATGATTCACCCCAAACGCCGTACTTCTCAATCTCGAATTCACCGATCTCGAATTCACTATGTTCGTATTTTCTTACTAACGATCGCAATCACATTTATCGGTTCAACGGCGATCATGCTTGCAAAAATAGTGCTGTCATCGTCTCCAACAAAATCAATTCGTTCAACTCCAACTGTATTATCTAATGCTGATGGTAGTCTGATCTATAATATTCAACAACCTCCTCAACTGCTTGAGAGCGAAACCCTTCAGAATATTGTCGATGAAACCGTTAAACTCGCAGCAGACAAACAACTCCCCACTGATTCTTTATCCATTACTTTAATCGACGTTAGCGGTTCAAAAATCCATACCCATGCAGGTTACAACAATACGATTCTGAGATTTCCAGCGAGTGTCGCTAAGTTATTCTGGTTGGTTGGTTTCTTGGGGTATTCCGAAGCAGGTCTCATTCAAGACGAATCTGCCTATTATGTCGATTTATCAAATATGATGCGGATTTCAGATAATGATTCAGCCAGTCGAATTTTAGATAGTATTACCCGAACGAAATCAGGAAAAGATTTAGAAGGAAAAGCCTTAGAAACTTGGATTAATAAACGTCATCAAGTTAATATTTTTTTCAGAGAAGCTGGTTATACTGGGATCAAACTTTCGGTCAAAAATTATCCCCTTGCTAACGGAGAAGAAAAACCCATCGGACGAGATTTTCAACTTTGGAAAAATTCTTTTTTGGCAGGCGGAAATCGCATGACGACCGATCAAGTGGCTCGGCTTTTGTATGAAATCTACACCAAACAAGCTATCTCAGAAACCGCTTCGACAAAAATTGCTTATCTGTTAACTAGAGACTTGAACCCCGAAGCTTGGCAAGATGAACAACTAAACTCTATCGAAGGATTTTTAGGGGAATCTTTACCCACTAATATTTATTTTGGCTCTAAAATCGGTTATACCAGTCATTCCCGTCAGGAAGTCGCATTTATCAGAACGATAGATGACAAAGCGATTTATATCCTGGCAATTTTTGCCAATAATTCTGCTTACGCCGAAGATGAAGAAATTTTCCCGCAAATGTCGCGTTATATTTTTGATCAGCTTAACGGTTCAGCTACTCCGTTAACTTCTAATAACAATTAGATTTTTATTAAAGCTTAGGGTAGGCATTGCCTACCCCAGAGTGATTTGAGGATCTGAGAATTCTCTTAATTGATCCTATTTAACCGTTACTTTAGCACCGGCTTCTTCAAGCTGTTTCTTGACGCTCTCTGCATCTTCTTTGCTAGTCGCTTCTTTGATCGGCTTGGGTGCGCTTTCAACGAGGTCTTTTGCTTCTTTCAAACCTAAGCCTGTAATGGTACGAACCACTTTAAGAATTGCAATCTTCTTATCTGAGGGAAACTCATCGAGGATGACATCGAATTCTGTTTTTTCCTCGACTTCTTCTGTGGCAGGGCTGGGAACATTCACGCCCGGAGCCATCATCATTCCACCGCCACCTACAGCCGAAGCATCGACTCCAAAGGCGTCTTCAATTTGCTTGACTAACTCAGAAGCTTCAAGCAGAGACAAGGATTTTAACTGTTCTAAAATTTCGTCGGTTTTAGCAGACATGGATTAACTCCTGAGAAACAATTGACAAACAATAAATCATTAACACCTACTTAACCTCGCACGGGTTAAGCTGCATCGGCAGAATCTTCCTTCTCGGAAACCGCTTTGACAACACGAACCAAGGAGGCAGGTACTTCTTTGATACCAACCGCCAGTTTTGTGGGGACTGCTTTTGTTCCCACTGCCAGTTTTGTGGGGATGGAATTGATGACTCCGGCAATTTTGGCCATCAGTTCTTCCTTCGTCGGCAGTTCAGTGATCGCCTTGACATCATCAACGCTCAAGGCTCGGCCTTCCATAACTCCACCGCGCAGTTCGGTTTTTTTGGAGTCTTTTTGGAAAGCTTGGTAAGCTTTAATCGCGGCGCCGAAATCGTCTTGAGCAAAGATAAATGCAGAGCTTCCACTCAGAAACTCTTGCATCACTTCCCAAGTCTCGTTACCCTCAACTGCTTTACGCATGAAGGTGTTTTTGGTGACTTTGCAGGTACTCCCTGTTTCCCGCAGACGATTTCGCAAATCGGTGATTTGAGCAACAGATAGGCCTTTGTAGTCAATGATTAAGGCTAGTTGAGCTTCGCTCAATATCTGTTTGAGATCCGCGACAATCTCTTGTTTTTCGGTTACGGTTCTCCCCATTGGTCTTTGATCTCCATTGTGGATGACAATCCACTTACATCGGGTCGAATCAATGACAGCTTTTGATGTCGATCTCTAGCCAGAAATCTTGATTCGCCATAAAAAATCCCCGGCTCGATTGGCCGAGGTTGAAGACTGAAAATCTAATCGATCAAAATGTAAGCAGTGTTCTGCTTGATCTTTAATCTTAAATTTTATATCTTCTAACCTCGGCAGGATATTAAGCGACTTGCACCTGCTGTCTTTGGTTAATCCAGATTTTTAGTTTATGGATTTCGCTTAAACTTTTGACAATAGACCATTATCTGATCATTGCCTACTTTTTTGACACTCCCACGCCGTAAACGGCGGGGATTCTTGGTTCAGCGAGTCCATTTAATACAGATAGGTTGCCCTATCTATACCAGAGATGAATTCTCCCCAAGCGTTTTGCTCCATTTCAGAAACCTGTTTGGGTATGCCCTACCCTACAGTTCAAAACCTAAAATCTTGGTTTCTCTGTACTTGTTGCTTGAAGCTTTTACCCGCACAAGCTTTCCCGTGCGGAACCCCATAACTTCAGTGCGTCAAGGTGCGTTGCCTTTCGGTGACTGGGTTTTTAATGTGGTTGATTACCCTTTCCACAAAAGAAAGTTTAACATAAAGCCGTCCTAAAGGACGAGGCTTGTATCCCAATTTTTTCGGTCAACCTCAACGGGCAGTTTGGGGTCGAAGTTGACGCCGCTAGAATTAGGCAACTTCAGTGATTTTGGTTTCCCGTAGGGTATAAATATCTACTGGAATAGATGGCCCCATCGTTGCTGAAACGTACACACTCCGCCAGTAACGACCTTTTGCGCCGGAAGGACGGTTGCGATCAATACATTCTTGCAACGCACACAAATTCACCAGCAAGTCTTCGGCAGAGAAGGCGGTTTTCCCAAACATGACATGAACGATTCCAGTCCGATCTGCCCGAAATTCTAGTTTTCCAGCTTTGAATTCCTGAATCGCCTGAGCGACATCTGTTGTGACTGTTCCTCCCTTGGGAGAAGGCATCAATCCTTTTGGCCCTAATAAACGACCCAGTTTGGCAACTTGGGGCATCATATCTGGTGTCGCAATCAAGCAATCAAAATCCAGCATTCCTTTCTGGATGTCGTTGATCAGATCTTCAGAACCCGCAATATCGGCACCTGAAGTTAGGGCTTCATTCACCTTTTCACCCTTAGCTAAAACGGCGACCCGAATGGTTTGACCTGTTCCTTTCGGTAAGGTGACAGTGGTTCGCAGTTGTTGGTCGGTGTATTTCGGATCAATTCCTAAACGTATATGCGCTTCTGCCGATTCTGGGAATTTGGCTGTGGCTGTTTCCTTTAGGAGTTGAATCGCTTCTAAAGGTTCATAGGCCCGGTCTTCGACCTTTTTCAGCACTTCCTGTAATCGACGCGAGATTTTTTTTGCCATTATTTTCTCCTTGGGGTCATAAGCGAAGTTGGACTTCTCCCCCGATAGTTTGCACTGACAGTTCGTTATTAATCTCGTGACTAACGAGTTGTAGAATCTGCTTAAGCCATAGGGCTGTTAATCAGCACTCACTTCGACACCCATATTGCGAGCGGTTCCTGCTACGATTTTCATCGCTGCTTCGATATCGTTCGCATTCAGGTCAGGCATTTTGGTTTCTGCAATTTCTCGTAGTTGGGCTTGGGAAAGCTTACCCACTTTGCGAGTATGAGGTTCGCCTGAACCTTTTTCAATGCCGAGTGCTTTTTTGATCAGTACGGAAGCGGGTGGGGTTTTGAGAATAAAGGTGAAACTGCGGTCTTCATAAACCGAAATTTCTACCGGAATCACTAGGCCCGCTTTATCGGCTGTTTTGGCGTTGTATTCTTTGCAAAACGCCATGATGTTGACCCCATGTTGACCCAAAGCTGGGCCAATCGGTGGGGCTGGGTTGGCTTTCCCCGCAGTGATTGCCAACTTAATGACTGCTACTATCTTCTTTGCCATTCCTTAGCCTTGTTTTTCAACCTGATTAAACTCAAGTTCGACGGGGGTATCCCGTCCGAAAATCGAGAGTAATGCTTTGAGTTTATTACGCTCTGGACTCACTTCAATCACATCTCCTTCAAAGTCTTTGAAGGGACCAGAGAGAACGACAATGTGATCTCCTGCTACCATTGCCACTTGCACAACAGGTTCAGCTTGCTGAGTCTGTCTGAATATACGTTCTACCTCTGCCGAACTTAAGGGCAAAGGCTTAACGTGGCCGCGTCCTCGGCTGCTACTGCGTTTCTGTTCTGCTCCGACAAAGTTGATCACATGAGGGGTGTTTTTGACGACCTGCCAGGCTTCGTCGTCGATATCCCAGTGGCTGAAATCACCGTTCCACTTCAACTTCATTTGCACCAATACATAGCCCGGAAAGACTTTTTCCTCACTCTGTTGGCGAGATCCATCTTTACGGAGCTTAATGGTTGGAGTCTGGGGAATCTGAACTTTTAGAATGCGATCGCCAACATCCAACGTTTTGATTCGCTGTTCTAAGTTGACTTTAACTCGTTTTTCACAGCCAGACGCCACCTGAACAGCATACCAGCGCAGTTCGCCTGCTGCATATTCTTGTGTGTCTTCTAGATCTGTCATGGGTCTCGACTACTCTGATTGGAAGGAATGCAAACGTCATCCAAACACTTGCCCCGATGCCCAACGAAAGATGTTATCCACCAGGTATATTAGGGTTGCTGATAGCATGATCATCAGCAATACGCCCGCTGATTCACTAAAAAGCTGCTGACGGCTAGGCCAGACGACTTTATCGAGTTCCTCTTTTGTTTCTTTGAAAAAGTCAACGACGTTAAACCCTGCTGGGGATTGATTAGTCCCTGCTTCATCTTTTTTTGCCACGGTAACTTCCCCTTGCAATACTCGACTGTGACCGCTTCTCGGTTTGGCTGAACAAACTCAAATAGTTTATGATAGCACTTCAAAATTGCTACAGCAAACTATCAATCTCCAACGAATCTCAAGTCTTTCAGGGGAGTGGATTTCACCGACCGGATTGAGTCTCGCCGGATGGGGCTGCGGCTTCTTCTTTGCTCTATGCGATTTCCGAACAAGTTACCCAGACGAACTTTACTCCGCCTGGGTATCAAGATTGTTCAGCGCGCCCTGAAGGACTCGAACCCTCGACATCAGGTTTTGGAGACCTGCGTTCTACCAACTGAACTAAGGACGCATCGCTGCCGCTAATTTACTGACGCTTTTGTGAGTATAACATATTCTGCTGGCTGAACTGCAAAAAATTGCGAAAAAATTTGGAGACAGTCAGCAGCTACAGTATTAAACTGGACGGTCAAAACGTTGCTTAACTCGGGTTGCCTTACCAATGCGATCGCGCAGATAATAAAGCTTCGCCCGCCGGACTCGACCTCGACGGATAACGGTGATACTCGCAATTCGAGGAGAATGTAACAGGAAAACCCGTTCTACTCCTACCCCTTGGAAAATCTTGCGTACCGTAATCGTTTCATTAATTCCACCATTTCGCATGGCGATCACAGTCCCTTCATAGGGCTGAATCCGCTCTTTTCCCCCTTCTCTAATTCGGACTCCGACTTTGACGGTATCGCCGACATAAATCAGAGGAAGTTCCTGTTTCTTCTGACTTTTGAGATTTTCGATCTCTTCGGCTTCTATCGAACGGATAATCTCTTTCGTGTGCATGATCACTACAAAACTCACGATCCATTATTATACTCATGGGTCAGATTATTGGTCAATCCTATACTCAGGAGAGGGGGAGAGGCAGGGCTGTTTCATTCTCAGTTAAAAATTGCCGAGGGTGATGGGGTGACGGGGGTGACGGGGGTGGTGGGGAGAAGATTTTTTTCCGATGAAAAATAGCTTTTTGTTAATAAAAATCCTCCCGACTTCCCGACCTCCCGACTTCCCGACCTCCCAACAAATCAAGTTTTAGGGCTAGAACGCGCACGGCCCTGAGGGGGAGATGGGAAAATAGTTATCACGGGAAATAGTCCGGTAGAGTGGAAGCCCCGTTCTTTAGACCGGGGAGGAAACTCGACACGGGCAACTTTAGTTGCCTGTAAAAAAATTAATGGGGGTATGGTTGCCCCCAACACCCATTTCTAGGGTAATGTTTGCCTCGCCAATGTTATCGGTCGGTACTTTCCACAACACACTGTCTTACCCCTCGTAAAACTGTTTAATGCTGTGATTCTAGAGCCGGAGACTGGCCACGCATCTCAGGGTAGGAACTTTAACTCTTGCCGATAACGTAGCCCTCAAGGGACTTAGGCTGGTCAGCTACCTAAAAAGAGAGGCATGATGCCCCGTCTCTTTAGAGCGGGGTGCTGACTTGTGCCTTTTACCTGTAAAGACTGTTCAATGATAACTGTACCTGAAAGGTTATTATAGGTTGCAAGTCCGCCCTCGAACGCCTCAATCTCCCACCGGAGATCAATCAAGCAGGCATCAGACACTCCAAAGTACAACACTTTGCTCTGCAACTCTGCGGCTTGATTCAAAAATCCTGGGGGAAGTTGGGACAGTATAGAAAGATCACAGCCTCCATCTGTAAGGGTATCCTAATGATTAGAGGGTGACAACTTCACCCCTAGTTTGAAGTGAGAAGCAGGAAATACCAATCCCGCCCCGCCATTGTTACCCGTTGTGCCTTTCTTGCATCCCTTTGTGGGAAAACAGTCGCACTCCAAGGCGTAGAGCTGCTGGCGGCGGATTAGCTCCAACTCGCAAATCAATTGAGAGGTTAATCGCTAATGGGCATACAAGATAATCAACCGCCACCTTCTAGATCTGGGGAAACTCGATCATCGGAAGCCATATTGAGTTCTTTAATTGAGCAACTCGAAACTGTCCATCAACAGGTTAAACATGAATTATCTGCTGATATTGAACGGCTTCAGAAAGATAAAAACCGCCTAATTGAAAATATTGAACAACTCCATAACCAGCACGACAAGTTACAAAATCAACACCAACAAGCTCTTTCTGAGCGGCAATTTGCCCAACAACAAGTCTGGCTGAAACAGCTTGCTCAGGTGTTGGCTAGTAACCTACAACGGGAGTTAGTTGCACGAATTAATCGGCTGAGAACTTCTTCTGACCAACCCCTTCTGACAACCGATCCCTCGGGGTTGCAGCTTCCGTCTTCTTTACAGTCTGATTTAAGTGCGACTGAGTTGGAAGCGGTTTTAGATACGAGTCTCAATGATACATTTCGTGAATTGCAGCAGGAGTTGAGCAGTTACCAAAGCGACTTATCGCAACGGTTATCTCATATGCAAAGTCTCGAACAGCAAGTTGAGATGTTGCTAGAAACAGTCGTTAGCCGCCTAAAAGATCAAATTGATCGTTCTCCGATCACCAAGGGGGAAAATCAACCCGAAACCTCAACAAAACCGTCCGTTGGGCCTGTGCGTCCTCAACCGACGGTTATAGAAGGCTCAAAACCGGCACCTCAAGCCACTCAATCTAGTTCCTCAGTACAGTTGGGTTTATTCTTGGCGTTAATGTCCGCTGTCGCGCTGTCGTTGTTTAACGTTTGTCTCAAAATTATTCTCCAAGGCCCTGAACCTCGTCAGATTTTTGGTTTATTTGAAATTGAGGGAATTATCTCACCGGGACTCGGGAATTCGCTGTTGATTCTGTTACTCCGAATGATTGTGGTTATGGCTTTAATGCCTATTGTTGCCACTTTTTTGTATCCGGCAGTTTGGAGCGATATGAAACGCTTTATTCAGTCCCGTGATACTTCTTTGATGTTAATCGTGATTGGTAGCGGGTTCTTTTTGTTTTTGTCTCAAGTGTGCATCTATATTGCCATTGGAGAGATTCCAACTGGCATTGCGATTACAATTTTCTTTATCTATCCTATTGTCACGGTTTTGGCTTCTTGGGGGCTGTTTGGCGATCGCCCGACGTTAATTCGTGTGATTGCTATGGTGATCATTTTAGGCGGAGGTGTTCTCTGTCTTCCGAGTTTCTTTGGGGGAGCAGCCGGAAATACTCAAGTTGGGATTATTGCAGCGATGAGTGCTGGGGTTGCTTTTGCTGGATATGTATTACTAACACAAATGGCAGCCGGAAAGTTGCATCCCATTCCGTTTAGTTTGGTGAATTTTGCTTCGATTTTTGTCTTCTGTTGTGTGAGTTTAATCTTCTTGCCTGACAACTTGAGTATGGATGTTGATGTCAATGTTTGGCAAGGTTTAATGTTTGGTGGAGTTGTTCTCGGTGTTCTCACCCTTTGTAGCTATCTGTTGAATAACTTTGCCATTCGTTCTGCGGGTGCTGCATTGGCTTCAATTATTGGTACATCAGGCCCTGCTTTAACCGCTTTATTTGCCTTTTTTATCATTGGTGAAGCTTTAACTCCTAAGCAAATTCTGGGTATGGCTTTGGTGATTTTAGGGGTGGGTGCTATGAGTTTTGAACGTTTAGTTAAGGCCAAGAAAAAAGCTGCTTAAAACTTAATAGATAACAGCTTTAAAACTCTATTTTTTAAAAACTACTGCGTCTATTTTATCCTGTAGGCGTATTTTTTTGTATTTAAACGCAAACGAAAAATTACTTCAAATTAGAGGAGTAAACGAAGATTTGCTTTTGTTCATAAATCTACTCATTAATCTATCCGTTCTCTTAAAATATACTTTCCAACTTAACTGATTAATCTACCCGTTGCTATCTATACTTTTGTACTTTCAGTATCCTAGAGGATACTAACCCACTTCAAAGTATCTACTTTTCACGTCAAAAAGATTACCCTAAACTAAAAATAGAGATAAAACCTTCAAAATAGGAGAACACAAATACGATGAGTGAACCCAAAATTTTTGATAAAAAACCAACCGTAATGGAACTTGAACCCGGCACTTACTATTGGTGTAGTTGTGGTCATTCAGCTAAACAACCCTTCTGTGATGGTTCTCATCAAGGAACAGAATTTACCCCAGTTGCATTTGAACTCACTGAAAAAAAATCTGTCGCCCTCTGTCTCTGTAAATATACAAAGAATACACCCTATTGTGATGGTTCCCATACTCGCCTGTAGACTCAAGCATTAAACGCTTGCAAAACTGAGTCTCTATTCTCAAATCCGAGGATAGAGATTTTATTGATTAACCTGGTAAAATGAGGTGTTATATTAATATTCTGTGCATCCGCAAACTTCTGTTTTAAATCGTGAGTCGAGATCTATTCGCCCGTGAAGCCCTAGCGCAAATTCCTAAAATTCTAACTCTGTTAGACCGCAATCCCCACAGCCCAACCTATGGCTGTTTTGACCGCAATTTTTGGCATTATAAAATTATTGATTTTCCCAGTGGAATGGCGCAGGAGTTTGTCTGGCCGTTAGCTCTGGCCTATGAGGTAAATCTTCCAGATAACCCTTATTATCAACAACCCATGTTGCGAGAATGGGTAGAAGCAGGTATTCTTTACGCAGCACATACTGCTCATCCAGATGGTTCCTGTGATGATTATTTTCCGTTTGAACGAGCAGCAGGAGCAGCGGCTTTTTCTTTACTTGCAGGTATAGAAAGTTATATATTACTCGGATTGATGGATTATGAGGCGTTAAAATTTTTTGAACGACGGGCGAATTGGCTGGCAAATCACTACGAAAGCGGTCAATTATCGAACCATGAAGCGTTAATTATTTTGTGTTTAGAGCGCTTAGGACAACTGTTACAAACCTCTAAATGGCGACGAACAATAGCGACCCGTTTAGAACGGTTATTATCTTGGCAAAGTTCTGAAGGATGGTTTAAAGAATACGAAGGTTGTGACCCAGGTTATCATACTCTAACGATTTCTATTTTAGCACAACTTGATCATCTAAAACCTGATAATCGCTTAAAAGATGTGCTTTCCAAAGCAGTTGAATTAGCCGCTAATTTTATTCATCCAGATGGCAGCTATGGGGGCGAATATGCTAGTCGTAATACTTATAATTTCTTTCCTCATGGCTTTGAGTTGGTGGGGCTTTGGCTTCCAGATGCACTGCGAATTAATGATCAATTTTTGCAAGGCTTGAAAAAGGGTTTAGCCCCCTGTTATGGTGATGATCATATTATTGGTCATCATACTTGGAATTATCTCTTAGCATGGCAAGATTTTATTCCTGAACGTCCTCAACCCATGCCGCGTGATGTGGGCAGTATTTGGTTGCAAGAAGCGCATATTTTGATTAAACGCCGACCGGGATTTGAGTTATATATTGCACTGAATAAAGGGGGAGTTTTTAAGTTATTTGATCAGGAGAATTTATTGGGTTCTGATACTCATTTATCTTTACAAGTTCGACAAGGAAGAAAGTTAAAAAATGCAGTCAGTCATTTGATGGATTCTTATCAAGTTAAAGTCGAACAAGATGAGATCACAATAGAAGGACAACTCGGTTGGGCAAAACAAACCCAAATGTCTCCAATTAAGTTAATCCTATTACGAGTCGTGATGCTAACGTTTGGTCGTTTTTTCCCGAACTTAATTCGGAAACTTTTACAAAAAATGTTAATCACAGGAAAGCAACCTGCTCCTTTTCGGTTCAAACGAAATTTTAAGTGGGAAAATAATCAATGGAAAATCAAAGACGAATTATATTCTGCTTCTTGGAAAGGAGTAACTTCTGCCGGAATTGGTAGTGATCAAACGTCTATTTATGTAGTCATGAGTCGAACGTTTCAATCGGGTCAATTACAACCCTGGTTAGATTTAACACCGGAGATCAAAAAGCTATCGATGGGTCAATGTTTGAAAATTGAACGCAGTTTTAACAAGTCAAACTAAAACGATTTAAACTTTGAAAATAAAAAGAAAAATCAGATTTTTGTAAATACTATTAGTGGGATGAATCTATTGGCTTTGCGGTTTAGCAAAGATAAAACTTCTCCGGCTGAACATTTTGTTCGTTTGCGTTGGGAGTTTGGTGATAAGGTAGAAACGATAGAAAGAGATTCGTCTTCCGGAAATCCTCACCGAATTTTACCTATGGCTGATGCTGTGTTGACGGTTCATTTTGTCGATAGTCCTGAACATCCCACCTCTCAAGATGACGCAAATTTTGACATTTATTTTTCAATAAAAAGCTGACGTGAAGTTTATGAAGTCCATATCCACAGACGCCGTTAAGAAGTTAAACGAAAGCTTCAGAAGTCATCGTATTCATTTGGTTGGATTGGGGATTTGGTTTATACTAGCCTTAGTCTTACGGATGATACTGCTGGCTTCTAAACCGATCTGGAGTGATGAATTTGCGACGTTAGTTTTTAGTTTAGGGCAGAGTTTCCGCAGTTTACCGTTTGATGTGCCGATTTCCCTAGAGACTTTGCTTTCTCCATTACGACTAGACGCAAGTTTATCGATTGGGTCTGTTCCTGAAAATTTACTGCGGGAGAGCAATCATCCGCCTGTGTATTTCATGCTGACTCATGTTTGGGTGTGGCTGTTTGGTCAGGATGGCGATTTGGTGTCAATTTGGGGAGCGCGATCGCTGAGTGCTATACTGGGAGCAGCTACAATTCCAGCTATGTTTGGATTGGGTTGGGTCGCATTTCGTTCCCGTGTCGTGGGACAAATGGCAGGTGCTTTGATGGCTATTTCTCCCTATGGGGTGTATTTGGCACAGGAAGCCCGACATTACACCTTAGCGGTAATTTTGATTATAGCATCCCTCGGTTGCTTAATTACAACAATTGATAAAATCCAACAAAAAAATTCTTTACCTGTTTGGGTAGCATTACTGTGGGTTCTCATCAATACTCTGGGAATTGCTGTTCATTTCTTTTTTATTTTTACTCTGGGTGCTGAAGGTCTAGTGGTGTCGGGATTTTGGTTGAAAAATTGTCAATTGAAACCGTTTAAAGTTCCGTCTTGGAAAGTCTGGAAAAATATTTATATCGCCATGATCGGGAGTACAATTGGGGGTTTAGTTTGGTTGCCGATTTTTCTCGATATTTCTAACCCAGAAAGTGAGTTGATTCGCTGGACATTTCATGGTGATCCGGTGGGTAATTTTCTTGAACCGATTGTTCGATTAATAGCTTGGATTGCAACCATGATTGTGATGTTGCCTGTCGAGAATCAGCCGTTATGGGTTGCGGTTATTTCAGGCGGTATCATGTTGAGTGCGATCACATTAACCGGGAAGCTGATCAACGATAGCTGGAAACTACAATCTCCAAGCTGGCGATTTTCTCAAAATATTTTAACGGGATTAATTGCAAGTGCTATTTTGATTATTCTGACAATCACCTATGTTTTTAGCATTGATTTAACACTGGTTGCTCGTTATCATTTTACCTATTTTCCAGCAATTATTTTGTTTATTGCAGCGAGCTTTGCGGTCAGTTGGAAAAATCCTGGACAACAGAATTGGCGACGGAAAGTTATTGTATTGATCGGATGTGTGAGTTTGATTGGATCATTGAGTGTTGCGACTCATTTAGCTTATCAAAAACCAGATCGTTCTGATTTAGCCGCTCAGTATATTGCTGAACGGTTAACACCGAATATTCCGACATTAATTGCTACAGTTCATAAAAGCCATGAACAAACTGGAGAAATGATGAGTATTGCTTGGCAGTTAAAGCGGTTAGGAATCACAACAAATTCTCCCCAATTTCTACTTGCTCAAAAACTCGGTCATCCAGAGATTCCTATGAATACGCTGAGTCAAACTGTAGACCGTTCCAGCAGACCTTTAAATTTATGGTTGATCAATTTTTCAGCCCCTTTTGAACCCGAAATGCACAACTGTAGCGATGATCCGGATTTTAAATCTGAAGTTCCGGGCTATCATTTGCGGATGTATAACTGTCGTTTATAAAGTTAATATGAAGTTAACATCAAGAAACTTGTGAAATGAGTGTCAAATTTACAAAATTTAGTAAACTATAGATTCTTTATGCATCAAGATGGACAATACTCTATACAAAAATTTAGAATGTAGATGAAAAAACGCATTGATTTTTAAGCTGTACTGTTATAATTATAATATCTATAGCAGTAGGTTGACCTTAGGTGCATTAGAGTTTAATTTCAACGGATCGGGGTAGACCATTGCTTCTTTTTTGCAAATGAGAGATTCTTCTCACTCCCATTCTTAGCAACATTAGAAAAAATATCAATAAGAATTCGACCTATTTTTTAGGTGATTTCAGAAAAAATATTGGGGGTTCTACCAGTCACCACTTATCTCTGAGTTAAAAGAATGCAAAAATCAAACAATCGAAAATTAAAGATTTTACTCATCGCAGAGCAATGTAATCCTGATTGGTCATCGGTTCCTTTTGTCGGGTATAACTTTTTCAAAGAAATTAATCAAATCGCAGATGTCACTCTAGTAACCCATGCGAGAAATCAACCTGATTTTGAAAATAAAGGGTATGACAATATTGTTTACATATCCGAAAGTAACGCGATCAAACAGTATTATCAATCCGTTGCGAGTTTAGCCATGAAAGGTCAGGTAAACTGGCCTTTATATCATTTACTCAGCTATCCGATTTATGCGGAATTTGATCATCAAGTTTATCAAGCTTTTAAGCAGCAAGTTCTCCAAGGACAATATGATATCGTTCATGCGATCACTCCGATGATGCCACGATATCCTTATAAGATTATCAAAGCCTGTCAAAAGAAAAATATTCCCTTTTTATTAGGGCCGATTAACGGCGGAATTCCCTTTCCAGCAGGCTTTGAAGAAACGGCTAAAAAGGAAAATGCAAGTCTTAATTTCTTAAGAGCATTAGGGCGATATCTAATTCCGGGTTATGTCGAAACCTATAAAAAAGCCACTCACATTTTCTCCGGTTCAACCTACACTTTAAACCTGGTACAAAAACTCTTTGCTATTCCTGATGAGCGCATTTCTCTGTTACATGAAAATGGAATTGAGAATGACTTTCTAATGGAAGTGGAAAGATCTCAAACTTCAGATCGTCCAATTAACCTCTTATTTGTCGGGCGATTGGTTCCTTATAAATGTGCAGATGTTGTCATTGAAGCTATCGGTAAATTAGAATCTTCTCTGCAAAATCGAGTTAAACTTTCAATTGTAGGGGATGGTTATGAAAAAGGAAATCTAGAGAAAATGGTGCAGGATTTGCACTTAGAGAGTCAGGTGAACTTTGCAGGTTGGATTCCCCAACAAGAAACCTTTAATTACTATCGACAAGCCGATGTGTTTTGTTTTCCCTCAATTCGAGAATTTGGAGGGGCAGTTGTGATTGAAGCAATGGCTTGTGGGCTTCCCTGTATTGTTGTTGATTACGGTGGAATTGGTGAATATGTCACAGAAGAAGCAGGATTTAAAATAGAACCTCGTTCTCGTGAATATCTTGTGGAACAGATGAAAGAAAAGATCAAAATATTGGTTGAAGATCAAAAATTGCGAACTCAAATGTCTGCTAATTCTTTTGAAAGAGCCAAAGAATTTATCTGGAGTAACAAGGCGATAAAAATGCACGAAGTTTATGAGTCTGCATTAGCGAGTTCCAATACAGTTTCTGATTCCTCTAATGAGTCTAACCAATTAACATCTAAAGAGTTTCATACGGCTTAAGAAACTTATTGAGTTTCAGGGAGTTCGAGAATACAATTGGCATCTACAACAATAAAAAGCTCTGTTCGGTATACTGCACAGAGATCAACTAACATCGTAATTACTGCGGGGGGAGTATCCGGTTTAAGCGTCGGTTTAATTTCCTCTGCTTTGAATTTCCACTGTCTAAACCAATTATTCTCGGTCAAATAGTACGGAATAAAAGCATTACCATCCAACAAAATTAAATCTACATTATAAGTTTGAATAAAATTCCGTAAAACTTGTAAATCTTGACTGTATTGAGCCTCAATTAAATCCATTGCTCTTTGACGAATTTGACGATGATAACCGACTTGATAAGGAATTGAATATTCCCAAGCAATTAACACAGAACGTTGAGCAAAAGAGGGAATATTATCAGCTTCTTGCGAAAGAGAAGCAATCAAGGTATCTTTAGGTTGTTGAGAGAGAAAGTCATGGAGACTGGCTTCCCGAGGTTCTTTATAGTTGGGAGAAGTGAATTTATCAAGAAAACTTGGATAGAAAATCACCGCAATTGCAATTATAGTAGTGACTCCTAAAGCCAGTAATTTCTGAAATATCTTACTATTTTTAGGTTGAGAAATTGAAAGTTGTTCTACCCATCTCAGTAAAGCATCTATAATTACAGTTAAAGTAATTCCAGTAGACACTGCAATCAGAAGATAAAAACTATGGCTAGTATATCGATTGGGTAAAAATAGATAAAATAATAAAAGATGAGCGAGAAAAAATAAACTTAAAGAAACGAACAAAAGTTGCAGAAAAAAAGCTGAGTTTTTAATCTGCTTAACAAGAGTAAATTGACGTGGAAATTTTGCTAATATCGGTAAAAACAAGCCAAAACATAGTGTCACAGGTGTAAATAAACCTCGGGGAATCATACCGCTACGAATTCCTAAGAACCAATATTCAATTCCGTTATTTGTAAAAAATTTTCCTCGTCCGTTTTCTTGAAATTCAGGTAAAGTTTTGGCTTCTGCAACGTTAATAATTGGCCCATATTCAGAGGAACTAATTAAATAAGAAACAAGCATTAAACTGGCGATAATCAATCCAGCGACATAGAATTTTAGCTGTTTTTGATCAGAAATAAAATGGATTTTTTTGTTATTGATTTGAAATAAATTAATAAATAAAACTCCCCCCGAAACCAGTACAGTAGGCGGATAAAATAATCCTTCTAAAACTAAAACAATTAAACAGGGAATAACTGATTTTTTTAGAAAATAGTAGAGAAACGCAAAAAATAGTGGATAAGAAAAGGATGAAGCAGTTGCCTCGACAAAAATATCTTTCATCCAGATACTTTGATTAAATAAAAGTGAGGCGATAAATGCAGCCATCGGAATTGGAAAAAGCTGTAAACAAATTCCAAAACAATAGCCTGTCATAATCACCCCTAAAACCAATGGCAAACATTTATTAATTACCATTGGATCAATGTTAAAATTAATCAAGAAACGATAAATCGTAGTGAGTCCAAAGGGTTCAACCGATGCAAAAAAATTAGCAATTAAATCATTGGGAAATAGTTCTGGATCTAAAAAACGACGCATCCAAAAAATGTGCTTACGAGCATCATCCTGAACAACATATTCTCCATCAAAAGCTTGCTGTAAAACCAAAATACTATAAATAATACTAAACGTGAGACTCAGAAACAACCAAAATAGGGTTCGCCAATGGGATAAACTTTGTTGTGGAGTTGTTACAAATTGACGTAAATATTGAACAAACATAGCACCTCAATTTAAAGTAATTCTATCTGGGAAATTATAATAATCTTTTTCGCCTCGTTTATCTAAACAATTAGCACAATAGACGCTATTATTAGGATAAAATATCTTAATCTCAACCAAAATTATGACTGAAATAAAGTCAGATCATTTACCCCTCTACGCAAAGAACCCGGTGACTCGGTTTTCCCCCAGAGCCAAAGAATATGCTCAGTATAGACCCAGTTACCCTCCAAAAGCGATTGAAAATATTATAGAGGGATTGGGTCATAATAGCGCTATTATTGGGGCAGATATTGGCGCCGGGACAGGAATTTCTGCACGTTTGTTAGCCGATAGAGGTGTTCACGTTTTAGCGATTGAACCCAATCAGGCGATGAGACAAATGGCGACTCCTCATCCCCGAATTGAGTGGCGAGAAGGGACAGCAGAAGCAACTCATTTAGCGACTCAATCTGTTGATTTAGTAACAGCTTTTCAAGCGTTTCATTGGTTTAATCCTGAATTCACTCTCCGAGAATTTTGTCGGATTTTAAAACCCGGTGGACGAGTGGCAATTGTCTGGAATCATCGCTATCGACAAGATCAATTTACCCAAGAATATAGCCTGATTTTCAAACAAGCTTCTCAATACAATTCAGTCATTCACAAAAAACATCGCCGACCCATTACTTCACTGTTAGAAAGTTTAGACTTTCAAAATCAGCGCCATCAGATGTTTACTCATCGTCAGGCTTTAGATTTAACAGGATTAATTGGTCGAACTCACAGTGCATCTTATATTCCGACTCAAGGTGCAGAAGCGGATGCGATTTTAACGAATGTGCAAGAATTATATCACAAATGGAAAGATGAGCAAGAATTGGTTTATATTGAATATCGCACTGATGTTTATCTCGCTGAAATCAAACCGGGATGATTTTAACGACCTTGAAAAGACCCATTTTGCATCTACACAGTTTATTAATTCGTTGTTCTGCAAATAGCAGGAGTTCATCGACAAAATTTTGGTTGAGTTTAAGCTTGACTTTTGCCACGATTTATAGTTTATTAGCAGTCCAAGAAGCCTTTAGTGGTGAATATGTGATTCAAGATGATGCAAGACAACATATTTTTTGGATGCAGAGATTTCTAGATGCTGAGTTATTTCCAAATGATTTAATTGCTGATTATTTTCAATCGGTTGCACCCGGCGGTTATCAAAGTCTATATTGGATATTAACTCGTTTTGGAATAAATCCTATTTTTTGGAGTAAAATTCTTCCTTGGGGATTAGATATAGTCACAACATTCTATTGTTTTAGAATCACTTTAGAACTTTTACCAATTCCTCTGGCTGGGTTTATATCATCAACTTTACTCAATCAACAACTCTGGTTGAATGATGGTTTGGTTTCTGCGACACCGAGAGCGTTTGTTTATCCTTTGTTTCTCGGATTTATCTATTTTTTACTGCGAAAATCAATTCTAAAAAGCGCTATTTTTATTGCATTGATAGGATTGTTTTATCCGCAAGCAGTATTAATCAGTGTCGGGGTGTTAATCTTACAACTATTTAACCGGAATAAACATTCAGTGTGTTTAACTTCGGATCTAAAAAATCGTTGGGTAAGTATGATTGGACTCGGAGTTGCTTCTATTGTTATTTTATATTATGCCATGAGTTCCAGTGAATTTTCACCTGTAATTACAGTTGCTGAAGCTAAAGCAATGTCTGAGTTTGGAGGTGCAGGAAATAGTGCATTTTTTCAAGATAATCTCTGGGATTTTTGGGTCACGGGTCAACGGAGTGGTTTACTTCCCAAATATTTATTTAGACCCACTTTGATTATAACAGGTTTAGGGCTACCGTTACTGTTTTTTTATAAAAATCAATTTCCTCTCGTTTCAAAAATAACACCGAATATCAAGATTTTTTCTCTAGTTTTAATCTCCTCAATGAGTTGGTTTATTGCCGCTCATTTAATGTTATTTAAACTTCATCTTCCCAGTCGTTATACCAGTTATACTTTTCGCGTCTGTTTAGCGTTATCTGCTGGAATAACCTTATGTATTTTATTAGATAAAGTCTTGATTTTTGCGAGTCTATCTCGCCGTCAAAACTGGAAACAAATAATGGCTTTAAGTTTAACCCTATTTTTAGGACTAGGAGTTATTTTAGGATCTTGTTTCTGGGGAAAGTTTCCAAAAACGAGTTATGTTATGGGGAAAGAACCCGAAATTTATCACTTTTTTTCCCAACAGCCTAAAGACACTCTCATTGCTTCTATTTCTGAGGTTGCGAATAATATTCCTAGCTTTTCCCAACGTTCTGTTTGGATAGCCTGGGAATACGCAGTTCCCTATCATTTAGGATATTATGATCAAATCCAACAACGAGCGACTGAACTGATTAAAGCTCAATATAGTTCTAATCTGACTGTATTGCAAACTTTAATTCAAACTCATGGATTTGATTTTATAATTTTAGATCAAACCGCTTTTACTCCTGAATATATGCTCGAAAATCGTTGGCTAAGACAATGGTATCATTCTTTAAGTAAAGATATTTTTGCAGATATCAACACTGGCAAAAATCCCGCAATTTTACAAACAGTTTCCCAATGTTCGCGTTTACAAACTCAAAAGATAATCATTTTAGAAGCAGAGTGTTTAGTTAAATTTTAGAAGGAAAAGTTCAAAAGTGATTCAATTGAAATCTTTAAAATCCGGTTTGTCTGTCAGCTTAGAAATATTAATTTTGGGCATTGTTCTCGGTGTTTCCTATGTTCAAGAACCCCTTTATACTTCTAATCAAAATACCAAGTTTTTACAAGGAATGGCGCAAGCCGGGCTAGGATATCTCGATCAAGATTGGTTAGCCAATACCTTAGATCCTTTACCTGTCTTTACAGCTTTAGTGTGGTTTACCTCGGCTTTTTTACATCCTTACTTTTTTTATCTATATTATATCATTTTATTTGGAGTTTATGTTTATAGTTTAATTGGAATTGCTGAAATTATTTTTCAGTTTGATCGTCAAGTCAAAAAGATCATTTATTTGGTTTTTATTGTGACATTACATTGTCTAAAAATCAGAATATTTGACTTTAAAACTCACGTTCATCTTCATTATGGTGTTGCGGAACAATACCTATTAGGAGATTACTTTCAAACCAGTAATTTTGGTGTTCTGATTATTTTATCGATCTATTTATTTTTACGACAAAAAAGATTTTTATCATTATTAGCTTTAGCGGGAGCGGCAACTGTTCATCCGGCTTATCTTCCCAGTGCAGCTTTAATAACGTTATCCTATCTCATTATTTTGTACAAAAAAGGAGAAAGCTTTAAACAGATATTCTTCTGGGGTTGGTTATCATTTCTCTTGGTTTTACCTGTGACTCTCTATATGTTTTTTGTCTTTCAACCCACAACTCCAGAAATTGCCGAACTTGCTAAAACTTTAATTGTTAATCGTATTCCCCATCATTCCTTTCCTACCGCTTGGTTTGATCAGATTGCATTTGTACAAATTTTAGTGATTGTTGTCGCCATTTATCTTGTCCGTAAAACCGACATCTTTTTGATTTTAGGATTGCCGTTTATTGTTGCTAGTTTTGCCACCTACTTACAAATTTTTATCAAAAATAATAGTTTAGGATTTATTACCCCGTGGCGAGTTTCTGCCTTTTTAGTGCCGTTATCAAGTTGTCTAATTATAGCCGTATTTCTTCGCTATATTTTCAATCAATTCCCCCAGATTTTACAAAAACGCGAGCAATCCATTATTTTTATCAGCTTAATCATTCTCTCAATTTATGCTTTTGTCGGAGCAGAAGAACAAGTCCGAGAGTTACAAAAACGTCCAGATTATGCGAATGTGATGGATTTTGTTCAGTCAAATCGACAACCTGAAGATTTATATTTAGTTCCTCATACTTCCGGAAACTTTATCGAATTTAGACTATATACAGGGGTGCCAATTTTAGCAAATTATAAATCTCATCCTTATAAAGATAGTGAGGTGATCGAATGGCATAATCGACTAATGATGGCACAAAGATTTTATTCTCCTGATTTTCGCGAAACCCGATGTCAAGCCTTAGAAGAAGCAGTCATTGCCTATCCGATCAATCATGTGATTACCGAACTCGGTGACATCAATCCTTGTGCGGGTTGGACTCTGATTTACGATAGCGAGCGGTACAAAGTATATAAACCCTTACCCGCCAGGCAATAAAATTAAATAAATTGTGCATGAAGAAATGAATCAAAATTATCAACTGAATCAAGACACACTCTTTTTGACAAGCAATCATAAAAACCCGGAATTCCATCCTAAATAGATTTGATACAATTCTAAACAATACGGAGGAAAAGGCTACAACTTAATTCGTTAATCGAACAATAGAGCGAGAACAATAGTTATAATCAATTAGAATAAATAATCTGGGAGGTCTGTTGGAGTCTGTTCGTATAACTCCAGAAGTTGCCAACAATCACGTATAACTCAAGGGTGCAAAGCGTCAGCACCCCGCTCTAAAGAGCAGGGGCCGAAGCGCCTCTCTCTTAGATAGCTGACCAGCCTAAGTCTTGTTGGACTACGTTTTTAGAGTTATGACACCTACAAATGCTTTCCAGTTTGTAGCCCTGTCGTTAGTTGTTAAACATTCCTACGAGGGGTAAGAAAGTGCAACTAGCCGAACAAGCTTTAAAAACATTGGCGAGGAAAAAATTACCCCAGAAATGGGTGTTGGGGGCAACCATACCCCCATTAATTTTTTTATACAGGCGGTTAAAACCGCTCGTGTCAAGTTTCCTCCCCGGTCTAAAGACACGGGGCTTCCAAACTCCCGGAGGTTTCTCGTGAGAGTTCCATAACTGACGATCAATTCACTAGCCGCGCTAGGAATTCATTTTAATCACTCGGACAGAACTCCAGCCCCAAGTCAATTGATCCATCCCTTATCTATTACCTGAAGGTAGCTGATCCCTGTGAATTTAATCACTCCATTAAGCTCATCGGTGGAGACTCCTGCATAGCCTGGGTAACTTCACTGATTTCTTAAAATCCTGAACACCTAAGACTTCAGCAGATTAACCTAGAAACTGGGGAAAATAAAACCCCGAACACTAAACCATTCAAATGCAGACTCAGTTCTATAACATTGTGAAGGGTAAAGCCGGAAAGTACCTGATGACAATCTGGCTTATTGCTGCTGTTTATTTCGCAACAGCAAAGCTGACGATTGAAACCCTGATCCTCAGTCCAACCGATGTCATCTTTTTGCCGACTGCCGGAATTGCTCAGGCTGCACTGTTGCTATTTGGAGGTCAATACTGGCCAGGAATTGCTTTAGGGGCAGTATTCGCGAACCTATTGTCGCCAACGGGATCAATGGCAACAGGCATCCTGTATAGTCTCAGTGTGACCCTACAAGTGTGTTTAGGGACGTGGCTGCTGAAGCAAATTAACTTTTCAGACCGACTCCAACGCCTCAAAGACGTTTTAGGATTAATTATTTTAGCAGCCGGAATTTCTACCCTCATCGGTTCCGGCTTCTCTACCGTCCATGTGTCGATGGTTCTGTCAGACTGGACAAAATTTGATGAAATTTGGACTCGCTATTGGTTAGCCAACGCCATCGGTATTTTAGTCGTGACTCCCTTACTTCTGACTTGGGGAATGAGGCTTCAAGATCGATACAAACGACAAGACACTACAGAACATTCCATTCTCGCTACAATCGGTCAGCTTTGGCAAAATTATCGGCAAACTTCCACCCCGGAACACTCAGAACATACCCTAACCGAACAGGCGACACAACTCCTCTATTCCCTAGAAGCCCTGGCCTGGCTACTCCTGAGTCTGGCGTTGAACTGGTTTGTCTTCTGTTCGCGTACTCGTACCGCTTCAATTCGTTATCCCCTAGAATATTTGCCCTATCCCCTGATTGTTTGGGCTTCTCTGCGGTTTGGTCAACGGGGTGCTGCTATAGCTCACTTTTTAACCGCTATGTTTGCCGTTTGGGGGTTAATGCGCGACAGTGGCCCCTTTATTGACCGCAGCACCGATATTCCCCAAATCTTTTCCCTACAAGCCTTTATCGGGGTGATGATTATTACCGGTTTGGTTCTCGCCTCTACCGTCGCCGAACGTCAACAAGCCGAAGCCGCTCTGCGAGACAGCGAAGCCAGTTTAGCTCACGCTCAGGGCATTGCTCAAGTGGGTCATTGGGATCTTGTGATTCGGGGTTCCCATCTGTACTGGTCGGATCAACTGTATCGCATCTTAAACCTAGAACCTCAGTCTGTTCCGGCGACCTTAGAACTCTTTTTGCAGTCCGTTCATCCTGAAGATCAAAATTTAGTTCGTCAGTCTGTCGAGCAAGTTCTTTACCACCAACATCCCTACACTATTGATTATCGTCTGGTTTTGTCCGATGGTCGTCAACGTTTTGTCTGCGAACAAACGGTCATTTCACCCACTCGCATTAGCGGAACGGTACAGGATATTACCGAACGAAAACGCTCAGAAATAGCATTACGAGCCAGTGAAGAACGGTTTTCTAAAACCTTCGCCGCCAGCCCGATTGGGATTGGAATTTGTACATTTTCCGATGAATGTTTTCTCGATGTTAACGAGAGTTTTCTGCGTCAACTCGGTTGGAAACAAAATCAGGTGATTAACGCCACAACTCAACAACTCAAACTCTGGGTGAACCCCGAAGAACACCTACAATTGCGAGAGGTTCTCCAACAGCATTGTCAAGTGAGTAATCTCGAAATTCAAGTTTACAATCAGGCGAGTGAAATTCGCAATTGGTTGATTTCCATTGAATTAATTGACTTAGGGGGAACCGAATGTCTATTGATGATGGGGAACGATATTACCGAACGCAAGCAAGCCTCTTTACTTCGCAACGCCAAAGAAGCCGCAGAAGCCGCCAACCGTGCCAAAAGTTTATTTTTAGCGAATATGAGCCACGAACTGCGAACGCCGCTCAATGCGATTCTCGGCTATAGTGAACTCCTCCGAGAAGATGCTCAAGATATGGGGTTAGAAGAATTTGTGGGAGACTTGAAAAATATTCATGTTGCGGGTCATCATTTGTTAGACCTGATTAACGATATTCTCGACTTCTCAAAAATCGAAGCCGGTCGGATGAATTTTCATCTAGAAACTTATACCGTCGCCACTTTACTTTGGGAAGTTGAAACCACAATTGCCCCCCTCGCTGAGAAAAATACTAACACTTTTAAAATAGAAGTGGCTGATAACATCGATATCATTCATACTGATATTACCAAGGTGCGACAGTCGTTATTGAATTTGTTGAGTAATGCTTGCAAATTTACCGAACAAGGTCTAGTCACCTTAAAAGTTTCGACAGAAACCAGCCCTGATCCAACGACTGAACTCCCGACTGTACCGCCGCCTGACTTACCCCACTCGACTCACCAAAGAGATTCACAGATTACTGATTTCCCGTACGCCCCTGAAGCGAATACCAAACCGATCACTTATGTGATTTTTCAAGTCATTGATACCGGTATTGGCATGAGTCCCCGACAAATTACCACTGTATTTAACCCCTTTACCCAAGCCGATGAAAGCACCACTCGTAAGTATGGAGGGACAGGTCTGGGTTTAACTATTACTCGCAAACTCTGCGAACTGATGGGCGGAGAACTCAGTGTCACCAGCAAGTTAGGTCAGGGTTCAACCTTTATCATGCGACTTCCCCAATTCCTATACTATGCACAGGAAGAATAAACTGTGAACAGAGATATAGCGTTTACAGTTTTGCTTGCAGACTATGAGTTTTGATCCTCACTTCAGGCTACCACTGTTCTCGCCGTCGAATCTGTAGCAGGATTTGGGAAATCAAAACCATGATTGGTAGTTCAATCAACGGACCGATAACTAATGTCACAGCAATTAAAGGTCGATGGGGAAATGCAGCAGCAGCAATAGCGAGAGATAATGGAGAGTTACGCGCTAAAGTGGTGCAGATCAAACAGGCAAATTCTTCATAGGAAAACTTGAAGTAGCGTCCAATCCGATGAGCCAAGATGAAATTAGTTGCAAAAAAGAGAACTACAGGGATCAGAAGTTTTAAGACTAGCTCTGGACGTTGGATGAGCGTATGTCCTTTTGATACAAAGATAGCAACAATGGCAAGATTAAGGCTTAGGATTTGAAATACAGTAAGGTTTGATAATCTTTGTTCAAACCAAATCTCGCCTTTCCAGCCTCGAATTAATCTTCGAGAAACAGTAGCAAACAATAACGGAATCAGGAGTACCCAAAGCACACTTTCAAAAAGCTTGACAGGGTTTAACTCAACCAACGTTCCTGCAAAAAATAGCAGATAAACAGGCAGTAAAAGAACTTGTAATATTAGGTTTAAAGGCAGTAAAGCCGTTGCTAAAGCCACATCTCCCCCCGCAATCCCAGTAAACACTAAATACCAGTCTGTACAGGGAGTTACCATCAGCATAATCAACCCCACCCAAAGATCAGGGCTATCTTGTAAAAAGATCGCACCCAAACCCCAAGCAAAAACAGGAGTCCATAAAAAGTTAGTCGCTACACTGGCTAAAGCAACTTTAGAATTTCTGAACGCTTCCCCAAAATGATTTAGAGACAGCGGTAGAAACGTTGCATACAGCATCAAAGCTAACAGAGGAACAATCAAATTTGGAGCCAATTCACTCAGCCCTGGAACTTGCGCTAACATTAAACCAACAACAACCGAAAATAGAACTAAAAACGGTTGCGTTCGATCAAACCAGGTCACGTTTCAGGATAAGCATTGTTTCACGAGGGAATTGGGAAGGGTTGAGCGTTGATTACTGATCACTCACTGTTAAGCCGGAATTTCCTTAAGTGTCCGCAGGGCTTCATCAACATGGGCTTTAAAATCTAGCATCGAATCAAAAATATGCCGCACAACGCCTTCTTTATCGATCACATAAGTCACGCGCCCGGGAAGTATCCACAATGTCGCTGGAACACCATACAGTTTGCGAACCTGACTACCCGAATCACTTAACAGGATAAACGGTAAATTATGCTTTTTAGCAAATTGTTCGTGATCATAGGCCGAGTCTGAACTCACCCCAATCACTTCCGCCCCCGCATCTTTAAAGACTTGATAGCTATCACGAAAAGCACAGGCTTCAGAGGTACATCCCGGCGTATCATCTTTGGGGTAGAAATACAGAACAACGGCTGTGTTTCCCCGAAAATCTCCTAAACTCACCGATTCTCCCGTTTGAGAAGTTAAAGTAAAATCGGGTGCAGTGTCTCCTACTTTAATCGCCATATTTGTTTGACCCAGTAACTTTTATCTGAAAAAATATTAACTTTTGTTATGATAGCGCGAACCGTCAACAGTAATCAGTTAGCTATAAAAAGGAGTTGAATTATGGGAACTCAATCCCATTTTGATATTGATATTGCGACCTTCATCGACCACACCCTACTCAACCCCATGGCCACTCCTGAACAAATCGAACAATGCTGTGAAGAAGCTTTACAATACAAATTTGCCAGCGTTTGTGTCTACCCGAGTTATGTGCGTCGAGTCGCCGATAGACTGCATGGAAAGCCCCCAAAAGTCTGCACGGTGATTGGGTTTCCCAGTGGGGCTAGCACATCGGGCGTCAAACTACATGAAAGCCTAGAAGCAGTTGAAAATGGGGCGCAGGAGTTAGATGTTGTGATTAACTTAAGTTGGGTCAAAGCCGGAAAAACCGAGGAATTGTATCGAGAAATTGCTGAAATTTGTGAACAAACCGATCAAACGGTAAAAGCGATTATTGAAACAACAGTTCTCAATCACTCCGAAAAACAAATCGTCGCTGAAGTTTTAATGGATGCAGGCGTTGATTTTATTCAAACCAATACAGGCTTGTATGGGGGCGCAACAGTTACCGATACCCAACTCCTCAAAGAAATCATCAAAGGACGCATTGGACTTAAAGCTTCTGGCGGAATTACAACCAGCCAACAAGCAGTAGACTTAATCATTGCGGGTGCGACTCGCTTAGGAACCTCTCGTGGTGTTTACTTAATTCGTCAGCGAGATGACGACAACGATCACAATTAATCTATAAGCTGACTATGAGTCGAACCTACACCGCAACAGGAATTAATTTAAAAGCGATCCCTTTAGGAGAGTCTGATCGTCTCCTGACGATTTTAACACCCGAACACGGTTTAATCCGTGCTGTTGCTCCTTCGGCCCGAAAACCCCGATCAAAGCTGGGAGGGCGCAGCGAGTTATTTATTGTCAATCAACTCCTGCTGTACAAAGGGCGATCGCTTGATAGAATTACCCAAGCCGATCTGATCAAATCCTATGGCGGTTTAAGTCAAAATCTCGGAAAACTCTCAGCCAGTCAGTATTTAGCAGAAGTCGTGTTATCTGTCGCCTTGAGTGAACATCCTCAAGAAGAACTATTTCTGTTGTTGAATGAACATTTAGATCGCTTAGAACATTTACCCAATACTCCACAAATTGAAACCATCACCGCAACAATTGCTTATCTGACGCACGGGATGTTTCACCTCTTGGCTTGGAGTGGGATTTCGCCCCAAGTTCAGCACTGCTGTCTCACCCAACGTCCCCTGGTTGCTAATTTTACCAATCCCCGTTGGCGCGTGGGGTTTAGTCTAGAGGCGGGTGGAGTCATCAGTTTAGAAGCCAGAGAAAAACAAACTCCCGACAACAAAACCGATCGCCAATCTACAAACCCTTCTCAACCTTTTGGGGGGATAACCCATGTTAAACTAAGTGCAGCTCAGTTAGCGATTTTGCAAAGATTAGCTCATCCTCGTTTGAGTGATGAGTTTGAGTCTGGGCTGATGTCTCAACAAACCGCGACGACAACTCCTCGTTCTATTTCTCTGTCTGATTGGGTAGCGGTTGAACGTCTTCTCCGGCGATATGCTGAGTATCATTTAGGGCGTGCTATTCGCTCGGCTACGTTGATTGACACGTATGTTGAGCAGTTTCAACTGAGCTATTTCTGATCGCAGTCTTGGCTCAACCTTAGATTTTCAAAGGAACACTCAGCAAGACAAGAGTTGGCCAGAGGAATTATTGAGTTGATGAACAAGGGTTGAGTAAAGTGATTACTGAGTCTTCAGTCTGCACAAACGCTTTCTGAAATGAATCGATTTGGGTATCGGATGAGTTTGCTTGAAACTTTAGAAAAGATTTCTCACTCTAAAATTGAGAGAAAATCTGTTTCGGGAACAGGTGAACTGGACAGGGGTTAAATAAAGCATCAGATCAACGGCAATGATTGCTATTTGCCAGATCAAAAGAAGCAAAAATTTCTCATCCCTAAATTCAATCAAAATAATAAGTTAATCATTGTGATTCCCTGTCCTCATCTCAACTGAACCCAATCTGCTGAGTCCGCTAAATCTAAAAAATATAATGCAATCGTTAAATCCAGAAAAAAAATCGTCAGTAAAAAAAGAAGCAAAAAGTGGATATTTAGAACGGGATTCAACTCCAGAAAATCCATTGAATCCACAGCATAAGGACAAGGTCAATCATCCTCAAACATCAACTCAAAAAACATTAACTCAAAATTCCCTTAAAACCCAGCCATCAGCACCCTCAAATATGCTCAGAGAAGACGAGGAAGAACGAGGCTTTTTACCTGTACTCAGAAATGGCAACTTCTTAGTTCTTTGGAGTGGTCAAGTTTTTTCCCAACTTGCGGATAAAGTCTATCTGGTTTTAATGATTGCTTTGATTTCTACCCGCTTTCAGCAAGCCGATCAAACCATTAGCGGTTGGGTTTCAGCCGTGATGATTGCCTTTACTATTCCCGCCGTATTGTTCGGTGCGGGAGCCGGAGTTTATGTGGATCGATGGCCGAAAAAAATCGTTTTAGTCCTCACCAATCTCCTGCGAGGAGGGTTTGTTTTAGTCCTTCCCTTACTTTTATGGTTTTCGGAGGGGATGAGCTTAGGCTCTCTACCATTGGGTTTTTGCCTATTGTTAACAATGACCTTTTTAGTCTCAACTTTAACCCAATTTTTTGCTCCCGCCGAACAAACTGTCATTCCTTTAATTGTTGAACGCAAGCACTTATTATCAGCCAATTCCCTTTACACAACCACAATGATGGCCTCGGTGATTATTGGGTTTGCCGTCGGAGAACCGATTTTAGCCATTGCCGATCAATTTTTTGAAACGATGGGTTGGGGTCTAAATATTGGCAAAGAATTAATTGTTGGGGGAAGTTATGCGATCGCTGGCTTGCTATTAATGGGACTGAAAGTTCGGGAAAAAAGAAATTTCCAAGCCGAAACTCCCCACGTCTTAGACGACTTGCGCGATGGCGTGAAATATCTCAACGAACATCACAAAGTTCGCAACGCCCTCATCCAACTGATTATTTTATTTAGCATCTTTGCCGCTCTTGCCGTTCTTGCCGTTCGTTTAGCGGAGATCATCCCCTCCCTCAAATCTTCCCAATTTGGCTTTCTGCTGGCCGCCGCAGGGGTCGGTATGGCGATTGGTGCAGGGTTGCTCGGTCAGCTCGGACATCGGTTATCTCATATTCAGCTTGCTTTAGTTGGTTCCATTGGGCTAGCGACTTGTTTAATGGGTTTAGCCCTGTTTGGTCAGCAGTTAGCTTCAGCTTTCATCTTTATTGTCCTTCTGGGCTTGTGTGCTGCGGTGGTGGGTATTCCCATGCAAACCACCATCCAAGCCGAAACTCCCGAACAAATGCGAGGAAAAGTCTTTGGTTTACAAAATAACGCTGTGAATATTGCCTTGAGTTTACCTCTAGCATTAGCGGGAGTTGCAGAAACTTATCTGGGTTTGTCTGTCGTTTTTATCGGTTTAGCGGCGATGGCAAGTCTAGGCGGGGTTTTAACTTGGTATATCAACAGACGCGAATTCAAACAGTCATAAGTCACGGTTGAGGGTTTTATAGCAGTTCGCGCTGGTATGTTAATAAATCTTCGAGAACCCAGAAACCTAAAACCTTGATTTAAAGGGTTTTTCAATCTCCTGTTCCCTCTCCTGTTCCCTGTTCCCTGTTCCCTGTTCCCTGCGCGAAGCGCCATAGCTTGTCCTAAAGACATAGAATCAGTAAATTTAGATGCGTAACAGCTTATTCGTGGTAAATTCATCCAAAACCAACGAATGACACTCTTATTCACCTGAATGCATATTGCTTGGCTTGGAAAAAAATCACCGTTTTGTGGGAATGTCACCTATTCGAGAGAAGTCACCAACACCCTATTAGACCGAGGATATCAGGTTAGCTTCCTCCATTTTGCCGCTGAAAACTCTCCTCCTGAACAAGGTCACAAAGGAACTCGGGATTGGTCGTTAAGTTGTCAGACTCAGGAAGTTTCTCTCCCTTGTTTGTACAAATCTCAAATTTATACCATTCCCACCTTCAAATCGAGTAAAGTTTTGATGCAGTCGTTACGACAATTACAACCCGATGTCGTTCATGCGTCGTTAACCCTCTCTCCCCTGGATTTTGTTCTTCCTGAAATTTGTGAGGAACTGAATCTGCCTTTAGTGGCAACCTTTCATCCACCCTTTGATCGCAAATTGCGTAATCTGACATCCGGTACTCAACATCTGATGTACCAGATTTATGCTCCTTTTTTGGCTCATTACGATTGCGTGATTGTATTTTCCCAAATTCAACGGGATTTATTAGTGCGGTTGGGGGTACCAGAAGCCAAAGTCGCCGTGATTCCCAATGGAGTCGATGAACTCAAGTATTCACCAGGGCCATCCCGACTGAAGGCTGAGTTACAAGCGGATCGGGTCTTTGTCTATCAAGGTCGTCTTGCTCCTGAAAAAAACGTTGAGTCTCTGCTGAAAGCTTGGAAAAAGTCAGAAATGGGTCACGATTGCCATTTAGTCATTGTTGGAGATGGGCCGTTAGCGACTTCGTTACAGATGTATTATGGGTCTGGAGATGGAGTCGTCTGGCTCGGTTTTGTTCGGGATGAAGATCAACGCATTGAAATTTTGCGGGGGGCGGATGTGTTTATTTTGCCTTCTCTGGTTGAGGGATTATCGCTGTCATTACTTGAAGCTATGGCTTGTGGGGTTGCTTGTATTGCCACAGATGCCGGGGCTGATGGAGAAGTTCTAGAAGGAGGTGCTGGCATTGTCTTGGAAACCCAAGGGGTAGCGACTCAACTGCGAACTCTACTTCCCCTCTTTCGCGATCATCGAGAGTTCAGTACACTTTTGGGATATAAAGCTCGTCAACGGGTATTAGATCGATATACACTAAGTCGGAATATTACTCAAATGGAACAGTTGTATGCGGAGATTGTTCAACAAAGGCGTGTACCTTGCCCTCGTCGCTAAAGGGTCGGGGGATATGGCTAAGTGAACTCACAACCAAGCAGATCTAGTCTCGATCAGACAGATGGTGAACCGAGAACGAACGATTGTTGTCTTAGGGGTTGTCAGTGCAATCGCCTCTCTCGTCATTGGAATGGCGAGAACAGCAACGGTGTCTGAACTCCCTCACAAGCAACCTGACTATGAACGACTCTCGAAAATGTTAGCGGCCGGAGCGTTTCAAAAAGCAGACCGACAAACCTATCGGATCATGTTGATTGTATTACAAAAGTACCCCGATCAACTTTCAAAATCAGTTTATTTGACCGAAGATGATATTGCAAATTTTCCCTGTAAAGATTTACTCAAGCTTGATCAACTTTGGTATCAGTATAGTCGCGGAAAGTTTGGTTTTAGAACTCAGCAGCAAATTTGGATGAATCTTCAGCAGAGTCAGGATTCTCAATTCTGGAATCTCTCCCAATTATTTGATGATTTTGCCCAACAAGTGAACTGGAAAGTGTCTCAAGGTTGGAAATCCTACGAGGAATTAACGTTTGATTTAACGGCAAATCCTGGTCATTTACCTGCACTGGCTACCGGGGGTTCGGTGACAACAACAATTCCAGTCAAGGATAACCAAAAATTAAAATCTAAAACAGATATGCCGCTCTGGGAATTTAATGTTAACTGTGTTCGAGTCAATCAAAAGGATCAGTTGATTAAATGTACACCTAATCTCAGTCCAGCTATTTTTTCTCGTTTAGCCAGTTGTCAAATATAGATTGATTATCTTAATTGTTATACTCTTTTAACTTCAAGACTTTTCTACCCCTCTTGGATAACAGTTGGATTCAAAAAATAATCTATTCACGATTTATAATTCATAATTCTGTTGATCAACGGGGTGAGCAAATTTTCTCCCCGTGCAACCGACTTCCCTCCTCAAAGCTTACCAGTCTCTAGAAAAAAGATTGCCAACCTTAACCCACAGAGGCATGAGTACAGTTGCATCATGTATCAGGTTGGGATTGAAATAAAATGTTACTTTCAGAGTTCTAGGGGAGAAATACCGTTGCTGGCTGCAATTGATCTGTCTACACCCGATCTTTACCCCTGGTGACTTGCTCAAATCTGATGAGATGCGATCGCGAGAGTGATACTCTAGATAGAAGAATTCAGATCATTAATATAAAGTAAAGTGAAGTTGAAATGAGTGAATCGACCCAAATTCCCTATCTGTTGCGGGCGGCGCGTGGAGAACAGTTAGACCGCCCTCCCGTGTGGATGATGCGACAGGCGGGTCGCTATATGAAAGCCTATCGAGACTTGCGCGACCAATACCCCTCTTTTCGCGATCGCTCTGAGAAAACTGACATCGCAGTTGAAATTTCTCTGCAACCTTATCGCGCTTTTGCACCCGATGGCGTGATTTTGTTCTCTGATATTCTCACTCCTTTACCGGGAATGGGGATTAATTTCGATATTGTTGAAAGCAAAGGGCCGATTATCGATCCGCCGATTCGGAGTCTGTCTCAAATTGAACAAGTTTATCCTCTCGAACCTGAAGAATCTCTCCCGTTTATTCGCGAGATTTTACAAACTTTGCGTCAAGAAGTGGGTAATAAAGCCGCTGTTTTGGGGTTTGTTGGCGCTCCCTGGACGTTAGCTGCTTATGCGATTGAAGGAAAAAGTTCTAAGGATTATACTGTCATTAAAAGTATGGCATTTTCTGAACCGGAAATGCTGCATCAATTCCTCGGAAAACTAGCCGATTCAATTGCAACTTATGTTCGCTATCAAATTGATTGTGGCGCTCAAATTGTTCAGATGTTTGACTCTTGGGCGGGTCAATTAGCACCCCAAGATTACGAAACGTTTGCATTACCTTATCAAAAACGAGTGGTTGATTTGGTCAAACAAACGCATCCAGATACGCCGATGATTCTTTATATTAACGGTAGTTCTGGAATATTAGAACGGATGTCAAAAACTGGCGTTGATATGATTAGTGTAGACTGGACTGTAGATATGGCGGAGGCGAGAAGTCGCATTGGTCATCATCTCGGAGTTCAAGGAAATATTGATCCTTGTGTTTTATTTGGGTCAAAACAATTGATTCGCGATCGCATTTTGGAAACGATTCGCAAAGCAGGAAATCGAGGTCATATTCTCAATCTCGGACATGGAGTTCTCCAAAAAACACCGGAAGAAAATGTGGCTTATTTCTTTGAAACTGCAAAACAAGCTGATCAATTGTTAGCGGTTTCTGTCTGATTTTGAATCTAATCTTGAAAGATTCTAGATGAAGAATGACGGATAGCTTTTTCAGATTCTATATAAAATCTATCCGTTGTTTCTCTCCGCTATGCTTATGACCAAACGAATTTTAATCACGGGGGCTAGTGGCTGTATTGGTCACTATATTGCTGAAATTCTGATTCAACAAACGGATTATGAACTGTATTTTCTAGTTCGTAACCCGGATAAGTTGGGGTTTGATTATCAAGCCCGTTCAGGTATTTTTATCATCAAAGCCGATCTACGAGATATTGAACAATTTAGCGAACTTTTACCCACGATTAATATTGCGATTTTAGCGGCGACTTCTTGGGGCGGAATTGAAGAAGTTTTTACAGTTAATGTTAAGAGTACCCTAAACTTAATTAAACATCTCAACCCTCAAGTTTGTGAACAAATTCTCTACTTTTCAACCGCGAGTGTTTTAGGTCGAGATAATCAACCTCTCAAACAAGCAGGTGAAATTGGAACTGATTATATTCGCTCAAAATATGAATGTTTGCATCAACTTCTAGACCTTGAACAAACCTTACCCCCTTTGAAAATTTTATTCCCAACTTTGGTATTTGGCGGAGATACGAATAAACCCTATTCTCATCTATCTTCGGGTTTACCGGATGTCGTCAAACAGCTTAATTTCATTCGCTGGTTAAAAGCCGATGCAAGTTTTCATTTTATTCACGCCGAAGATATCGCCAAAGTTGTTTTTTATCTGGTTAATCACCCACCTAACTCATTACAAACGGAACAATTTGTTCTGGGAAATCCAGCAATTACCGTGAATCAAGCGATTGAAGAAATTTGTCATTTTTACCATAAAAAAATCTATTTTCGCTTCAATTTATCTTCAGCACTCACCAATATTATCATTAAAGTCTTTAAGATTCAGATCGCAGATTGGGATAGATTCTGTATCAGCTATCGTCATTTTACCTATCAAAACCCCATTAATCCCTCTGTTTTTAACGTTCAACCCTCTTATCCGACTCTTACAGATATTTTAAAAGCGAGTTCAAAGAAATAAATTAAAAATACTTGAATTTAGATTGATTAGTCATCATAAGCTCTCGAATTCATATAATGTCCCATTTGCCCTTCACACATTAAGCAACCTGACATATAACTATCTTCTATATCCCCTGCAACAAATGTACCACAGTAGCCGCAATCGTCCACCTGATCGTGAGTAGTTAAGCAAGATAAACAGAGCCATCCATTACTTGTAAAAATTACTGATGGTTCCTCGATATATTCGCAATCATTGCAGTATGCAAAACTATCTTCATAATCGGACAAGCATTCGCTCATTACATCTCTAAACTCAAAAGTTTTGCCACAAGATGCACAACTTAATGAAGTAAAAAGGCTAAATTCACTTGTATATCTAGTATATCTAGCTTTTATTAGACTGGAATGACAAGATGGACATCTGATGTTTTCAGTTGCCTCTTCCAGAATTTTATGTTTAAACTTGATACCTTCAAATGACTGCTTACAGGCTACCTCTTCAGCTTTATACACGTCGGCTGTATTTAAAAAAGCTTGCCAACATATTTCCCCAAGAAGTTTATGCGGTTCTTCATTTAAAACATCATTTATGAAGTCTCGAATTAGAATAAAAGATTTAGCAATAACCTCACGAACTGCATCAGGAGATTTATCTGTATAGTAATGTTCTATATTGTTACGAAGTTTATTTAGCTCGTCAAACTTTTTCCAGTCTACTATAATTTTAAGGCTGCTAAATCTTTCCTTAATATCTTGAACGTCTACTGTTTTTTTGCCAACACCTAGAAAATTTATATTTCCTGCACCATCATCAACTGGCCTTATATCTTTTTTAATTAAAACTTCCCTATCATATGAAGGAGATAAACGGCAAAGTTTCTCCTTGTACAGCAGAAGTATTCCAGCACAAATATTTCTGACGGCAGACAGATACCTTCTACTGTCACCTAGCAGGTAGTCTTCTACACCCACCTGTATTGATTCAATCGCATTATTTAGAAGAGACATAGCCTCCGCCTTTCTATTAAAAATATTTTCATTAAAATCTTAAAAATTTAGGTTGCTAATCAGTTTTAGAGTTCATCTTTATCGGAAGCTGTCTTCGGAAATCCCAGCCACAACAACAAAGTCTCTTCAATTTTTCCTAACTGTTCCGAGTTTAATTCACCCAGTTTTCTGAGGAGTTTTGCGTGAGGAATGGTAATAATATTCTGCACATCGAAGACACCAGACTTCAAGAATTTAGCTTTAACATCTACCTCAAAACGTGAACCTCTCGGACTCGTTGTATGAGGAACTAGAGTTGCTAACGCTCGATCTTGCTCGAAAGCAGGAATACTGACCACCAAACAGGGTCTAACTTTGGCAACATAACCCAGATCAACAAGCCAAACTTCGCCACGTTCAGGACTACTCATAATCTGCTTCTTGCTGATCGAGTGTTAAGAATAACTCCTCAGCATTTAAAACCAAGTCTTCATCTGTCAACGGTGGAAAATCCAAATGGACAAGCCGCCTCAAAATTTCTACCGCAACCTCAAGTTGCTCTGCATCAGGTAAGCGATCAAAAGTATTAAGAATCTCTTGTGCTAAAACAGTCATAAATTTAAAAGCTGGATCTATTTAGACATTAGCACAGGTCTTAGAAACCTAGCAGGGTGTTCAGTTTAATCAAATTATACCTTAGATTCGCGCTGGGTTTTTACTGCCCGCAGTTTTTCCCAAGCAGCTTAAGTTACAGGTTTGAGGGGTTGTGCTGTTATGATAATCAAGCAGAGTTTTCATAGGTACACGAGTTCCAACAAAAACAGGGGTTCCACCTAAGATGTCAGGATCACTATGAATAACACGCGCTGCGGTTGCCATGTCAGTTATCCATTCGTAGGAATTACTCTTATTTTAGCTAATCTTCAAACACAGCCTAACTCAGCTTATTGTTATTGATGTGCTTCTATTCTGCTTTAGACAGTATTCTGCACGAGCCATTCTATGACTTCTTGTGCATTTTTGTCGGGTGGGAAAACGGGATAAAAGACTTTAACAATTTTTCCATTATCTGCAATTAGGGTGAGTCGCTTAATTAATCGTTTTCCCTCTACTTCAAAGGTAGGTAATTTTAATGAGGTTGTCAGTAAAAAATCTGCATCGCTGAGAAGTTCAAAAGGCAAGTGCAGTCGTTCAACTGCTTCTTGTTGGGATGATGAGTCTTGTGTACTAAGTCCGTATACCTGCACTCCCAGAGTTTGTAATTCAGCATGATAATCCCGAAAAGCACAAGATTGCCAAGTACAACCCGCAGCGCCCGGTATCTGTTCCCATCCATCGGGTATGGGTACATTAGGTTGCTTCGTCATGGGATAACAGTAAAGAACAACCTTTCCCAAAAGAGTTGATAAGTCTAATTGATTACCGCCAGTAGAAGTGAGTGTTAATTGAGGTAATCTTTCACCCAACAGGTGATTACACGCCCTGTCATCCTGGGGAATTGGTAATTTTGATAAATCAGGTAAATATTCCATCTACAACTCCCTAATCTAACCAGTAACTTAAGAAGAATCAACCCAGAAAACTAACAATCAACCCATCAGTTACCAGATACACTCTTAACTTAACCCAATTTTAACAGAAATTTAATTTGAAGTTGTTATACTCCTCCTGTGTTGCTTTGTAAAATTTTAGTGCTTCCATGTGGGTTTTCAATCGCCTGTTAAAGATTACTTTTCTAACTCTGATTAACTGTTACTTCTTGAGTTCTATTGCTGTTGCTCAAGCTGATGAACGTCATCTCACGATTGATGCTAACACTCCTTCCTACAACGTGTTAGTTCAAAAAGCAGAAACTCTAGCCAAACAATCTATCGAACAAGCATTTCAAGAAAACTCAACCCTCGAATCTATGACAATTATGATTCTCGGTGAACGAGGAGGTCAAACTGTACCGATTTTAAGGGCTAGAGTAACTCGTAGTCAATGGCAAGCCAACAGCGATGTTTCCGAGTTGACAAGATATTTCATCCGTTCAGAGTCTCTACTCGGTTACAACCAAGCCACTCCCAATGAGTCAGCGACACGTTCTGCTTCTAGTCCGAGAACCCGTCCTCAACCCAACACTCAACAAACCCGTTCTCAACCGTCAACTTCCCCGGTGTCTCCTTCTCGACCGACTCAGACAACATCTCCCCAACCTTTTCCCAATATAAACGAATCCCCCAATATTATTCGCCTTGAACCCCGTTCCACTCCTCGTCGTAGCCCGCAAGAAAATGATCCCGGCTTTCGAGATGATTAGAGCATCAGTAGAAATATTTTGCTCAAAATACTACTGAAAACTCCCTCAATTCTGGGGCAATAAATTCAATTTTTTTGATATGACTTAACCTTTTATTTACCAGAATTTAATTACTTTTTAGTTAATGTTTTTTTTAACAAATCTTAAATATCTAGCAATAAGATGTTAGAGGTTTACGTGCGAGTTGAATGAATCAATCAAACTGAGTAACGGGTGTAATTTAGGATTCTCAACCTAGCAATCAATAGGGCAACCTCTATATATCCTTCATAACCTGGGGAATCCATTCCGGAAAGTGCAAGTTTTTTTGACTCACTTCAACTCGCCATGAGAGTAGAAATCAGTCATCTACCCTCTCTACAGCAACAGAGAGAAAAGAGAGTTAAATTTCAATGTCTAAATTCACTCGTCGGCAATTCCTAATTTTCTTTGGCAGCAGTGCTGCGGCCACAACACTAACTCCTAAAATCGAATCCAGCTTGTTCGGCACAAACGGTAGTATTGCTCAAGCTCAAGCCTCCTCCTCCTTTACACCAGTCAAGCTACCGCATCCCCTGACGGCATACACTCAAATGGCGAGTGCCGTTCCCACTGGGGGAAATGGGAGTACCACTCCGACTGGTATGGGAATGCTTTCTGCCGGACAAGATCTCAACTTGTCATCCTACGAAGTCTTTGATGATGTCGTCGTTCCGCCAGAGTTTGAACGCTATGTAATCATCAGTTGGGGCGATCGCGTATTCCCAGATTCCAACGATTACTTCGGTTACAACAACGACTACACCAGCTTTATCCCCACCAGTTCAGACTTCTCTGAAGGTTTCCTGTGGGTTAACCACGAATATGTTTCCTACCCCATCTCACCTGTTGCACCGGGTGCAGACGAAGATTTAGCACCATTTGGTTCAACGGCTCCGGCTGTACTCGGTATAGATTTATCCACTCGGAACCGAGATACTTTGGGTGAATTCTTCTACAACTTGGGTGGATCGATCATCTTTATGAGAAAAGGGGCGGATGGTCGTTTTGCAGTAGAGTCTGGAAATCCTTTCAACCGACGCATTCACGGACTTTCTGGTTTAGGAATTAACGCTGAACGCAGCGACGGCTATCAAAATGTCACCTCCTGGGGAAGTCGCCAAGGAGACGCTAACTTCTTAGTCGGAACTGGGCCTGCGGCGGCAGAAGTCTTCCCTTTAAGTTCCGACGGGTTAGGAAACCGGGTTATCGGTACTTTTGCTAACTGTTCAGGCGGCACGACCCCTTGGGGAACGATTCTCACCGCAGAAGAAAACTTCCAGGGTTCAGAAAACTTCTTCATGGGTGTTCAAGAAGGGGTTCTCCCCAACGGTACCCAAACTGGATACGTCGAAGGTACTGCCGGGGCCGAATTTGGTATGGTGGGCGAAAAGTACGGCTGGATGGTGGAAGTCGCCCCGAGCGATCCGAACTTCCGTCCCCGCAAACATACCTATTTAGGTCGTTTCCGTCACGAAAATATTGCTTTTCGCGTTGAACCGGGTCGTCCGCTTGTGGGATATATGGGAGATGACCGTCGAGGTGGACATACTTGGAAATTTGTCAGTTCTGGTGTGGTTGAGTCTCCGACTGCGGCTGTCAACAGTTCTTTATTTGAACTCGGAACGCTCTATGTTGCCAAGCTGAATGCTGATGGTACGGGAGAATGGATTCCAGTCAATTTACAAACTCCAACTAATCCTAATGTTCCCAGTGAAATTGCCTCCGTTGAGTTGCAGTTCCGTGGAGAAGCTCAACGAGATGGTCGAGTTCGTTTACCTAAACGGGCGGGAATTGCTGGAGAAACTGAAGATGGCGGTTCTTTAATTGTTGACCTCACCAACGAAGCCACGGCATTACCCGACTATCAAGGGAAAACTTTAGCCGATTTCTACACTTCTCAAGGGGCTGTTTTAGTTGATGCTTTCTTGGCTGCTAATTTAGTCGGAGGAACTCCCACCGCTCGCCCAGAGGATGTGGATATCAATCCGATGACTGGGGAAATCTTCGTGGCTTACACCGATGGAGAACCGGGTGGTGATGGTTATCCAGACTCTCGTATTTTTATTGTCAGTAAGTACACGCCCGATATCACAGCTCCTCAAACCTCCGGGGGTTTGTACAAAATCGTTGAAGATGGCAACGATCCTGCATCTCTGACGTTTACCTGGCAAAACATTGCCAAAGGGGGCGAAGGCGGAGCATTAAGTGGTGCAGGTTATGCCAATGTGGATAACCTGGAGTTTGACAGCCAGGGTAACGTTTGGGGCGTAACGGATATGTCTACCAGTAACCACAATGGGTTTACAACGGGGGCTAATCCGGAAGCGCGAGAGATTGACCATACGACAACCGGATCTGCGGGGAATTTATCGGGGGTATTTGGCAATAACTGGCTGTTTGTCATTCCGATGAGTGGTGCAATGGCAGGTGAAGTGATTCCTTTTGCCTACGGCCCAGTCCGGTGCGAAATGACAGGGCCATACTTTATCCGTAATGCAGCAGGACAGAGTGAAACCTTACTTCTGGCGGTTCAGCATCCGGGTGAAGATGTTCCCCTCGGTGATGGTGTGAAACTGAGTCGTTCTATTCCCATGTTGAGTTTAGACGGTAATTTGTTTAACCAAGAGCGGTTAGTTCCTCGGGGTAGTAACTGGCCGAGTAATATTCAAGGAGATCCAAATGGCCCACCCAAGCCGGCTGTGATTGGTGTTCGTCGGGTTAATGGCGGCGCATTTGTTTAATTAACTTCTGTTTTCTTTCAAACAATATAGGGGTACTGTATTTGTACCCCTAATTGAGCATTGAGAATTGAGTTTTAGAATGAGAAATCCCTCTCTCTTACTAATAGATTTGAGAGAGGTTAACTGTTCTGTAACTATAACTTTAATAATCGTTTTCCATGAACGATGGCAGCCACCGTCACAGTCTCATCCTTAACTTGATATAAAATTCGATAGCTATAAGCAGGTTGCTCTCGAATAGTTTCATCACCAAACTCTTGAATGATATTGCCCGATAGTGGACAATCACTCAACTCACGAGTTGCCTCAATGATGCGTTGCACAACTGCCGCTGCGTAAGAGACAGAATCTCTGGCAATATAGGCAGCAATAGCATCAATATCATCTAAGGCTTTTGGCGACCAAACTACTTGATAATCCATTTACTCAGTAAACCTTCTGCTTCATCTTGTGTCATTTTTCGCGCTGTATCCAAAACAGCAATTCCATGCCGAAATTTTTCAATTACATAGAGGTGATATTGGACATCTTCAAGGGAACAGTCATCGGGTAAATGCTTCAACAAAGACTCTATTTCTTTCTTGGTTGCACTCATATTAGTTTGTTTTAATTAAATTTGTCTAAGTCTATTATACCCGATCCCCTTAACTTCACGATGCACAATACAGTCCTTCAAATACAATGTTCCAGCGATTTTTATCCCCAAAAGTCGTAATATTACCTTACAAATTTATACTCATGGGAAACATAATATTCCTCAAATGATATTGCACCCCTAATGAACGAGAGAGTTCAGCTTCCATTCCCATTTAGAAGGTAGTCCATGCAGGAGGTCGTTGACTGAGTAGTTTTCCCCAGAGGGAGATCCTAGCATCAGCAACTTCCATCACTTGCAAATCGATGATATCAAATTTATCCCCATTGGTCAGCATTTATTAGGGTCTTTTTTTCCCAGTTTAGAAGTCTTCAAAATTGGCGATCGCATTTTGTATCCGTTGACAAACCTCATCGACTGGGAGCGTCCCCAATTCACCCGAGGCGCGGGTTCTAATACTCAGACTATTAGCCTCAACCTCTTTTGCTCCGATAATTGCCATGACTGGGATTTTTTCCTTTTCGGCGTTGCGAATTTGTTTTCCTAACCGTTCCCGGCTCCTATCAACCTCAGCGCGAATGTCCAGCGATCGCATTTTCTCTACAACCTCTTGGGTATAAGTTAAAAACTCATCACTGACTGCTAATAACCGCACTTGTATCGGAGCCAACCACAGGGGAAAATCTCCCGCGTATTGTTCGATCAAAATCCCGATTAAGCGTTCGAGAGAACCAAAGGGCGCTCGGTGGATCATCACAGGACGTTGACGAGTTCCATCTTCGGCTACATATTCTAAATCAAACCGTTCCGGCAAATTATAATCAACCTGTACCGTTCCCAGTTGCCACTCTCGATCAAGGACATCCTGAAAGATAAAGTCGAGTTTCGGGCCATAAAATGCCGCTTCTCCTATGCCGAGAAAATGATCCATCTCCAGGGTTTCTACCGCTTTTGTGATGGCTGATTCAGCTTTGTTCCAAACCTGATCAGAACCGATATATTTGTCTGACTCGGGATCACGGAAACTCAGTCGCGCCTTAAAGTTACTCAGTTTTAATTTGCCAAAAACAGACAAGATCAGATCGACAACATTTAAGAATTCACTTTCTAGCTGTTCGGGAGTCACAAATAAATGAGAATCATCGACGGTAAACCCACGAACCCGAGTTAATCCTCCGAGTTCTCCTGACTGTTCATAACGGTAGACTGTCCCAAATTCAGCGAGTCGGATCGGAAGTTCTCGGTAAGAGCGTAATTCACTCTTGTAGATTTGGATATGAAACGGACAGTTCATCGGTTTGAGAACAAACCCCTGTTCTAACTTGGCAGCTTCCTCATCTTCTGCCATCATCGGAAACATATCTTCACGATATTGCTGCCAATGTCCCGATGCTTTAAACAAATCAATTCGGCCAATATGGGGCGTAACAACAGGTAAATAGCCCCGTTTGAGTTGTTCTTTTTTCAGGAAATCTTCTAAAGTGCTTCGCAGGACAGTTCCCTTGGGAGTCCACAACGGCAAACCTGGCCCGACGACATCAGCAAAAATAAATAGTCCTAATTCTTTACCGAGTTTCCGGTGATCCCGTTTTAAAGCTTCTTCCTTGCGGCGTTTGTATTCAGCCAGTTGTTCGGGAGTTTCCCAAGCCGTCCCGTAAATCCGTTGAAGTTGGGCTTTGGTTTCATCCCCTCGCCAATAAGCTCCGGCTAAACTTTCCAGTTCAATGGCTTTAGGATGAATATCAGCGGTATTTTCCACATGAGGGCCTGCACACAAGTCCCACCACCCGTCGCCGAGGTAATAAATGGTAATCGGATCTTCTAAACCCTCTAAAATCTCTAGTTTGTAGGGTTCTCCGAGTTCTTCTATGCGACGTTTGGCTTCCTCACGGGAGAGTTCTTCGCGCACCACAGGTAATTTGCGCTTGATAATCTTTGCCATTTCTTTTTGAATGGCTTTGAGATCTTTTTCGGTAAATGGCTCTGGACTGTCAAAATCATAATAGAAGCCGTTTTCTATCCAAGGGCCGATCGTTACCTGAGCCTTGGGAAAGAGCTTCTGAACTGCCATCGCCATGATATGAGACGCGGTATGGCGAATCTTTTTTAGGGTTTCCGATTCGCTCGTTTTCGGTAAATGGATTTTTTCGGGCTGTTCGGGAGAAGCGTTTGACTCTGCGGTAGCCATCGATCACTGGAGTATATTGTTGACAAATTGTAGCTTGGGTGGATCTAGGTTTGGGTTTTCCAGAAAGCCATCCAACTCTACCGATTTACTTGTTTTTGACAGGTACAATTTTCTCTTATCCTATCATTCTTGCTCACAATCGACAGATCTCAGCTTGCACTCAACCCCAGACGGACACCAGACTCCTGACCAGACTTCTGGAAAACAGTCTGTATTCTGAAAGATTTCTTAAAAAAAATGTTACAAAACTTAAAGAGTGTTAAGATTAGATGTTAGTAAGTCGCAGAACAACGATTCATGCTCAGTCCCAACCTACCTGAACCCGAACTCCTCAAAACAATACTGCAACCTCTGTTAGAAGATTTTCAATACTGGTTTGAGCGTTCACGAAATCTGCTGGAAACAGAAGAGATTTCATTTTTGAGTGAAAAACAGCAAATCGATTTGCTAGACCGGGTGAAGCACGCTCAACAAGAAGTAACGACGGCTAAAGTCTTGTTTCAGGCTACCGATGGTCAAGTCGGCGTGGAAATGACCGTATTAATGCCTTGGCATAAACTTCTGACAGAATGCTGGCAGATTTCTACTCGTTTTCGCTTAGAACAGTCTAAAGGTGTAGAAAGCTAGGACTTGAGAGGGAGAAAATTGTCGAATTAGCAATTTTGGAGACATTAACTCAATATCATTGAAGTGAGCAGTAGGCTGTTTGACCAGGTTCGGGGTTGTACGTGATCTAAATAGTCTTCTGGCTGGATCTGTAGAGATAGATATCATTACTCAGTCCCGGTATGTAAGGGTAAGAGTATGTCAAAATCTATATAGTGCCGATTTAAGTTGACGACCGTTAAGCTGATTGTGATTTACTGATTATTCATTTTTAAAAATCTTTGTTACTTCCACTAGCAGACTCATAAATTCAAAGGAGAATACGATGTTACATTTGATTTACATCCTGGCTTTTACAATTCTTGCATTTCTGGCTGTGCGTAATTTGATTCACAGTTTGATTGTTGTAGGTATGGAATCTCAGCGACCTCCAATGCCTCGAAATACCTATCGCGACTCATCGGGTATATTGAGAAATGCTGACCATCCTGAACTCCTCGATGATTCTGGTAATATGGTTAGAGAGCCGTTACTGGTGATGCGTTCTTTCTCCATGCAAGATGCTCGTACTCAGCTCGATAGTTTGTATCAATCTTCCCCGAATGCAAGCGAAGAAGCACCAGAGGAAAAGTCTTAGAAATCAATACTTGATCAAGTTGAGGTCTTTACTAAGTTGTTTTTGGCATCGCTTACATTAAATCGAGTTAGCGTTCTCAACTTGTTAAAAAGATATCAAAACAAATTTCCACACCGCAACAACGAACAAGAGACGCACCAAGAACAATCTATATCCGGCTAATCCACAAAAAAATGATCAAGCAAGCACCCCAGATCAACAGATCGGGGTGTATAATTGTTGGGTATTTTCGTTAAGTTCTAGACCAATATTTCTAAATCATCGCGAAAAGACAAGACTTTATAGCTTTTAGATGGTAAGATTAGCAATGCGATCGCTTCGGAAGTGCTAAACCCCGATCACCTTAATCTTCCCGTGATGCCCCAAACGCAACTCTACTTTTTAGCAGACTCTTTTCCGCTTTCTCAATACAGTGACTTGGCGGATCAATATCTAGTTTTTAGACCTCAAGCTTTTTTAGGGTTGACTCACATAACCCCTGTGTCAGCAGTCGAGACAAAACTGACTTTTTCAAATTGGGCAATCTCAACACATCTAACGGATACAATCGCAATGAGTCCGACTGTTTCCCCCGTTATGAATCGCCCGATCAACATCTCCTCGACAATTATTTCTCAACAGTCTAATAGCCCAATTGAAGAATATCCACAAACTCAACAACCTGCTAACTCCGAAGTTCCACAAATACCGATTGGGTTATGGGGATTAATACCGATCTTAATTATATTCGGTTTGGTTTCAGTTTGGATGCTGAGAAATCGTTCTTCACAGTCTGAACCGATTACAAAAAATCATCAACCTTTATCCACAACTCCTCAATCGGAAAATCAAGCGTTAGAAACAACTCATTCAGCAACAAAAACGATTTCTGAGACTGATTCTGTTTCAGAAAGTTATCAATTTAATCACTCAAAATCAGGGAATATTAACGAGAATTCAGAAAATTCAGAAGAAGTTTTAAAACAAGAGAACGAAGAAACAATCCTTTCAGAAATTAGGAGTGAACCGTTTGTTGTTATCGACAATCAAGTGATAGAACGTTATCAAGATCACGACTTAGAAGCAGATCTTTGGCACGATACAGAAGAAAAAACCGAGGACGTTTCAGCCGTTGAGAATGAGGTCGAGAAAAGTTCTCAATTCCAAGATCTAGAAGCTAGCCGTCTTGACGAAACTCAAGCAGCCCCTGAAAATCTTACAGAAGTTCAGGAAGAAGAAATCATATTTTCAGCAGTGGAGAATGAACCGTTAGCAGAGCAAGCAAATAATCAGATTGAAGCAGCCGAACCAAGCTTAATACTGTCAGTAACTCCAGAATCAGACAATCATCAGATTGATGAGTTGAAATCTACACAACCTTTACCCGAACCCATATTCTTAGACTCAGAAACAGACTCAGAAACTGAAACACAAGACGACCAAACCAAAACTATTTTATCAGAAGAACTGACAATTAATTCTGCGATCGCAGAACCTGTAAAGACGTTAGAAGAAAATCAGATTCAATCTCCCGAAACAGAACACACCGATTCAGAAATTATCACTAATTTTGCAGACCAAGAAGAAAGAATCACAGAAAACTTAACAGACAATTTAACAGAAACAGAAAATGTCGCCTTAACAGGTGGAGTGGCGTCCGTCGGGAGTACAGAATCTCTCGATACTGTCAACGAACCCCAAGAAGTAGACGAGATCAAAGCCACCGTAGAGGCGAGTGAAGCCGTTAATCCGTCTTTATACACCGAAACTCTAGAAATAGAAAACATCAGTGCGGCAACTTCTGATACTCTAGACTCAACAGCAGATAGTTCTACGCGAGTTGGCGGAGCAATAGCAGGAATGGCTTTTCCAGAAATTGACAACGGTTCAGATTCTGCCTCGGATTCTAGATCAGACAGCGCCCAAGACATCAAGCAGACAACAGATACAATCAGTTCAATGACAGATGTTCCTCGACCCCAGACAGAGACATCTCAGCCAGCGACACCCAAACATTCCAAAGTGGCTTCTAGCATTGTAGAGGCTTCAGCAGAGGCTTCAGAGGAAGAATCCTCTCTCAGTGATCACAAAAGCTGGATTGTTCTCGAACTTCATGATCCCGAGAACTTGTATGCTTATTGGAATATCCTCGACGAAGATAGACAGCAAATACGCCAACAGGGAGGACAACAGTTTGCACTGCGTTTCTACGATGTGACTTTTATCGACATGGATGTTCAAAAGCCTCACAGCTTGCAAGAGTATGAATGTGAGGAGTCGGCTAAAGAGTTATATATCCATGTGCCGATGAAAGAACGGGATTATATTGCAGAAATCGGCTACGTTACAGAAGAAGGTCGTTGGTTAAAGTTAGTTCGTTCCACTTATATACACTTTCCCTGGGATTTTCCCTGGCCAGAAAAACCCCCACAAACAACCGATGAAGCTGAGGATGAAGCTGAGGACAAACCGGAAGTAGAAACGCCTGAACCGACTGATAAAATTGAACCTTCTCCAGAAGATCAGCCAGAAGAAACCGAGACAATTACGAATGTTGAACAACCCCCAACTAAATCGGGTTTAGATGTGATTTCAACAGAAGAAACTGCTGTGATCGAACCCCCATCTACATCAGTTAAACATCAAGAATTCGATCAAAAGATTCCCTCAGCAGAAACAGTTCAAACGACAAGTCAACCGAATATAAGTTCTCCAAAAATAGAACAACCGAAGTCGGTTCATAAGGTGGAAATATTCTCCATAGAAAGCCCTCAGTTAGTAGAAGAACCTTCAAAAGCTTCAACCTCGGCGCCAGAAACGCTTTCCGAGGATGAAACTCAATCTAATATTGCGGCAACTAAATTTAATCTCGGACAGTCAGAGACAATTGAACAATTGGCAGTAGTCGATGAAGGGTTGCCTAAGTTACCAGAAGGGTATGGTGAAACAAAAATTGTTCTTTTACCGATTGATCCCAACTTTATTTATGTGTATTGGGATATTCCCAATGAAGATCGAGAAAAGTTACGCCAACAAGGAGGAAAACAACTCGCCTTACGGGTGTGTGATGTGACAGAGATTGATCTTGATACTCAAGATCCTTATAGTGTTGAGTTTTATGAGTGTGATGAACTGGCGCGTGAATGGCATATTTCTATACCGATGAGTGATCGCGATTATTTGGTAGAAATTGGTTATATTACGAATGATCAGCGTTGGCTGCTGTTAGCACGATCGCTTCATGTTCGGGTTCCACCAATTTATCCTTCTGATCGTGAAGACTATCAACAAAGAACAGTTACTTGGGAAGAAAATTTACGGGGAAACTTTTTTTTTAACTTGAGATCTACTGATTCTCTTTTCTCTTTTCTGAATCAAACAATACAGATGTTTCAGAACCCTTTCTCAAACCCAATAATCAGTTAGAGAATTGTCATTAAAATTATAGCTGCTAGTCTCCGGCTAACAGCATTTTTTGACTGTTTTTATCAGGTTTATTTCAGGGGCGGAATTACCTCAAGGGGTTAAGGTTGACGTAAAATTTCACCGAGTTTATTCTTTTTACTGTCATTTGTTGATATCGGATTTAAACCCAAACTAAAAAGAAGGCTAACCCCAGTCAAAATCAGGCAATAATATGAACTTAAATCTCAGTGGTTGGGCTTTTGTTTTGATCGCAGCAATCAATAACTCGATGGGGAGTTTACTTCTGAAAAAATCCCGTTTAGTTGCTACAGATTCTAGTCTTCTAGGCTTACTGTTGTCTCCTTGGTTTCTGGCTGGATTAGGGGTTTATGGCATTAACGTGATTTTGTTTGCCAAAGCCTTAGAAAAATTGCCCGTTTCTGTCGCTTACCCCGTTTTTGCTGGAATTGGATTTAGTTTAATTGCGGTGGCGGGAGGTTGGTTCTTCGGGGAACGATTGGAGATTAATCAATGGATAGGGTTAGGAATGATCCTCGCAGGGATTATAATCATGTCACGTTAAGAAATGCCAGGATTATGATCATCTCTTAACGAAATTTAAGTGGTGTGAACGAGGATCGAAAAATGAAAGAGACTTATCAAGAAAAAATCTCTTTATCCGCGAAATCCAATGATATCTCAGAGGATGATTCTTCTCTAGAGTCTCAACAAAGTCAAGGTTTAGAGATCATTAAATTATTGCGTCCTCATCAATGGACAAAAAACCTTTTCTGTCTAGCCGGGGTGATTTTTGGGGAACGATTATTAGAACCTCAGTCTATCCTTTTGGGTGGTTTAACCGTTGCTTTATTTTCGGCAATGGCATCAGCCGTTTATATCTTTAACGATATTCAAGATGTAGAACGAGATCGCCGACATCCTAAAAAACGATTTCGTCCAATTGCGAGTGGCAAAATTAGGATTAAAACCGCTTTTTGTATCGGGTTATTTTTAGCAACATTTTCAATCGTTGGAACCTCTCATTTAGGATGGGCAACTTTAACCTGTGTGTTACTTTATGCTATCAATAACATCTTTTATTCTCTCCATCTCAAAAATCAACCTCTATTTGATGTTAGTTGTATTGCCTTTGGTTTTGTCTTGCGACTCTTAGCGGGAATCTATGCTTTAGGGGATATTCCCACCGCTTGGATTACCCTCTGTACCTTTTTTCTGACTCTCTTTCTAGGATTTGCTAAACGCCGAGCCGAACTTTTAGCCCTTCTCAATCAAAATATTAACTCTGAATTAACATCAAATCTAGAATCAGAATTTCAACCCCATCAAACCCCTCTTGTTAATCGACATTATCTCCAACTCTTTTATCAACGGGGTCAAGCCAATAAACAACGTCCAGTTTTAGAACAATATACCCTTCCTTTTTTAGATTCTTTACTCAATAGCACCGCAACCATGACGATTATGTGTTATGCGTTGTTTACCATTGCCTCAGATAAAAATCCCTCACTGGTAATCACGGTGCCGATCGTTTACTATGCCGTCATGCACTATAAATGGATGGTGACAGTTCTGGCGATTGGAGAAGAACCGGATCGGATTGTGCTGAAAGATCGGATGATTAAATTAAGCTTAATAATTTGGTTAGTTGCCTATCTAGCGATTGTATATTTAGACATTCATTTGTTTGTCTAAACCGAGACGATAATCACCGTAGCTTAACCTTTGATTTTTGCCTCGACAAACCAGAGATTAAAAAATCTGCATCATCTCTGACAACCACTCGCCAAAAATGGGTGAATAATGAAAGTTTAACTTGTGTTAGGAGTAAACAACTCATGGGTCGCGCTACGAAAGCTGTATTAGCCTATTCCGGTGGAGTCGATACCTCTGTCTGTATTCCCTATTTAAAAAATGAGTTTGGAGTCGAAGGAGTCATCACGCTAGCCGCTGACTTAGGACAGGGAGATGAACTCGAACCGATTAAGCAAAAAGCACTTGATTCTGGTGCCGAGGAGTCTCTTGTAATTGATGTGCGGGAGAGATTTGTCAACGAGTTCGCCTTTCCCGCCATTCAAGCCAATGCGTTTTATGAAAATCGCTATCCTCTCTCAACGGCTTTGGCTCGTCCACTGATTGCTCAAATTTTAGTCGAAGCTGCCGAAAAATATGGGGCGGATGCGATTGCTCACGGGTGTACCGGAAAGGGAAATGATCAGGTGCGTTTTGATGTTTCGATTACCGCACTCAACCCGAAACTGAAAATTCTCGCACCCGCCCGAGAATGGGGAATGAGTCGGGAAGAAACGATTGCTTATGGGGAAAAATGCGGAATTCAGTCTCCGGTGAAAAAGTCCTCTCCCTATAGCTTAGACCGCAACTTGTTGGGAATGGCAATCGAAGCCGGGCCACTGGAAGATCCTTGGGTAGAAGCCCCCAAAGATGTCTATCGCCTCACCAAAGCGATTGAAGACACGCCCAACGAACCCGAATATGTAGAAATTGGCTTTGAAAAAGGGATTCCCGTCAGTTTAAACGGAGAATTTCTGGGTGGGGTGGCTTTGATTACCAAGCTCAATCAAATGTCAGGTAATCACGGTGTCGGACGAATTGACATGATTGAAAACCGTTTAGTCGGGATTAAGTCTCGCGAGATTTATGAATGTCCGGCGATGACGGTGTTAATTCATGCTCATCGGGATCTCGAAAGTTTAACCTTAACGGCAGATGTGACGCGCTATAAGCGGGGAATTGAAGAAACTTATAGCCAGCTTGTTTACAATGGTTTGTGGTTTAGCCCGTTGAAAGGAGCGCTCGATGCCTTTGTTCAGCAGACGCAAGAAAGAGTGACTGGAGTTGTGCGGGTAAAACTGTTTAAGGGCAATGCGATCATGGTTGGGCGTCAATCTGCAAATTCCCTCTATAGCATGGATTTGGCAACTTACGGATCAGAAGATGTCTTCGATCACAAAGCGGCTGAAGGGTTTATCTATATTTGGGGATTACCGACACGAGTTTGGTCTGAGAAACTGAGACAGTAAGGGCAATTCAGCCTATATTTTAGATCTCCGACAAACAACATTAATAAGCCCGCCCTGATCGTTATTTTGTAGGGGCGGGTTCCGCGAAAATGTATGTGTTTTTAGTCACAAGTTATCTGAACCCACTCAACAGATGAACAGCTTTTCCCACGGGTGACTGTGAGCAGGTTGATACAAGATTATTGACCCGAAAAAATTGGGGTACAAGCCCCGTCCTTGAGGACGGCTTGATGCTAAACTTTCTTTTGTGGAAAGGGTAATCAACCACACTAAAAACCCAGTCGCCGAAAAGGCAGCGCACCTTGACGCACTGAAGTTATGGGGTTCCGTACAGGAAAGCTTGTACGCTTATTAGCGCGCAACGCAACAAGTACAGAGAAACCAAGATTTTAGGTTTTGAACTGTAGGGTAGGGCATACCCAAACAGGCTGATGAAATGGAGCAAAACGCTTGAGGAGAGTCCATCTCTGGTATAGATAGGTCGCCCTATCTGTATTAAGTGGACTCGCTGAACCAAGAATCCCCGCCGTTTACGGCGTGGGAGTGTCAAAACATACATCTAGGTGGAACCCGCCCTTACAATACGGGTTACTATCTTTAGAGGGAAAGCAGTAAGGGTTTAAATCCGTGTTTAATCGAGACTCGGCCGATCATATCCATTTTGTCAACAGTGATTTGATTGCGTCCCCAAGAAAAATTGGTGTAAATTTTTTCAAATTCTAGCAACATCGCTTCCGCAAAACAGGCAAACAGTTGACGGGCGGGAAACTGCATATTGACGATTTTCATAATTTTCCAGTCAATATCGAGAGAATGTTCCACAATACCGCCTTCTAGGATGTGAACGCCGGGGTGTTGAAGTTTAGTCGCCATATTCTTCGGATAACCCCCATCAATCAGCAGACAGGGTTGCTGTAAGCGACTAGGATCGATATCCACCCCTTTCGCCATACTCGCCACCCAAACCACCACATTTGCTTGGGGAAGTGCTTCTTCTAGCCCTAATATTTTGCCGCGTCCGAGTTCACCTTGCAGGTTTTGTAGACGTTCGCGATCGCGAGCAATCAATAACAATTCTCCCACTTGAGTTCGTTGGTTAAGCCAGCGACAAACCGCACTGCCAATATCTCCTGTCGCGCCACAAACTGCAACTGTCGCATTGGATAAATCAATTCCCAACTTCGGCGCCATTTGTTCAACTTGACTGCAAATAATGTAAGCCGTGTGGGTATTTCCGGTTGTAAACCGCTCAAACTCTAGCTTGATATTGCGGACTTGCTTGATCTTCTCTAAGTTAAAATTCTCAAAAATGATCGAGGAGAACCCACCCAAGGCGGTGATATTAATGCCGTGTTTTTGAGCATGAGCCATCGCATTAATGATCTTGCGTGTCGCGGCTTTAATACGACGACTGGCCAACATTTCGGGCAGAAAACAGGATTCGACATAACGGCCTTCAATCACTTGGCCTGTAACACTTGTCACCTTAATCTCATCCACAATTTGGGGAGGCGCACTGCACCAAAAATCCAACCCCTGATCGGCATATTCTGGATAACCCAAGTCTTTAGCAACCAACTGGGCGTGTTCCAAACTTGTCAGATGACCAATTAAACCAAACATAGTCCATCACTACACTTTTAGATAGATTTTAGATTGTAACTTGACCGAGGGCTGGATTACAGTTATCAGTGACCAGTTACCAAGTACCGTGCAGTTAACAGTGAACAAGTACCATGCAGTGAAAACAGTGAACAGTTCTAGAGTAACCAGTACCAAGAAAACTGATAACTGATAACTGATAACTGATAACTGAAAACTGTTCCCTGTTCACTGAAAACTGTTCCCTGTGGGCGGTGAATTTAAGCCGTAGTCAGACCGTGGGCAGACATCCGCATGATTTCCCGAGTCGTGAACCCAATGTTGTTGAGAGCCTCACCGTAAGCAATCATAAAGTCTTCCACAAGAGCATCTTTTTCCATTCCCAGGATATGTGCATCATTCTCAACTTCGTTGAGCATTTTCCACACCAGAGGTAAATTCTGACTGTTGGCTTCTTGGAGTTCAGCCTTAGACTCCTCAAAATGAGCCTTCAGCCATTCTTCTCCGAAGTTGAGGTGCATATACTCATCATCGACAACGCCTTCGGTAATCTTGCGAGCAAAGGGGTCAGCAACCGGAATATAGATATTGTAAGCCGCGATCGCAAAACTTTCGATAATCAAAGATTGAATCAGTAAGCAAGTGACCACCTTTCCTTGGGCGGCTGCATCTTTAAAATTCTGATGCAACTGGCTAAAAAATTGGTGAGCATAGTCCATATCCGCAGTCACTTCTAGATTGCGACCACAGGCTTGGAATCCTTTCATGTGACGCTTTTCCATCTTAGAGAGGCGTACTAACTCATCTTTTTGATCGGGCAACATTTCCCCCAGCTTGATGTAGTTGTCGTGGGCTACTTGTTCCCCCTCAATTACAATCGCATTAATTCGGCTGTAGGCATCTTTGTAAGTATTGGTGTTAAAGTCGATTTCTGCAATAGCTTCAAGCTGTGGCATAGGTTTATTAGCTCCTCATCACAGATGAGTTCAATGAGTTTACGATTGATTTTGACAGAACGCGAGATCTTGAAAGATCAAGTTCGCTTTTGGGTTGGGGCATGGTTTAAGATCGGATTCGATCTCAAACGCTTAGTCTAACGCAAACATACGTTTTTTTTAGGATTCAGCGTTCACCCGGTCTGGAAGTGATTCGGCGCTAACATCAGACTGGTGTTGATCTGATCACCCTCTTCGGAGAGGATTGAAATCACACTCAATGTTGATCGACCGATAACCCTTCCTACTTAGGAGAAAATACTGAACCTATAGTTACTTTACCTATTTAAGCGAAGATTTGGCTAATTTTGTCCCCTCTCAGGAAGGATTGGTCAATAAATTCATCTAAATTCCCGTTTATATAAGTTTCGCTTAATTTTTTTTCCTTTATACCTCGCACAATACTTATGGGAAAATTGATCCAATCCTCAAAATTTCTCAAAAGCCTAAGTTTAGCTTTACTGTTGCTCGGAGCCGTGATTGTACTGTTCTACAAAACCTGTACAAAACGTCGCATTACAACACTTTTGCACTGTTTGCTTCCTGTTTCAAACCAGGACTGTCGGCAGCACCCTGTCCACAGGCTGAAAATCGGCTGGAACCCAACCTATTATTGAGTTTTCAATCACAACTTTGGATCTCTACTCCACTATTTTCAGGAAATTTAAAACTGATGGCTTTACTCAGTTACCTTTTTACAGGCTGCCCACTAGACAAGAATTCTCTGGGATGTCAAGCCTTAAATGCTTTAATCGCTTGGTTTTCGCGTTTTTTGATTGTATCACATTCAGAAAATACCTTGAAGCCACTCAAAGTAACGCAAATCGTATACTAGATTACATCTCTTGATGGGGCGAACCGTTGGCAGATTTTGTGGCAAGTGATTCTTCCCTGTGCTAGACCTGCATTAGTGACTCTATTTTTGTTTACTTTTATTGGGGAGTGGAATGATCTATTTAAACCCCTGGTTTTTACCACTCGGCCTGAACTCCAAACTGTACAGTTAGCCCTCGCTGAATTTCAAGAACAATTTACCAGTAATTGGTCTTTGATGATGGCTGCGGTTGTGATTTCGACAATCCCTGTCGTTGTTTTGTTTCTTCTGGGTCAGCGGCAATTTATTCGCGGTATTGCTGCGACTGGAATTAAAAATTAGAGTTCATAGTTGCTCAAAACTAACCTTCTGTGTAATGTGATGGTGTGCATTAGCTCTCTCAACCCTAGATTAATGTTGGAGTAGAGAACCAATAAAAACTTAAATTATGCAACCCGACCATTCACAACCTTCTCCGTCTCAACCTCTCCCGGACAATATTCGTCTATGGTGCTGTACTCGCAGATCATCGACACCCAATGTTCAGTACAGTCCTTCGGTGCGTCGTCGAGGTTTGAGCGTTTTGGAAATCTATTTTTGTCATCTGCGGGGGACTCTGCTGGTGTGGGAGTCTTTACCCCATTCCTCTCTCCTCCCCACCAAACTCGCCACTCGCCTCACGCATCTAGGTCTAATTTAACTCGATAGTTTTGCCGTTGTGAAGAATTGCTTTTCTATTGTCCAACTCGCTCAATTGCTAAAATTGACCGAAAAACCCTGATTTTAAAATCAAGCTCAATTAAGTTGGATTGTATAGAACCTCTCAATTAGGAGCAATAGAAGCAATGACGGCAGATCAATTTCAAGTTTTAGTCGATAGACGATATGCACGAGCAGGATTTGTGATTACTCAACTCATTGAAACTGAATGGCGACGGGTACTACGAGAACTCGATGGTCTTGATGTAGACGGCTGTGAGGTAGCAAGAGCGGCCTATTTGCTTGGACAATTTCAGATGCTGGATAAATTAATGGCGGCGTTGTCAGAAGGTAGTTTGAGTTCTGATTATGAAATAGAAGCTCAATGGCGTGAGAAACTCGTAGAACGGGTTGTTGAAGGATTTAATCTAGATTTTAATACTCCTCAATCTTCACTGAGAAGATACAAAAGTTTAGCCCAACAAGTCGCTGAGGTGTGTGGACTAGAGGTGGTTGAGGACTAAAGTCTTGATGAAGAAGCTCGGGGAGGATAAACTCGCTCTAAGGCTCCATCTCATTCCTCCCCATTCTTCACATTTAAGCTGAGAGTTCCTGCACTAAGACAAATGGATCTACAATCAGTGCATTAAACCGTTGAGATCGGTTATTGTTCCACACACTAACCTGCTCCATAGAGGGTTTGTAAATAAGTTGTTCATTGATCCAACTCTGTACAGATGATGTATTATCGTTAGCGATCGCCTCGCCAACATCGAGTAAATCAAGGTCTTCGTTGACAACCACAACCACTTCTCGTTCGTGATGAGGAATCAACCATTCCCATCTAGCTTCATCTAAATTTTCTGCGAGTTGTTCTCTCAATTCCGGCATGATCTTTCCTGAGTTCTTCACCACAGTCTTAAAAGACGTTTTATTAGTCTAACGTTTATGGGGATAATTTTGTTTGGATTACCCAGATTGATCTATCCTCACCAAACAATCTAACGCTGACATCGATTCTACTCCGTTGAAGGATTCTATTATTTATTTTAGACTTAAACCGGGTATTTTCAGCGGGAAGTGATGGGTTATAACTGCTAATCCCTGACCGTCACACAATTGCGATTATTACGCTTAGAAAAGTATAGGGTGCTATCGACTCTTTTGATTAGACTTTCCACCGTATCATCGACTCTGTATGCAGAAACACCAAAACTAGCAGTAATTGTCTTTTCAACGCCTGAAAATTGATGACACTCAATCTGACTTCGCAACTTCTCAGCCAGGTGAGCCGCGTTAGTTAGTTGAGTCTCAGGACAAATCACAATAAACTCCTCTCCGCCCCAACGTCCCACTACATCTGTCTTTCGCAAGTTATTCTTCAGAATAAATGCAATTTCTACCAGAACAGAATCCCCAACATGGTGGCCGTAGGTATCATTGATCTGTTTAAAATGATCTACATCCAAAAGAACAACAGAAAAACCAAGATTATATCGGTTTGCACGAAGAACTTCCTTTTCAGTTTCTTCATCAATGATATGTCTATTGAATAAGCCAGTTAGCTTATCGGTTTTATAGAGACAATCTAGCTTCTTATTCGCTTCAATCAGTTTTTTGTTATACCTAGAGATAATCAAGTTTCGATAAAACAGCAAAGACAAAATAACAAGAGATACAGCCATGATTTCCCAAAACAATACATAGTCAAATCCCTTATCATAACTCACAGATATCCAGTAATAAAATATCTTTTGACGATCTTCATAAGAAATAGTAGCAATCGCTTTGTTAATAATCGAGAGTAATAGCGGTCTGTCATTTCTTACAGCAATCGATACATCATAATCCAAATCAAGCTCACCTGAAATTTTCAAATTGGGCATTCTATTCGTTTTCAGTTGATAGCTGATTGTCGGTAAAGTATCGATATATCCGTACACTTTATTTTTCCGCACCATTTCCAATCCAGTCCGGGCGTCAGGAACTTCTTTTATGATCATCTCAGGATGTTTTTTGCGGAGCAATTCAATAGCTGCATACCCTTTAATTAGGGCAAAACTTTTGCCTGCAACCCGCTCGAAATCAAGAATAAATATTTCCTCTAAATTGGTAGCAACAACCAATGGCAAAAAGATATAGGGTTCGCTAAAATTCAAAAATTCTTTACGCAATGGTGTGGGAACAGCCCCCGGAAGAATATCACAGGCTCGTTGTCGGGCGAAGGACAAAGATTCATCCCAAGAACTTGTTTTTACTACCCGGAATTCTTTTCCAATGCTATCAGAAATAATCTTCATATAATCGGCAACTAGACCCAAATAATTACCCTTTTCATCTACTTTTTCATAAGGCATCCAATCGGGGTCAACGCAAATTGGGATGAAATCAATTTTAGAAAGATATTCTTGTTCTTCTTGATTAAAATTGGGATTTACTTCAGAATTGATAGAATAATTTTGTGGGATATTATCTGTATAAGCGATGCTTTTTAACTTATTATTAAGGATGCCTATCGCCTCGTTTTTTTGGGTTTCAAGAGTAAGCCGTGACTTCGATTCAATTAACCCGGGTTTACCCCCGATGATTATCCTATTTTCAGCATAGGCATAATCTTTCACTGGCACTACAAACAGCACCACGAATAAGATCAAAAACAGGATCAATCTACAATATGCTATCACCTTTAAATTTTCCCAACATAAGACTTACTTTTCAGGTTAGTATTTTCACCCTTTCTATAAAATAATTGACTCAACGCAGTTTTTAACCTCTCAATTCTAAATTGGGTTTTTCCAACTTTAAAACATGAAATAAGAGAAGTATTAGAACCCGATTTTCGGATTAGATTTCATCTCGAATTGTATTAACTTTTATCGGCCTAAGTCGTGCATCGTGTTAATCACATCAGTACATTTTTGGGTCAATGCTTCGAGTTCCCCGCGTTGAGTTGAACGAGGCGGATCAATCAGTTCACCAATGCGAACCGTGACAGGTACAGGCTTCGGAAGGGCAGAACCTTTTTTGACAATGGCTTGAGTTCCCCACAAACAAACGGGTAATAGGGGGGCGTTGGCTTTCGCGGCAATCATTGCTGCACCCAATTTGGGGCTATGGATGCGACCATCGAGGGTACGAGTTCCTTCTAAAAATAAACCTACCGCCCACCCCTGTTCTAAGGCAGCTAGGGCGGCTCGAATGGCACTCCGGTCAGCCGATCCCCGTTTAACTGGATAAGCCCCATACAAGCGGATAGCATCTTTGAGAACAGGAACATCAAATAGTTCTTCTTTCGCCATAAAAGCGACAGGTCGGCGCATACAGATAGAGAGGAAAGGCGGATCGAAATCACTAGCATGATTACTCACCACAATCAGTTTTCCCTGTCGGGGTACTCTTTCGGTATTATGAACTTTTCCCCGAAAGTAGACCCGAAACAGGGGATTGACAACTGAATATTTTAATAAGGAGTAGAGAATTAAATTCTCAACGGGTTCTCGATTCGCCACTGCTAATTAACATGGATCGGATGATATTTAGACTATCAGGTTTTTGAGCGTTCTGAGACGAACTGACGGAAATTGATCGAGCGGGTACTAGCTTTTAGAACTAACCTGAGCTAAAACTTCTTCCATTTTAGAGAGTTCTACTGCTCCGGAGAAGGTTTCGCCATTCATCACGAAAAAGGGCGTTCCTGATATTCCCAACGCTTGAGCCAGTTCGAGATCTTTTTGAATGGAGGTGGCGGCTTCCTGACTTTGGCGATCGCGATTAAACTGTTCAAGGTCGAGGTTTAAATTGTTAGCGATCTCGATGTAGAGATCTTCACCCAATTGTTCTTGTTGAGTAAATAAAGCATCTTGGTATTCCCAGAATTTTCCCTGTTGTTGAGCAGCCCAAGACGCTTTTGCGGACGGGAGTGCTTCGGGATGAATTTGACTGAGGGGTAGGTGTTTGTAAACCAGGGTGACTTGTCCCTGATGCTTATCCATAAACTGTTTAATGGTTTGATGAGCGCGGGAACAGAAGGGACATTGAAAGTCGGAGAACTCCAACAATACGATCTCCTGACTCGATGCTCCGGTTGTCGGAGAGCTACCGATAATCGCAGCCGGATCGGTTTTCATCTGTTCCAGGAAAGACTCTCGGGAACTTTGGAGATTTTGTTGCTGTTGCTGTTGGTAAACTTGTACGGACTCTAATATCGCTTCGGGGTTGTCGCGAATCACTTGAATTACCTGCTGTTCAAATTCAGGACTCACTTTAACCGTGTTAGCGGACTCTCCGGATGGTGAGCATCCCCCCAAGGTGAAGCAGAGGGTTAAAACGGTTGTGGCGAGCCAAAGCTTTAACTGACGATACTGTTTCCAAGCGATCGAGATGTTCATAGAGTTTATCCTCATTTATCAAAAACACAAATCAACGCGACACTTTTACCTTAAACCTTAAGTTGTAGGTTTGGGTGTCGCGTATAAATCGTTTACGTTTTTAACGGGTTTTGAGGAAATCGGTTAAACGGCAACCTTGGTAGAAATATAACCCAACTCCTCTAATTTACTCATCACCTTAGCTACACTCTCAGATAATTCTTCGAGGTCTGTGCGACATTCAACTTCTGGGTTGAGGGGGGGTTCATAGGGATCGTCAATCCCTGTAAACTGTTTGATTTCACCTGCTCTGGCTCGTTTGTATAAGCCTTTGACATCCCGTTCTTCACAAGTTCCTAAGGGAGCATTGACGAAAACTTCTATGAAATCACCAACGGTTTTACGAACTTCTTCGCGAACTTCACGATAGGGAGAAATCGCTGAAACCAACACAATAACACCGTTACGGGTGAGAAGATTAGCAACAAATCCGATCCGGCGAATGTTGATGTCTCGGTCTTCTTTGCTAAAGCCCAAACCTTTAGTTAGGTTTTCGCGCACGATATCGCCATCTAAAATCTCAAGCTGACATTCTTTAGTACGTAATTCCTCAGCTATTGCACGAGTAATTGTGGTTTTTCCGGCACCACTTAACCCCGTGAACCACACTGTTACACCTCGGCGCTGCATCAATTGTATTTCTCCTGCTAAGTGACAACTAAACTTTAATTGATTATCGAATCATCTCTATTGAGACTTGACTGTCAGGAGGACATCTTCCTGAAATCACTTACACCCGTCTGCACTCGTGCAACCAACGATCTGACTTAAAAATCGGAATGGATTGACTGCATGAGTTGCAAATCTATTCTTACCCCATATTACTCGCATAGAAGTAGGGAACGTCAAGATCCTGATTGTCATTGTCACCTACCTTGGGTTCAGTGTAGACCTAATTTGCCGAAAATCTCATGGATTTTGCCGGACAGAATTAGAAGATAGAAGTCGTTTGCTTCTGCGGATAGGTGGTATTCCTCCCTCGGAACTAATATTGCTTGTCGGGTTGGGTCTTGCTTGAATTTTAAACTAAATTCATCTGTCCAATTCATTAGGAGATCTCAGGAAACCTAAAAACCTATATTTATTTCGATAGAATGATTGATTTTTATATCCAAAGTCTGATTCCATGAGTTAATAATTCAATTAATATTGTGAATATATAAATACTTTTAAAGTCGGTTAAAGGTTAAGTTTTTTTCTTGCTGCTGCCTATTATTAGCTTTTTCTCCGTCGGAATAAACTTTATATTTATTCTAGAATAGAATGTTCCCAAAACTCCCCAGGCTCGATAAAATAAAGACAAACGAAAACTGCAACTTAAAATTTGATTACTACTTCAGTCGTCAATTGTGTTAACTCAAAACTTACTGTTTCAGAAAAACCCCTATGGCTTCATCTCGTCAAGTTAAACAATACCTCGCATACTGGTTACAACTCGGTAAAAAGGTGATACTTCATAATGGAGATCAATCTCTATTACCCGAACCCTTATTTGAGGGAGATCACTACAGCCCCGAGTTTGAAAAATGTTGGCAAGAAATCCTCTCTCCTGAGTCGGGGGACTGCTACCTAGAAGGCACAGATGTCTCCATTAGTGAATTATTGACCTCGAATTGGGAGATTGATCAATGCGCTCGGTGTTCGATGCCCGTAACCTTTCGGACGAAGGGAATGTCCCCAAGCTGTTGTCCTTGCTTTGATTTACCAACCTGGCCGAACTCAGAAGTTCCTCAACCGCGACTTCCAGCCAATACACAACAACATCTACACGAGATTTATAATCGCCTGATCAAGTCCAATCCAGATGATATTGAAAGTGCATGAGCCAATGTTGTTACAATAGTTAACAATACTGCTCAGACTTAATCCTGTACTTTATGGATATCAAGACGGTATCGCCGACTTTGCCCCTGGTTGATTCACAAGCCCCAACTCCTATGAGAGCCACACAGCTAGATCCAGTTGATCCCGTTACATCCAATACTGTAGATGTACGATCACAACTTGTAAGCGTTGAAGAAATTCCCACCCCTGGGGAATCCGAAGCTGATCAATCTTTTTCCAATCCCCATGTTTCCCTCCGTTATGATCCGGTTGCCATTGCCAATTATTACCGCTCCCGCTTTTTGAAAGTCTGGGGACGGCTATTAACGGTCATCTGGAAATTTTCTTCCCTCGCTTTAGGAATCTGGCTTGATCAGAAAAGGGGATGTGCAGAAAAAAATGAGGGTAAGCGAGCTACTCAACTCCGCGTTACACTGACTCAACTCGGCCCAGCATTTATCAAAGTTGGACAAGCTTTATCGACACGACCCGATTTAGTTTCTCCTACGTTTTTAGAAGAATTAACTAAACTTCAAGACCAACTTCCCCCGTTCTCAAATGAAATTGCCTATGGTTTCATCGAAGAAGAACTAGGAGGAAAACCAGAACAAATCTACGCTGAACTTTCTCGAGATCCCTTAGCAGCTGCTTCTTTGGGACAAGTCTATAAGGGAAAACTGAAAACAGGCGAAACCGTCGCCGTTAAAGTGCAACGTCCGGGTTTATCAGAATTGATAGCACTCGATATTTACCTGTTGCGAACTCTGGCAATTTGGGCGCAAAAAAATATTACCCGAATCCGCAGTGACTTAGTAGCCATCATGGATGAATTTGGCTACCGAATTTTTGAAGAAATGGACTACACCCACGAGGGTCACAACGCTGAACGGTTTAATGAACTCTACGGTCATTTACCCGATATTTATGTTCCTAAAATCTATTGGGAATATACCGGAAAACGAGTGCTAACGATGGAGTGGGTGAATGGAACTAAATTAACCAATTTAGATGAAGTTCAAGCCAAAGGAATCGATGCTCGTTATCTGATTGAAGTTGGCGTACAATGTTCTCTACGTCAATTACTTGAACATGGATTTTTCCATGCTGATCCTCACCCCGGTAACTTACTCGCTAGTCCTGATGGTAAGTTGGTTTATCTCGATTTTGGGATGATGAGTGAGGTTAAACCCTATCAACGCTATGGCTTACTAGAGGCTGTTGTGCATTTGGTTAACCGAGATTTTGAGGGATTAGCCAATGATTATGTCAAATTAGAATTTTTAACCCCTGATACTGACCTAACGCCGATTATTCCCGCTTTAAGTTCTGTTTTTAATGATGCGCTCGGTGCGAGTGTTGCCGAACTCAACTTCAAAAGTATTACGGATAAACTCTCGGCGTTGATGTATGAATATCCCTTCCAAGTTCCGGCTTATTATGCGCTGATTATTCGTTCGTTGGTGACTTTAGAAGGAATTGCGATTAACGTTGATCCCAACTTTAAGGTACTCAGTAAAGCTTATCCCTACGTGGCTAAACGCCTGTTAACTGACCCGTCTCCTCAACTGCGTACTTCCCTGAAAGATTTGCTGTTTAAAGATGGTTCTCTGCGCTGGAATCGTCTAGAAAATTTGTTAAAAAATGCTCGAAATAGCGATGATTACGATATTAACCAAGTTCTCGATCAGACATTAGACTTTTTATTCTCGGAACGGGGGGAGTTTATTCGAGAAAAGTTAGCCAATGAAATTGTTAAAAATGTCGATTTGGCTTCTCGTAATGCTTTGACAAACGCACAACTGAAGGTGGCGGAGTGGATGGGGATAAAACCACCGTTATCTAATGGAAAAAAACCTGTAGCTACATCCAATCAAAATCAGAGCAATTTAGAACATATTCAGCGAATTGTAGGCATTTTGCAAGAGACTAAAGGCTTTGACCCGATGATTTTAGTGCAGAAAGTTCCGGACTTATTAGCCAAGCCAGAAGTTCGTCAACTGGGTCAACAAGTAGCGGGTGAGTTAGCCCAAAAGACCGCAGCACGGTTAATTCGTGAACTTTTGATTTCTGAAGATCATTCAGAAACCCCGAAAAACGGACATCGTTCTTCGTCTCAACCGCCAGCTAAACCGCTACCTCCTGTGTCTCTACCTGCGGGTTATTAGTCAGGGTTTTATTGATATACTCCCCCGTTGAAAAATAGGGGGATTTTTAACTCAAGTTAACTTTTGATTCTTTGACTCAACTGATTAAATCCGATTTCTGATCATCTTGCCAGAGTCTAGCTGCCTTATTCCGAATGAATTGGGCAGTTTGATAGTTTTTTATTGATTTTATTAAAAACTCATTTTTATAAATTTAAACTGAAATTTTCCCAATCTTTTTTAGGAGGGAAAGCTTAACCAACTGAATAAAGTATTCACTGAGAGTTGTAAATCTGCTAACACTTCAAGCACAGGTAAAATTTGTTCACCTTCAAAAGATTCTAGTTGTTGATCGGGTTTGAATACTAATACTAATCGTTCTTTAGGATCAACTAACCAACCTAACTTTGTTCCCTGTTTAAGACAAAATAAGATATTATCAATGACGCGAGTTGTATTTTGGCCTGGTGATAAAATCTCAATTGTCCAGTCGGGTTGGATGTTAACATCATTACTAATTTCACCTTCTTCATCAAGGGGAATATTCGCCCACTCAAACACAACAATATCCGCCACAATTGAACGTTCACTAAACGAACAGCGTAACTCTGGAAAGCTATAAGCAGTTCTTGCGGGTAAACCTTTTTGATTTATTGTTTCGTTCAGACGACCTTGTAGTAAGCTATGTTTTCCTTTTGGCATGGGTTTTTGATGAATTTTTCCGTCAATATACTCACTAGCAGGTGTGGTTTCAGGTAAAGCTAAAAACTCATCTAGAGAGAGGTTTTCGGTTTTGGGTGTATCTGAGATTACCATAACTTTATTGCTCCTAAACTCATCCCATCATTCAAATATAATTATAATTATATTAACACAAATCAAGGGAAAATAACAATGATTCAAGCTGCATTGTCAGGTTTATAAAGATATTTAAAAAAAAATCATCCTGAGATTTTAACACTGTTTGTCTTTCAGGGAAAATGGAAAGAATCAAGTTTTTGAGAATTTTTGAGATAATTTTGAGATGATTTTTTATATTAAAAATGACAGAATTTTTTCAAGTAATCGGCAAACAAAAGCGAAATATACTTCCTTTCCCTAATTCACTTTCAACCTCTATTTTACCCCCTTGAAGTTCAACTAAACGCTTTGTGATCGCCAACCCAATTCCCGTTCCGCCCCATTGACGCGATCGCGATCTTTCTCCACGCCAAAACCGTTCAAAAACATGGGGTAAATCTATTTCAGAAATTCCTATTCCTGTGTCAATCACCGCCACCCAAACAGAGTTTAAATTTTGCCAAACTTTAACGGTAATTGAACCGTTTTCTGTATAACGAATTGCATTTCCTAAAAGATTAACTAAAATTTGTTCTGTGCGATCAATATCCGCAAAAACAGTCGGTAAACTAGACGGGCAATCTAGTCTTATCACTGGCCCGTATTCTAACAGTTGATCCCCAAAACGAGTCACTAAACTTTCTAAAAGTGGACGTAAATTTAGAGGTTTAGGATTAATCACTAAATATCCTGCTTCTGCTTTTGATAGTTCTTGTAAATCATTCACTAACCGTTCTAAACGGCGTGTTTCTCGAATTAAGCGGTTATAAAGTTCATCAGAAGGTTGAATTTGACCTTCTGCCATTTCTTCTAAATATCCTCGTACAACGGTTAAGGGTGTTCTCAATTCGTGAGTCATATCACTAATCAATTCCCGACGGCGCTGTTCAATTCCCTCGATACTTTCTGCCATACGGTTAAAGCTTAAACTCAGTTGATTGAGTTCAGGAATTTCACTTTTAATCATACGTTCGTCTAGGTTTCCGGCTGCAAATTTTTGGGTGATTTCTCGCATTTGAGTCAAGGGTTGAGTAATTCGTTTGGCGACCCAATAACTTAACGCACCTGCGGCTGTTGCACCCACTCCAACTGACCATAAGGTACTGCGATTCCAAGTGATTTCAAACCCCCGAACTAGGTAAGTTCTCACAGAACGAACGTTAAAAAATTGGGTTTGTTCGAGGCGTTCAAGTTGTAAAACAAATAAACGGGGAGAGTAGACTTTACTCATTAAAATAAAGCTACCTAGTCCAACTCCCATAACTAACAAATGAGACAAAAGTAAACGCGATCGCAAGTTTAGCTTGGGCATGATTTATGCTGGACATTACTACAGTAGAAAAAATCGATGAGAATGTTTGACTAACAATTCTATAGTGTTTTAAAAAGGAATGAGGATCAGTTGTCAACTTCTTCTCAACTGTGATTACTTATTTGTTGTCGAGTCTTCAAATTTATATCCCGTTCCCACAACTGTTTTGATAAACTGAGGATGAGTTGGATCGGGTTCAATTTTTTTTCGCAGTCGGGCGATATGAGTATCGACTACTCGTTCATCTCCAAAAAAGTCATCTCCCCAAAGTTTATCAATAAGTTGAGTTCGGTTCCAAACCCGACCCGGATAACTCACCAGAGTAACCAGTAAATTAAATTCTAAAGGACTTAAATCTAGAGGTTCTGAAGTTTGAGGGTCGAGTTGTCGGTAAGCCAAATGTTGATCGAGATCAACGGTAAAATGAGGTGTGCGATAAACTTGGCTTTGTCCCCCGTGACGCAGACTACGACGCAACAAAGCCCGAATCCTGGCAACTAATTCTCGGGGACTGAAGGGTTTGACCAAGTAGTCGTCAGCCCCCGTAGACAAACCAATCACCCGATCAATTTCTTCTCCTTTTGCTGTTAACATCAGGATATAGGGATCTTTTACACCCGGTTGTTGACGAATACGGGCGCAGACTTCTAAGCCATCAAGACCGGGAAGCATCAAGTCAAGAACGATCAGGTCTGGCTGCTGAGTTTGAAACCATTCTAAAGCCCCCCAACCGTCACGGGCGGTTTCGCAGGAAAAACCCTCATTTTCTAATGTTTGTTGGATGAGTTGGGCGATTTCCCCGTCATCCTCCACAATCAGAATTTTCATTGAAAGTTGTGAATGGAGATTAAAAATATTCTATCTAAAGATAGAAATTGATTGTGAAAAACTCTCAGATTCTGTTGCTAAAATCCCCCAAATACCCATTATACAACTATTTTAGCCGTAACTCTCCTAAGAAAGATGTGAGTTTTCTCTAACATGATAGGCTGCAAAATTGACAATATTGCTTTACTATGCAATTATGGCTTGACACAATTCTTAATGCAGTCACTCCTCGATCTATCATCAATCTGAAAAAATAATTGCTCAAAATGACACTTAATGAATTGGAGGTGAAAATCAACAGGTTTGACTTTTGAAGTGATACAAATTCACATGAACAGCTTTACATAACGCCCTCTAATATGAAGTGATGTATTCTAGGTAACAATTTTATTGTAAAGATTTGGTCAAGCTAAGGTGACATGAGTTGCTATTTATGATTTTTTTGCATTAGTATCTTGTGTGTTCAGTGTCTTAAAGATCGCGCTCTCAAATTGAAAATAACCAGTCATAGAAAATTAGGCTAACTTAATTTAGCTCAAGAATCCAATGAGAGAATTCTAATCAAGTCAGACTTCTTCAAGTCGAATTACTGATTTAACGGGGTAGTATATCTTGTCGATTAAATTCTAAGTTCAATGATGAGTCTGACTTAACTAAACTTCAGGAATTCATTATCTATACCCTGTATATAACCAATATTAGATTTTTTGACGGAATGATCTTTGTCAAAATATCTGTGGTTTTTTAGCTTAGAGTGTCAAGCAACTCAAAATCAGAAGTCAGGTGCAATAAAGCAGCCTGAAATCCTCTATTTTCATTTTATTAGTGGTCAACATCTACCAAATTCTAAGAACTCACTTATGAAGACTCAGAATCTTTTCTCTCAAATCGCTGATGCTGTTAAAACTCAATCAGCCCTCTCTACAACCTGGACTATTCTCAAAAAAAGTGAGGTTAATCACGCTTCCCAACTCAACTGGATAGAGAAAGATCATACTTGTCAAGCCGCCTATACCGATGAGTTAGGCACCATAGAACTATATATCAAAAAGGAAATCCACCCTCCGATTAGGGGGATACATCATTATCAAGTTAGCTATCAATATCGTTCCCCAGACGGTAGCTTAATTGCTCAAGGGATTTGGGAACCCAAAGAAACAATTGACCAAGCTAAACAACTTGCAGAATTTCAGTTACGACAATTTCTGTAGTTTCTAGAGATTAAATTAATTTAATTTTGATTTGATCAAAAATCTAGAAATTATTTTATAAGGGGTTGAAATCTTCTGTTTGAGTTAAGACTTTAAAGATCTTATAGAAGATTAACCCCTGTGTGAATTCGACTTTCCATCAACTTCAACTTAAGCTTGATCAATATTTTCTCTAAAACTCAATTCGAGGTGGAAAAGGAATATCTATACCTGCATCCGGCTCAGGATTAGCTTCTAAAGGTTGGAAAAGCTCATCAAGATATTCTTCCGTATATTCAAATTCCTCAGTTTCTGCTCCTCCCATTGGAAAGGTTAAACTAGAATCTTCTCGCCCAATTCTCAACTGTTCTTGCTTCCCAAGTTCTTCTGCTGAACCCATTGGAGACCATCGAGCTTCTTCGAGAGATTGTACCCAGAAACTACTTCCATTAAGATCCGCTTTAATCAGGTTAGTTCCATCGAGTTGAGCCTGAATCAAGTTTGCGTTGGTTAAATTCGCACCAAACAGGTTAGCGTTGTCTAACTCTGCGCTATTTAAGAATGCGCCCTGTAAGTTTGCTTCTGTGAGGTTGGCTCCTTTGAGGTCAGCGCCCTCTAAATTTGTGTAGGCTAGATTCGCCCCTGAGAGATCGGCATTCCTTAAGTCTACTCCGATCAAGTGACGTTTGCTTAAATCTACTCCCCGCAGATCACAGCCTTGACAAGTACCCGTTTCAACTAACTGCTGAATATGAGCCGGGTTTTGGGCTTGAGCGGAAGTCGATAAACCGACAGAGAATAATACAGAACTGGCGATGACGAGTGTTGTTTTGGAGAAGATGCTCATCTTAAAATGTCCTCCCGATTTTATCTAAACTTTGAGACATCGTATTTAAGTCTCTCTATTTCTAGAATAAGCGATATTTCGGAGGATGACTTCCTCCAACGGAAGGATATTCTTTGGGAAGATTGATTTTTGTCTGATTGATTGCTGACAAAAGATACTTTTTCACCAATTTTTTGATCCCATTTCCAGTACCTACACTGACTTCATTCGTACTCAGAGTCTTAAACCAGCATTTTTCGTTGATCCCGCTTTAGTGATCCTGCTCACCATTACTCAAGACAAATGATTTTAGCGATTGCAGGAGACAAGCAGTTTAATTCTCGTGTTTTGGGACACAACCGCAAAGAATTTAGATAATTCTCAGGAAACTTTAAGTTTTTTTCGATTTAATAATACTCTGGACTGGTCGTTGGGATTGAATCTGAAAATTAAAAAGTCAAATCTCTATTTTAGAGGGTTTTGATTGGATGCTGCTTTGAAAAATAAGCGATAAAATGAGTAAATCCCCGTTCAACTTTACAGAAAGATAAAAATAAATGGTTGCTAACTACGAAGTCGAATCAATTGTTCTAGACCGCTACAAACAAGGCGCAAAAGAAGTACAGCCTTCCCTCTGTTGCCCAACCAGCTACAATAAACAATATCTGGAAAAAATCCCTCAAGAAATTATTGAGAAAGACTATGGTTGTGGTGATCCAACCCGTTATGTAAAATCCGGTGAAACGGTTGTTGATCTCGGTTCGGGTGCGGGTAAACACTGTTATATTTTAGCCCAAATTGTGGGCGAACAGGGTCAAGTGATTGGGGTTGACTTCAATGATGAAATGCTGTCCCTCGCTCGTAAATATCAAGACGAAATGACGACAAAATTAGGATATCAAAACACTAAATTTGTCAAGGGTAAAATTCAAGATTTAGCTCTAAATTTAGACTTAGTACAACAGTGGTTAACCCAAAATCCTGTACAATCAATCGATGGGATTTCTGCCTTAGAAGCTGAATGCGATCGCCTGCGACAAGAAAACCCATTAATCACTGATAATAGCGTTGATGTTGTCATTTCTAATTGTGTTTTAAATCTGGTTCGACCCCAAGACAAAAAACAACTCTTTCAAGAAATTTATCGAGTTCTCAAAAAAGGAGGTCGGGCGGTTATTTCTGATATTGTTTGTGATGAAAACCCGACCCCAGAAATGATCAAAGATCCCGAACTTTGGAGTGGTTGTATTTCGGGGGCTTTTCGAGAAGATACTTTTTTAGAAATGTTTGAACAAGCGGGGTTCTACGGAATTGAAATTTTGGTTCGTCAACCTGAACCTTGGCAAGTTGTAGAAGGGATAGAATTTCGTTCTGTAACGGTTCAAGCCTTTAAAGGAAAAGAAGGCCCTTGTTTAGAACGCAAACAAGCGGTAATCTATAAAGGCCCTTGGAAGCAGGTTGTTGATGATGATGGTCATACCCTTTGTCGGGGTCAACGGATGGCTGTCTGTGATAAAACGTTCAACCTTTATACGGATGCAAATGGGCCTTATGCTGAGAATATTTTAGCCCTTTCACCTTATCAAGAAATTCCCCTAGAAGACGCCACAAACTTTAACTGTAAACCGAAAGCAACTCGCAACCCCAAAGAAACTAAAGGAACCGACTACCATTTAACCACAACACCCGACAGTGATTCTTGCTGTGATCCCTCAGAATGTTGTTAGAATCTTGTTAGATGAAATACCCAGGCGGATAAATTTCACCGACTGAATGATCGGCGTTAATATTAACCACAATATCCACTAAATGTGGGTTTTCAACTAACGGCGAGATAAATAATTCTGGATGCAGAGATTTCCAAAAATAGTCTACAAACTGTTCAATTTCTGCATCCGTCATTCCTGACTTTCCACTCTTGATCATTTCTTGTTCGGCTTGTTTGCGCCATTGTTTCGATAAGCGATAATCAATAGGGTTGAGAACCATTAATCGATCCAAACATTCCCACAACGGAACATAATCTTTTAACTTTTGATTTATATCCCGAGCAAATTGGCGATCGCTTTCTGTAATAATCGGTTCAGGAGCCTGATCAAATCGGCTATTGTCAATCGGGCGACAACCCACAAACCATCCTTCAAATAAGACGATATTGATCCCCGTCACGAGTTGTGGTTCAATGCGATCGCCTAATCCATTATGCAATGATTTATCAAATCGAGGAACCCTCACAGCAGTCTGACCTTGACGCAACTCCTCTAAAACCCTTAACCCCAATTCCACATCATGGGTTCCAGGTGGGCCACGCCAAATTAACCGGGGATCAAGCTGTCGCAAATGTTGTCGATCTGTGTAACTTTTATAGAGATCATCAATCGATAAACTGAGCGTTTTATACCCTTGAAATGTTAAAATTGTAGTTAAAGCTTTGCCCAGAGTTGTTTTACCCGTACCCTGTCCGCCAAGAACCCCTTGAATAATTGGCCGATTTAAGCTTTGATAATGTTGGGTGAGTTGGGTCGCTAGAGGAAGCCACAATTTCCACAATAGTTCTAAACCCGTTTTTACTTGAGGTAAATTACAGTTGTGTTGAAGTAGAGAGCAAAATAATTGCGATCGCTTTTCAAGGAGAGTTTCAACATTCTCAGTTGTGATACCAAAAGCAGTTGATCGCCCGCGATCATTGAGTTCTAATATTGCTAACTGTTTGAGTTCATCGGCTGAGGGTTGATTTCCCCTCGCCCAAGCCTCTAGAATCTCAATCATATTGGATAACTGTCAAGCATTACAGGATAGGGAGACTTTGCTTTTTACCGAGAACCCTTAACATCATCAGGAACCGAGTAAAAACGCGAGTAAAAATAAACTGTAGACTACACCAATTTTAAAGGCATTGAGGTTCTCAATCCATAGGGGTTGGCGAATGAGAGGTTTGCTGCGATAAGTTAGCCAATTAATGCCTTCGGTGATCAATAATAAAATAAAAGCTGCTGTTACATCCCACTCTGCTTGCTGTCCGGCTATCGTAGAAATCACAATACCGGAGAATGAGCCAAATAGCACACTAATCGTTAGCAGTGAGATCCGTCGCCAAGGATTGCGTAACCATCGCCCCAGTCGCTCACTGAGAACATTTGTTAATCGGTTTAGACGAGTGTTCTGCATAGAACAACTTGTGAAATTAATCGAATTAGACGCTCAACGAAAAAGACCATGAAATTTAGACCTTCCCCTGGAATTTGGGTTGCCGGGGCGATTATAGTTTTGAGTTTAGGCTTCCGGCAACTTTGGTTAAACACTTGTATCAGTTCAACAGAATTTGAACAATCGCTTGATTCCGGTAATGTACCTGTTTTTATTCCTTCTACGCTCCCTGATTCTACACCGAATCTGACTCCGACTCCGAGTTTAACGGAAAATGTCATACCAGAAAATAGATTAAAGCCAAGTTATGAGCCTGTCTCTACGGGACAAGAAGCTGCTTTTCGGGTTAGTAACCAGAGTAATCATTCGGTTCGGGTAGCATGGCGCGCGCGATCCCCGACTTCCGAACCTGTTCACTGGGATTTTGCCCCTCAAGAAGGAAGTGTGAATGGATTGATTTTATCGCGACCGGAAACCGATTTAACTTTGCAACCGGGAGATATCCTGATTGTCTTTGCACAAGATGGTTCTCGGCGATACTGGGGGCCTTATATTGTGGGGGAAACCGCCTCACCCACCTGGAATTCTCAAGTTGAGGAATGGCAGTTATTTGTCCAACCCTAAAGACTTAGTTAGCAAACCCAAGATGGAAACTAATTTGAGGATTTACAACTTACTTGTTTCTACGATTTAGTTATTGATTCTGCCAAGCAGAGTAGACATAGAGCAATACTATCAAGATAAAAGTTACCATTACAGTTTATACTTCTGGCTGATCTAAGTAGAAGTGGTGTCATTTTTTTTGGGAGAAGGTTGATTACTCATTATTGGTCTTGGCTTGTGGGCTAACCATACATTGAGACGGATTTTAGTCAAATTTTATCCGCCTAGAGTGCATTGCTGTTTCTGTATCAAACCGTTGCTTAAGGGTAGTAAAGTGCCACGACAGAACTGGTTAATCAGTCACCATTCACCGTACAATCTATAAGGTTCTCGCTTATTGATCAGCAAACAACGGGATGAAACAACAGTCTAAACGTGGGATTACTTCGGAATTTCAATTTCAATTTAAACGGCTTTTCCTGACAGCAATTCTGCCCATCTTTGGGTTAGGTTTAATTGGTTGGATTGCTTTTTTCTGGAGTTTGGGGAAAACAGGCTTAGTCGATGAGACAGAACCCCTATTTGCGGAAGCCGCCCGTCAAATGTTGATTACGGGAGATTGGATCACGCCTTACTTTAATGAGGTTCCTCGCTTTGATAAGCCCCCTTTGATTTATTGGTTGATGGTGATTGCTTATCAGATCGTTGGGGTGAATGAGTGGGGTGTGCGTCTTCCTTCTGCGATCGCTGCTTTTTTCTTAACTGTTTTTTGTTTTTATATTTTACTCTTTTATGTCAAAAATATCAAGATTAATCCTCAAAATTCTCCGACTTTAATTCAACCCAAGATTCTCTTTCATCCTTTACCTTGGACTGGTGCCGCTTTTATTGCATTTAATCCCGAAATGATTACTTGGGCTAGAATTGGTGTTTCGGATATGCTATTAAATGCCTGTATAGGTTCGGCTTTATTTGCTTTTTTTCGGGGCTATGCTGAACCTCAGTCTATTAAATCTAATCAACAATCTAATCCAAGAATCTCACCTTGGTATTTAGCTTTTTATATTTTTCTCGCTTTGGCTGTTTTAACTAAAGGGCCAATTGGTTGTATTTTACCCCTCTTTATTATTGGATCATTTACACTCTATCTGGGAAATAGTCAGAAAGTTTTACGAGAAATCCATCCATTTTTAGGAAGTATCATTTTTTTTGTTATTGTTTTACCTTGGTACATTTTAGTCACATCCAAACATGGGTTTACCTATCTCAATGCTTTCTTTGGTTATCACAATTTTCAACGCTTTACTCAAGTCGTTAATCATCATGCGGCACCTTGGTATTTTTATTTTATTGTAGTCTTAATTGGGTTTTTACCTTGGTCTGCTTATTTACCTGTTGCTATTTTTAGAACTCATTTTTGGCAGCGAAAATATTGGCAAACTCGTCCTAGAATTAAACAGTTAAAATTGTTTTCCTTCTTTTGGTTTGGATGTATTTTCTTGTTTTTTACAATTTCTGTTACTAAACTTCCGAGTTATATTTTACCCTTAATTCCTGCTTCTGCATTGCTGAATGCCCTATTTTGGAATGATGTTTTTAAGTACAAAAAGAGGTTGACTATAGCTTCCAAAAGAAGAATAAAAAATCGATTAATTCATCTTTCGTTTGGCTTGAATGTTGTTTGTGTCGCCGGGATTTCTATCCTGATTCTTTGGAGTTATCATTGGATAGGAGATGATCCTGAGATTCCCGATTTTCGAGAACAACTTCAGACTTCAGGATTACTCGAATACAGTGCATTAATTTGGATGATGACGGCTATATTGATTTTATTCTTCTGGTGGAAAAAACAACCGCAACGAATTATAACCGTTAATTTAATCGGGTTTGTCGCTTTTTTGATCTTTGCAATTATTCCCGCTAATCAATTATTTGATCTTCATCGCCAGCACCCCCTACGACAACTCGCGGAAACCGTCAGAATAGAAAGAGTCTTTCAAGAAAAATTAGTGATGATTGGCTTTAAGAAACCCAGTTTAGTTTTTTATACCCAAAATCCTGTACAATATTTCCAGTATTCTAGCGATGCTGTTGACTATCTTCGCACTCCTAGCATTCAAAAGACTCAACCCGATACTATTTTAATCTTAGCTGCTCCCCAAGAAATTTTAAAGACAGGGTTACAAGTTCCGCAATACCAGCAACTTGATCAAGAAGGTATTTATCAACTCATTCGAGTCTCTAAACTCGCTCTATTAAACCTCGATAGCAATCAACTCCCTCGCTACTAATTCACCAACGGCTATTTTGGGATATTGGGTTTTAGGATAACATCTTTTAGGTGACATTGAACAGCTTACCTTAAACTGAGCTTAACAGATGACAAATTATTCAGATTGTGAAATAATTTTCCTGTAAGATCCAACGACATGATATTAAGAGTAAAGATTTTTGTCATATGTTCAACTGGCTTAAAAAGTATCTAACCCTCACGTTTTCTACCCTGATCAAAAATAAATTAATCGGTTTGTTACTGATATTTGTTCTAGGTTTGAGTCTTTCAGGTGCTACAAAATCAGCAGTAACACCCTCAATTCGGGTTCCCATCCTCGGCTTTCATAATATTATTGACTTTGAAATCGCAAAACAGACAAAGATTCAACCCCTTTCCTTTGATCACGATTATGGTAAACGAGAAATCTATACGGTATTAAATTACTTAGTGGAAAACAACTATTGGTTTTTAACGAGTCAAGATTTGTTTACTTACTTTATTCAAAAATCAAAACCTATCCCTCCCGAATATTTAAACCGCAAACCTGTAATGATTACCTTTGATGATGGTTATTTAGGAGTCCATGAAAATGTTTTTCCAATTTTAAAAGACCTAGAAAAAAACTATGGTGAAAAAGTTAAAATTGTTCTCTTTATCAACCCAGGTTATATGGGAGTGAATCTCAAAGATTTTGTTCCTCATATGAGTTGTAATGATCTCAGAGATGGCTACAAACGAGGATTTTATGATATTCAGTCTCATGGGTTTGCTCATCAAAACCTCAGTAAATTAGATCTCAAAAACTTAGAACTTGAGTTAGAAAAATCCAAAACAAAACTCAGAGAATGTACAGCAGATTTAGACCCCAATAAATGGGTCGCCGCTCATATTGCCTATCCCTACGGTTCAGTTAGCCAAAAAGTCGAAAAATATTTACCCAAATATCATTTAACTGGATACTTATATGATGGAATTATTTCTCGACCTAACCGCCTCAGAAATCCTTTCCAAATTTCTAGAGTTCCTGTGAATCGTTATACAACACCTCTGCAATTAATTAGAATTGTGAACCGAGCCACTCCAATTAAACAACTCGCTCTGAAAAACGGTTAAATTTAAAGAGTCGAGAGCAACAGACAAAATCAAGAAAATTCTCTTTGAAGTGAGACAGTAATCGATTAGAATTAAACACTAATCACCGTTATCGATTCATTCAAATGATGCAATTGTTCTGGATTATTGTCACTTTTTTGGTTTTTAGCCTTCAAATATTGGGAGGATATGCAAATCCCGCCTATGCCGCTTCTGGGAGTTTAGCCGAATCAACAGAGATCGTTCAAGACGTCGAGAACCTTCTCAACCAAGCCTTTGATGCCAGTAACACGGGAAAATTTGCCGAAGCAGAAACCTACTGGACTCAGATTATTAAACAGTACCCCGATAACGCTGCAATGTGGAGTAATCGGGGTAATGTTCGTGTGAGTCAAAATAAGATAGAAGCAGCCCTTTCTGACTACAATAAAGCTATAGAACTCGCTCCTAATGCCCCTGATCCCTATTTAAACCGAGGCGTTGCTTATGAGCGCCTAGAACGTTGGCAAGATGCGATCGCAGACTACAATCATGTATTAGAACTCTCCGGCGAAGATGCCGTGGCATACAACAACCGAGGCAATGCCGAAGCGGGTTTAGGGGATTGGAAAGCCGCCATTATTGATTATGAAACCGCAGCAGAACTTGATCCCAATTATGCCTTTGCTCGGGCAAATTATGCCTTAGCGCTCTATCAAGACGGACAAACTGAAAAAGCAATTCGCACGATGAAAAATCTAGTTCGTAAATATCCTAATTTTGCCGATATGCGAGCCGCTTTAAGTGCGTGTTTGTGGGAAAAAGGCAAACGTGGAGAAGCGGAAAGTAATTGGGTTGCTGTGATTGGACTCGATGGGCGGTACAAAGATCTTGAATGGGTTACTCAAGTGCGTCGTTGGCCACCTGAAGTGGTCAATGCCTTGGATAAGTTTCTTAATTTGCAGTAACCATCTGTTCGATCACAACAGCAGCTAATTGTTCAACACTCGGCAGAACCATAATAGCACCTGCGGTTCTCAGGGTTTGACGGTAAGCTTGAGCCTGCTCTGAGTTTTGTTGAACATGAGGAGGTAACACCCCCACACCTATCCAAGCCCGCTCAGGTTGCTGCTCAGAGGCTCGTTGAACAGTGTACATATCCGCAACGGTATCACCCACATACACAACAGTTGTTGAGTTCTCTGGCTGTAACTGTTCAACTGCCATCAATAATCCTGTCGGATCGGGTTTTCCCGGTGCATCCTCCATCGCCACTAGCACAGGTGAAACCAACCCTAACTTCCCCGTCAGAGCGTATAAAGCCTCATCCCGCATCGCTCCGCTAAAGAATCCCCAACCGATATTCGCTTGAGTTAACTGTTCAAAGTATGTGGGTTCACACAGCAACGGTTCTGAGCAAATATAGCCGGTCCAATGATCGGGATCAGGGCCTCGATAGCGGGATTGAAAAAATGCAATTAAATCATCATAGTTGAGATCAATCGGGTTACGAGATAAACCAACAGTAACCGCAGACTCGTTTGGGTTGGGGGAAGGGATGGAATTCGGTTGATGTTCAAAATACCGATAGATTAGTTCCCGAGACGCTTCCCAATCATTATTCCAAATGCCCTCAGACTTTAGGCTGTCGATGTCTTGGAGAGTGGGGCGATAGGCATTTTGGGTAAAATGTTCTACCGTGTCAGCGATCGCCCGTCGATAGGAACCACCCACATCCCGAATTACACCGTCAATATCAAAAATTGCAATGGCTTTCATCGATCTCACTTGCAGAATGAACTATCCACTCAATAGCACAGAAGTCGAATGCTGTGATAGAGTAGTAGGTTGTAATATTTTTTAAAATTGCCGATGGAAACAGAAGTATCGCAGGATCGATTTGTACTCAAGGTCTTGTGGCTCGACGACAACGTAGCATTAGCCGTAGACCAAATTGTGGGTAAAGGTTCTAGCCCTTTAACCTCTTACTTTTTCTGGCCAAGAAATGACGCCTGGGAACAGCTCAAAACTGAAATGGAATCTAAACGTTGGATTTCAGATATTGAGCGGGTTGAGTTGCTCAACAAAGCAACCGAAGTGATCAACTATTGGCAAGAAGAAGGCAGAGGGCGTCCGCTAACAGAAGCTCAAGCGAAGTTTCCTGAAGTCATCTTTACAGGAAGTAGCTGAACAGTTCAGTCGGTTCTATTTTCGATTCGGTGAACTTGCCCCTTGAACTGGAGCCTACCTGCTGTGTAGGCTTTTGGTTTTTTTGGAGTCTTGAATGCTCACAGTTAAACTATCTGAAGACTTGATCAGTCGGGAGATTGCAGCAAGTGGACAGACAAATCGGGTGTGAAATCCGGTGATCTTTGTGAATAGTTGTCATCAATAGCTGATAATATCGGTAAAATCACCATGACTTTCCTCTCCCTACAACCGCGATTAATTTAAGCAAGTGAGCATGAGATTACAAGACTTTCTGGGAACAGATATCAAGTATGATGTCAAGAAAATTGATGCTGACCCCGAACTGAGTCGTCAGATTCAGATTCGCCTGATTGATTTGGGACTCCTTGATCCCCCGCCTGATGGGATATTTGGCCCCAAGTCAACGGCAGCCCTTCATCGATTTCAAAAGTTAATGAAATGTAGTGAATCGGGATTCTTAGGTGCTATCACTGCTGAGAAATTAATTGAAACAAAACTCGCAGATATTCCCATTCCTACCCCCATTCTAAAAACAGTTAAAAGTACCGTTTTTAAGGTGAAACCGATTGCTTCTTCTCAGTTAAGCGATTCCGAAAAATTTCCCCTAGCCGGAGGTCAAGAGTTTGCGATTTTGGCTCATGATCCGATTCGAGGACATTTGAGAGTTGCACTTCGCAGTGAAAGCTTCGGTGGATATTCAATGTTATATATTTGGGGGCCTCATGCGGAAATTTATGAAGAAGATAAGTTAGTTTATCCTAAGCGTTTACCTACAAGTTATCGACTGGATAATGTTCCATACCGCTTTCAACTCGATAATTGGTTTAACCCGACTGGGGCTTGTAATGTGACTTCAATTGCCATGTGTTTGGAGTATTTCAAAGCGCCCAGACGGATTAGTTATGGACAGTTTGAAGATGAACTGTATGAATATGCACTGAACCGAGGCTACAGTCGCCACAATCCCTATGATTTAGCCCGAATTGTTAGAGATTATGGCTGTCAAGATTATTTTACAGAATATGCCATTATTGAAGATGTTCAAGACTGGGTTTCGGCAGGAAATCCGGCTGTGATTCATGGCTACTTTACCTCGTTTGGTCATATCCTTGTTGTGGTTGGATATGATGAATACGGATTTATTGTTCATGATCCCTATGGAGAGTGGTTTTCTACAGGATATCGTACCGATTTAAGTGGTGCTTATCTACATTATTCTTATGGATTAATTCGGCGACTTTGTATCCCTGATGGTAATTTTTGGGTTCATTTTATTTCTAAGTAAAGTTATTGAGAGACAGGGGCAAATGATCAATTCAACTCGTGAATTAATTGTCCGTTTCTCACTTTAAACGGTTCGACTAAACGGATAATTCATTCCCCAATCTCCCTGACCCAATTTCATACTCAAATCTAGCCAAGTTGAACGGGTAATTGGGGCGCTGGTTGAGATATAGTCAACACCCGTTTCTGCAACGCTGCGGATGGTTTCTAGGGTAATATTGCCAGAAGCTTCGATTTTAATTCGATCATTTTCAGCGCGTATTTTCTCCACTGCCTCAGACATCATTTTCAGCGGCATATTATCTAGCATAATAATATCAGCTTTATTCTCTAACGCCGTCTGAACTTGTTCGAGGGTTTCTGTTTCGACTTCTATGGTCAGAGTATAGGGAATACTTCCTCGAATTTGGGCGATCGCTGCTTGTATTCCTCCGGCTGCTGCGATATGATTATCTTTGATCATCACCGCATCATCGAGTCCTAGACGATGATTTTTTGCCCCTCCGACTTGGGTTGCATATTTTTCTAATAGTCGCAGTCCTGGCGTGGTTTTACGGGTGTCTACCAGTTGTGTCGGTAAGTCAGCAATGGCTTCAGCGTATCGGTTTGTCATAGTCGCAATTCCACTTAACCGCATCGCTAGATTCAAGGCGACTCGTTCCCCAGTTAACAAGGCTTCTAATGGCCCTTTGAGTTGGGCAATCATTTGGCCAGCTTCACACCATTGTCCCTCGGTAATCATCGGTGTAAACTTTACTTCTCTATCTAACAGTTCAAACACTCGCGCCGCTACCGTTAATCCCGCCACCATTCCCGATTCTTTCACCACCCAATGAGCGCTTCCTAACGGATGATTTTGCAAGAACAGACTCGCTGTGGTGCGATCGCCTCGACCAATATCTTCACAAAGCCATTGTTGTAGGAGTGGGTCTAAAACAATCGGGGGAGGTAAAATTGCGTTCATGGTTTGTGATTGATTAACACATATCCATCAAAAACTAGAGCCTCTTTCCGTTTATCACTGGATAAGAAGCTCTAGTTTTATATTTATCCTGGCATCGAGCTATTTTCCCAGGCAGCTACCCACCAAGTATCTTCGCCGTGTCAACGTTTCACATCCGAGTTCGAGATGGATCGGTGTGGTTCCATCGAGCCATAGACACCAGAAAAGCTTTTAAATGCTTCCTTATGTCTTTGAGTTGACCAGAAGTTGCGTTTTTTTGCGTTCTTCTGTAACCTTCGACAACTATTAATATTACAGAGCTTTCGCGAGATTGTCAACCCCTTTTCCCAAAAATCTTTTTCAGCTTCGTTGTTGCGTTTTAGCGCACTCCGGGTATCACCGAGGTTGAAGTCAAGGACAAAGAATGGGCTATTTAACAAACCCACCCTCTGTTATTGAAGTGATTGCGACACTTTAAGACGCTACTCTAGCCGCAGTGCGAGTCCGTCGCCGTCCAGTTGTTTTTGGTGCGGGTTTCTCCTCTTGTTCAACATCATCAGAGATCTCCACATCCGGAGTATTCATCAGCAACACCACTAACGGATTACTTCTGTTCAGTTCCCGTTTGAGCGATCGCTCAATTGCACGTTCAACTTGAGTTTCTACCCCTACCCAGTCTACTTCTTTTTGGCCCTCAAAAGACCGCACAAACTCTGACCAGCGATTATTCAAAGTAGATTCAATCGCTTTATTAATTGACATCTGTAGCACAGTCTGGTCTACAGAGGTGACAACACCTCGGAAATGAATCTTCGGCTGTGCAATTAACTTACCCTCTAGGTCAACCGCCACAGCAACGGTTACAACTCCATCTTCAGCCAGTTGACGCCGTTCCTGCATGACATCATCTTTCACTACACCTGTGCGGGAAGAATCAACAGGTTCAACCCCTGCTTTCACTCGGTCGATCACACCAATAGAATCTTTGGTCAGTTCGACCACATCCCCATTATCGATGATGATCATATTTTCGGCAGGAATTCCCATACTTTGAGCAATTTGAGAATGTTTAATCAACATCCGATGTTCACCATGGACGGGAACAAAGAATTTTGGACGAGTTAACGCCAGCATTAATTTGTGATCTTCCTGACAGCCATGACCTGAAACATGAATGCCGTGATGACGACCATAAATCACGTTAGCCCCTAACATCATCAGCTTATCAATGGTATTGACAACTGCGATGGTATTACCCGGAATCGGATTGGCAGAGAAGACGACTGTATCACCTTGCTTAATATTAATTTGTCGGTGAGCGCCATTGGCAATCCGAGTCATAGCTGAAAGCGGTTCTCCTTGTGATCCGGTGGTGAGAATTAACACCTTATCATCGGGTGTATCTCGCAACGTATTCAATGGAATAAACAGATCATCTTGACATTTTATATACCCCAAATTTCGGGCATGAGCAATCACATTCAGCATCGACCGACCGACAACGGCGACTGAACGACCTTGTTTTTGGGCAATATCCAAAATAATATTGAGCCGATGTACTGAAGAGGCAAAGGTGGTGACTAAAATACGTCCCGGTGCTTGTGAAAAAATCCGATCTAAGTTGGGATAAACTGAACTTTCTGAGGGTGTAAATCCCGGAACTTCTGCATTAGTCGAATCACTCAACAAGCACTGAACCCCTTTTTCGCCGTATTCTGCGAGTCGTTGAAGATCAAAGTGTTCTCCATCGACTGGGGTGTGATCAATCTTGAAGTCACCACTATGAATGACGACACCGACCGGAGTATTAATCGCCACGGTGAAACTATCAGCTATCGAATGAGTATTACGGATATATTCAACCAGGAAACTCTTGCCAATTCTGACAATTTCTCGGGGACGAACACTTCTTAACTCAGTGCGATCCGAAACGCCAGCTTCTTCTAATTTACCCTGAAGTAATGCCATCGCTAGTCGAGGGCCGTAAATGACGGGAATATCAAATTGTTTCAGGTGAAACGCGATACCGCCAATATGATCTTCGTGACCGTGAGTCACGATCATGCCTTTGATTTTATGGCGATTTTCCCGTAGATAAGTGACATCAGGGAGAACAATATTAACGCCGTGCATTCCGTCTGTGGGAAAGGCTAGTCCAGCATCGAGGAGAATGATTTCATCGTCATATTCAAATACACAGGTATTCTTACCAATTTCATGTAAACCACCTAAAGGAATGATCTTTAAGCCAGTACCATCACTTTTACTGAGGGGTTTACGAACTGAATTTTTACTTTTAATGATGGGTGTTGTTCCGTTTTTAACCATGTTTTCCTTTTTGTGTGAAGGTTTATTGTTTAACAATGAACTTCGATAGCTGAATGTTAATCTGAGTCGAAAACTCGATCACTAAATCTTTGATCCACTAACGATTAAATGTTCATTAATATTCAGTTGTCTGAAACTTTGCTTTTTGGAAGATAGGGGTGCATCACCTGCGGGCGCACACTTGATCTATCCCTGTTGTTGCTTTTAAGCTTTGAGCAAATTAAGTTCACTTAACACTTGCTGTAGTTGTTGGGTTACGACCGCAGAAGGGTCACACAGAGGCGGGCGAGTCTGACCAACTTTCCAGCCTTGCAGTTTGAGGGCTGCTTTGATCGCAATGGGGTTTGTCGTTAAGAAAAGTGCCTTGAATAATCCGAAGAGTTGTAGGTGAGTTTCAGTGGCGACTTGCACTTGACCCGCTTCAAACGCCTTAATCATGTGCTGTAATCGATCTCCCACCAAATGACTCGCAACGCTCACCACTCCGATACCACCCACTGCCAATAGGGGCAATGTTAGAGAGTCATCTCCAGAGTAGATCTTAAATTCTGGAGGTGTCAAGCGTCGAATTTGGCTAACTTGGTCTAAACTGCCGCTGGCTTCTTTGATTGCAACAATATTAGAGATTTCTGCTAAACGAGCTACCGTTTCGGGTTGTAAGCTCTGTCCGGTGCGACCCGGGACATTATAGAGCATCATGGGTAAATCGTCGCTAGCCTCGGCGATCGCCTTAAAATGTTGGTACAACCCCTCCTGAGGAGGTTTGTTGTAATAGGGAACCACTTGCAACGATCCATCTAATCCTAGTTTAGCAGCTTTTTGGCTGGCTTCGATCGCCTCTCGAGTACAATTTGATCCGGTTCCTGCCATAATCTTGGCTTTAGAAGAAACCGCTTTCTGCACCACTTTAAATAGTTCGTACTCCTCTGACCAAGTGAGTGTGGGAGATTCTCCTGTTGTCCCACAGACGACCAGTGTATCTGTACCGTGGTCAACCAAATGAGCGGCTAACTGTTCTGCCACTTCATAGTTAACGCTACCATCGTCTTTAAACGGCGTAATCATCGCCGTCATTACCTTTCCAAAACTCACCATCTACCTTCTATCAGTTGTACTGTTTCTGTTCGCTTCGCCTGCCATCAGGTGTGGACTAAATCTTTTCAAAATCCCTTCTCTATTTGAATTGACGATGGACTCAACTCACGTTCCCAAGCGTTGTTGTTGTGTCCGACTGCAAACCTGACTCGATTAATGACTCGCGACTAGAGACGAACGTAAAAGATTATTCGCCACTAATAACTCAGCAATTTGTACGGCGTTTAATGCTGCCCCTTTGCGAACTTGATCACCACTCAGCCACAGTTCTAAGCCACAAGGATGAGAAATATCTTGACGGATGCGACCGACTAAGACCGGATCACGACCCGTTGCATCAATAGGCATGGGGAAGTAATTTGCCTTCCAGTCTTCTCGGAGTTCTATCCCTGGTGCTTGAGAGAGTACCTCTCGTGCTTTTGCCACACTAAAAGGTTGATCAAACTCTAGGTTAATCGCTTCGGAATGGGCGCGAAGTACGGGAACCCGCACACAGGTCGCAGAAATTCTCAACTCTTCCACGCCAAAGATTTTTCGAGTTTCGTTCACCATTTTCAGTTCTTCTTGGCAATATCCCGATTCATTCAAGGGTGAATTATGAGGGAATAAGTTAAAAGCCAAGGGATAGGGAAAAATTTCCGTTGGGGGTGTTTTTCCATGTAAAATGGCTTGAGCCTGGGTTTTCATTTCCTCCATCGCTCTAGCTCCAGCCCCACTGGCTGACTGATAGGTCGAAACCACAATCCGGCGTATGGGCTGAACTTGGTAAAGGGGCCAAATGGCAACTGCCATTAAAATGGTTGTACAGTTGGGGTTGGCAATAATCCCTTGGTGAGATGCGGCCGCTTCGGGATTCACTTCGGGTACGATTAACGGCACCTGAGCATCCATTCTAAAGGCGCTGGAGTTGTCAATCACCACGGCACCGGCTTCTACGGCTTTTGCCGCCCATCGTTTGGATGTCTCTCCACCTGCTGAGGCCAGAACAATGTCAACTTGGTTAAATGACTGTTCATCAACCGCTTCGACCGTAATATTTTCTCCTTTAAACAGCAGTTGGCTTCCGGCTGAACGCGCCGAGGCTAACAGTTTTAACTCAGCCACTGGAAAGCTGCGACTTTCCAATAACTCTATCAATTCTGTTCCAACTGCACCTGTTGCTCCTAAAATTGCAACTCGGTAAGACTTAGACAAACTCAGAACCCTCCCTCAGAGACAATTCTAAAATAAACCTGAAATTTCAATAACAAAATTAATAACAAGCAAAATCGTTAATCTACAATCAGAGTTCTGTCTCTCAAACCATCCTCTCCTAGCTACATCGTCTAAATCTTAGTTTGGGTCAGCCCATACGCGATCAAACTCCGGGGTGAATTGCGGCTCACAACCCATAGCGATCGCGAGATAAGATACAATTGCACATCTAGTCTATCGACTAACTCAACCCAAATTATAGTTCCCCAGAGTCAAAATGTGTTGAGGGGTTATTGAATTCCAGAATACCACGATTATGAAAGTTACCCAGGAAAAACTCCCCGCTAGCCAAATTGGGCTAGATATCGAAATCTCCCCGGAAATGTCCAAGAACGCTTACGAGCAAGTGATTCGTCAATATGCTCGTTCCGTCAATATTCCTGGGTTCCGCAAAGGGAAAGTACCGCGTCATATTCTCGTCCAACGCTTAGGAGTCGGTCGGATTAAAGCGGCGGCCCTCGATGATTTGATGCAGCAGTGCTTACCCAAGGCCGTTGAACAGGAAAATATCCCTGCTATTGGAAGTTTTGAACTCCGGGGTGATGTTGAAGAATTGGTTGCCCAGTACGAACCCGGACAGCTTTTAACCATTAAAGCGGCGGTTGATATTGCCCCCGAAGTTCAACTCGGTGAATATAAAGGCTTAAATGTGCAAGCCGAAGAAGTGAAGTTTGATCCAGCTCGTGTAGATGAAGTGTTAGAACAGGAACAGACGAAACTCGCAACGTTAGTTCCCGTTGAAAACCGACCCGCTCAAACGGGTGATGTGGCATTTGTGGACTTCAAAGGCGTATTTGCGACTGAAAAAAACGAAGAAGGCGAACCCCAAGAAATTCCCGGAGGAAGCGCGGAAAATTTCCAAGTTGAGTTAATTGAGGGACAATTTATTCCCGGTTTTACAGAGGGAATGATTGGGATGAACCCCGGCGAAACGAAGGAACTTCAAGTGACTTTTCCCGATGATTATGGGAATGAGGAATTAGCCGGACAGGCGGCGGTGTTTACGATTACCTTAAATGAACTTAAGGTCAAAGAACTTCCAGAACTTGATGATGACTTTGCGGAAGAAGTCAGTGAGTTTGAAACCTTAGCTGAACTCCGAGAGTCCTTAGAAAAGCGATTTCAAGAGGAAGCTGACGAACAAACAACAGCAAACAAAAACAAAGCTTTAATTGAGGCGATTGTTGCAAATTTGCAAGTTGAATTACCGGAAACGATGATTCGAGAGGAAGTCGATCAAGTTCTGACTCAGCAAGCCATGCAGTTAAGTCAGATGGGAGTCGATATTAAGCGGCTGTTTACCCAAGAAATGATTCCTCAAATGCGAGAGCGTTCTCGTCCCCAAGCGATTGAACAGCTAAAGCAATCCTTAGCGTTAAAGGAAATTGCCCAGCAAGAATCGATCACGATTTCCGAGGAGGACATTCAGGCTGAAGAAGCCAAAACGATGACGCAATTGCAGGGACAAGAGGTTGATCCTGATCGTTTGCGTGAAGTGGTTAGCGAAAACTTACTCAAGAAAAAGACTTATAGTTGGTTAGTAGAAAACTCCACAGTGGAATTGGTTCCGCAAGGTTCTTTAAGTCCGTCTGAGGAGTCTGAGGAGTCTGAGGAGTCTCAAGAAGCCGAAACTTCCGAAGAAGTAGCCTCAGAGGTGGAAGTCGAAGTCTTGACCTCCGAAACCTCGGAGTAAGTTTGAGGGGCAATTCCCGAACTTGATCAAGGATTAAAAATCTTTCATCCCCTTACCCCTATCAACGGGTAGGGAGGTCGAGAGATAGGAGGGTCGGGAGATTGTCACTTCTGTACGGGTAATTCATAAATTACCCCTACTGACTTCTGACTTCTGACTTTTCACCTGATCGAGTCACCAAGTTGTGACCGAAAAAATTGGGATACAAGCCTCGTCCTTTAGGACGGCTTTATGTTAAACTTTCTTTTGTGGAAAGGGTAATCAACCACATTAAAAACCCAGTCACCGAAAGGCAACGCACCTTGACGCACTGAAGTTATGGGGTTCCGCACGGGAAAGCTTGTGCGCTTATTAGCGCGCAACGCAACAAGTACAGAGAAACCAAGATTTTAGGTTTTGAACTGTAGGGTAGGGCATACCCAAACAGGTTTCTGAAATGGAGCAAAACGCTTGGGGAGAATTCATCTCTGGTATAGATAGGGCAACCTATCTGTATTAAATGGACTCGCTGAACCAAGAATCCCCGCCGTTTACGGCGTGGGAGTGTCAAATTTCAGTTTTTAAACCTACAGAGTCAGCAATCAACACCAGCAAACTGATCATCCCAACTCCCGCGCAATTTTTCGAGGTGAATCTCAGTTAATCTTGAGCCGTTTGAGTTGAGTTAAGGCATAATAGATCGTATTAAGTTCATTTAGATGCAATTAATTGCCCAACGTGCGGAAGGCACTACTTATAAAATCAAGGGGTTAATTTAAAATCAACTGTTGAAAACCTACTCTCTATCCCATGATTACATCTGAGTCTTCTCATCAGCCTGTTGTGAGTTTTAACAATCGTGATTTCCAAAGCGTTAGCCAAAAAGAAATCCATTCGACAAATCCGGCGAACGTAATGATTCCTATGGTCGTCGAACAATCGGGTATGGGAGAACGGGCGTTTGACCTTTATTCCCGGTTGCTTAGAGACAGAATTATTTTTCTGGGAACCGCAATTGATGATGAGATTGCTAACGCCGTCAGCGCCCAGATGTTATTTCTAGATGCTGAAGATCCGGAAAAAGACATTCAACTTTACATTAATTCTCCAGGGGGTTCGGTCACAGCCGGAATGGGAATTTATGATACTATCCAGCAGGTTCGTCCTGATGTGGTGACAATCTGTTATGGTTTAGCGGCGAGTATGGGAGCATTTTTGCTCTCATCTGGGACTAAAGGAAAACGAATGTCGCTTCCGAATTCCCGGGTGATGATTCACCAACCTCTCGGCGGCACTCAAGGACAAGCGGTAGATATTGAAATTCAAGCCCGAGAAATTCTGTATCATAAGCGCATTCTTAATGAAATTCTCGCGCAAAATACAGGCCAACCGATTGAACGAATTGAGGTGGACACTGAACGGGACTTCTTTATGTCCGCTGAAGAATCCAAAGAATATGGTCTAATAGATCAGGTGATCTCTAAACAGAATCGTCCTATTCCTGGAGAATCTGTCCCGGCAACATAAGACGAGGCAACTATGTCTAAGTACGACTCCCATCTAAAATGTTCCTTTTGCGGCAAATCCCAAGAACAAGTTCGGAAGTTGATAGCGGGGCCAGGCGTCTATATCTGCGATGAATGTGTGGAGTTATGCAATGAGATTTTAGATGAGGAGTTGTTTGACTCCAATCCAAGCTCTCCTCCTCCCGCTCGTCCACAAGCCGCTCCTCCGCCCAAGCGCCGCCCTCGTCCTAGTCGAGTGGCGCTCAACCAAGTTCCCAAACCTATAGAAATTAAAGCTCATCTAGATAATCATGTGATTGGTCAGGATGAAGCGAAAAAAGTTCTTTCTGTCGCCGTTTACAATCACTACAAACGGCTTGGCTTTATTCAAGGGAAAAGTCGCCAATCCTCAGAAGATAATATTGAGTTACAAAAGTCTAATATTTTGCTGATTGGCCCTACCGGAAGCGGGAAGACGCTGTTAGCAGAAACACTGGCGAAGATGTTGGATGTTCCATTTGCAGTGGCGGATGCAACAACGCTAACAGAAGCGGGATATGTGGGCGAAGATGTTGAAAATATTCTGTTGCGATTGTTACAAGTAGCAGATTTTGATGTCGAAGAAGCCCAACGAGGAATTGTCTACATTGACGAAATTGATAAAGTCGCCCGTAAAAGCGAAAATCCTTCAATTACACGGGATGTTTCAGGAGAAGGAGTTCAACAGGCACTTCTGAAAATGTTAGAAGGAACAGTGGCTAATGTGCCGCCTCAAGGTGGACGTAAGCATCCCTACCAAGATTGTATTCAAATTGATACCAGTAATATTTTGTTTGTCTGCGGGGGTGCTTTTGTCGGGCTAGATCGAATTATCGATCAGAGAACGGGCAAAAAGTCAATGGGCTTTATTCAGGGTGAAAAGGAACAAGTCAAAGATCAACAATCGCCTGAAACCTTGAAGAAAATGGAACCCGATGACTTGGTGAAATTTGGGTTAATTCCAGAGTTGATTGGCCGTATTCCGATGGTCGCCGTTCTTGATCCATTAGACGAAAAGACCTTGATGGCGATTCTGACTGAACCTCGCAGTGCCTTAGTTAAACAATATCAGAAATTGCTGCGAATGGATAATGTGCAGCTAGAGTTTGAAGAAGATGCCATTCAAGCGATCGCCCAAGAAGCCTTTCGTCGCAAAACAGGCGCTAGGGCATTACGGGGAATTGTGGAAGAATTGATGCTTGATGTCATGTATGAATTACCCTCTCGCAAGGATGTGAAACGATGTCAGGTGACGAAAGAAATGGTTGAAAAACGATCAACGGCGGAGTTGTTAGTTCATCCGTCTTCGTTACCCAAACCGGAGTCGGCTTAAAACGTCCAAACTTCTTCGTTGAGGATTTTTTAGAGAGACGCAAAGACTTCTTCGGCTAAACCAAAAGAAAGCGTCATTCCCGCCCCACTCAAAGCGTTAACGAGGGTAACGCCTTTTTCAACCGGGGCGATTAATTCTGTCTTTCCAGGGATTTTTGCATAGACTCCATTCCAAGTTTCTGTTATTTCTAATGAGGGAACTTGTACAAAGGTTTGGAGATAGTCGAGAATATATTGATTAATTTCTGCTTTGTTAAACGGATCAGGAGTTAAACCGTATTCGTGAGAATCTCCGATGATTAATTCACCGTGAGAATTTTGCGAAACCATCACATGAATTCCCCACTCGGGAAAATAGGGCGTTTCAGCTTGAATTCTATCTTTTAAAGCCCTCAAAGATTGGAGTTGATAAAATGCCGCATAATGGGTTAAAGTTAACCCTCCACAAAGAGAAGCCCCGATTTTAAATTGATTGGGTTGAGGAATCGTTCGCATCATTTGTAGTTTAACTTTTGTTATCCCACTTTGAGCATAAACCTCTGGATAGAGAGTTTCAAAATCTCTCCCACTACAGACAAAAATCTGATCGGCTGTCCAGGTTTTTCCCCCGGCAATCAACTGGGGATAATTAATCTGGGTGACAACAGTTCCCCATTCAAATTCTACCCCATATTCGGCTGCTAAAAACGCCGGAATTTTGGCGATCGCTTCTCGCGGATCAACAATAACTTCCGTTGAACTCCACAATGTTCCCAGTAACCCTTCTGTCTTGACGGCTGCACTTTTTTGAGTGACTTCTTTGGGTGTTAATAAAGCGACTGAATCAATTTGTTGACCTGTTGTGGCAATAAATTCCTCTAAAACCGCTAATTCATCTGGATGATAAGCAGTATGAAGCGAACCGCAACTATCTGTATTAAACTTAGCTTTTTCGGCAATTTCTAGCCAAATTTCCCTAGATTTTAAGGCTCGATTAAACAGTAAACCTTGAGGTTGACCAATTGGCCAAATCATACCAAAATTGCGAATTGAAGCCCCGACTGCTTGTTGATTGCGTTCAAAAACAGTCACTTTAAATCCTCGTTTAGCTGCGGCTAAAGCATGGGCTAAACCAACAATTCCCGCCCCCACAATTGCAATTTCTGTCGATTGAGTTTGAGTCATAATCTTTGATATTTTTGTTTATATTTTACAAATTAATGATTATATTTTTAAGTTCAATCAGAGAATTAAGTAAACCATGATTGGGATATTTTTCTAACTGTTCTCGGGTATGTGTACCATTCGTGACTGCTAAGGATAACAAACAATTTGCATTCATTCCTGCCGCCAAATCAACGGGAGTATCGCCAATATGAATAACTTTTTTTGAGTCTTTTATTCCTAATTGATACATTGCTTTTTGAATCATATAGGGAGCCGGACGACCTTCATGCTGATAAATTTCATCCGGTGTAACAGAAGCTTGAATGATTGTATCTTCTGAGCCAACATAGTCAGGATTTAATCCTTGATCCCAACCTAAACGGTGTAAAATAATATTAGTAACAGTTCGATAAAATCCAGTGTTGAGAGCAATTTTAATCTGCTGTTGTTTTAACCCGTGAAATAGTTCTAAACACCCGGCTGTCGGTTCAACAGGTTGAGTTAAATAATGATGTTCTAAGATTTGTTTAAATTGACGATAAGATTGTTCAACTTGAGTGGCATAACTGGGATTATCTGTAGCAATTTGTTCAGACCACAAAGTTTGAAAAACCAACTTTTTTGGCCATCCCATCATAGAATTAATGCGTTCAGAGTCTACCTTTAATCCTGTGATTTCAGCAGCTTGACAAAAACAGTTTTGAACTTCGTTGTTATCTTGAACAGTTGTCCCTGCCATATCAAAGACAACTAATTGAATACTCGTCATTGAACACTCACGAATTAGAGCCAGATTACACGATTCGACGTTTAATAAAATTGAAGTCTATTTTGTTCTCAAGTTGGCGAAATTAAAGTATTTTTTAAGATTTTCAGGAAGACAATCACCCGTCAGGAGAAAGACTAATTAGCAGAAAAGAGTCAGCTTGATAACTCTCCTCAAATAAAATGATAAGATTCATAAAAAATCCTCTAAAAATCAGGAATTCTCTCCGACTCAGCCAACAACTTTTTTGAATATTAGGGTTGTGAAAATCATTCTTTTTGGGGTATCGAATGACGAGTTAAATCCAGTTTGGCTTGTAATTCAGCTTTAATGCGATTGAGGATAGACGTCTCATCCAAAGAAGCAAGAATCCGTTTAACGACAGCTTTTGGCGCCTCATCTCCCCAAGACGCACCATTCGCAAGGTAAGTTTTCGTGACCTGTCCAATCCCATAGGAAGAAACCCCAGCAACACCCGCTTGTGTAATCGCCACCGACATATAAGGAATTAACGTAGCACCTCCCGTCATCGGTGCGGTCACTCCTAATAATCCTTTTAAAGAACTTAAACCCAAATTCGCCACTAATTCACTTGCCGTAATTCCACCCATACCAATCGCAATTTTTTGTAATAAATCAATTGCACCTTGTTGGGTCATAGAAATCCCATATAATTTAGATAAAGTCAGGATCATACTAATATCAATAATCGCTCCACTTACTAAGTCAATAATCGTCATAGGATTTAAGGCAATCGCGACGGCTTTGGTCATCGCTCCATTCCAAATTACCCGATTGGCACTTTGTTCTCGAATCTCCATTTTTCGCTGTACTAACTGTTCGTTAATATCTCCAGCGTAGAGCATTGTATTGAGTGCAACTAATGATTTTCCTTCCCGATCTAAAATTTCCAGAATTTTGAGTTTGAGGTGTTCAACTTGGGGTTCAGAACGAGTTAATTGAGGTTGAATACTACCATCAGGACGACGAACTGCGGTCGCAATTAACGGAGATGCCGCAGCCATAACAATTTCATCAGGAGACAACAATTCTTTGACCCGATCATCCCGAATTTTATGATAAATTGCCATGCGGTCTGCTTCAGGATATTGGTCAACTTTATTAAACACTAATAACATCGGTTTTCCGGCTTCTCGCAGTTGAGATAACGCCTCATATTCAACTTGAGTAATATCTCCCGCAATTATAAATAAGAGTAAATCAGCCCGTTGTGCAACTTGATGTGCAATTTTTTCTCGGGTTTTTCCATCAACTTCATCAATTCCCGGAGTGTCTATCAATTCAACTTGAGAAATGCGATAGGAAACCACATCATTTCCCATATCAGAAGTTTGGATAGACGGGTTAGAAACGTGCCAACTTTGGGCTTGAGTCGCTTGAGTCACACCATGAATAGGGCCAGTTTCAAAGATATTTTGACCTAAAAGCGCATTCAAAATCGAGGACTTACCCCGTCCTACCATCCCAAATACTGCAATTTGGACGCGAGTTTGTTCGAGTTTATCCATCATCGTCTCTAACCCCTGTATTTCCGTTTCGAGTCCGGCTCGTTCCTCGGGGGTTAAATCCAGATGGCCAACAATTTCACGCATCACATCCTGAGCATCCCGCAGGTTTAACTCCGCTTGAATGTCGGTGAAGTTTAAAATTGTATTGTTAAGTTCGTCGTCTAGGTTCATCTGATTCCTTTCAACTCCCCGCAGTGGGTTCTTTCTCTGCTCTCTCACCCTATCGTATCTTTATAATCTGCTCAAATTTTGATCTGAAGGAATGGATATCCAGTCGGAAAACTGACTTGACACTCTCCAGAATAACGGATAATGATATTATTCCTCAACTTCTGTTGATTTTAACTGATGTTGAGTGCTTGTTGAGTGTTTTTATTAATGATCTGGTGAATTTTTTAAAACTCAAATGACTCCTATCATTCGTTTTTCTCAACCCTCGGATATTTTTCAGCTTACTGAAATTTATAATTATTATATTCTCAATACGGCGATTACTTTTGATCTCAAACTGTTTACGGTAGAACGTCGCACGGAAGAATGGTTTGAACATTATTCTTCTACAGGTCGTTATCAGTTGTTTGTTGCTGAAGTTGAAGGTCAAGTCGTCGGCTATGCTAGCAGTAGTCGTTTTAGAGCTAAAGCAGCTTATGAAACGTCTATAGAAACCAGTGTTTATGTTCATCCCAAAACCATCAAAAAAGGAATCGGGAGTTTACTTTATTCGGCGCTATTTGAATCTTTAAAAACTGAGGATGTACATCGCGCCTATGCGGGAATTACGTTGCCAAATCCAGCCTCTATTGCGGTGCATCAAAAGTTTGGATTTCAGAGTGTTGGTGTCAATCGAGAGGTGGGTCGTAAGTTTGATCGATATTGGGATGTAGAGTGGTTTGAGAAGTGTTTACCCTCTTAATTTAGGTTGAGAGTCTAGTCGGAAGAGTCATTAGCTGAGTCGGTCGGGTCAATGGCTTGCTGTCTGAGTACACCACATACAACTGTATGTATTGATTTTCAGGGATTTGACCGAGTTAACCGCACCACAAACTCCCAAAAAACAATTAACTTTTGTAACTTCTTCCAGAATTCCCGTAAAAACCGCCAACCCCATCTGATAGAGAAAGTGAACGGTTAAACCGTTACTAGCTGTTCGAGGATTTAAAACTCGATCAAAGCGAATATTGTCAGCACTGTTCTCGGCTTCAATCTCAGTCCCATGACTTGCGAGAATCGCTGACCGTCGATGAGAAACAAACAAACCAAAGGTCAAGCTTTATATTCGGCTTGCTCCGGGGATTTTTTGTGCAAATTTACCGACAATAATCAACCGACATCTACCCAATAGGAGTATCACGATGACGACATATTTAACAACTCGACTCACCAATGATTTTAATGATGATACCAATCCTCAAGTGTCAAATCTTGGTGATGTTGTTTGGGAATCTGAGTTTTCTTTCGGCGATCGCGATCTCGGTTATTACAATGGTATTACCGAAGAAGTAACAACCATTGCTAATGATTTTAATGATGAAACCAATCCTCAAATTTCTGAATTTGGTGATGTGGTCTATGAGTGGGAATTTAGCACTGGGGATTCAGATATCCGCTTCTATGATGTGCTTGAGGATTCGACGAGGTTTCCTGCTCCTATAGGCATTGACCAAACTAATCCTCAAATCTCAGGGAATCGGGTTGTGTATGAACATGAGTCCACTTCCTCTAATACAGACATCTATTTATATAATGACTTTACCCGCACAAATACTCCGATTGCCCAGACATTTTTTAATGAAGTCAATCCCCAAATAGCAGGTAATTTCGTTGTTTATGAACGGGAAATTAGTAATTCTAACACGGATGTTTACCTCTACGACGACTTAACCGGAATCACCATTCCGATTTCAACTACAAGCCGCAATGAAACCAATGCCCAAGTTTCTGAATCTGGAGATGTGGTTTATGAGTTTGAGTTTAGCAGCACAGATTCCGATATTTATATCCGTGACTTCTTTTCTGGAAAAATTTCCACTTTAGCCAACACTACCAACGATGAAATTAATCCTCAAATAGCAGGTAACTATGTTACCTGGCAGGCTTGGGATGGTAATGACTGGGAAATCTATCTCCACGATCAACTCACAGGCGAGATCACTGCACTTACCGATAACACTAAAGATGATATCGATCCCCAAGTTTCCGATTTAGGTTATGTCGTCTGGGAACATGAATTTAGTTCCTCTGATACGGATATCTATCTGTATGATGGTTCAGAGATTGAATTCTTGGCTGATAGCTTTAATGATGAAGTTAACCCTCAAATTTCCGATAATCATGTAACTTGGGAAGCCTGGGATGGTAATGATTGGGAAATCTACACGGCGACCATTTTTGAATAATCATCTAAAACCGAATAGAGGAATCGAACTGGCAAAATTGATTCCTTGGCCTCACTTAACTCTGGGTTGAGTAACTAACCACTTTTTTAACGGGTTAAAACTGAATAAAAGATGCAGTTTCAATTTCTCAACTAAGTGAGGTGAGGCATTATTTCGGATTGAGAAAAAAGAAAACCAGACAGCCACACTAAACTCCAATCGGAAGAAAAATTCTGACTTCAATTCAAGTCAGACACCCTGGGAAAACTTTACTTGACAGCTAATATTATGGAACCCGAAACTCGCTTAGAACTACAACCCGAATCCTCCGAAGAAGACACTTCTCTACCCGAATCTCAAACTTCAGAAAGTCCTGAGTTAGAAGATGAAGAAGACTCGCCCCTACTTGATCCACAACCCGAAATTGCTGAGAGTGGAGAATCTGATTCCGCTTCCAATGCTGAAGATTTGTCGGAGAGTGAACCCCGATCTCCCGTTGAATCTTCTGAGGATGAATCCAAAGAAACCCCTGCATCTTCTGACCCCCAAATTATTCAACCGGAGTCAAAGTCAGGTTCAAATTCCGATGTAGACGTTCCTCCAGAATCCAATACAGAACCCGAAACCCGCACAGAAGTCGAACCGGAATCCCCGGATGAAAACACTCCTCCACCCCAATCTCAAACTCCTCAGAGTCCCAACTTGGAGGATGAACAAGATTCACCCCTAAACCCCCAACCTGAAATCGATGAGACGGAAGAAGATTCTCCGCCACAAGCGGAGGTTGAACCGCCTGAGAGTGAACCCCGATCTCCCGTTGAATCTTCTGAGGATGAATCCAAAGAAACCCCTGCATCTTCTGACCCCCAAATTATTCAACCGGAGTCGAAGTCAGGTTCAAATTCCAATGTAGAGATTCCTCCAGAATCCAATACAGAACCCGAAACCCGCACAGAAGTCGAACCGGAATCCCCGGATGAAAACACTCCTCCACCCCAATCTCAAACTCCTCAGAGTCCCAACTTGGAGGATGAACAAGATTCACCCCTAAACCCCCAACCTGAAATCGATGAGACGGAAGAAGATTCTCCGCCACAAGCGGAGGTTGAACCGCCTGAGAGTGAACCCCGAACTCCCGTTGAACCGTCCGAAGATGAACCGAAAGAAACCCCGACAACGACTGACCCTCAAACAACCCCTGAACCCGAGTCAAAATCCGGTTCAGATTCCAATGTAGACGTTCCTCCACAATCCAATACAGAACCGGAAACTCGTCCCGAAGTCGAACCGGAACCCCCCGATGACACGACACCCGATAATCCCCAACCGACTCAACCGGATTCTCAACCGGATTCTCAACCCGAAGATCCCGATGTAGACCCGCCTTCGACTCCGGACAATATACCTGTTGTTGGTACTCCATCAATGGATGATTTTCCACCGACCACCGAAGAGGAGTCTTTACCCGAACCTGTTCTCACACCCGAACCCGAGTTTGAACCGACTCCTCCAGATATCTCCGGTTTCACAGTTTTGACCATTAGTGGTACCGATTCCAGCGATAATCTTCTCGGTAGTGACAATGACAGTGAAATTTTCAGAGGATTTTCTGGAGACGATATTATCTTTGGTTTTGCACAACCGGATAACTTTTTTGGAGGTGAGGGTAATGACTTGATGTTTGGAAATCAAAATGAGGATTTTCTAGAGGGAAACGACGGTAACGATACCGTGTTTGGCGGTAAAGAAAATGATACATTATTGGGTAATGCGGGTGAAGATAGTCTATTTGGCGATCAAGATGATGACCTACTCTATGGCGGAGAAAATGCAGACTGGCTCAATGGTAATTTAGGGAATGACACCATTAAAGGAGGAGACGGTGATGATTTAGCCTACGGAGGACAAGGTAATGATGTTCTCGAAGGTGAAGCCGGAAATGACCTCGTGAGTGGAGATAACGGAGATGATGTGTTGATTGGTGCCGATCCCAATATAACTGATGCCGGACAGAACGAAATTGATACATTAGTGGGAGGGGTCGGAGCGGATACGTTTGTGCTGGGCGATGAGATTCAAGTTTATTATGATGATGGCGATCTTAATAGCTCCGGTTTAGAAGATTACGCTCTGATTCAAGATTTCGACAACACTCAAGATATTATTCAACTCGCAGGAAATGCGGAAGATTATCGACTGGATGTTCAACCCGAGGGTTTACCTCAAGGAACTGCACTCTATCATACTGTTGGGGGTCAAGATGAACTGATTGCGATTATTCAGGGAACATCTTTCCCTGTTGTGCTTGAAGAAGATTACTTTACGTTTGTTTAATTCCGTTTTAGAAATTGACGATGTGAAGCGGACAGGTTATCTGAAATTAAACAAAAAACAAAAATGGTTTAACCTGTCCAACTTGAATATGAAATCTAACTTAAAAAGGGTCTTGCCAACGCTGCAAAACCTGATCAAAGTGAGGCATTTTAAAGATGATTTAATGAAATCTAATAAGAATTATTATAGCCTCCTCGTCGCTGTTTGCCATTATTTTAACGGGGTTTAGCTTTATTAACGATGACCATAAAGTTAGGGCTTAGAGCAACTCTTTTTGAGGGTTTGTATGAATGCTCATTAGCGAATAAATGAAAGGTCAACTCGTCCAAAATTAGTGGTTAAAGCGATATTCAAATTTTCCAGAACTTTAATTAACCATTGCACTCCATCTTGAGTTGTGGATTCGTAATGGTTGAAAATAATGGAAAGTCGCTTTTCTAGATAGGGTTTAACTTTGCGACAAACTAGAATAATTTTTAACAGTAAACCCACTGTAAAGGTTGGCCCCACATTAGCAATTAAGTCAATGAAGACAAAGTGATTAGGTTTTTGAGGACTCTCGACAATGAGAAAGTTTAACATTTGACTACAGGTTCTCAGGAGCAAAAACTCACTAAAAGGTTCATCATCACTATGAGGAATAATCAGTTCTAATTGCTTGTATAGTTTATCACTAAATTGACATTTGCTGTAAGCAGAACCGAAAGATTTGGGGTTAAGATAATCATAAAAATCATCTTTGAAATCTCGAAAGGTTGGCGTAAAACTGGAGTGAGTGATAAAGCGTTGAGCCTTGTCGCGATAAGTCTCTGCTCCTTCTACTTTTCCGACAAATTGTTTTAAAGCACAAAAAAGTTCTCGGTTACTTAAGAGGGTTGGGTTATCAATAGGAGATTTAATCTTTTTCGCTGCTTCTCTAGAGACTCGTGCAACTTCTGCTCGTCGCCATTGATGTGCTGAATATTGGGATAAATCGAGTTCAAATTTTCGCTGCTTTTGAGCTTGAATATTCCGAATCATTTGCTGATGTTCATAGGAACTATAATCACTGAGCAAACAATGGGTATATAAGTAGGGATAGCGAGGGATTAGGGTTCTTAACGGTTGGCTAGAAAGAGGACGAGAATGACGCCCCGAAGACTGACACAGCACTTCTGCAAATCGCTTTAATGCGGAAAATTGTTCACTATGAACAAACTTTTGTGTCAGTTCGTTTAATCTTCTTAAACGTCTTGAGTAAGTGTAGCTACTGAATGTTTTTTCTGCGACTTTATCAAAAAGCGTCAGTAACTCGTTAATTGCTTCTTTTCGATTAGAAAGGAGTGTATGCCAACGATTGATTAAAATATAGCAGCAACGATTGAGAATGAAGTTAAAATCTTCATCCACTTGCTTAGTATTTAAGATTTTCTCTAAAACCTGAGCAATATGGCGATCTGGATATCCAGAACCCTCTATAAATAATAATCGAATGCGTTCGATCAGTTCCGAAGATCTTTCAACTTCAACTCGTTCGAGTAAGTGATCGTAGAGTTGCTGTTCTTCCGGGGAAATTAACCGACGGTAAGTGCTGACTGACTGTTTGTTCATTTGAGATCACAAATCCACCCTAAATCATATTCTTTCAGAAGATGGGCTAATTAAACTTTCAAGAACTCGCAAAAATTTTCCGCTGGAGGACATCTCACTCCAGATCACGTTTACCCCAGGTTAAAACTCTACAACAGACAATATTACAGAACAACAGTCCAGCTTCACTACAATTTTGAAACCAAGGTTGTATAAACTAGACTCTCCAATTGTTCAACTGTTGTCTGGCTCCCAAACACCTATAAGTTACTCTAATCAATGCACGAGAAATAAGATAAGTTTGCTTCAGATTCTATCAAGATGCCTAAACTCTGAAATAATAATGGCAACTTTACCGTCAAACTCTAAATGTTTCCAGGATGTTCAGCCCTATTACATTAACCCAACTCTCTCAAATTTTAGCGGTTTCTTTACCTCCGCAGTGTGACACCCCCCAAGACACTCCAGTGATCGCTATCACGACTGATACTCGTACCCTTCAACCCGGAGAAGCTTTTTTGGCTTTAAGAGGTGAACGGTTTGATGGTCATCACTTTGTTGAACAGGCGATCGCTCAGGGCGCAGTGTGTGCCATTGTAGACGCAGACTTTACTGCTGACAATCCAAATTTACCTTTACTCACTGTTCAGGACAGTCTAGCAGCTTACCAGACCATCGCTCGTTGGTGGCGAGAACAATTCACCATTCCCATTATTGGTGTTACGGGTTCGGTGGGGAAAACAACAACTAAAGAGTTAATTGCTGCGGTTCTCGGTACTCAAGGAAACGTTCACAAAACTCAAGCGAATTATAATAATGAAATTGGAGTTCCGAAAACGCTCTTACAATTGAACTCTCATCACAATTATGCTGTGATTGAAATGGCCATGCGAGCCAGAGGAGAAATCGCTTTATTAACTCAAATTGCTCGCCCTACAATTGGCTTAATTACCAATGTTGGAACGGCTCATATCGGACGACTGGGTTCAGAACAGGCGATCGCTGAAGCTAAATGTGAATTACTAGCTGAAATGCCTCAAAATAGCGTTGCTGTTCTCAACTGTGATCACCACCGTTTGATGGATACAGCCGCTACAGTTTGGTCTGGAGAAACCCTCACCTATGGCTTAGAAGGAGGAGACTTACAAGGTGAATTAATCGACGCTCACACCCTCCGCGTTGAAGGTTTAGATTTACCTTTACCTTTACCAGGATATCACAATGCGTCTAATTTTTTAGCGGCTTTAGCTGTTTTTAAAATTATTCAAGGTCAAGGTTTATCTCCGACTGAACTGTATACACCTTTACAGACAGGCTTATCGGTTCAACTCCCAGAAGGACGAGCTAAACGTTACGAGCTTTCTAATGATATTGTGATTTTAGATGAAACTTACAATGCGGGATTAGAATCAATGATCGCTGCTTTAAAGTTGTTGATGGAAACCCCCGGTCAGCGTTTTATTGCGGTACTCGGAACGATGAAAGAACTCGGAGAGCGATCGCTAGAATTTCATCAAAAAGTTGGCAAAATGGCTCAAGAGCTTAATTTGGATGCACTGTTTATTTTAGCAGATGCTGAAGAAGCGATCGCTATGGCAACGGGTGCAAAAGGTTTATCTGTTGTTGAAATTGGCAAAATGGAAGTTGAGAATATTCACAATCAAATTGCCGAACAATTAATTGAATTTATTCAACCCGGTGATCGGATTTTATTCAAAGCGTCTCATTCGGTTGAACTCTATCGGGTTGTAGAAAAAGTGCGAAAAACTCTCGAATCAAATTGAAACTTATTGAAATGCGGACTTTTATTCAAAAAAGAGCGTTGTCTCTCTCCATCTTCATCTAGGAATTGAATCAGATTTGGAGTTTGAGGAAGGTTTATCAAGTTGATCGATGTATTGCCAATACTTAATTTTGTCATTTTCTAGGGTAAAAATAATCGCATCTTCTGCATAGGAAAGTTCCCCAGTTTCGCGGTTAACCTCACTCCAATTCCATTCTACAGCAACTTGATTATCGTTTTCAATAATCCGATTAATTTCAATCTTAACCACAGAATTTGAGGCAAAAAAATCGACTGCCGCTTGTTTAATTTGTTGTTTTCCGTGCAAACGAGAAGATGAAACAATAAACAGAGAATCTTCTGCAAAATCAGCAATAATTTGGTCAACATCACCCGTTAACCATGCTTCAGCTTGTCTATTCACTAATTGTTAAATTTGAGAATAATCTGCATTTTGATTAGACATTAATTTATTTTGAGTGTCATTTAAAACAGAATAAAAAACAAGGGGTTCAGCCACAACCAACCTCACCCCAACTTCCCAAAAAACAAAAACTGAAATCATTAAAACAAATAGCCGCATGATCTCTAACTTAAATCGTTTTGAGATCATCTATTTAAGAGATTTAGTTCCCCGCAATAAACCAAACTTAATCAATTCTCGTTCATAGCCTTGACTCATCAACCCTAAAGATAAAGCCGCTTCAATCGTTGTCCAACCCGATGATAATAAACCCAGAATTGATTTTAAATTAAAAGCCGAATCAATGACAATATTCCAAAACGGCGCAACCGCTTTTGACCAGTCTGCGGTTTGAATAGAATCAAAGCCAGTTTTGATCGCAATTGCCTCATATTCCGGTAAAGAAATCACATAAGGTAAAGCATAAACGCGATAAATTTCCGCTAAATGTTTGCGTTCATCATCAGTGAGTTCAGGCGCCGTTGGCCAGACTGGACGATGACACCAAGTTGCCATCAAAAATAATCCACCCGGCTTTAAAACTCGATAGCATTCCTGTAAAAATTGAATTTTATTGGGCATATGTTCGCCGCTTTCGAGTGACCAAACCAAATCAAAGGAATCATCCTCAAACGGCATTTCTAGGGCATTCGCGACTCGAAAATTAACATTTTGACTCAACTGGGCGGCTTGGGCGCGTTCAGTCGCCCGGTTCGCCTGGACGGGGCTGAGAGTAATCCCTGTGGCTTGGGCTTGAAACTTTTCAGCTAAGTATAAAGTGCTACCCCCAATCCCACAACCAATATCTAAAATTTGGGAAAACTTTGATTTTTCCGCCAGGGGTTGACCCTCTGGGCTTTCCATTCCCCAGGCGAGAAATTCCTCAATCAAATCAATCTGGGCTTGACGTCGCTCTTTGGTGAGGTTTCCTTCCGGGCCATAATAGCCATGGTGCATATGTTCGCCCCAAACCTCCTCCCACAGAGTCGAGGAAGCATCGTAGAATTGTTGAATCTGTTGATAAAGTGTTGAGGTCATCGCCCAAGGTATGTGTTTTACTGAAAGTCTATTATCAGCCTATTGGTCGTTGCTTGTTCGTCTTGCAACCCCAAATAATCGTGATAATGAAGCATGATTGCACAAAAGTCCTCACAGGGCGAGCGAGATTGAGTTTTTAAAATCCTCAAGGGAGTCACAGATTACTCCGTCAGACAACAACAGAGACAGCACGAACTGTTGCTCAATCTAAACTCTAAATTCTAGAACTGAAAATCGAATGACTATATCGAGAACAATTTGCTTAGGCTTCTTGACTGTAATTTCAGCCGGGACTGTCTTGCTGTTGATGCCATTTTCCTTAGGTGAGGAAGCACTTGTACACAGCCCGATCACCACATTGATCACGGCTTTATTTACCGCGACATCAGCCGTTTGTGTTACGGGTTTATCAGTTGTAAATGTGGGAGAATATTATTCCTTTTGGGGACAGTTTGTTTTGATTTTGTTAGTCGAAGTGGGTGCTTTGGGTTACATGACCGCAACGACAATTTTATTGCTAATTATCGGTCGAAAATTTGGCTTGAGAGATAAACTTGCTTTGCAACAAACTTTAGACACAACTGGATTAGGAGGAGTGGTTTCTCTGGTCAAATCTGTAATCGCTACCATGATTTTATTTCAGTTAACGGGAGTTTTCCTATTATTAACAGTTTTTGTGCCAGACTATGGGTTTCAGCAAGGACTATGGCTATCTATTTTTCATAGCGTTAATGGATTTAATAATGCTGGATTTAGTTTGTTTGCTGATAGTTTAGTCCGATATGTGACCTCTCCGATGTTGAATCTAACACTTACGACTCTGATTATCTTTGGTGGTTTAGGATATCAGGTGATTATTGAGTTGTACTTGGGGATACGAGAACGTTTATCCCGAAATCGATCTCACCGGGAGTTTTCCCTTCACTTTAAAGTTGTCACCAGTACCACATTTTTTCTATTGATTTTAGGAACAATTTTGATTTTTAGTGTAGAGTTTAATAATCCTGATACGCTTGAATCCCTAACTTTATCTGAAAAGATTATGGCGGCTTGGTTTCAATCTGTGACCATTCGGACGGCAGGTTTTAACACCATTAATACAGGAGGTATGACAGCCGCAGGATTATTTATAACTGTAATTTTAATGTTTGTTGGTGCGAGTCCAGGAAGTACCGGAGGTGGAATTAAAACCACCACAGCTAGAGTGTTACTCCAATGTACAAAAGCAACATTGCAAGGTCGGGATGAAGTGCTATGCTATCAACGTCAAATTCCAGAGAATTTAATTTTAAAAGCTGTTTCTGTTGTAGTGGGTTCAAGTTTAGTCGTTTTCTTATCGACTCTTTTCGTCAGTTTATTACAATCAAATTTAGATTTTTCTGAAGTCTTTTTTGAGATTGTTTCTGCATTTGCTACAGTGGGATTATCAACCGGAATTACTGGACAGTTATCTCCTCCCTCTCAATTAGTTGTCATTGCCACAATGTATATTGGTCGAGTGGGTGTATTGTTATTAATGTTGGCTATCGTTGGAGATCCCAAACCCACTTCTGTGGACTATCCCGAGGAAAATCTTTTAGTAGGTTAGAATAATGAGTTTATCATCCTTAAACTTTTTACGAAATTTTCGCACTGAAAAACAGCAATTTGCGATCATTGGAATGGGTCGTTTTGGTCGGGCTGTTGCTTTAACACTTCATAATGCAGGGTATGAAGTTTTAGCCGTTGATCGCGATGAAAAAAGAGTCAGTCAAGCTTTAAGTAATCGGATCGCTGCCCATGCCATTCAACTCGATTCTACTGAACTCAGTGCCTTAAAAGAAGCGGGAATTCTTGAGTTTAATACCGTGATTGTAGCGATTGGAAATTATTTAGCAGAAAGTGTAACCACCACGCTCACACTCAAAGAAGCAGGAATCGATTTTGTCGTCGCTAAAGCATCCTCAGAAACTCACATGAAAATCCTCAAAAAAGTGGGAGCCGATCATGTGGTTTTTCCTGAACGAGAAATGGGATGTGAACTCGCACGGTTATTAACAAAACCCCGAATTTTAGATCAGTTTGAACTCGATTCTAATTATAGTATTGTGGAAATGGTCGTTCCCAAAGAATTTGATGGCAAAACAATTGCTGAGTTAGAATTACGAAGTAAATATGGTTTAACCTTGCTGGTAATTCGGGATGACAAAGATAAATTAGAAATTAATCCCCTTCCCAATCGACGCTTGAAAAAAGAAACTATAATTGTGGTACTCGGCTCCAATGATGATATTAATCGCTTGATTGAAAAAAACTAGCGATCGCATTTAAAAGGGTTGATTTTTCGACTTCAAGCCCATTAAGTTTGCTCTGAATAAAGGGCTTGATAACATTCATCAGACATCTCAAAATTTGCAGTCACATTCTGAATATCATCGAGATCATCTAAAGCATCCATTAATTTCATCAACGATTCTGCTTGATCTTGATCGTTAATTTCAACCGTGTTATTCGGAATCCAGCGTAACTCCGCCTGAACAATGTTAAACCCTTTCTGTTGTAAAACTTGATTGAGAGTTTCTAAATTCTTTGTGTCTGTAAACACCTCCGCCCCATCTGTATCATCAACTGGGGTTAACTCATAGAATTCTGCTTCTCCCTCAACGGAGGCTTCGAGTAATTTTTCTTCGTCAATTGGCCCAGCTAAAGTGACAACGCCCTTTTGCTCAAACATCCAACTCACACAGCCTGTTTCCCCCAAGTTCCCCCCATTTTTATTAAAAGCAGTCCGCAGATCAGCGGCTGTACGATTGCGGTTATCGGTGAGTCCTTCGATTAAAATAGCCACACCTCCAGTTCCATAGCCTTCATAGCGAATAGCTTCCCATTCGGAACCATCCGCTTCAAAAGTACCTGTCCCCTTCGCGATCGCCCGATCAATATTGTCGTTAGGAATTCCTGCGGCTTTCGCCTTCTCAATAGCGGTTCTCAGTTGAAAATTAGCCCCCGGATCAGAGCCACCTGTGCGAGCCGCAACAATGATCTCCCGTGAGACTTTCGTAAAAACTTTACCTTTTACCGCATCAACTCGGGCTTTTTGGCGTTTGATATTCGCCCACTTACTATGTCCAGCCATACCCTCAGACAAACACAGCAACTTATTATTTTAGTATGAAATCGAAAAAATAGGCTACAGAAGTGATCAGAAGTCGTGAGGTCAAGATATTCCGACCTCCCCTCCCCATCTCCCCCGTCACTCTATCAATCGCTTTTAACCAGTGTATAAGGAATTCTAATGATAAATTCAGTTCCTCGCTCTAAATCAGAAAAACACTCCAACTGACCTCCATGTTGCTCAACCACTAAATGATAAGCAATAGATAACCCTAAACGAGTTTCTTGGTCATTTTTCACATTCAATAACGGTTGAAAAACCTGGCGACATTCTTCAGTTGTCATCCCCGGACTATTATCAGAAATCGAAATTGAAATCAGATCATCTTCTAAGCATTGAGTACGAACTCGAATCAGGGGACGTTTGATCACCTGTCCTCGAAGTATAGCCGTTTCTATCCGTTCAATACCAAAGGTAATTAAATTTAGAAAGACTTGATTCAACTGACTCGCGTAACACTGAACTCGGGGTAAATCTCCATACTCTTTAACCAATTCAATACTCGAACGTCCGCCTTTCGCTTGTAAGCGATTTTGTAAAATCATTAAAGCACTGTTGAGTCCTTCGTGAAGATCAACAGTTTTCACTTGTGCTTCATTGACATGAGTAAATAAACGCAGCGATCGCACGACATCTCGAATACGTTCTGCACCTAATTTCATCGATTCCAACAACTGAGGTAAATCTTGCTTAATAAAGCTCAGATCCATCTCCTCTAAAATTTCTTCAATATCTGCTGTCGGCTGCGGATAATTTTGTTGATAAAGTTCCAATAAACTCATCACTTCTTGTAGATAGTTCTGAGCATGAGACAAATTCCCAAAAATAAAGTTAACCGGATTATTAACCTCATGGGCAACTCCCGCAACTAACTGACTCAAAGATAACATTTTCTCTGTTTGAACCAGTTGAGCTTGAGTCCGCTGTAATTGTGCTAATGCTTCTTCTAACTCGACTCGGCGACGGGCTTCTCGTTCCTCGCTTTGGCGTAGTGCTACCTCCATTTGCTGACGTTGGGTAATATCTAACCCGACAAAAACAGCCGCTTTTCCCCGTTGATACTTCTGAGCAACAATCAGATAAGTTCGGGGTAAATCTTGAACATTGGCGGTAATTTCTTTAGAGTCAACCCATTTATGATTAGCAAAGAATTGATAAACAAATTGATTGAATTCGGGGCTGGTTTGTAAAAAACCGACTTCTCGACCAATAAATTCTTCTGCTGGAAAATTATAAGCTTGAGCGAGATGTTTATTCACCCCTAAATAACGTAAATCTGAACTAATCCAAGAGACTAATCCCGGAACGGCATTTAAAACCGCTTCTAGTTGATCTCGCGAAGCAGTAATGGCTGAATGAGCGGCTTTCTGATCCCCAATATCACGAACTAACCAACAAATTAGAGGTAAATTTTCTAAATTTTTAAGATGACTATTTTCTCCAGAAGATTGAGTGTCTAAGTAACTAGCACTCACTTCCACAGAGATAATTTTGCCGTTTTTTTTCTGATGACAAGACTGGAAACGTATATTTCCTTTTTTCTGAATTTTATTGTAGTGTTCTTGCCAGACAACTGCGGAAAGATCGGGATCAATCTCGTGTATGTTGAGTTGTAAAAGTTCAGCTTCAGAGTAACCTAGTAAATCACAAGTCGCCGGATTTGCATAACAAACTTGACCCTCGGAGGTCAGACAATAAATGGCATCACCTGCTTGATGAATAGCCAGTTGAGCTTGTTGTTGTTCCCGTTCTAATTGTTTGTGTTTGCTCAGATCTTCAAGATGAACAATCAAACCGCCAATATTTCCCTGATCGGTTAGCCAAGATTGGACATTAAATTTGACCCATCGACTGGCTTGTTCTGGTAATGAGATCAAGCATTCTATTTCCCACTGTTGGAGGTTTCCAGCCAAGCAATCCTGAACATTTTTGTTCCAGATATCCGGTAAATGGGAAAAGAGTTCATCGTCACAATATCCGACTAAATTGATACCCTCTTGACCAAAAAGAGTTTGCCACTGTTTAGACACGACAACATATCGCATCTGCCGATCTAACATGGCGACTGCCGTGGGCATATATTCTATGAATTTACCATAATTGCTTTGTTGGGAGGATGAGAGTTCAACAGAGGACTGTGAGACTGGGGAATTGTGGTTAGTGAGGTTTGCCTTGTTTTTTGGGGTCATGGGTGGAGGCCTCATGTCTGTATTTTTGGATATTTCCAGTGAGAATTGGGAGTGATCGAGGGATACATGATCGATTACAGGGTGATTTATAGTGTTTTCGGAATATTTGTCATGGGCAAACGCCCCTCTAGTTGAGGGGTATTACCCCCTATTGTAGAATTTAAGACTTTGATTAGTCTATATATATTTCGTAATTTGTTGGAATTTTTAATGAAAATATTGCGAAAATTTGTAACAAACGCTATGGAGACTAGATTGTACGGAGAACAAAAAGGGTAAAATCCTGAACACTATAAACACCTGCAAATATTTCCCGGATACGTCTGATTTCCAAATACGACCGCTTGATCAGGGGTCTAAACGGGAAATTCGGAATCACAGTGTTCAATCTTGATGTGGACACCACAAAATAGGTTGATATTTACAACTATACTCGGAGTTTTCAGAAAGTTCTGAGTTTTCTATAATTAAAGCTTGACATTCTCTGAACAAACTTTTCAGCTTAACAATTATTATTAGTATGGCAGTTTATCAAGTCCGATTCATTAATCAAACCCAAAGTCTTGATCAGATAATCGCAGTACCTGATGACGAATACATCCTCGATAGGGCAGAGGATCTCGGTATTCGTTTACCTTCAGGATGTAAAATCGGAAACTGTTCAGTTTGTGTTGCCAAGTTGCTTGTCGGTGAAGTCGATCAAAGTGAACAAAACTTCTTGAGTTCGTCTGAAATTGAAGCCGGATACACTGTTACCTGTGTTGCTTATCCTCGTTCTGATTGTACATTACAAACTCATCAAGAGCAACTTTTATATCAATTTTCTCTCTATTTCCAAGCTGATGATCGTTCATCTACTTAATCCTCCTCTTTAAGGTTTAAACTTTAAACTTTCACCCAGATTATAGAACTGAACATATTTTAACAAATCCCCATCAAAATGAAGAACTGGGGTAAAATTGAGCTAAGATTAACTCCAAACTAACCCCTCAAAAAAGAACTGAGTAGAGCCAGCCAATCTAGAATCAGGGGTTAGAGGTAGCGGAGATTAATGAAGATCAATAACAACAAAATAGTGACAGTTGTTGGAGTCGCAATGTTAAACTCTACACAAGGAAAAACTAAATTTTTGATTTCAGGGACATTTCAAATGAACACCTTTGAAGATAGTATTTGGAGACGGAGAAAACAAAAATGGCGTTAACACCAAACCCCGTGTTAGGTGCTTTAGTTGGAGATGATTCTGCGGAGTTGATAGCACTCACACCAGGACAACTCGCAAGCTTTCCTCTGGGCGTTATCGCTCTTGGAGGTAATGATACGGTTATCGGAGCCACGGATAGCGAACTAATTAGCGGTAATCAGGGAGCTGATCAACTTTCTGGAGGAGTTGGAAGTGATACCTTAGTGGGTGGAACTGAAAATGATCTTCTAGACGGACAAGCTGATAACGACTTTTTACTCGGTGACTCAGGCGCCGATTTGCTTCGAGGAGGAAGGGGTGACGATCAGCTATTTGGCGGCGCAGATAACAACGATATCTTATTCGGAGATGCGGGAAATGATCTCCTTGACGGGGGCTTAGGGATTGATGTCGTCACAGGTGGCGAAGGCATCGATATATTCGTACTCGCTCGTCGGGGAGCAGATGTCGATTTCTTCACTGATTTTGAAGATGGTATCGATTTAATGCAACTCCCGACCGGAATCACCTTCAACGATTTACAAATATTACCTCGCAATAGCAATGAAACCGTAATTTCATTTGCAGGTGAAGAAATCGCCGTTCTTGATGATATTGTGCCGTCTGCCATTACACTCGCTGATTTTGTTGGCGGAGAAGGGGGTAATAGCGGAGGTAACGACGGGAGTAACGACGGTGGAAGTGAGCCAATTGCTCGCGATAGTGGTGTCATTGTCCGACTTGACCAACAATTTCTCTACGACCCCAAATTTGATTCAACCGTCCGCATTATGCCCCTCGGTGACTCCATTACCCGAGGTCAAGTGGGTACCAGTGTACCAGAAGAAGTCGAAGAAGGTTATCGTCTGGGACTGTTCAATCGGCTGACTGATTTTGGCTTATCCGTCGATTTTGTCGGGAGTCAGTCTAGTGGTAGTGAAAACCTTTTCGACAAAGATCATCAAGGACATCCAGGATTTACCAGTAGACAGCTTACTCGCGGTCAGGGAGATGAGCCGGGTGTTGATGGATGGATACCCGCGGCGAATCCCGAAGTCATTTTGCTGATGGCGGGTACAAATAATTCTAATAATACCGCTGATCAAATGATTCAGGATTTGGATAGCTTGATTGACAGAATCTTCAATCAAAATGGTTTTACGGGAGAATTGCTCGTTTCAACAATTCCCCCTTTTAACTCAGAAAGTCGGTTATCAGAGCGTGTCCCCAATATCGAAGCCTACAATGCTCAAATTCCAACGGTTATTAACAACTATCTTCAGCAAGGAAAAACCATCACCTTTGTGGATATGTTCAACAGCCCGAATGGGTTAACCGCAGATGACATTACCCCTCCACCCGATGATCGCAACGGCATTCATCCCACGGTTATAGGCTATGACAAAATTGCTCAGTTTTGGTTTAATGAACTTCTCGGACGACTCGGTAGCGCAGAACCTCTAAGCGATGTTAATAATGCCACAGGAACCGATTTTAATGATGTGTTGGTGGGAAGTTCTACGAATAATACTATTGAGGGTCGTCGGGGTAATGATGTAGTTACAGGTGGCGGCGGTGCTGATTTATTTTCCTATGCCACACCCGATGCCGGAGTTGATATTATTTCTGATTTTGATGCGACTCAAGGTGATGCTATCGGTATCGCAGTTGCGAATTTTGGCGGGGGTTTAGTTGCAGGAACTTCTTTAAGTATTACGGCTTCACCGACTGGGACTCTTGTGGCGAGTGGCGCACCGACTCCTTTGGGTAACAATGCTAACTTCCTCTACAATACCTTATCGGGAGAGTTGAGCTTTGATGTTGATGGTGCAGGCGCTCAACCGAGTGTTCAATTGGCAATACTTACAGGCGCACCTCAATTAAGCGTTAGTCAGTTTTTGATTGCTTAGTTTCATTAATAAAAATATTCTTGGGGCGTAACAGTAGCGCCCTAAGTTATTTCAGAATGCTAATGTTAAACGGCTCTCTAATATTTTACTGATTCCTAACCCACATAGAGTCATAGCAATATTCAGCTAGCTCTTTTGTTCTTATTATAATTTCTTTCTCTCCCCATTGTTGAGGTCTGTTTTTCGTGAATTCTTTCGTTAGTGTAAAGTTTGATTTCTTGTATATCTCTATTTTTATATTAAAATCTTTATCGGCTGCTTGTTTGTTTAATTCTTCTCCTAAAGGCAATAAGTTCCCAATCAAACCTACACATTCCGTATTAGATGACTGAGGTAATATATGTTCCAATGTCATGCGATCAGGCTTGAACTCATTCGTTGTTTGTTTCGTCGATTCAATGTAGCTAAAAATATACTGAATTAGTTTTTTATTCTTAGTATATTTACTGATATATCTCAATTCAGAAAATTTATTTATGAATATACTTTTGGCAGGAATTCTAGTTTGTAATCGTTTTTGCAACTCGTCTAATACTACCTGGCAATCTCGTTTATTAGTTGTTTCAAGTAGTTGTATAGCCGCTGTATAATAACTTTTGTCAATACCTGAAGGTCTCATCGAACATATCGCATTAAAAGAGAAGTGAAATTTTTCAATAAAAGCCAGAATTTCTCTGACCTGAGATAATTTAACTTTCTTCTCCTCCAAAGTTTTAAAGAGACTTAATATAAAAGGTTTTTGTTGACTAACATTGAAAATTTTTAATGCTAGCAAAGATCTATATAAGTCTTTTTCTTCTTGTTGCTTAAAATCTTCTGTAATGGGAGATGATATTTTGATGTACAAACCAGCATCATTTACTAATTCGCCTAAAAAATTTTCACCTATTTCCCCA
>NZ_AAVU01000003.1 GCF_000169095.1 Lyngbya sp. PCC 8106
GGAAATTCAGCAACAAGTTCTCGATGAGGAGACGGTGTTGTTGGTTTATTCGTTGGGACGCGATCGCAGTTTTTTATGGTTGGTGAGTACAACGGAAGTTAAAAGTTATCAACTCCCAAAACGTTCAGATATTGAAGCGTTAGCAACATCTTTTTTACAAGAAATTCAATCTCTGGCTGTAGTTCCATCTTCGGGTGAAAAGTTGAGTCAAGTTTTATTATCTCCCGTTATCAATCAGTTAGGAAATAAACGGTTAGTTATCGTTGGGGATGGGATTTTACAAACTGTTCCCTTTGCGGCGTTACCGATTTCTAGCCCCGTTTCTCGCCCCCTAAATCCCCCTGCCCCCAAACCCCCAATAATGGGGGCTTTCATAGATGGGGGACTTGTAAAAATGGGAGACTTGGAAAAGATTAATTCCCCCCAAATTTGGGGGGCTAGGGGGGCTATCAACCCTCAGTTAAAGACTTCTCGCCCCCTAAATCCCCCAATTCTGGGGGACTTGGAAAAGATTAATTCCCCCCAAATTTGGGGGGCTAGGGGGGCAACATACACACCGTTAATTGTTCAGCATGAAATTGTGAATTTACCTTCTGCTTCCAGTTTAGCAATTCTCCGAGAACAAGTTCAAGGACGAACACCCGCTCCGAAAAAAGTTGTAGTTATTGCCGACCCTGTTTTTGAAGAAAATGACGCCCGTTTTCAAATTGCATCGTCAACAAAAACCGAAATTAATGATGTTAATCAAATCGTCTTAAGACAATCTCTAGAAAATTTTCTGGGTAAATCTTTTGGTCGTTTACAACACACTCGCCAAGAAGCGGAAGCCATTTTAGCATTAGTTCCCGACAATTTAGAACGACTAGCACTAGATTTTAATGCGAACCGAACAACTGCAACGGATTCTAATTTATCTCAATATCAAATCGTTCATTTTGCCACGCACGGACTGTTGAATGAAAGCCAACCGGAATTATCAGGATTGGTGTTTTCTTTGTACGATGAACAAGGAACAGAAAAAGCAGGATTTTTACAATTAAGTGATATTTTTAATTTAACGCTTTCGGCGGATTTAGTGGTATTAAGTGCGTGTCAAACCGGAGTTGGTCAGGAGATTCGGGGTGAAGGATTGGTGAGTTTAACGAGGGGTTTTATGTATGCAGGGGCTGAACGAGTTGTAGTGAGTTTGTGGGCGGTTGCTGATGATTCAACTTCGGAATTGATGCAAAATTACTATCAAAAAATATTACAAATGGATTCAAATCCGGCTACAGCGATGCGAGAAGTTCAGTTAGAAATGCTTCAATCAGACACAAGAAATGCACCTTTCTTTTGGGCGCCGTTTGTGTTTCAGGGAGAATGGAAAACCGGACTTTCAACTCGGTGATTTATTCCCCTAAATCCCCCTTAAAAAGGGGGACTTTGAAGCGGATATTGTGCTAAACTAATTTATAGGCTATTAGTCTGATCTTTAAACAAAATATTTAAAAATGTCTTTTACTTCTCGTCGTCGTTTCATTGAGTTTGCGGGTTCAACCCTCGCCACCCTCGGACTCAATTCTTTTAATTTACTCCCGAAATTCGACCGTTATGGTAAAGTATTAGCCCAAAATACTCCTCGGAAACTGGCTTTGTTAGTTGGGATAAATCAATATCAAAAAGATCCGTTGAATGGCTGTGTGAATGATGTAATTATGCAGGAAATGTTACTCATTCATCGGTTTGGTTTTAATCCCAAAGATATTTTAATTTTAACGGATAAACAAGCCACCCGTCAAGGAATTTTAGAGGCTTTTGAAGAACATTTAATTAAACAAGCCAAACCCGGAGATGTAGCTGTTTTTCATTACTCAGGACATGGTTCTCGCGTTTTAGATCCTAACCCAATCATTGGTAAAAGTCCAATTGTTGACAGTACGGGTTTAAATGGAACTTTTGTTCCGGTTGATAGTGTACTTCCTGCGGGTTATCCGAATGTTGGGGGCGCGGTTGATGATATTATGGGACATACTTTATTTTTGTTGATGTCTGCAATACAAACCGAAAACTTTACCGCAGTTCTTGATAGTTGTTTTTCGGGAATGAAAACCAGAGATTTTAAAGTTCGTTCACGAGATGGAGGAGAAAAAATAGAGATTTCGTCTCAAGAAAAAGCCTATCAAGAACAATGGCTTTCTCGTTTAGATATGTCCCCAGAGGAGTTTGTACAAGGATATAAAACAGGAGTTGCTAAAGGTGTAGTTTTGGCTTCCGCCCAACCGAGTCAAACGGCTAAGGATGTAAAAATTCTTGATTTTCATGTAGGAATTTTTAGTTATCTATTAACTCAATATCTTTGGCAAAATACGGGAACCCCTGAAAATGCGATTGCTTATACAAATACACAAATTCCGCGAAACTTGTCTCAAAATCCACTATATGAAGTTAAAATAGAGAGTGGATATGAAAATAAACCTCTGTATTTTGTCAACAATAAAACCCCAGTTGCCAATGCGGTGATTACAGAAATTACAGGAAATCAAGCCCAAATTTGGTTAGGAGGGTTAACAGTAAAACAAAAAGCAGAGTTAAAGTCAAGAACTATTTTTAATATTGTGAATTCTCAATCAAATTCGTCTAGAAAAGTGATTCTTCAGTCTCGTAAAGGGTTAGTTGGAATTGCCACCATTGAGGGGAATATTGAAGTCGGAACGTTGTTGTCTTTGTCAGGAGTCAGATAGCCCGGTTGTGGCGAGAACACGATGAGTTTTAGTATTCTATAAATCGGTTTTGATCTCAAAAACCCGATCTCTGAGAAACCGGGTTTTTTAAGATAGAGTGAGATTAAACTTTCGGTTTAGTTAAATTAGCACAATAGCCCTCATCAACCACTTTTGAAGAAATATGAGTCGGTTGAACATCTACACCTTTGGGGAGGGGACGAGAAACGGTATGAAAGCCCACCTGTTTACAAACAACTTGGTTACTGCCGATCGCAGTATAATCCCAAATGTAGACTTGAGGATCATTTGTGGTCGTGTTTGTTGTGGCGTTAGCGGGTGTGAACGTTCCTGAACCCCACAACACTAAAACCAATGCCGTTAAAGCAGCGAACAGGTACTTGAACATGGCGGGTAGTTTATCTCAAAAGTCAGTTAATTAATTACTTTCTATTGTATCTCCTTCGCAGGTTATCACCAGTTTAGATAAATATCAAACATTTATTAAACCAACTTGATTACCATAAATAAAACCCCGTCTGATGGAACGGGGTCAATCTGGGGTGTTTCTCTATGCATCTGTATATAAGATATCAAGGAAGCTCGGTTTACCACAATGTATGAATTACGGATTTTTTTTTGGATATGAAACGCTATCTCCGTGAAAACACGCAGAAATTAGTTGTTTTCTTTTCACAATAGATACATTGAGGCAAAAAATCAGCTTTTCTTAACCTTAAAAACACTAACCGGAGAACCCCCTTATGAAGCTCAAACCCTTTGCAATTGCGGCTCTTTTCCTTACACTCAGTAGTATACTTAGTTGTTCCAGTCAGACCCCGGACACAACCCCCGAAAAATTGACAGAAAATTTTTCAACCTCTAGCCGCATTTGGGACAACGACACCGAACAAGCTTTTCAACAACGCAGCCTCGCCATTCGTCAAAGAGTCGCCTCAGAAGACCTCAGTAGCCTCGATGAGTGGTGGCGACGAGTTAAACTCGGTGATCCTCACAAATACCTGCTTCCGGTTATTCTCGCCCGTCTGAGTCTACCCGAACAATACAACCCCGAAACCCTTTGGCCGTTTTTACGCAGTTTGGATAAAGATCGCCCCGACTTGTACCATTTTCGGGCTATTCACGATATTCGCCTGTTTTTTCTCTTTCGCGATCAACTTCCCCCCGACCTTGTAACCACCTATCGCCAAATGCTAGAAAGCCCCGAAGTGATCGAATGGATGGAACAAGGCACCGAAAATCATATGTTCATGCAACGGGGTTCGGGACTGGCTTTGATGGATGGAAGTGGTTGGCCGAATGGGGCGCCCGGTGTGGCTGCAACCAATGAAGCGTGGATGCGGGCCGAACTGAATAAATTTCTCACCATCGGTCAGGGTGAGTTCCATTCTTCAACATACTACGGTTATGCGATCGCAGGTTTACTGAATATTTATGATTTTGCCAAAACGCCCGAACTCCGACAACTCGCCAAAGCCACTCTCGACTGGTTGGCTGCAAATATGGCGGTTCGTTTGAGTTGGGGAACAGCCGGAGGTGCCGAAAGTCGGGGGTTTGATCGCGGAACTTGGGATAATAGCGAGTTGAGTGCGGTGGCTTGGGTGTGGTGGGGAGACGACCCCCAAACGGCTGACCGTATCCCGCAAAAATACGCCTGGGTTGGGGTTCCGGCGGCGTTGAGTTCCTACCGTCCTCCGACAGAAATGACCGCTTTAGCGAAGAAAGAAGTACAGCTTCCGTTTTTATTGAAAGCCAGTCATCCGAGTTACTATAGTTATCATCAAGATAATCAATTTTGGGAAACGTTTTATATCACCGAAGATTACAGTTTATCCACACTGTTAATTCCGTTTCGTTCTTATCAAGTTCAGGGAACAATTAATGCCCAATATGCAACTTATAAACTCGTTATTCGCGATCCTAAAGGCGTTGATAATGCGGTAGTCAGTTTGGGCGGAACCTATCACAGTCCGATGGCTGCGGGAAATTCTCCCGGCGATCAATTTTTGCAGGAAAAAGGAACGGTTCTCTATCAATTAAGATTGAACGAGCGTGACATTGCAGCTAAGGTTCCAACTCGTTCTCATTTAGTGCTTCCAACTCGCTATGGTGAACCCCAAAGACATAATAATTGGTATATTTGGCAAGTTGAAAATGTTTGGTTGTCCGTACAGGTTTGGGGAGATACGATAGACTGGAAACCGCAAGTTTCAGAAAAATATTCTGAGGATCAAGTTTTAGCTGCAAATGGGGTAAATACCGCTTGGATAACAGAAGTGGTTTCTGTCAATGATGCGCCCAATTTGGAAGCTTTAAAAAAACGTTTAGACCAAACCGAAGTTAATGATCGCCTCTGGACGAATCTAGGTCAATTATCCTACAAATCGGTCACAGGCGATCGCTTAGAAATGATTTACGAACCCAATCGCGGTATTGGACGAGGAACTGTCAATAATCAAGAACGAGTTTTAGGAAATTGGGCGGTGTTAGACAGTCCCTATTTGAAGCAAGAATTATCCAGTGGTGTTTTAGAACTTATTCATCCGCAAGGAAACTGGAAGTTACGCACAACGTTAACAGCACCGCAATGGGAAGAATAAGAGACAATTAGGAGGATAATTCGTCCTAATTATTGTTTGAGAAAAGAGAAGACGAAATGAGAATTTCCAACAACTTCTCCAGAAATCTTACTAGGAGTTAGCAGTCCAGCAAGAACCAGTTTATTGCTATTGAATCCATCCAATTCTAGTGTGATTTCATTTCCTTGTCTAGAGGCTTTTAGACTTCCTTGTTGGAGAATTGTATCTTCCCAAGAATCCTGTTGAGCATTATACTTTGAACCGTGATGTTTCCACGTTCCTTGATAGTTAGAACCGGATTTGGAAGTGACAATAATTTCAACGCTAGTCAGAACATCATCTCCTTGTGCATTGATGTTTCCTTTCCAATTTCCCTGTAAACCGGGAGAGATTCCCAAATTCGTATTAGGTTTAATCTGTGACTGTACAGGAGAGCGTTGAATTTGTCTTCTTTGAACACTTTCAGCTAATCCTGAAGTCGATAAACTCGTTAAGATGAATCCGACTGACAAGGTATTAACGACGGTAAAAACTACGATGGATTTAGGATGAAAAATCATAATTGAGTTCCTTTTTTTTGTGGAGGTTTTTTCTTCTCTACTTTGTGAATAGGAGGAACAATTAGCTTTTATGCAGTTTCATTTTTTTGACAGTCGAGGTAATCGTCATGAGTTTTTCCTTGACTATCCTCTCCTAATTGTGGAATATAGTGATCAGATCACCCGCTTGGTCAAATATTCTGTTCGGTTACTAAATATCTACCTAATTAATCTAATCTTAAATTTAATTTGTTACACTCCTGAGAGTTAGAATAACGGATGTACTCATGAAACTGTGTTCGGATAGCAATATTAATCACGCAACAGCCCATCGAGTTCGCCTGAAAATTCACCAACAAGATACAATAGTTGTTCGGTTTGTCGATTCTCACCAGCGCCCTTTTTCTTGGTCGGCGATCGCCAGAGGGTTGTCAAGTCAAGCTGATTTTCGACAACTCTGGAATCAAACTTGGGCTGATATTCCCTTCGACTTTCTTTGGCAACCTATTCCGATTCACTCTAGTTTTACCACAACTCACCCCTTCTTCGCGGTATTAATTCCGTCTAATTTTTCTCCCGCAAATTCCCAAGCTTATCAAGAATATCTTCAGAAGTTGAAACCCCATGAACAGGTGACAACATTCTCTAATTTATCGGGTGATGCGTTGTTGGTGATACCCAAAGACACAGGAAGTTATGGTCATATTGCTGCTTTTTGTCGCTTGGCTTCTATTGATTTACAACAGGCTTTATGGAAACGGGTTGGAGAAATTGCTCATAAAACGATTGAACAAGGGGGTTCAATATGGTGTAATACGCATGGTCATGGTGTTCCCTGGATGCACATTCGTTTTGATTTGAGTCTGAAGTATCTCACACTTTTATCCGCCAAAAGCATTAACAACCAAACTCAAGCACTTTGGTATAAAACGATTTACCCAGTCTATAATGAACCAAATACTTCAACTCCGGGTTTATATAGATCCCAAACCGATTATCTATTAAAGTGACTCAACACAAAATCCTCAGAGAGTTGAGTCAACTGAGGATTTAATCTACAAAATTAGATCCCAAAAGTGAACAGTATTTTATTACTGTTTTTTCTTTTTGATTAGAGAACTTGCACCTCCAGCACCTAATACAAACAAAGTATAGATAAAAGACGGTTCAAGAATAGTCGGATTTCTCAAGACTAATTGGTTTGGAAAACGGGTTGTTTATTATTTGAAAATTGCACTATTGACGAGATTTTGTGTAGCTTCAAGACTCAGTTGAGGGTGAGTCCAAACAACGATACAGCGTTCGCCACTGTTGAGGAATTCCATATCATTATCTTTACCAGGACGGCCTAGTGCTTCTATCATTAACCGTGATAAAATACAGGGGCTATCAACACCTTCAAAAATAACTTTTGTGACGAGGACTGCTTCACTATTGGTTAGATTTTCGTCTGAGTTAGTCATGTATTCTTGTTCAATAGATTCAACTCTCATCCTTATGCAAGCTCCCGATTAACTTAATTATGAATTCTGACATTTTAATTCCCTATCTTACACTATTATGATCGCAGAATTAAAAATAAGCTTTTCCCAATCTAGCCGCCCAGTTCCCCATTGATTTTATTATTATTCAAGTTCAAGTTCTATTTCAAATAAGCGACTTAACATCATTTCTAGCATTTCTTCAGCATTTTCAGGACGACTGGGGCCTTTTACAAACTCTTTAATCGTGATTTTTTTGTCTCGAAAGTCCCGGACAAAATTATAGATATTTTCTATTGCTTTGACTTTAGATTCTAATTCTAAAACAATTTCAGCAACGGCATCAACTCCCTGTTTTTGACAAGCACGATAATCTTTGACCAGTTCACCTTCGGGCGTATTTCGAGCAATACGGAGTTCTTTTTTGAGGTTTTCGTACTGGTTTTTGAGAAGTTTATTGTCTTTTTCCCGTCGAAGACAAAGCCTTTCAATTTCAGATTTGGTGCTGCTACTTGAGTCAATTTCTTCTTGAAGATGGTGTTGTTTTTCGATTTCAAGCAGTCGAGCAATATCCCCTTCTTGATAAGCACGGTTAATTTCTTTCATTACCTCATTATGGTACATTTGTGTTTCGGCATCTGTGACTTTATCTGGATGAAAAAGAGAAGCTAATTTTAGAAATGTTTGTCGAATTTGTTGAGATTCAGGGGATTTTGTTTGAGATTCTGTAAAAGAATTATCTTCATCAAATTGATTAAAGTTGTGGGTATTATTATTAAAGAAGTTTTCTCCAGCTTCAGTATTCCCTCGCTCTGATGAGGAATCGTTGAAAAAAGTATCAAATTCATCATCTTCATCTAATTGAGGACTGATTAATCCGATTAATTGGAGAGAATGATAAACATTGAGAATATCTTGTTTGCTCTTTTTTCCCAATTTTCGATTGGTTAATATTTCTTCAAATAAATTATGAATTTTAGTATCCAGTTGATTTTGTTTTTGATAGAGAGGGGAAGCTTGGCTAAAAATTCGAGTCGCAATGGTACGTATCTGATCTAAGAAGTTTTTGAGTTCAGTGCGTTTTCGTTTAATCTGTTTAAGAAGCCATTGATGTTCTTCTTCGAGAAGGCGATGACGTTCGTGAAAACTGGAAAGTCCTAAGGATGTAGTTGACTCGGTGGGTGTAGATGAAGTTTGTTTTTGAGAACGAGACATATAAACAGGAGATAATGAGATCGTATTTATTGTAAAGGGAATATCTGTCAATTCGTCAATAATTTTCAGGTTATTCAGGTTGTTCGGGCTGAAGGTAGTAGAGGTGTTGAAGAAGATTAATATGATATAACGCTTCGCTTTATTGACTGTTCCACTCAACTTTTACGGGTTTGATCTCTTGTTTGTTGTATGCGATTAGGCTGGCTCTGACCTGACCATTCTCCCAACTTATCCCTGTGATATGATATTTGTAGACTTCTCCGTATTGGGCTTGGGCTATTTCCACGGCTTTAACTCCTGTTTCGCCGACACGAATGAAGTGCATCATGCCAGTAATCACCGCTACAAATACGACCCCCAGGATGAATGCTAGCTTCGGAGTTGAGGCGGAATAACCAGATTTTACGGTAGCCCTAACGACAGCTGTAGTCCGCAGTTGAGTATAAACCCAGAACAAAAGGACGATTTCTGCAATTTTATACAAAAGTGACAGGGAAAAACTCACTGAATCAAGGCGAAATTCAGTTGCCCAAAGTTCTGCGGGTCTTAAGGGAAGTAATATCAATAAAGAGGTGACGAAATAGGAGAGCAATAAGGCACTGCCCCAGGTAACGAGAGGAACGGCACGCAGGTTTCCACAGAGGAACAATACACCAATTGCGATTAAGTAAAAAAAGCTAGATGAATAGCTTCGGCTTTCTGGGGGAATGACTTGGAAAAAATACACGATATCAAGAATTCCGACTATGATCAGTACAATACCGACTCGCTTCAAAATGGCGCGATAATTATTCATTTTTTTCAGGGCTAATGAATGAGCATTATTGACATAAACATATCTCTAAGTGGGTTAACCCCATGCACAGTTTTATTGATTAAATTTTCAATCCTCGTTGGAAGTCAACCCCAATTATGACTAAAGGGGGAGAGTGAAATCTCCCCAAGCCAAGTAGACTTAGATTTGGAGATAATTGTTGATTCAATCATTCATGGAAGATAACTTATTCGATAAAACGTTTCGAGATAGCGAGGGCAATATTGTTATTGCTCAACCCCCCAATTTACCGCTTATCGTCGGGATTATAACCACTGTACTCAAATTAATTGTTCCTGGTGGCAATCTCCATACAGGTCTAGACGCAATCGCTTTTGGTTCTTTGTTTACTTGGGCGTGGCAAGAGTTATTCGATGGTGTTAACTACTTTCGTCAGTCGCTGGGTTTACTGGGGCTAATTAGCTTAATTGCTTTGAGGTTTTAGAGTAACTTTTGATTATCCTCAAATTCAGATAGACATTGATTGTCAATGGAATTCGTGAGGAATTTACGATATATTTTTACTCTAAAAACTCATAAATTAAAGGGGTGAAGGCTATCAATAAAACCCTCACCCCAAATACTATTAACTCACTAGAATCTTAATGCGATCAAAACCTTCTAACCTTAACAATTAGTAGGTTTCAACGTGCCAACGGTGGTCTTTCTTCAGTTGCTTCTGGAATTCACTCCAGTCAGCACCAAACTTACTTGCGGCGGCGGACATTCCTTCGTCAATCCCGCCTTCCATACCTTTCAAACCACAAATGTAGGTGTGGGTGTTGGGTTTTTGATTCAACTGCCACAACTCATCAGCATTTTCTTGAATCCGATGCTGAATATACATTTTGCCACCGTCTTTATTCTTTTGTTCACGACTAACGGCATAAGTTACGCGGAAATTGTCAGGAAATTGACGTTGTAACTCTTCAAGCTCTTCTTTGTAGAGAATATTGGGAGTGTAGGCGCAACCAAAAAATAGCCAAGCCAGACCTTTGAACTGATAATCAGGGTTTTGTTCTCTTTCCTTAAACATCCGCCAGATGAAAGCGCGGAAAGGAGCAATTCCTGTCCCTGTTGCCATCATAATGATTGTGGCATCTTCATCATCCGGTAACAGCATTTCCTTACCAACAGGCCCGGTAATGCTTACATCATCTCCTTCTTTGATGTTGCAGAGGAAGGAAGAGCAAACCCCATAGACCGTATCACCCGTTTCAGGATGCTTATATTCGAGTTGGCGTACACACAAAGACACTGTTTTCTCATCAAGATTATCGCCGTGGCGAGTTGAAGCAATGGAATAAAGCCTCAGCTTATGAGGTTTGCCATTCGCATCTGTGCCTGGAGGGATAATCCCAATACTTTGACCTTCAAGGTAACGCAAATCGCCACCAGAAAGATCAAAAGTGAGGTGACGAACAGTCCCTTCTCCACCCTCTTGAACTAATTCTTTACTAGACAGACATTTGCCAGTAAAGGGAGTCTTAGGCTTGTAGATATTGATAGGAACGTCAGTATGAGCTTTAGCTTGCGTCATGGGCTTCTTCTGTTCTCCAGACTGTTGACTTTGTAGTCCATTTCCTGATGTAGCGCTGCTTTGGGCTGAGGGATTGCCGTTACAGGGACGAATATTAACAATCCGACCACCCAAACGAGAAATGCGACGCATTTCCTGATTCATCCGTTCATAAGGCACGGTAATAGATACTCTGCCACTGCGACGAATCGGATAAGTGAATTTGTCGGAATCACCCCCTTGACGCATTCCCTCCACTTCAAACACGAAGACCCGACTATTTGCCCCTGTCTTCGTTGCTACACCAGATCCACTAGGACTATACATCGATAAATTTCTCCCTTACAATACCGAGCGATTCACCCGCAGAATGTGACATATAGATCACTTTAAGCCATTCTTAAGGTGTTATTCTTCCAGCAAATATTACGTCTCTGCCTTGATGAGTTTAACTGCTCATTCAGACAAGAGTTGCTTTTTTTGTTAGGCTTTTCACTATTTTACAATCTAAAGTCAGAAGTTCACGGCTAAGGACAATTGTTGAATTGCCCCGACTGTTTACTGATAAACTCGTCCTCGCCATTGAGTCGGCTTACGATTGGCAGAAACAAACAACCGCACCACTGCTAACGGATCAGCCAACGGAGATAACCAAAATATCCATTTTCCCTGAGCAACAGACAAATCGTAAGCTGAAGTGATCGCACCACATAAAGCAAACCGAACCGTTAGCCAAAATAAATTTAAACCCAGTAAAATCAACACTAAGGGATTAGATAAAGGCAAAAATCTCCAACATCCCAGACTCAACACCAAAATTGGTAAAGGTAAACCCTGAATGGCTAATAATACCCCTAAATCTCCCCACAGTTGCGCCACGGAAGAAGCATCCTTGAGATCTAGCGATCGCCCCCATCCGGACCAGGTATCGCGGAAACCATCGTACATTCGCACTTTCAGTAAATTCGCCCCATCGAGAAACCCGACTTTAAACCCTCTCGCGGCGATATGACGAGCTAAAGTCACATCATCGCAAAAAGAACCCTTTGCACTGGTATATCCGTTCATGGCTTCGAGAACCGAACGCCGACAGAGAAAACATTGACCATTCGCCATCACTCGTTCCGGGCTTGTGGGGTGAGTATCCGGTGGCCCAAAACGATAAATCAACGTGATTAACAGTGCAGGTTGTAACCACAATTCTCCCGGATATTTTAAAATAAACCGACAAGACAGAGAAATCAAATCATAGCCTTGTGCGATCGCCGTTTTCACCAGAGTTGCAGCTAAAGCCGGACTCGGTTGAGTATCCGCATCAACCCCCAACACCCACTCACTTTTTGGGGAACTGTGCAGAAAACCCGTATGTAAAGCCCAAGGCCGTCCAACCCAATCCGCAGGCAATGGATCATCGGTGATCAGGCGAAATCGAGGATCGCGTTGAGCTTTCGTCTGCACCATTTCACCAGTGCCATCCGTTGAATGACTATCAACAACCAAAATTTCCCGTACTTCATAGCTTTGCCGACTCAACCCTGATAAACAAGGAGAAATTCGTGCAGCTTCGTTTAAAGTCGGAACAACAACACTCACCGTTCCCAATAAATCAGGAGTTGGCAAATGAGGTTGCAGCGGAAAATTACGGTTGAGAGCCTTAAATAGACGAGAAAGAACAATCGCCGTAGCCGGAATTTGTACAATCAAGATCAGCAAAGTTAAAGCACCGATCCAGACTGGCAAGAAGTAATTGGTCATTGAAAATTGATTGCGTCCGTTAACGAGGCACAAGGATGCTTGCAAATTTAGCATAGAAGGGGACAGGCTTACGTCTAACGACACGCTTGGCGAAGGGAAAAACGAGGCCTGAAAAAGAACTCGCTTTGTGTCCCGCTTCGCTATCGATATAGGGACGATTGATTCGTTCCATGTCCCCTAAATAGAATCAACTCTAGCGGGTATAAAGGTCTATTTTGCTAAAATCTCAGCCGGAGTATGAGGAACTTCTGAGCGAGGCAAATCTACAGAAGCTGGAGTGCTTTGCAAATCTTCAACCGTTGCTAATGTGGGTTTAGCGGTCCACCAAAAGATCAAGACGGGGATCACACCCAACGCTACACTCAGACTAACCGGGAACAAGAACCGTGCATCGAGGGAAACAACTGTAATTGTTGCTCCGAAAATGAAGTTCGTCAAATAGACAATCACGGGTAAAGTCAATTGATGACGAGATAATACCACAGGTATCCGTCTCCACAAGAAAGCACCAACACTCATAAATAGCGCAGCCGTTCCCATCCATCCCAAGAGGTTACGATAAGGCATCCCAAAGAATTCACCGACTTCTTGGAACTCCCAAAATTTTACAGGAGCTTGACTCATTGCTGGATCAAGAACTAAATCCCAAGCTGTTAATAAGATAGCCGCCATTGCTAAAGCCGCCCAGTGACGGAACCAACTTGAACCAACAATCACTTTTAAACCTGCACGGGCTAAGAGATAACAAGTTAGTCCCATGTAAAACCAGGACAGGGGAATGGTAAACGGAACTAAGCCGCCAATCTTGTAACCTAAACCACTGAGATATTGATAGTGACCAAAGGGAAATCCGGTGCTGGTGCCGAGTAATTCACTGCCCAAGGATAAGAATACAGCCGGGAGCATAAATGTTGCTGTCGCCCACCATCCGAGAGTACGGTAAGCGTAAAGAGTAACAGCAATTGCACCAAAGACGATGTAGGCGACTCCACCTCCTGCCATACTCCACCCAAAAGCCGCCTGTCCGAAAGAGGGTAAGTTCGCAATGATTTGGGGATTGGGCAAAATGATTAATAGTCCTGCCAAGCCAAATAGAGTTGAGATCACGTGGATAGTCAGAAAAAAACGTTCAGCAATTACAAGTTGCTTCATGGAACTCCTCAAAAGACTGTAAAATTTCAATGTCGTTCTTTAATAGTTTACAAATCTTTAACAAAATTAAATTAATCCGACAATCGCCTGTTTGCTCTCTGTGGGGAGCAGAATTAGATGCCAACTGAAGCTTTTTGCTTGATTTGACTTGATTTTCATCCTTTTCTTCTGCCCATTTTTTTGGGAGTAAGCTAGCAGTTAGATAAAATTTAATAATGATTTTATAGATTTAATTAAAGAAAAGTTATTTAATGCCGATCAATGATCTAGACAAAGTGACTAACTTGTGATAAGTATCTGGATTTGAGAGGCAGGTTAACGAATCCACTAAAATAAGTGGAGTTAAATTGGGCAGGAGGAGTCATGGCAAGTTTACTGATAGTCATTGTAACGTTACTGGCAATTGTCGCCATCGGGGGATTAGCAATAGAGCTGCGATATCGTCGAATGCCTGGAAATGACCTAGAACTCACATCCGGTCAGTGGGATCTCGCCATCTCTCAACCGAATCATTACCTGCTCATTGGTCAAATGGAGTTCCGCAACCGCACTCAGGGATTTGAAATCATGGTACCTGAAATCAAAGCCGAAGTACAACTCCTGAGTGAAGCGAGTTTAGACCAGATTGAGTTAACCCCTCGGATTATTCCGATGCACCCGGATGCACCTGCAAGAGTCGATAACTATTGGTTTGCCTACATTGTCAAACGCAAACCCACTCAAATCAAAGTTTCAATCGAAATCAAAGGCGAAAATCTCGACAGCCTCCAGTCCGCTTGGGTCAAAATTCACTACATCACCTATGGCCCAGATGGACGGATTCCGAAAACTCGCCACGTGGTCATCCCCTTACAATATCCTGATCCTCAAATTCCCTCAACTCCCCGCCACACAGAATTAGCAACCGTCTATCCGATTCGCACGCATCTCCTGACTCACCTCGATGATCCCGTAGAGATCGTGAAACGATACATTCTCCCTCATGCTCAACCCGGAGATGTGATTACAATGGGAGAAACACCCTTAGCTCTAATTCAAGGCCGATTCCGTCATCCGAGCGAAATTCAACCCGGATGGGTTGCCAAGCGGGTTTGTCAGTTCTTTCTGCCCACTTCGAGTTTAGCAACCGCCTGTGGGATGCAAACCTTAGTCGATTTAGTCGGGCCAACGCGCGTTTTATTAGCCTTTGTCGGGGGAGCGATCGCTAAAATACTGGGTCAACCGGGACTGTTCTATACCCTCGCAGGGGAACAAGCCCGTTTAATCGATGATGTCACGGGAACTTTACCCCCCTATGACCAATTTATTGTCTTAGGGCCAGAAAATCCTCAACAAGTCGTTGATCGCATTCAACAAGAAACCAATCTGGCAGCAGCAATTGTAGATGTCAACGATCTCAAAGCCGTTAAAATATTAGCGCATACCGCCGATCTTTCCACGAAAATTCTAGAACAAGCCTTAAGAAGTAATCCCGCCGGAAATGCTGATGAGCGAACGCCATTAGTTCTCATCCGTCCTCTCTCCCCCGGCGATCAATAATGTTGTCACTCAATTCTCAAGGAATTGTTGGGGCAGTTAAATCCAATTGTGGAAAGATTTAGCGTAATCAAGCGTCAGTCCGCTGTTGGATGATGAATAGCAAGACAAAATCAAACCTATGACTTTATTCCTATCCCAAAACCAAAACCAAGTGAATATCCGTCCCTTTCAATATCGTGACCTGGATCAAATCGAGCGGTTGTGTCAGCAGACCTTATCGGATACGGTCAGCGATCAAGAAACTGAGGGTTTTAGTCATGTGGCTCAAGATCTTCAAAAGCTACGTCGTTGGTACGGATTCCTGAAATTTTTAAGCTGGTTTCCTAATCCTTGTCAACATCTATTTAATATTCTCGTCGCTGAACAAGACGATCAAGTTCGCGGAATGATTAAAGTCTCACCATTTAATCTTACCCGGAGTACCTGGCGAGTCAATCAAGTTGCCGTCTCTCCAGAAGGAGATCTCAAAAGTGTGGGATCGCAACTACTCCGCCATTGCTTTGAAAGTATTTGGGAAGCCCGCAATTGGCTCGTTGAAGTTGACATTAATGATAAGGCGAATATTGCCCTCTATCGTCAAAACGGATTCCAACGTCTGGCTCAAATTACCTATTGGTCAGTCGAACCCGAACTCCTACAACAATTGGCGGTTGCTCAACCTGATCTTCCCAACCTACTCCCGGTGAGTAATGCCGATGCTCAACTACTGTATCAACTCGATACGGCATCCATGCACCCGTTTGTTCGACAGGTTTTTGATCGCCATATTAGCGATTTTAAATCCAGCGTGATTAAAGCGGTGATAGATGGATTTAAGCAATGGTTCAACCATACCGAACACATTAGTGCTTATGTCTTCGAGCCGCAACGTAAAGCGGCAATTGGTTATTTCCAAGTGCAACTGTCGCGAGATGGTCGTCAACCCCATTTTGCTGAGTTAACCGTCAATCCGTCTTATACTTGGCTGTATCCCGAACTCTTGGCTCAAATTGCTCATCTGACGCAAGATTTTCCGACCCAATCTCTGCGAGTCAGTTCAGCGGACTATTTACCCGAACGAGAAGCCTATTTTGAGAAAATGGGAGCGACTCGCATTGAACACAGCTTGTTGATGTCTCGTTCAGTTTGGCATAAAGTTCGGGAGTCGAAGCTGTCATTAGAAGGGTTGCAATTGTCAGATGTTCTGCAAAGTTTGCAACCAGCTCGTAAACCGATACCAAGTCGTATATCCTGGTTAGGGCCAATGAATAATCATCCTCGCTCTAAGCGAAATTCTCAGGTTTCAGACACTCTCAGCGGACAATCAAACGCGATGTCTGAGCAACCTGAGTTGGAGAGTCAAAATAAACCGACTGATCGACCGTCAGAAAATCAGCATGAAGGATAATGAGTGAAAACTCCTCACCCCAATTTGTTTCCGCCCTGGGACTCGATATTGGTCAGAAACGGATTGGGGTTGCTGGCTGCGACGGTCTGGGTTTGTTTGCGACGGGTTTAATGACTTTAAAACGCAGTGCTTTTGAACGGGATGTTGCTCAACTGCGAGAGCTGGTAGAAGATAGACGAGTACAGGTTCTTGTCGTGGGTTTACCCTATTCGATGAATGGAACTATCGGGTTTCAAGCCAAAAAAGTCCAAAAATACGCGACAGGACTGGCGAAGGCTCTAGACTTACCCCTAGAATATGTCGATGAACGCCTCACTTCGTTTCAAGCTGAACAGATGCTCCGAGATGCTCATATTTCTCCCTCACGCAACAAAGGGTTAATCGATCGCAAAGCAGCAGCTATAATCTTACAGCAATGGTTAGATCAACGACGGGGACAGCAACTTTAATGGAGCAAACAACCGTCAGTTGCGAAAAATGCCTCTGAACGCGGATAACTCTCTGATTGAGCTTTTGTTTGATGCCACGCCACCTCAAGCATGATATTCTGATCGTGCAGGATCGATATTCGACTCCTGCAAAACACTGATTTGCCCAGACCTGGGGTACTCTTTTAGATAAGCTTACATGATGTTTTCATCTCAATCCCCCCAAGAGAATGGACGCTCTCAAGAAGATATCGTCACACTCACTGATGAGCAAGGGCGATCACTCAACTGTTTGATTCAGTCCATTTTACCGCTTGAAGGTCAGGACTATCTGCTGCTCGTTCCGGTAGATGCTCCTGTCGAAATTTTACGTTGGCCGAGTGATGACGAAGACGATGAAACCCCGATCCCGGTTGAATCTGAAGCCGAACTTGATCAAATTTTACCCCTGGCCAAAGTTGTTTTAGAAGAGCAAAATCTAACACTTAAACGCACTGCTGTTACCTTCACGGTTGGTGGGGAATTGCCAGAGGTCGATCCAGATGATCTCGAAGACAATGACGAAGACTCAGGAGAGGGCGACTATGAGGAAATGATCGAGTTAGCCAGCTTCTATTGTGAAGAACAAGAATATGGAATTTATATGCCCGTTGAACCCTTTTTTATCTTGGCTCGTCAAAATGAACGGGGTGAACCTCAATTACTTTCAAGCGAAGAACTCCAGAGAATTGAGCCACTGTTACCTTTAATCGAAGATCAACTATTTGACGATCTCGATTAAACTCAGGCTCGATTAAACTCAGGAGAGTCAAAACAAAAAACCACAGACAACTGACGACGGATCAAAAGACCTATGGGACGGATTTCAAAAATTGCATTCTACCTGGTGATCCTACCAGCAACATGGATTTTTGTAGGTTGGCAGGGTTGGTCATGGTGGAGTTGGGTGAGTTCAGCACCCATCGATAGTGATAGCCTGGGTGAATCTACAGAGGACGAGACAGCGGTTCAAATGACAATTCCATCGGGAACTTCCAGTCAGCAGATTGGACGGGACTTGGAAGCGGCGGGTTTAATTCGTTCCTCAAATGCTTGGCGGTTATGGTCGCGTTGGTTGGTTTTTGCTGATCCTGAAGGTGAGTTTAAAGCCGGGACTTACCAATTCTCTCCGACTCAATCTCTGAGTACCGTCGCAGACAAGATCTGGAAGGGTGAGGTGATGCAGTTAAGCTTCACGATTCCAGAAGGATGGTCTATTAAACAAATGGCAGAATATTTTGAGGAGCAAGGTTATTTTTCTGCACAGGCTTTTATGGATGCGGCGTCACAGATTCCTTATGCTGATTATCCCTGGCTTCCTGAAGATTTACCCCTTCTCGAAGGTTTCTTGTATCCCGATACTTATCAAGTGGTTGCTGAACGGATTACCCCGGAGGTGATTATCCGTCAAATGCTAGACCGTTTTCAACAGGTGGCTTTGCCTGTCTATCAAGAAAATCGCAATTCAACCAATCTTTCACTCAATGAGTGGGTGGCACTGGCGAGTATTATTGAAAAAGAAGCTGTTATTGCCAGTGAACGAGGGATTATTTCGGGGGTGTTTCATAATCGTCTGAAACAAGGGATGCGGTTAGCGGCTGATCCGACGGTTGAGTATGCTTTGGGAATTCGCCAAACGGTTGATCAACCTCTGACTTTTAGGCAAGTGGAAACCCCTTCTCCCTACAATACTTATATGAATACGGGTTTACCTCCGACAGCGATTGCGAGTCCAGGTGTTGCGAGTTTAGAGGCGACTCTCAATCCGGAACCGACAGAATATCTCTATTTTATGGCTCGCTACGATGGAACGCATATTTTTAGCCGCACTGAAGCTGAACATCAAGCTGCGATCGCTGAAGTTGAACGTCAACTCTCGACTCAGTAGTTCAGTTGTTCAGGAGAGGGGGAGTTAGGGAGATCTTGTCTTTTGCCTTTTGACCAAGAAGAACTGAGGGCTTGTCCTGTGATAGCAAGATGGGGCTGCCGTAAATCCGCCGGAAATCTCGACCTATTCCTGTCAGTTAGAGGGACAGCTTTTGTTGTTCCCCGATGGGATTGGGTTAGGGATAAAGCCCACGTCATAAGTGTTTACACGTTGGCGTTGGGTAGTTTACTTCTGAGTGTCTCTCGATCTTGAAAGCACTCAGTAATATTTCCTTTGTATCTTCGGGGTTTAATCGTAGAACCCTAAAGGCACTCAGGAAACCCTTTGATATAAGTGACTCACCACAAGGTAGGATGGAACGATGAACACTGTGCGATGACCGATCGTTTATGACCCATGACCAATCTGCCGAACAGCTTCTGGAGTTGGCTTCATTAGCCGGTGCCGAGGCGGCTTCGGTTTTTCAGTCGCAATCTCAATCACAACCGATTTTTTTTGAAGCCAACCGACTCAAACAACTCGAAAGTATTCAAACTGGGGGGACAGCCTTACGACTTTGGCGAGATGGGCGTCCGGGTTTGGCTGTGGCTCATGGCCCTGTAGAGCCGGAAAAGTTGGTTGAACGAGCGATCGCTCTGAGTCGTCTCAATGAACCTGAAACCATTGAACTGACGGCAACTTCGATGAACAAACATTATCCCAATTTAGGCGAGACGGTTGGGGTGGAACAGCTGATTGAATGGGGGCGAGAGGCGATCGCTCTAGTTCGACAAGACTATCCTGACATTCTCTGTAGCGCTGAGTGGGACTGTGAAATTGAATCGACTCGTTTGGTGAATTCTCGGGGCTTGGATTCGGGGTATACGGATACGACGCTGAGTGGTTATCTCGAAACTGAATGGATACGCGGAGATGATTTCTTGAGTATCTCAGACGGTCAAACTCAGAGAGGTGTGCTTGATCCTGCGTTGATCGCTGAACGTATTTTAAAACGCTTGAATTGGGCCAAAGAAAATATTGCGCCGCCTGTGGGTCGGGTGCCGATTTTGTTCACAGGGAAAGCGGCGGATATGCTGTGGGGAACGGTGGCTGCGGCGTTGAATGGGAAACAGGTTTTAGAGGGCGCTTCTCCTTGGAGTGATCGCTTAAGGACGCCTGTGATTTCCTCGCTTTTGACGGTTTATCAGGCGCCTGATGAAGGGCCGTTTAGTTGTCCGTTTGATGATGAGGGAGTACAAACTCGCCCGATTGTTTTTATTGAAGATGGAATTTTGCAACTTTTTTATACGGATTTAACGACGGGTCGGGTTTTGGGAAGTGGTACGACTGGAAATGGGTTTAAAGCGGGTTTAAATAGTTACCCAACACCGGGTTTATTTAATTTGTTGATTCAACCCGGAAAGGGAACGTTGCAAGATTTAATTCAAAATCTAGATCAGGGATTAATTATTGATCAAATGTTGGGAGGGGGTGCAGGAATTAGTGGGGAATTTTCGATTAATGTGGATTTGGGCTATCGAATTGAACGGGGTGAAATTGTAGGCAGAGTTAAGAATACTATGGTTTCTGGAAATGTTTATACGGCTCTAAAACGGGTTGTTCAAGTCGGAGGGGATGCAGACTGGAATGGTTCTTTTTGTACACCGTCTCTAATTGTTGAAGGCTTATCTGTCACGGGAAGAAGTTTATTCTAATTCTCACAGATATTAACAGATATTAACAGATGCGAATTTGTTTTGTGGGTGATTCTTTTGTTAATGGTGTGGGTGATCCGAGTGGTTTAGGATGGACGGGTCGAGTTTGTGTTGAGGCTCATCAATACAAGGATGAAATTACTGTCTATAACTTAGGCATCCGACGAGAAACGAGTGCAGATATTCTCAAACGTTGGTCTGGGGAAGTGTCTTGTCGTTTAACTTCTGAATATGACAGCCGAGTGGTGTTTTCTTTTGGAGTTAATGATACGACGATTGAACAGGGAAAAACTCGCGTTTGTTGATCAGATTCTCTCAACAATACCCGTCAAATTTTAACAACAGCTTCATCTCATTTTCCGGTTTTAATGATTGGGCCTCCACCGATTGCGGATGTTGAACAAAATCAGAGAATTGGTGAATTATCTAAAAAAATGCAGTTGATTTGTGAGCAAGTTAATATTCCCTATCTTGATGTTTTTACGCCCTTAAAGTATTCTAAAGTTTGGAGGAGTGAAGTTGAAAACTATGATGGCGCACATCCCCGTGAAAAGGGCTATGCTAAATTCGCTGATTTAGTTAAAAGTTGGTCGGCTTGGCAAGCGTGGTTTAACTAAAATGATTTTTAAATAATTAGCGTTAAGGAAATTAGAGATGTTAGATTTTAATCAATTTGAAGCCTTGAGTTTTGACTGTTACGGAACTTTAATTGATTGGGAACATGGAATTACTTCCATTTTAGAAAAAATTGTTTCTGATCATCAGATAGACTGCGATGAACAACAATTATTAAAGTTTTTTTCTGAATATGAGCCAATTGCTCAAAGTGGAAAATATCAAAATTATAAAGATGTTTTGCGAGAAGTTGTCCAAAAAATTGGGGAACGGTTGGAGTTTGAACCCACAATTTCTGAATTAGAGAGTTTATGGAAGTCGATTGAAACTTGGAAAACTTTTTCTGATACCGTAGAAGCATTACAAGCGTTAAAGCAAAAGTATCGTTTGGTGATTATTTCTAATATTGATGATGATTTATTTGCTCAAACGGCTCAACAGTTACAGGTAGAATTTGATGACGTTATCACTGCTCAACAAGTCAAATCCTATAAACCTGCCCAGAGAAACTTTGAATTTGCCCTAGAAAAAATTGGACTTTCCCCAGATAAAGTGTTACACGTTGCTCAGAGTTTATATCACGATATTGCCCCAGCAAAACAGTTTGGTTTAACTACAGTTTGGGTGAACCGACAACAAGGAAAAGAAGGAACGGGCGCTACTCAACCCACCGCCGCCGAACCTGACTTAGAAGTTCCTGACTTGAAAACGTTGGTTTCTTTAATCAACTCCTAATTTTTTCTATTAGTTTTGTTCGCAACCAATGCCATCTTTATCGCGATCAAATCGATGAGGGTCTGGAGATAAAACTTTAAACCGACGGTAGGGAATATCTTTACAATCTAAGTCAGGAGGGCTGGGAGGAATACATATTTTTCCACCCTTTTCTCCTGTCGGATAGGAGGGATCACAGGCTTGGTGTTGTGCCATCGCAGGAGAGAAAAAGATCAGGAAAGCTATCAAAATTAGCAGTTTAATCATCTCTGTTTGAACTCAACTTTGGGAGATTTTACTCGGGAATAATCACCTCTTTTTTTCTCTCCTATTCTATCTGAAAATTGTTCGATTTTTTAACTAAAATATCTAAACAAACAGAATTTAAGATTAAGACTTCCAATTTTTTTCGGCTTGTTTCATTACATACTCAGAAACATCTTGAATTTCTTTGGGAGTTAAACGTTCTTTATAAGCGGGCATATTCCCTTTACCCTGAGTAACTAAGTAAGAAATCGCCTCAATCGTATCATATCCATTGCGATTTAATGCGTTTTTCTTGAGCGTTTTTCCCCATCTGACAATATTACCCCCTCCGGCATGACAACCCGCACATTGCTGGTTAAAAACCTTAGCACCATTTTGGGAGTTAGCCGCTTGAACTGGAGAAAGAAAAGTCAGCAAGCCTAAAGTAAAAATTAGGATAAAAGAGGTTGAGATTTTGTGGATTTTCATAGGACTATAAATCAAGAGTTTTAAACGATAAATTACCTGAAAGTTTATAGGATAACTCATTTAAGTCTAACAGTTTTCGCCATTCTCTGACAATATAAGGCGGAACGGGTAATTCAACAATTTGATCTTCGGCTAAAGGCAAGGCTAACTCTAAGGGAATGTCATTTTCGATCTGAAGCAAAAGATCGGATACATCATATTCTCCCACATTTCTAGGCAAAGATAAATCAACTACATCTTCAGCTTGCCAAGTTTTTCCGGTTGCTGTTGTGAGTTTTAAGGGTTGTCGATGTGCAAACTCTGTTAAACCGGGAAACCCCACCAGTCGCAAATGAATTTCATTAACTTGACCAAATTTTATCCGTTTAAATAATATCACTTGCCAAGATAAATCATGGCGATCGCGTAAGCTTTGTTTAGAACGATACATCACCTGATTTTCACTCTCAGGATAGCGATGAATAGAAGCCCAGGCGGGAGAAAAGGTCAGCAGTTGCAGCGACAAAAACAAGATCACAGCAAAGAATAGACGCCATTGATTCCAACTTTTCATTGCAGATTTTTGTTTAAGGGTTTAAATTAATAATACAAGGTGTTTATTCTTTTCGCACAGATTGTTTAGATACTGAAAATTTAGAGTCTCTAATTTGTTTAATCTCGAATGAAAATTATTGTAATTGGTAGTGGTTTGGGTGGAATAGCGACAGCAATTCGGTTACAAGCCCAAGGACATCAAGTAACTATTTTAGAGAAGCGTGATCAACCTGGTGGACGGGCTTATGTTTATCAACAGGATGGTTTTACCTTTGATGGTGGGCCAACAATTATTACTTCTCCCTATCTCATTCACGAGTTATTTCAACTAGCAGGAAAACAAACCGAAGACTATGTAACACTGGTTAAACTCAATCCTTTTTATAATGTGCGATTTCCCGATGGTTCTGTCTTTAACTATAACGATAATTCTGATGATTTAATCCAACAAATTCGCACCTTTAACCCTGAAGATGTTGCCGGATATCAGCGATTTTGTCAAGCGGCTAACCAAGTCTTCAAAAAAGGTCTACCGTTGATGACTCAACCCTTTACAAAGTTTGGAGATATGCTCAGGGTTGCACCGGATATGATTGAGTTACAATCCTATAAATCTGTTGCGGGATTTGTTAACCAGTATATCAAAGATGAACGCTTACGACAAGTGTTTAGTTTTCATCCGCTTTTAATTGGCGGAAACCCTTTTCAAAGTACCTCAATTTACGCGATGATTCACAAATTAGAACAAAAATTTGGGATTTGGTTTGCAATGGGAGGAACGGGGGCGTTAGTCTCAGGATTGATACAGATCTTTAAAGAAATTGGCGGTAAACTATTACTTAATTCAGAGGTTTCTGAAATTTTGATCTCGGATCAAACCCGTAAAGCAACAGGAGTTTTATTAAAAGCGGGGGATCTATTCGAGGCTGATACAATCGTCAGTAATGGTGATGTAGCGTGGACATACTTAAACTTAATTCAACCTCGTTTTCGTCGTAAATATACCGATGCTAAAATCAAACGAATGCGCTATTCTATTTCGTTATTTGTGTTATATTTCGGCACGAATCGACGCTATGAACAGATGGCACATCATGAAATTATTATGGGGCCAAGATACAAAGGATTAATGAATGATTTGTTTGACAAGAAGCATTTAGCTGATGATTTTTCCTTGTATTTGCATCGTCCAACGGCAACTGATCCAACGCTTGCCCCCTCTGGATGTGACAGTTGGTATGTGTTGTCTCCAGTTCCGAATTTAGATGCTAAAATAGAATGGAAAACCACAGCAAAATCTTACCGAGATAAAATTATTCAATTTCTAGAACACCATTATCTACCCGACTTATCCCAGCATATTGTTACAGAATATTACATTGATCCGATTCATTTTCAAGATACGCTAAACAGTTATAAAGGGAGTGCATTTTCCATTGAACCCACACTCATGCAGTCCGCTTGGTTTCGTCCTCACAACCAGAGTGAAGATCTCAAAAATCTCTATTTTGTCGGTGCTGGAACCCATCCCGGTGCAGGCATACCTGGAGTGATCAGTTCAGCTAAAATTGTTGCTGATATGATTGGAAAAGCATAACAATATCATCTTAAAAAGTTAATAGATTGTTAAAATGATGCTCAATATTCCTCAAACTCTCACTCAAGAACTCTCCCTAAAAACCTATCAAGTTGAAAACACACTAGAACTGTTTTCAGAAGGGGCAACCATTCCCTTTATTGCCCGTTATCGGAAAGAAAAAACAGGTTCTCTCGATGAAACTCAACTGCGGGATATTTCTGAACGGTTTAGCTATTTAACCGAACTTGAAGATCGCAAAAAATTCATCTTAGAAGCCATAGAAAATCAAGGGAAACTCACGGATGAACTTGAAGCCAAAATCACAACAACTTTACTCAAAAACGAACTCGAAGATCTTTATCTTCCCTACAAACCCAAACGCCGTACCCGCGCCACAACTGCTAAGGAAAAAGGATTAGAACCTCTCGCAGAATTCATCGCCTCTCTCAACCTTCCTAAAGCGCCTATTATTCCCCTCGAAAAAGCCGCATCAGATTATATTTCTGAAGAAAAAGGCGTTAAAACGGTAGAAGATGCGTTACAGGGTGCGTCTGATATTTTAGCTGAAATGGTTTCAGAAAAAGCTGAATATCGGGCTAATTTACGAGAATATTTTATGAACAAAGGGGTGTTTGTTTCGTCGGTGAAAGATGACTATCCCGAAGGTTCAACTAAATATGAGATGTATCGAACTTTTCGGGAAAAAGTAACAGAGATTAAATCTCATAATATATTAGCCCTATTTCGGGGAGAATCAGAAGGAATTCTCAAAGTTGATTTAGAATTTGATGAAGATTTTGTTCTCACTTACTTAGAAGCCCAAGAAATTAAAACTAAAACTTCAGAAGTGAGAAAATTTTATCAAGCCATGATTAAAGATGGATTTAATCGTTTGATGAAAACCTCTTTAATCAGTGAAGTTCGATCTAATCGTAAAGCTTACGCCGATATTGAATCGATTCAAACCTTTGAAGCCAATTTACGAGAGTTGCTGTTATCTTCTCCTGCGGGAATGAAACCAACCCTGGCGATTGATCCTGGATTTAGAACAGGATGTAAAGTGTCAGTTCTCTCAGAAACGGGTCAATTTTGTGAATATCAAACTATTTTTCCCTATCAATCTGCGAACCAACGTCAAGACGCCGCTAAGACGATTAAAACGTTAATTAAAAAGTATAAAATCGAATTAATTGCGATTGGAAATGGTACCGCCGGGCGAGAAACTGATGAATTTATTGGGGAAGTTTTAACACAAATTGATACTAAACCAATTAAAGTGATGGTGAATGAATCGGGCGCTTCGATTTATTCCGCGAGTGACGTGGCGCGACAAGAATTTCCTGAGTTAGATTTAACTGTGCGAGGGGCGATTAGTATTGGGCGACGTCTACAAGATCCCTTAGCGGAATTAGTCAAAATTGACCCGAAATCAATAGGAGTCGGACAGTATCAGCATGATGTTGACCAAAAGTTACTCAAGAAAAAACTTGATGAAACTGTCGAAAGTTGTGTGAACTATGTCGGCGTTGAACTCAATAGTGCATCCAAAGAACTGTTAACGTTTGTATCTGGAATTACCCCAACAATTGCTCAAAATATTATCATCTATCGTAACGAAAAAGGGGTATTTAAAAACAGAAAAGAATTGCTAAAAGTTGCAAAACTGGGGCCAAAAGCCTATCAACAAGCGGCGGGTTTTTTACGCATTCGAGAGGGTGCAAATCCTTTAGATAATACCGCAGTTCACCCCGAAAGTTATAAAGTTGTAGAAACGATGGCTTCAGATGTGGGTGTTTCTCTGAAGAATATTGCTCAAGTTGCAGAAAAGTTAAAATCAATTGACTTGAAAAAATATGTCACAGAAACCGTCGGAATTCCAACCTTAAAAGATATTATTCGGGAGTTAGAAAAACCGGGGCGTGACCCCAGGGCGGAGTTTAAATACGCAACCTTTAAAGAGGGAATTAAGGAGATTTCTGATCTCAAAGAAGGGATGGAGTTAGAAGGAATTGTTACGAATGTGGTTAATTTTGGGGCGTTTGTTGATATTGGAGTTCATCAGGATGGGTTAGTTCATATTTCCCAGTTAGCCGATCAATTTGTTGATGATCCCAATCAGTTTGTGAAAGTTGGACAAGTTGTAAAAGTGCGAGTATTAGAGGTGAAAGAGAAATTAAAGCGGATTGGTTTATCGATGAAATTGTAAGAAAATCGTAGGGTGTATCCGGTTTGTGAGTTTATTTGTTGAAAAATAAATCCGTAATCTGATACACCTGATCAGCTAGAGATGATGTATCATAATTTAATCCAACGTCTGTAAATTCACCTAAATATTCATCATTTCATCAAAGCTTTACAGCTATTATATCAAGACTTTACATAATTCTCTTGAAATTTTGCACGCAATTGATTAGCTTGGAAATAAGGCTAATTGTTTAACTCAAGGGAGTTTAAAATGAACTTTTTGCAAAGAGTGTTAACGGCAGCGGCGATTACACTCGTGATTATCATCGTTAGTTTTCAAGAATCTTCTGATCCGGTTTCTCAGCTATTGTATAGAAGTGAAATCAAGCTTGAGTCTGAAGTTAGCATCTTAGACAAATGTGACTTTTCTTCTTCCTATTCAACAGATTATCAAGCCCAGATTTGTCTAGGAAATAATGAGTTTTGATTCAAAGATTCTTCCCCTCTAGCTTTCTGTTTATCTTCTCGAACAGTGACTGAGGGTGCATCTCTTTAAATTTAAAATCTTTAAAATCAATAATTCAATAATATTATAGCAGTTTTTAGTCAGATATAAACACATAATTCTCTTTGAATTAACTCAACTTCTTGTTTCAAACCTCTGACATGAATTAGCCCTACATATCCAGCGAAACAAGAAATATCCTGATGATCAAAAATATAAACATGGTGAATACCCAATTTATTTTTAGTAAATTTGAGATATCCTGTTTGATCTTTAAGGTAAATGGTAACAATCTCTTGGTCAAGGCTGAATTGATCACTAAGTTTCATTTTATCTTCTGTAAAACCTGGAACCCGTTTTAATCGCTGAATGGCTTGTTGTCTAAAATTAGTTTGACTAAAAGATATATTTTTAGAGTTTTCTAGAATATGATTAACAATTAAACCTGTAACTTTATCACTATTCCAGTAGTAAGTATGGGCATTAATTGATCCTGCTGCTACTTGTGCGTAGTTAAGTATATTATTTTGATTATTAGTGGGTTTATTGTTGATAAATTCCGAAAACTGACGAATTGTGGCTTCAAACGGGTTAGCGTCTTCTTGAAGATATTCTTCGGTGAGAGACAGACTTGATAAACTGTCAGCATCTAAAACTGGATGAATAGGATAAGCAATAATATCAGACGCATGAATAATATTTAACCACCGGAGTTTTTGACTAGAATATTGTTGGGCTAACCGGTTCACCTGCTGCGGTTTAACCTCTAACATAATATTAAATAGAGAAATGGGAGAACCCATTGTTATGATGCTTTTGAGATTTACTTTTTGATGAGGTGCTGAATTTTGTCTCAAAATTTCTCGGATTTCAAAAGCCGGATCATCAGTTTGAAATTTATCTGAAAATAGGATATCCCATAAAATGACTGTTCCCAAAGAGTGAGTAATGATGTGTAACTCGGTTTCTTGAGGATTTTTATGAATAAAATCAATCAGTTGATCTGCGATAATTTTTCGGATTTTTGCCCCTCGTTCTGAACTTAAATAGGTAAAAGCATCACCCACAAACTGAGAAAAATATCCTTTTCTAAAGTCTTGATGTTTGAGGGGATTTTCTGCATTATCAATTTTATTCCAGATGATCTCTAGTTCTCGATAAACATTTCCCCAAAAACTAGAGTGAAATAGAGGAACTTTTTCTTGACGTTGACGAAACTCTCGTTGTAATAAGTCTTGCAATGAGTTTGCATATTGAGAATTTCGTTCAGCTACGCCATGAATAAAAAATATTAACATAATTAAAATTAACCGTTGAGCAAATTTTTGAATAAAAAAAGGGCTGTGAAGTTCACAACCCTGATGGTGTATCGCCAATTGTGGGCAATGTTGCTTAACCCTGAAGTGCTTCTGCACCCCCGACAACTTCCAAAATTTCTTGAGTAATAGCGGCTTGTCGAGCTTTGTTGTAGGATAACGTCAAGCTTTTCATCAACTCTCCGGCATTCTCACTAGCATTACTCATCGCCGTCATCCGGGCGGCTAACTCACTCGCTGTTGATTCTTGCCACGCCCGTAACAGTTGGTTGGTCAAATAAAGCGGTAACAAAGCATCCAGAATCTGCACTGGATCTTGTTCAAAAATCATATCACGAGGGATGATTGTTGGGGTAACTGCTACTTTTTCACGAGTAACATCGAGTTGCCCCCCGTTTGTTGTCAGTCGGAAGACTTCATCATCTTGAACTTCCAAGCCTTGAAAATTGAGGGGAAGAAGGGTTTGAACTACAGGTTTAGAACTAATCAACGACACAAACTTCGTGTAAATCAATTCTACCCGATCCACTTCTCCCGATAAAAATAAGGAGAGAACTTCTTCAGCCGCATCTGCAACTTTATCGCCAGCAGGGGTTTTTTCTGGGTTTTCAGCCGTTCTTTGAATCGGGACATTCCGGCGTTGAAAATACTGAATCGCTTTCCGTCCCACTAGGATATAAGTATAATCAACCCCTTCTGCGGTCAATTCTTGAGCGCGACTTTCCGCCCGTTTGATAATATTACTGTTGTAAGTACCGCACAAACCGCGATTACCAGAAATCACCAGTAATCCGACTTTTTTGACTTCCCGTTGTTCGAGTAGGGGAGAATCAATATTTTCAAATTTTAGACGGGATTGTAGGGCATAAAGAATCCCGGCTAATTTATCGGCAAAAGGACGGGTTGCTAAGACTTGTTCTTGAGCGCGACGAACTTTAGCAGAGGCAACTAAACGCATCGCCTCGGTAATTTTTTTTGTATTTTTGACTGAAGCAATGCGATCGCGAATCGCTTTTAAGTTTGACATAGTGGGGTCAGTTATCAGTTATTTGTTAACAGTGACCAGTGAAATTTGATCAAAGCTAAACGCCCGATTTCTCACTGGCCACAAAACCTGACTAGGCAGAAACGAGGAAGGTTTGCTTAAATTCGCTAATTCCTTCTTTGAGGAGATTTTCTGCTTCTTCAGTTAGGACTTTTTCGCTTTGGATGATTTCGCCATACTTGGGCTTGCTGTTTTTCAGGTAATCCCGCAATCCCGCAGCAAAAGCAACGACTTTTTCCACTGGAACTTCATCGAGATAACCGTTAATTCCCGTGTAAATAATCGCCACCTGTTCAAATAATTGCAGAGGCGAGTTTTGGGGTTGTTTGAGGAGTTCGCGTAGGCGTTCACCCCGAGACAACTGTTTACGGGTTGCTTCATCCAAGTCAGAAGCAAACTGAGAAAAGGCAGCCAACTCAGAATATTGAGCCAACTCTAGCTTAATCTTACCTGCAACCTTTTTAATGGCTTTAGTTTGAGCCGCAGAACCCACACGGGATACAGAAATCCCCGCGTTTACCGCCGGACGCAAACCGGAGTTGAACAAGTCAGCCGACAGGAAGATCTGACCATCCGTAATCGAAATAACGTTTGTGGGGATGTAAGCCGAAACGTCACTAGCTTGGGTTTCAATAATCGGTAGGGCTGTCATACTACCGCCACCCAGTTCATCATTCAACTTCGCCGCCCGTTCGAGCAGACGAGAGTGGAGATAGAATACGTCTCCGGGATAAGCTTCCCGACCAGGAGGACGACGCAGCAACAGCGACATTTGACGATAGGCTTGGGCTTGCTTGGACAAGTCATCGTAGATGACGAGAGTGTGCTTACCCTTGTACATGAAGTATTCGGCGATGCAAGCTCCGGCGTAGGGGGCTAAGTATTGTAATGTAGCCGGTTCACTGGCGCTAGCTGCCACGATTACGGTGTAGTCCATCGCGCCCTTCTCTGCCAGGGTTCCCGCAACTTGAGCCACTGTAGAAGCTTTTTGACCGATAGCAACGTAGACGCAAATCACATCTTCGCTCTTTTGATTGATGATCGTATCAATCGCGATCGCGGTTTTACCCGTTTGTCTGTCACCAATAATCAGTTCTCGCTGACCTCTACCAATCGGAATCATCGCATCAATCGCGGTAATTCCGGTTTGCATCGGTTCGCACACGGAGCGACGGTCAATAATTCCGGGAGCGGGAGATTCCAGCAGACGATCTTCTGAGGATTGGATTTCACCTTTACCATCAATGGGACGACCTAACGCATCCACAATCCGGCCAAGCATGGCATCACCAACCGGAATCTCAGCAATTCTTCCGGTTCCGGTTACGGAGGAGCCTTCCTCGATTTTATGGCCATCTCCCATCAATACTGCACCCACGTTGTCTTCTTCGAGGTTGAGGGCGATGCCGATTGTACCATCTTCGAACTCTAGCAGTTCTGAAGACATGGCTTTATCTAAGCCGTAGATACGAGCAATACCATCACCCACTTGCAGAACCGTACCAACGTTGGAGACTTTTACATCTTGGTCGTACTGTTTGATCTGCTGTTCAATGATGCTGCTAATTTCGTCGGGTCTGATTGATACCATAGTTCTCGTTATTTTAAGTGATCACTCATTGGGTAAACAGAGGGGTGAGTTCAGGGGATCTAGAGTTAATTTTTGACAAAATTGAATCGATCCTTAAATTGATCAATCTGATTTGTCACATTAACGGTTTACTCCTCAAATCAACCGATCTGTAAGATATATGTTGTTGATGGGTAGAAGCACGGACATTCAAAAATATCAACCTTCTGCGTTGTCGGTTAGAATTACCGTGTTCTGACTGTTTGGAGTTGAGTCTGTCTCCAGCGAGGCTGAGATCACAACTCACCTGACTGATGTTTTAAGCGTTCAGGCGAATACCGATCCGACGCAATTGCCCACGTAGACTGGCATCAATCACCTGAGATCCAACTTTGATAATCACACCCCCGATCAATGCAGGGTCGATTTGGGTTGTTATTTCGACATGATCTGCGCCGGTCATGCCTTTCACTTTCTCAGAAAGGTGGTTTCTTTGACCCTCATTCAACTCCACTGTTGAAGTCACTTCAGCCAACACCGTTTTATTGAGTTGACGCAGTAAAGCGAGATACTGCTTAACGATGGGTTCGAGAAAGGAAATCCGTCCTCGATCAACCAGTAACAGAGAAAAGTTTCGCAGATAAGGATTCATTTCCTCACGGAAAATTTGTCCAATTACTGCTTTTTTGTCATCCGGTTGGATGACAGGATTTGCCAAGAATTTTTTTAATTGTTCTGAATTTTCCATCAATTCCAACAAACTGCGGATGTTGTCTCCGATTTCGTTGGTGAGGTTATTCGACTTGGCAACTGACATTAAAGCCTGTGCGTAAGGCTCTACAATTTCTCCAACAATTGCACTCATTAATTACCTCACAATAACGCCAAACTGCGATCAATTAATTGTTCTTGAGCAGAATGGTCAAGTTGTTCTTTGAGTCGGGCTTCTGAGCGCTCTAGAGCCATTGCTACGGCTTGAGCGCGTAAACTCGCGATCGCCCGGTCTCGTTCTCCATCCATTTCTTGACTTGCGGCCGCTTTCATGCGTTCAACATCTTGAATCGCCTGAGCTTCGATCTGAGCTTTGAGTGCTTTGGCTCGTTCTTGGGCTTCGGCTCGAATGCGTTCGGCTTCAGCTTGAGCTTGAGTCAACTTTTGCTGTTGCTTGGCGAGAGTCTCTGCCGCTTGCTTTTGACGCTGCTCTGCATCTGTGATCGCCTGCTCGATATTGGCTCGTCTTTCACTCAGGATTTTGCCTAAAAAACCTCGTCCAAAGTAGATTAGAACTCCAATCAAAATGGCAAGGTTAATCAGGTTGCTGTCTAAAATATCGAAGTTGAATCCAAACTCGCCTTCAGAGGCTGCCTCTGTAGCTAGTAATACTACCGTCTCCATGATGTTCTTCTCTTAACTGCGCTGCTAACAGTTTGACCTAAAATTATTGGGGATTATCTCACCAATTCAGGCCCTAATAGCTTTTCTAGAATTTGCCGACTGAGTGGTTCAACCTGTTGCTCTAAAGTTTGTAAAGCTTGCTGCTTTTCGGTCTCTATTTCCTGAACAGCTTTCTCTCTTAGCTTTTGGGCTTCTTGTAGAGCTTCAGCCATTTTTTCTGATGCAATTTTGCGAGCATCAGCTTGAGCGGTGACAATCACGTTTTGAGATTGCTTGCGGGTTTCTGCCAGTTCTTGCTCGTATTGTTGAGCTAACTTTTCCGCTTTGTCTAACCGTTCTTGAGCTTGCAGTCTATTTTCTCGAATATACTCGGCACGCTCATCAATTGCTTTTCCGAGTGGCTTGTAAAAAATCGCGTTTAAAATGACTGCAAGGAGCAAAAATTGTACAGCCATCAGAGGCAAGGTCGCATTTAGATCAAACAGTCCTCCCTCTTTGGCAGTTTCTTCAACTGCGAATAGAATTGTCCAGTGCATCATTAGTTATTGTGTCTAGGGTTCCCATGCTGTCTGGTTTTAGAGTTTAGATTTCAGACTTTTCGGGTGAGGAATATCCCGGCTATCTAAAACCTAAACTCCAAACTTTTTACGCGAAGGGGTTAGCAAAAAGCAACACTAGAGAAACGACAAGACCGTAAATGGTCAAAGCTTCCATAAATGCCAAGCTCAATAGCAAAGTTCCGCGAATTTTACCTTCAGCTTCGGGTTGACGAGCAATCCCTTCTACAGCTTGACCTGCTGCATTTCCTTGACCAATACCAGGCCCAATTGCACCTAAACCTACAGCTAGAGCAGCAGCAATCACGGAAGCAGCAGCAATTAACGGATCCATAATGATTTCCTTATCTAAACGACGAAATTGACAATTCAAGACTACAAATCTACATCCTCGTTTTTAACTCTCAGCAGTATTTATCCCGGCTGAGAATTTTGAGGTCAACTCAGTTTTCGAGCTTAGTGATGTTCTTCACCATGCCCTTCTAGAGCTTCTCCAATATAGTTGGCTGCTAGAGTGGCAAAAATGAGAGCCTGAATGGAACCCAGGAATAAACCCAGTACCATCAATGGCAGGGGAACAAATAGAGGAACCAGAAATACCAATACCGCTACTACTAATTCATCCGCCAATACGTTACCGAACAGACGGAAGCTCAGAGAAAGAGGCTTGGTGAAATCTTCGATCACCCGGAACGGGGCAAGAAAGGGGACGGGCTTTGCATAATCAGCAAAGTAGCCGACAACGCCTTTTTTACTCATACCTGCGTAAAAATACGCGCCGGATGTCAACAGTGCCAAGGCTATCGTTGTATTGATGTCGCTTGTCGGAGCGGTAAGTTCTCCTGAGGGTAGCTCAATCAGCTTCCAAGGAACTAATGCCCCTGACCAGTTCGACACAAAGATGAACAAAAATAATGTACCAACAAACGGTACCCAGGGGCGATATTCTTTTTCCCCGATTTGGTCTTTAGCCAGGTTGCGAACAAATTCCAGGACAAATTCCATGAAATTCTGCATTCCACTGGGAATACGCTGAATGTTGGTTGTTGCTAAAATAGCTCCCAGCATTAGCACCGCTATGACAAACCAAGAGGTCAGGAAAATTTGTCCGTGAACCTTGAAATTGCCCAGTTCCCAGTAGAAGTGCTGACCCACTTCCAAACTCGCGAGGGGAAAACAGTTAATAGCGTTGAAAAATTCAAGCATTTGCATTCAAAAGGCTTCCCCATACTTGTACAGGCCCCAAGTCTGACTTTGCCTGAAGCTGACTAACTCTCAGGCATCAGTGCTGTTTTCAGCACATACAGAATGAGCGCAGCTTTGTACGTCAGAAATCCCAAAAATATGGGAAGGATCGACAAACTATTCCATTGAGTTGCAACAACGACGGGTCCAATGAATATAGCTAACCGAGCTTTGCTCAGACGTTGTTGCTGTCTACCCAGTTTCTCAACGTCTTTTGCTAACATTCTTAAGTAAACCACACTTCCAACCGCTCCTAATAAATAATTTAGAGCAATCTTGAGCGGATAAAAGCAGCAGACCGTTACAAAAATAACGCCTGTCAAAATCACCGTCACGATTAGCAAGTCCTGCTGGAGCTGATAATACTCCTGCATCGAGGCATCCGGTTCAGGATCTAGCACGCCTGAGTCGGAACTATTCTCTACGGGGGGTGTGGTTTCAACTATGGAGTCAGACAAGATCACAAAACTCACAAACTCAAACTTGGGTTATTGGCTGCGCTCTGCAAGCCAACACCGATAATACCATGTATCGGGAACAAAAAAGCCAAGATAGGCAAGAGGCAAGAACGAATAAAAAATAACGGATCAGGGAACAGGCATTTTAAGTGCATCTTCACCCGCGTGATGCGTCAAGCCCAATTGATCCGCGGGGCTGTTTGATTCGCCCTGGGGGTGGGTGAGGAACAGAAGGCTTTTACACAATGGACTCGATCTCAAATCTAAAAGCACATTCGCTTAACTGTTCACGGCTCACGGTCTACTGTTTGTACTCTACTGCTGCGGCAATTGATTTCTGAAGATATGAAACAACATCTTCCACTGCAACTTCTTGAGAAGTATGGGTCGCCCGTTCGACAATTTCCACTTTGCCAGATTTTAGCGATCGCCCGGTAACAATCCGATAAGGAATTCCGATCAAATCCGCATCTTTGAACTTAACTCCGGCTCGTTCATTACGATCATCAAGTAACGTTTCAATTCCGACTTGATTGAGTTGAGTATACAGGTTTTCTGCTGTTTCTAGCTGCTGAGTGTCGTTAATGTTAGGAATCGTAATAATAGCATGATAAGGTGCGATCGCCACCGGCCAAATAATCCCATCTTTATCATAGGATTGTTCAACGGCTGACTGCGCCAAACGCGACACCCCAACCCCATAACATCCCATCACTAACGGAATTTCTTCGCCTTTTTCATTGGTACAAGTCGCCCCCATCATTTGAGAATATTTTGTTCCGAGTTGAAAGATATGACCGACTTCAATCCCTCTTGCAGTTTCTAATATTTGATTAGGATCGTGAACGGCGCGATCTCCTGCTGTTGCGGTGCGGATATCAACAACAATTTTCGGCAACTCAAACTCTTTTTTCCAGTTCGCCCCAACCACGTGAAACCCAGATTCATTCGCCCCTGTAACAAAATTCTGCAACTCTACAGCCGTTTGATCAACCATCCGCAAAAACTTAGCATGAATCTGCTTACTTCCCGTTATATAATCATCCGATAAATCCGGCGCAATATAACCCAAAGGTAACGGTTTCGCCGCCCATTTTTGTTGTGCTTCTTCATCGGGAACCGTTAACGAAATGATTGCTTTTGCCTGATATTCCCCCGCTAACTTTGTTAACTCATTTTGCAACTTGACTTCATTCACATCTTGATCACCCCGAATATTGACTAATACTAACACCGTCATCCCATTATCAAAAACCGCCTGATAAAGAACATTTTTGACCAATTGTGTTGGTGAACATTTCAGGAAATTACACACCGTTTCGATTGTTGCTGTATTCGGTGTTTCTCGTTTTTCATAGGTTTTAAAAGTCGAAGGTTCGGCATCAGCAGGCAAAGAAACAGCCTTTTCTACATTCGCCGCATATTTGCCATCTTCGGTGTAGAGAACTTCATCTTCTCCCGCTTCAGCTAACACCATAAACTCTTGCGAACCCGATCCACCAATTGCCCCAGAATCTGCTTCTACAGCCCGAAATGCTAACCCTGAACGAGTTAATATATTACGATAAGCCCGATCCATATCTTTGTAAGTTGCTTTCAAACTCTCTTCATCAATATGGAACGAATAGCCATCTTTCATAATAAATTCTCGTCCCCGCATTAAGCCAAAACGAGGTCTAATTTCATCCCTGAATTTAGTTTGAATTTGATATAAATGCAGGGGAAGTTGTTGATAGGAACGGATCATTTCTTTAGCGATCGTTGTGATCACTTCTTCGTGAGTTGGCCCTAAGGCTAAATCTCGGTTACGGCGATCGCGTAAAGCAAACATAATCCCTTCGGCTTTAGTATAAGTATCCCATCGACCCGACTCTTGCCATAATTCCGCAGGTTGAACTTGAGGAAGCAGACATTCTTCGGCACCGGTGGCGTTCATTTCTTCGCGAACAATTTGCGAAACTTTTTGCAACACCCGCCACATCAAAGGAAGATAAGCATAAATTCCACTCCCAATGCGACGGATATAACCTGCACGAACCAACAGTTTATGACTGGGTATTTCTGCTTCGGCTGGATCTTCGCGTAACGTCACAAATAACATTTTAGAGAGTCGCATCGTTTCTGAGTTCCTGTAGAGAGCAATTTACTATTATCTCAGATTACTCCCAATGGGTGCATTTCGTGGAGTGCATTAGCTAATGGATGAGCTGTCTAGGTATAGATAGATGCAATCATACCAAATCTGGCTCAAATAGGAACTGAGTCAATGAGATCAGTGATCGATTTAGTGATTTGACCCATCTACTTGGTATTAAATAGCAAATATTAACAAGCTTTAGACCATGAAAAGTCAACAATCTATTACAGATAAAGAACCTTGGCTAGCTGTCAGCCTATCAACTGTCTTCCCAGGATTTGGTCAAATCTATGCAGGCAAAACCTCAAGGGGATTACTGCTAATTTTTATAACACTGATTTTGTTTGGATTGAATAAATGGTTGATTTTAAGTCCTACAGGGAGTGTTCGGCTTGGAACTCTGTTGGAACTTGGAGATTATCTACTTTATATTTTTAATTTATTTGATGCTTACCGTTGTACAAAAAAGGCTAACAGTCGTGAGTTTGAAAGACTCCGAAAGGATGGTAAAGATCCCTGGAAAGCCGTATTCCTTACCAGAATTGGCCCCGGCTTAGGTCACGTCTATGTAGCTCGAAACGGGCAAGAACAATGGGGGTTCGTTATTTTGTTCTTAATCTTAGTAAATGGGGCGGATGCTTTATATTCATCAGCAGAATTTTATCAGTATTTGCAGGTTGCTATCCGTTTGCTTGCCGTCTGTTTATTTTCCTATCATGCTTATCTTTCAACTCCAACTCATCGCGAAAAATATCGGCGTTTCATTTTGGGGATTTGCTTGACTTTGTTAGTTCTTGATTTGTGCAGTAATATTGTTAGATTTTCTTTGAGAGAATTTATTTTTGATACGCACTGCATAACACAATATGATCACAAGTCAGTGCCACCCGCACTCGAAATCCGTGATTGTGTCGTTGAAGAAAAAATTAGTTACCATTTTACTAATCCCAAACGAGGCGATATTGTTGTGTTCCGCACCACCGATGAAATGAACCAGAACAAGTGGAATTCGACAGATGTTTTGATTAAACGGATTATTGGATTACCCAATGAAAAAGTAGAAGTACGGGACGGCTTAGTTTACATCAATGACAAGCCTTTAAATGAGAACTATATTGCAGCCGAACCAGACGATCAATGGGGTTCAAAAGTAATTCCAGATGATACTTACCTTATTTTCGGAAACAATCGTTACCGTTCGGTAGGGGGCTATTCCTACGATCACCACATTTTAGTTCCTCGTGATAATATCATTGGTAAAGCAACAAAAATAAATTGGCCCCCTAAGAGGATGGGAATCATTAAGTAAGTAAGAGAACCAAGTGTTATTGTAGATCCTCCTTGTGTTTAAATTGGTTTTTAATTTAAGAGTTAAACTGGGGGGGTAAATACTTTTGATAATTCTAAGGATAATTCGGGAAAGCAAGACAAAGTAACAGTTTCATTCGGTAAAAATATTAGTTTCTGACGATAACTAAAAGATTGATTGTGTTTCTGATAGGGTTCACTGTAACATTCCAGTTGACGATCAATTAGGTTAAAAATCCAATACTCTTTTATATGATTTTCAGCATAAGCCATTAACTTGATTTCTTGATCGTACTCTAAAGACGAGTCGGATATCTCAATTAGCAGTAAAATATCCTCCTCTGTTGGATGAGAACTTAAATAATCATCTTCGCGATTTTTGAGAATGGTAAAATCAGGTTCAGGTTCGCTATTCTGTGATAAAATAATTGGAGATTGACATTGTAGAGTGGCTTGCTCTGTAATTAATTGACTCAGTTCCCGTAATAGTCTTCTTAAACAGGTTTCGTGTAATACTCCTTTCGCCGCCATCTTAAACAATTCTCCCCCAATAAGTTCGACCCGATCATCTTCGGTAAAAAAACCCAATTCGGTTAAGCGGTGATATTCTTCTATTGTAAAACGTTTGGGAGTTGCGATCGCCATAATTCTCAACAGACTCAGGAATTCTTTTGATTATAACAAAAAAGATGAGGATTGTATTAATACTTTTACCTCATCTCTTTTAATCCTAATGAAAATTACCAAATAAATGGAATTAGTCGCCGAGTTTTGAGTTTATATTCGAGGTATTCGGGATATTTTTCGCTCATGCTGAGGTCTTTTTGATTAATTCTTTGTAGATAAAGTGCCATAACTAACCCCGGTACAATATAAGCCCAAACTGAACCCGCAACCACGGCAAAACTGAAATATCTCATCAAATCTCCGAAGTAGTTAATATTGCGAGAAAGTCGCCAAATATTATCTTGAACCAAACCCGCCCCAAATTCTTTTGCGGTTAATTTCTGAACATCGGCACTGGCATTAATTAAACTGCCAAAAAAGAACAGAGGTAAAGCAATTCCAACGGTTAAAAATGAAATGGGTTCGGGATTAACAAAGGCAAAATAACCGGGAAGTGCGTAAATAAACCCAATAAATAACAGGGATAAAGTAAACCCAATGACTCCTACAGGTTCACTAAACAATACCTCTCGGCGTTTGGGATAAAACCATTGTTCAACCAACCACCAAACACAATAACCAATGTGCAAACAGAGATAAATTACCTGACGCATATCCTGAATGCCTAACAGCATCGCACACCCAATTAAAAAGAAAATTGTCACCACTTTAGCAACATTAATCGCGGTAAGCTGTGTGATTTTAAAAGATTGGTTCGCGGTATTTTCCATGATTATCGTCAATTAACGTCTTCTGATAATTTTAACTGGAGTTTAGACTCAACTTGAAAATTGTGCAGCATTACTCAACTCAACTTACATTTCTTGGTGGATATTACCCAGCCTACTAATGCTACCAGATGACCTGATCTCTTAATTTATCAATTGTTTTTGGCCCGACTCCTGGAACGCGCTGGAAGTCTTCTAAGGAGATGAAGGGTTGTTGTTGACGAGTTTGAATGATGCGTTGGGCGAGGGTTGGGCCAACTCCGGGTAAGGTTTATAATTCTTCTAAAGTGGCGGTATTTAAGTTAACTTTGTATCCCAAACTCCAACGGGGGGATTTTGATCCGGTTTCAATTTTTCCTTGACAAGCTTCTATATCTTGTTGAATTTTTGCTAAAATTCCCGTCGGAATTCCTAAGGTTGCAGTATCATAGAGTCGGTTGAATTATCGGTTAAAATGGGCGGCAACAGTGGGATTTTTAATTACAATTAAGGTTTCGTCGTTGTTGGTATTGGCGGGTCGTTCGCGAAGCGTGGTGTTAGCCGTAGCGATTTATAATTGCAGGTCGCTACAAATATCGTAGAAGCATATAACGGTTTTTCTAAATGGCTGTTCTTTGGCAAAGATGGACTGATTACTGACAATGACCCCTTAGAACAGGAAAAACGGCTTAAGTATTTGGATTGGGTTGCCAATTCTATAACTTTACGGGGATTATGTGGTTGATGCGCGATAATTTGCCTCAACCTTTGGAAACGGCAATGGCGATTCCTATCGAGTCTGAAACGCAATAATGGCAAGGGTTAGAGGAAGATGCAGCACGATTTTACCGTATCTCAGCTCAACGCCTAGTGCGTCTCCTCTTGACTGAGTTTTTTTTGTGTAAAAGCCGAGGTCATGCCCCGGCTTTTGGGGTCTGCGTCGTCTTGATTTAACAGCCTTCTGGCCCACAGAACTTGTGCGCGTAGAGTACCTCCGCGTCACAGATATAGGCGATGCCCGCATAATCGTTGAAAAACTGCACTGCGATCTTATCGGAAATCTCCAGAGCCATCTCCTGATTTTCGGTAAGCACCTCGAACTTTATATTCGAGGTAGTGTCGGAAACGCTAGGTTGTCCTGACGAGCGCATATTACGACTACCTTTACCGCCAGTTTCCAACACCGTATAACCGGTCGCCCCGGCTTCATCAATGATCTTGGCGATCTTTTTCAGCAGCAACTTCTCTGTGATGATAACGAGCTTTTTGGCTGGCTTGGCCATGTTGATTACCTCTCGACGTGTGTATTCAGTGAACTATATAGAAATTCAGGGAAACGGCAGCACTGGGCGCCTGGGCGCTAATTAGCCGCCGTGTTGGTTGCCAGGCTAGGGAAGCACCAGCAGACCGCGACCTGTCTGGGATTAGCTGCCCCCCATCAGTGCCTGGGCGAGCCCGAGGAAGAGTGGTATTCCCAAGGCAAGCGCAACTGGCGTGCCGACGGCCGTGGACGAGCCGATGTAGGCAGAGGGATTAGCCGACGGGATACCGGCTCGTAAAGTAGGCGGCCCTGAGATGTCTGAACTGGAGGCGGCGATGACGGCTAGGAGTACGACTCCGCCAGGGCTGAATCCCGTGGTGAGGTGGGCAATCCAGCCGAGACCGAAGGCTATGAACCCATGCAGCAGCGGCGCCACCAAGGCATATAGGGCGTACCACTGGCCTACTTTACGCAGCTCACCGAGCCTTGCCGTGGCTTCCATACCCATTACCAGCATCAGTATCGAAAGGAAGCCTCGGAAGAGGGGCTCGTAGAAGCTCTCAAAGACACTTTCCGGCCGGGTTAGCAGACCTAGAGCGATGCCGAGCAGCAGTGCCGAGAGGGCAGATCCCTGAAGGCTTTCCTCGATGATCGGCCATATCTGGACTCGCTGACCTTGCTGGCTGCGATACTCGCTTGCGGTACTGGGATACTCACCGGGCTTCTGGCTGAGAGACTTTTGCTTGCTGGTATAAATACTGGCTAGGACGATCGCAGTTACGAGCGCTGGAATATCCATGAATGGGTAGAGTGCGGCAGCCCAGGCTTCATATTCGATGCCTTCCGTTTCCAGTGCCGTCAAGCCGGCGGCGAGGGTAGAACCACTCACGGCACCGAACAAGCCCGCAGTCGCAATGGCATCCACGGTTTTGACGCCCGGCAGCATGGCTAACGTGTAGCGCCCGATAAACACGATAAGGATCCCCGTTACCACGGCGAACAGTGCTGGCAACAGCATATCCACCAGATTGGCATTGCGGATCGCAATACCGCCGCTCAAGCCGACTTTGATGAGCAGCATGAAAACAATGAACTTATAGATCGCATCTGGAATTTGCAGTTGGCTACCAAGGGCGGCAACGATCATACCACCAATCAGAAAGCCGAGTGTCGGAGACTGCAACTTCGACAAGAAGAGCGTCAAGAAATCGGACAAAAACTCCATGTTGTAATTCCTCCTTGGTCAAATCTTAGTAGGGGTCAGGACGGCAGGCAAGCGTGACCTCGAATCCTGGGTAGCTTGCTCCACGCATCACCATTGAGCAGCGAGTTAACCCGCCACTTCATTGCATCTGCATCACGGTGCGCGTCGTGTGCTAGAAGATCAAGTTTCGCTCCGACGAGCGCAAATGATCGCGCTAATCAGTGGTGATTTATTGGTAATAGTTTGTTAATACCATACTTTACCAGCAATTAGTTCGTAATGATACATCTGGGGAAAGTATTTTCGGATATTTATTTAGATGGGGAGCTGTCATTCATCGCGCTTCAGCAACGGAAAATAGAGAGTAATTTTTTCGGGGGAGATCAGTTTCTGTAATCAACTAGATATAGGTGGTGGCTCAATCGATGACTTGAAGTTACATAAGATAAAGTTAAGAAAGACTTTATCGAAAAATAATTCAGAATAAGTAATGAGGAAATTAAATTTAACTTATAAGTTTGAGTAGAGTATCGGGGAACAGTAAATCCTTACTAGGGATCTCATCAGCCTTTTCTTCTTACCAGGTTAACTCCTAGCTCTGCTACCGTTGACACTTGATAACAACTTCCAATTGTTTCAATTTTTGCGACATTAATCGCTGTCATTTGAGTAATTTTAAATTATTGGTTTGCGGTATTTTCCATTATTTTAGTGAATAAACCTCAACTGATAATTTAACCCAAATTTTAAAATTGTTCAGCAACCTACCATGTTACCTTGTCCCGTAAATTTTCGGTCATTTTCGGGCCAATTCCCGATACTCGTTGTAAGTCTTCTAAAGAGGTAAACGGTTGTTGTTGGCGGGTTTGAATGATGCGTTGGGCTAAGTTTGGGCCGACTCCGGGTAGGGTTTCTAATTCTTCTAAAGTAGCGGTATTTAAGTTAACTTTGTATCCCAAACTCCAACGGGGAGGTTTTGATACAGTTTCAATATTTCCTTGACAAGCTTCTATGTCTTGTTGAAATTTAGCTAAAATCCCCGCCGGAAGTCCTAACGTTGCAGTATCATAAAGTTGATGAAATTCGCGGTTAAAATGGGCGGCGACAGTGGGATTTTTAATTACAATTAAGGTTTCGTCGTTGTTTGTATTAGCTGCTTCCGTCCAGTTGTGAGAACCCGCAATAACAACTTGATTATCAACAATTCCAAACTTATGATGTAACTTATCTCCTAGCGGTAAATTGGGAACGCCGACGGTAGAAATAGGCTGTTTCCAGGGACGATTTTGGGCTTCATATTTGCAGTTACTTACCGCAGCCACTCCCATCATATCCAACATTTCGCTATAATTTCGATAAGCAAAACCTGGATCGATTATTCCCCGCAATGTTATCGGACGTTGAAGGGTTGTTTCCATAACATCAACTAACCTTTGATCTGAAAAAACAAACAAAGCAAAATCGATTGATTGTTGGGCTTGAGTTAAGGTATTAGCAATTAAACCATTAACACTATTTTCCCAAGTTTGACTGCGAGTAGTGGGTGCAAATTGAACGAAAACGGGTGTATTTCCAACGGTAACATTTTCAACCCTTCGATCCGGTTTTTTTGTCCCAAATTTGCTATCCGGTTCGCCTCCGGGGCCATCTCCCCACATCAAATTAAATTCTTGAGTGAATAAATTCGCTAACTGAGAACTTTCGATTTTTAATAAATTATTGGCATTTCCCCGACTTTCCGGTTCATCCAAGTCGCCGTGAATACCACTGAGGGTAAAATTAGCCGAAGTCACAATTACCGTTTTCCCGTCAATAATCACAAATTTATGGTGCATTAAACCGCTACCTTTAGAACCATCGGCGGTATCATCAATTCGGGGAATTTTGGCATTATTTAGGATAACTAAAGCATCCCGTTGATTGATTTCTTCTGGGGTTATTTTTCTATCTTGATTAATATCAATTAATTTGACCGCTTCTAAATAGCGATCGCGTTCGGTTTTGGAGAGTTGATTAACTTCATTTTCCGTTAGACTACTCCAAGGACGACTATAACTATTTTCAAGAATTACTCTAACTTTAACCCCGGCTTGATGTCGGTTAACTAGAACTTCAGCAATTTTGGGTAAACGTAATTCTTGAACCGCGATATCAACACTAGAATTTGCCGTTTTAATCGTATCGATAATAATTTGTTCGAGATCATCCCCCAAGCGAGTTTGTTGACGATAGGGTTCAGTATAAACAGAAGCTTGAGAGTGATTAAAGTAAGCTTGGATTAGGGGATCTTGGGGTAAAGTCTCTCGAACCGGTTTAAGCGTCGGTTGAGATGGTTTTTTATCCAGCAAGAAATGGCCTAAAAAAAGCAAAGCCAACACAATCGCTAAACCAATTAGGAGTCGATTTTTGTTGAGTAAATGCACGGGTTAATCGGGTGAGTGAGGATTGATAATAATTATTTTAGCTATCAGTCAACGATCTAAAGATAGATAGTGATTGAGATTGATAAATTCTCTGACGAAGATTTATTCTGTCCGGTCTTGCTGGAAAGGTCAGCTTTTGACGGGCTAGGTTGAGTTTGACAATCTTAATATTTCCCCTGTCTTCTCAAACCCGTTCATCTTTTACACTTTTAATACTACGACTAACGAGAGTGATTTTTTCAAACCTATCCGCTTGGGGATGTCTCTAAAGGCAGGTAATCTATTAAATAGAGCTTAACTTGAATTTGTGCAGAATGATTTTTGCATAACTACCCGCAACCTTTTTACAAGGGCTGTAGGACTTCCTATTTTGTTCGCACGACCTGGGTCAGAACCCTCAGATTAGTGTTATGCCTAGAAGAAAGAGAACATTTCCGTGTGGCCACAAAGGATATGGAAAAATCTGCCATCACTGTAAACAAAAACAGATGGTAGAACAACAAGAAGATCAACAACTAGCAGAGAAACGAAACAGAAAGCAAGAATGGGAAGCATCCTTCGAGCAAGATATTATCGATCTCAGAGGCTTACCCGACTATGTGGTCATCAAAGCGCGGGCTATTCTTGCAGGACTCAGCGATCAGAAAACTTATCGTGACTTTGGAGGGAAGCGACTGCGACATAATCGCCTGATTATAAGTATTCCAGTAACTCGCAACTATCGTATGCTATGCCTTGATAACGGTAGTTTTGTAGTCCCGCAGAAAATCCTCTCTCACGAAGATTACAACGTTTGCAAGCCCGGAGTCTAAACCCACAAAATGGTAGACGAACAGACAGGCGTCTCCGTTCCCCAAAAGTTCGCTAATCTTGAAGCTTTGATTGAAATCCTCTGATTAACACCCTAAACCAGCCAATAAACCGATGCAAATCTATTTAGACTATAGTGCAACCACTCCCACCCGCCCAGAAGCGATCGCAGCCATGCAAGCCGTTCTCACCCAACAATGGGGGAATTCTTCCAGCTTACATGAATGGGGTCAAAGGGCGGCGACAGTCTTAGAACGATCTAGAAGCCAAGTTGCTCACCTGATCAACGCCCCGCCCGAGTCCATTATTTTTACCTCTGGAGGTACAGAAGCCGATAATATGGCAATCATGGGCGTAGCTCGATGTTATTCTACTCCCCAACATCTGATTATTTCCAGTATCGAACATTCGGCGATCGCGGAACCTGCAAAATTACTAGAACAAGGAGGATGGCAAGTCACCCGTCTTCCGGTTGATCGTTTGGGGCGAGTTCATCCGTTAGACTTGCAAGCGGCTATTCAACCCAATACTGTCTTAGTCTCGGTCATTTATGGACAAAGTGAAATCGGTACTTTACAACCCATTGAAGCATTAGGTAAAATCGCCCGATCTCAGGGGGTATTATTTCATATCGATGCCGTACAAGTCGCTGGACGAATCCCCATCAATGTGCAAACCTTACCTGTTGATCTGTTGTCGCTGTCGAGTCATAAACTGTATGGCCCTCAAGGAAGCGGCGCCCTGTATGTGAAACCTGGTGTCGAGTTGCAACCTTTATTAGCAGGTGGCGGTCAAGAAATGAAGTTACGTTCGGGAACTCAAGCTATTCCAGTGATTGCCGGGTTTGGAATGGCGGCAGAATTGGCGATCCAAGAGATGGTCACAGAAACGCCTCGGTTAATTCAGTTACGCGATCGCTTATTTGATGGATTGGCCGATGTGACCGAGTTAATTCCCACAGGAGATCGGATTCATCGACTCCCTCATCATGTCAGTTTTTGTTTCCTGCCGCAAACCGGGGAAAGTTCATCACCCGTTACCGGAAAAACCCTGGTTCGACAAATGAATCTCGCCGGAATTGGTATTAGTGCAGGTTCGGCTTGTCATAGTGGTAAACTCAGTCCGAGTCCAATTTTATTGGCAATGGGATATGACGAAAAAACCGCTTTGGGTGGAATTCGCCTAACGTTAGGGCGAGACACGACAGAAGCTGATATTGATTGGACAGTGTTGGTGTTGAAACAAATTCTCCAACGACTGCAACCCTTACCTGTGGTTGTGAATGTTTAATACGGTTGATATCCCCCTAACTCTCTCACTCTCTGATTCAGTAGAAGGGGGGATCAATCTTAATCAATTTATCGTCATTATTTTTTAAATTCGGATAAAGTTAACCTTTTAAATTACGATACAATACCTAAAGAAACTAGATTTTTGACCCATTTATTCAACAAGATTAACTGTTTATGACGCAATTACCGAAAAGTATAGAAGAAGCTGTCGAACAAGCCAAACAAGCAACCCAAGCCGCACTTGATGACGGTTACAAACTTGTGCAAGTTGAGTTGGTTTTCCCTGAAATCGAACTTCAAGCCCAAGCTATTGCTCAACAATTTATTCCGGCGATCGAAGAATCTGGAACTGTCCTCAAAGTCTTTTTTCCGGATGCGGGTGCTGCTGCATTAGCCCGTCGAGATTGGGGCGAAATCCCCTTTAAAATCAGTGATCTCGGTAGTAGTCGTTCGCCGATAGATAGCCGGGTTAAAGACGATGATGGACGTTTCTTAGTGGTTTCTCCAACTCCGGTGGAAGTCGAACAAGTGGAAAAATTATCTCAGTTAGCAGGTGATCGCGTCACAATATTACTCAATCCCCGTCTCGAAGATATTGCTATTATAGGAATAGGCTACGCTGCTCGCGCCTTGCGCGATCGGTTTATTAGTACGATTGAATCCTGCTATTATCTCAGACCCCTCGAAGGTGATGCCGCCCTCTATCGCTGTTATCCCTCTCTCTGGGAAGTTTGGCAAGAAATTGATGGAGAATACACACTCCTGGCTCAAGAACAAACAAAGCCAGTCGGAGATCAACTCGATCAAATTTTAGCAGGAAATAGCTCCAGTGAGGGAGATTCAACTCAGTCCTCAAGGCCACAGCCGAAAAAACAAGGCTTTCTCGCCGGACTGCAAAGCTTTCTCAATGCTCTCAGTCGATAAAGCCTGATCGAATCGCTCATTGAGCAACCCCGGTGAAAGAAAATGTCGAACCGACGCCTGATCATTGGTGATGTACATGGCCATTATGACGGTATGATCACCCTGCTTGAACAACTTGCTCCAGGGTCTGAGGATCAGGTCTATTTTCTCGGAGATTTAATGGATCGTGGCCCGAAAAGTGCTGAAGTTGTTGAATTTGTTAAAAATAGTCCCTATCATTGTTTGATGGGAAACCACGAACAATTGATGTTAAATGCCTTACCGGAAGTTGGCAAAAATACTCAAGCTTGGCAGGCTTGGCTTTATAGTGGCGGATATGCAACGATTTCTAGCTATCAAAAAGCAGGTATTATGCCGAGAGAACATCTAGAGTGGATGCGATCACTTCCGATGTTTTTAGACTTAGGAGATGTCTGGTTAGTTCATGCAGGAATTCACCCACATTTACCCCTTTCTCAACAAACTGAAGCAGAATTTTGCTGGATTAGACGAGAGTTTCATAATATTCCCAAACCCTATTTTAGCGATAAATTAGTTATTGTTGGTCATACGATTACTTTTACTTTTAATGGGATAGAACCGGGTTCTTTAGTTCGAGGACAAGGATGGTTAGGCATCGATACGGGAGTTTATCATGCGAAAAGTGGTTGGTTAACGGGTCTTGATATTACCAATAATAAGGTTTATCAAGTGAATGTTTTATATAATAATAAAGTGCGGATTCTGTCCTTAGAAAAAGTGGTCACTCAGCTTAAACGTCCTTCTTTTTTGGCTCGTTTGCGATATGTTCCCCCGAAAAAAAAACTAGATTAGATAAGGTTAATAGATGAGACAACCTTTGTTTTTTCGTTGATATACCATTCGTTATCGCATTTGAGAGGAGTTGAAATCAAGTTTTAAGTGGGGTTGCGGATCATCGACAATGACTCAAATCACAACGTTTCAGCTTGAGTTTATGGTAAACTTGGTGCTATTATAGATTCAGTTATGAAATGAATTTTGTTATCCAGCCTTTTCAAGATTAGCCATTGTTTTTATCAAAAAAAATTGTTGTATTGTTCTCTATCTTAGCCGGAAAATAAAACCTTAAAATTCATAAAAAATATTGATGAGGCTTATTGTTTTATGAATCTAACTTAGAAAATCAAGGGCAAAACAGACAACAATAGAGACAATCAACGAAAGAAAGTTAAAAACTCATTTTTTATAGAATCAACTTCCTCAGTAAAAAATGTCTAAAAACTTTATCTTAGATCGAGGAAATTCTCATTCCTCGGGTGCATTTACTTATTCCAAAATCTTCTCTGACTCTGCTCTTGTCCTAATTGATTCTACCATAAACAACCCCACCGATCTGATGGCAGGTATCCGTCCGGGAACCGAAATCGTATTGCTAGATCGCGATCGCAATGGTATGATCGAAATAGCAGAAATCCTGAATCAACATCCCCCCTTTGCATCCGTCCACCTGATCAGTCATGGTTCACCTGGATGCTTACAGTTAGGGAATATTCAGCTAAATTATCACAGTCTTCCTCGGTACACCTCTATACTCAAGTCTTGGTTTTCGCCATCTTGTCTCCAAGGAAGTATTCTGGTTTTATACGGATGTCAGCTTGCTGCGGGTAAAGAAGGTCAGAACTTTCTCAAACAACTCAGTGATATTCTAGGAATAGAAATTATTGCATCTTCTCAACGAGTTGGAAATGCTGAGTTGGGGGGAAATTGGAATTTTGATTGGAATATAGGAAAACAAACCTTTCCCCAGATTTTTTCTGAGACTTTCCAGCAGACTTATCCCGGTGTATTCGCCAATATTCGGGTAAACAGTAACGCTGACAATACCACAGCGAATGATGGTTTAGTTACCCTACGAGAAGCGATTATCGCCGCCAATAACAATACAACAACCGATCTGGGTGATACAGGATTAGGGGCAGATACAATAATATTTGAACCTAGTCAAACTGATTCTATCATAACTCTGAATGGTTCGCAACTGAATATTACCAGTGACCTGACCATTGATGGTTTAGGAACGAATATTATTGTGAGTGGGAATAGCAATAGTTTCCGTGTTTTTCTAATTGATGATAACACCAATACCAAAATTAATGTCACCCTACAAGGATTAACTATTCAAGACGGAGTAGCAGAAAATGATGACGGTGGCGGAATTTATAATAAAGAAAATCTCACCTTGGATGAAAGTATTGTTCGCTATAATCTTTCAGAAGATGATGGGGGTGGAATTAGAAATGATGGAACTCTCACTATTATAAATAGTAGCATTGTTAATAATATTTCTCAAGGTATGACTAGCACAAGTGGCGGTGGGGGACTCCTAAATACAACCAATGGAACTGTTACCATTAGCAATAGTTGGTTTGATGGAAATCGCGCTAAAAATGGGAGTGCAATTCGCAATGATGGGATTTTAAGTTTAACAGAAAGTACCGTTAGTAATCACAGTGCGATCGCTGACGGTGACTTTCCAAGTGCGATCATTAATACCATTAATCCTTCAAACCCTTCGCAATTCGGTAAACTCACTATTGAAAATAGCACAATTAGCAATAACCAAGTTTCGGGAATTGTTAATGGGGGAGTAGTTGACAAGATTAATCATACCACGATTGCCGGAAATCAGGGGAAAGCAATTGAGAATAAAAACACGGTTACTCTCCTCAGCAATAGTATTTTAGCAGGAAATACAGATAACATAGTTGGTGGAACGACAACTCAAACCAATAACTTAACCGGAACTTTTGCAGAAGTTGGACTCAATTCTACCTTAGCAAACAATGGCGGTTCAACTCCGACTCATAATTTACTTTCTGGAAGTTCTGCGATTAATTCAGCCGATAGTTTTACCGCAGCAACAACTGATCAACGGGGAATATTTAGAGATAGTTTACCCGATATTGGCGCTTTTGAAGCAATATTTTTCCCTCTGAGTGTTGTCATCAATGAAATTGCTTGGATGGGAACATCTAATAGCTTTAATGATGAATGGATAGAACTGTATAACCCTGGTGATACAAACATTAACTTAAGTGGTTGGGTACTCGAAGCCAGTGATGGAACTCCGAGTCAAACCATTCCCAACGGAACAATTATCGCACCGGAAAGTTATTTATTACTCGAACGAACAGATGATACTACTGTTAATAATATCACAGCCGACTTGATTTATACAGGAGTATTAGGAAATGAGGGAGAAACTCTAACGTTAAAATCTCCAGATGGGAATATTATTGATAGTGTTAATGAGGATGGTGGGGGTTGGGTAGCGGGAGAAAATTCTCCTAAATTTACAATGGAACGGATCGATCCAACTTTACCCGGAGATGATAACAACTGGCGAACCAATGACGGATTAACAATTAACGGGATTGACGCCAACGATAACTTAATCTATGGTACACCAAAATCAGCCAATTCTCTCGGTGCAATTCCTAATTTATCGGTGAACGATGTTGATATTGTAGAAATAGATAGCGGAACTTTCAATACTACTTTTACCGTAAATCTTTCTCATCCCACGAGTCAAACGGTTACAGTTGACTATGTTACCGCAGATGTTACCGCAAGCGAGGGAAATGACTACACTTTTAAAACCGGAAGTCTGGAGTTTGAACCCGGAGAAACTAGCAAAACTGTTGATGTAAGTATTACGGGAGATAGTTTATTTGAAGCCAATGAAACCTTTAATTTAGTTCTCAGCAACCCCTCCAACGCCGGGATAATAGATGGAACTGGAGAGGGAAAAATTCAAGATAACGATACAGCGCCGACGGTGAATTTTACAACAGCAACCCAAAGCAGCGAAGAAGGGGAAGTCATAACAGTTATTCCAGAACTTTCTGCGGTAGCGGGAGTTAACATTACGCTTCCGTTTTCAGTAGCGGGAACAGCAACCAATAACAGCGACTATAGTATCAACCCTAGTCCGATTATAATTCCTGCGGGAAATTTAGAAAGCATTATTTCACTGAATTTGAGTGAGGATAATCTCGATGAAGTCGAGGAAACCATTATCTTAAACTTAGACAATCCAACAAACGCCACCGTTGGGGAAAATTCGACTCATACTATTACACTTCTAGATATTGATCCTCCTCCGAATGTTAGTCTGAGTTTGAATAAGTTTTCGTTTTTAGAAACTACAGATACAACGACTCTTACCGCAAGTTTAGATGTTGTATCGAGTCAAGATGTAACGGTTAATTTTAACTTTGAAGGAACAGCAACATTTGGAACAGACTATACAGCTAATAATACATCGATTATTATTCCAGCAGGAGAGACTGAAAACAGTATTACTTTAACAGGTTTGACAGATGCGATCGCCGAAGAAAATGAAACTGTAGAAGTTAGTATTAATAGCATTATAAACGGAATAGAGAAGGAGACTCAAACTGTCACTGCGACTCTCATTGATAATAATACTCCGCAAGTTATTGTCACTCCGACAAACCTCAATATTAGCGAAGGAGAAACGACGACTTACACCCTCCAACTCGCCACTCAACCGACTCAACCTGTGACGATTTTTGTGGAGACAGGAAGCCAAGTTGAAGCGGTTTCTCCTATTATTTTTAATGAGACAAACTGGAATATTCCTCAAACGGTTAGTATTACCGCAATAGATGATACTGTTCTTGAAGGAAACCACAGTCAAACTCTAACTCATGCTGTGACTAGCAATGATGGAAAGTATGATAATATTGGGGTGGATAATATTGAGGTTAATCTTGCTGATAACGAGATTAGCTATAGTTTATCGGTTGATAATACAGAAGTAATAGAAGGAAATAATAGCAGTCAAACGGTTACTTATACGATTACTCGAACGGGGGATCTGAGTCAACCGAGTGAGATTAATTACAATTTGGAAGGGACAGCTACTCCTGAAATAGATTATCACAATATTCAGCTTGAGGAAACGGTTGTAAATACCAGCGGAAATATTAACTTTGATGTCGGAGAAACGACTAAAACTTTAACAGTAGATATCTTAGGAGATGAGACTTTTGAACCCGAAGAAACTCTCAAACTCAGTCTGACTTCTTCTGAAACAACAACTTTTAATAATTCTCCTTTAAGTATTGCGATCGCTAATGATGATCCGCTTCCTATTATTAACTTTGAAACCGCAAGTTATACGGTTGATGAAATTACGGAAACAGTAACGATTAATGTGAGTCTGAGTAACCCTTCGAGTTCAGAAATTACGGTGATTTATGCTACCTCAAATGGAACAGCAATAGCTGGAAAAGATTACACAGAAACAACAGGAAATCTAACTTTTAATCCCGGAGAAACCCAACAGAGTTTTACAATTCCGATCCAAAATGATCAGAGTATAGAAGCGAATGAAACGGTAAATATAGAACTTGATAACCCAACAGATGCGACTCTCGGAACTCGCAACGAAGCTGAACTTATTCTCATAGATAATCAAACAGCAACGGTTAGCTTGGAACAGGTTAACTATACTGTTAATGAAATAGATGGTGTGATTGAAATTCTAGTTAATCTTGATCAGGTTGTTAGTATTCCTGTCAGTATTGACTATACAACAATAGGAGGAACAGCAACCGCAGCATTTGACTATACACCAACTCGCGGAGTTCTTGATTTTAACCCTGGAGAAACACAAAAAATTATCAGCATTCCTATTTTAGATGATCAAGAAATAGAAGAAAATGAAACTGTTAATTTCGCACTCACGAACCCAAGCCAAAAACTGATACTGGGTTCACCAGATACAGCAACTATTACCATTATTAGTGATGATATTCCAACGGTTGAACCGACTCCAATACCAACTATTGAACCCACACCAACACCAACTATTGAACTAATACCAGAACCTTCTGTTGAACCAACACCAACTATTGAACCAACACCAGAACCTTCTATTGAACCGACTCCAACTCCAACTATTGAACTAATACCAGAACCTTCTATTGAACCAACACCAACTATTGAACCAACACCAGAACCTTCTATTGAACCAACACCAACACCAACTTTTGAACCAACTCCAACACCAACTATTGAACTAACTCCAGAACCTTCTATTGAACCAACACCAACTCCAACTATTGAACTAATACCAGAACCTTCTATTGAACTAACACCAACACCAACTTTTGAACTAACACCAACACCAACTATTGAACAAACACCGACACCAACGCCAACACCAGAACCTTTTGTTGAACTAATACCAACACCAACTATTGAACCTTCTGTTGAACCAACACCAACACCATTTTTAGAACCAACACCGACTCCAACACCAACTATTGAACTAATACCAGAATCTTTTATTGAACCGACTCCAACACCAACTTTTGAACCTTCTGTTGAACCAACTCCAGAACCTTCTATTGAACTAACACCAACACCAACTATTGAACCAATTCCAACACCTCAACTTACTTTTGAACCACAACAGCCTACTGTTTTTGAAGTTCCAGGTTCATCAGATCTCTTTGATCTAACTGCTTACATTCCTCCCATTACACCCCCAAGCCGACCTTTAGAGCTAAAATTTGATGTAGAATTAGAAGGAGAAGCGATCGCCATTTCGACAAATGCTTCAGATCGGGTGATCGGAACATCAGCAGATAACCAAATGTTTGGCTTTCTCGGGGAAGATACCCTATTTGCGGGTGAAGGTAACGATATTGTGATCGCTAATAACAATAATGACTTCCTCAGTGGAGACGAGGGAAACGATACGCTTCACGGTGGACAGGGAAATGATACTCTCCAGATGGGTTCAGGTCAAGATCAAGGGTTTGGAGATCAAGGAGAGGATTATATTTATGGCGAAAATGGAGAAGATCGTTTATATGGAGGGGAGGGAAACGATCGCCTGTTTGCTGATGACGGGAATGACTGGGTAAACGGAAATAGCGAAGCAGATTATATATCAGGAAACTCAGGAAATGATACCCTTTATGGCGGAAAAGGTCAAGATACCTTGCAAGGTGGAACAGATCATGATTCTATTGAAGGAAATCTCGCAGAAGACTGGATCGAGGGAAATGCGGGAAATGATCACCTGTGGGGAAATGCGGGGGATGATACACTCTCAGGTAATCGCGATCATGATATCCTGTTTGGTGGCGACGGAAATGACTGGCTAGATGGAAACGCCGGAGAAGATGAAATTTTTGGGAATTTTGGTGATGACACGCTAGATGGCGGGGAAGGAAACGATCGCCTTTTAGGAGGGGATGGGGATGACTGGTTGGTGGGAGAGGAAGGCGAAGATACCTTGTCAGGTGGGGAAGGAAACGATCGCTTTTTTGTATCAGAGGGTCGAGGCTTAGATGTGTTGCTAGATTTTGAAAAAGGTGAGGATATGATCGTTCTCGATGGCGGCTTGCAGTGGGAAGAACTAGGCATTTTTTGGCGCCCACATTCTCTCATTTTAACTATAGCACAAACCGGGGAAGAATTGATCGAGTTATTCGGAATTGACGGTGAAATGTTTACAGTTGATGATATTTTATTCAGGTGAAGTACCTGTCGCCAACATTTCATTTATGGCGCAGGCTTCCTGCTTCATTGACAACTGCCTCTACTAGAAAAGGCTCCAGCTTTGGTCTTACATCGTCTCCACGGGCTAACGCGCCACTTCCTGACGCTCTCTTAGTCAGCATTCCTAAGTGTGGGGAAACCCGCACGGGGTCTGACCGCTAAAAAGTAGTCACGCAAATTGCCAGCCGCATTAATATCTCTATCATGCAGATTTCCACAATTGGGACATTCCCAATTTCTAATATTTAAGGGCATTGATTTCATTCGATACCCACAACAATTACAAGTCTTTGAACTGGGAAAAAACCTGTCCACAAAATCAACAACTTTTCCTTGCTCTTTAGCCTTGTATTCAGTCAGAGTTTGTAACATTCCCCAAGCGGCATCATTAATCGATTTTGCTAAACAATGATTGCGAGTCATTCCTTTTATATTCAGAGCCTCAAACACGATGACTTGGTTTTCGTCTACTAACTTGCGTGAGAGTTTGTGATGAGAGTCTAAACGACAATTAGCAATTTTATTGTGAACTTTAGCAACTTTTAGCCTAGCCTTGTTTCGATTAGCAGAACCCTTGGTTTTACGAGATAGACGTTTTTGGTACTTCGCTAATTTCTTCTCGTAGTACCGATAGAACTTAGGCGGTTTGATCTTGTCACCATCACTCGTAACAATCAGAGCATTCAAGCCTAAATCAATTCCGATAACTTTTCCTTCTGTTGATTGTTCTGGCAATTCTCCAGATAGCTCAATTCTAAGTGATGCAAAATACTTCCCTGAAGGGGTCATCGAAACTGTTATGGACTTGACTTTCCCTTTGATTTGTCGATGAACTTTGGCTTTAACTTCACCCAATTTGGGAAGTTTAACAGAATTGCCATTCACCTGAAAACCTTGAGGATAAGTTGCAGATTGTTTTCGATGTTTTGACTTAAACCTTGGATGTCTGCCCGTGCCTCTAAAAAAGTTTTTAAAGGCTGTGTCTAGGTTTTTCAAGGACTGTTGTAAAACCTGACTGGCGACTTCAGTTAACCAGGGCAATTCTTTCTTGAGGGCAGGTAATTGATTGGCACATTTTGTATAGCTCAATCCTTTACCTGTTTCTTGGTAGGTGTTGTTCCAGTCTGCTAAAAATCGATTAAACACAAAACGAGCGCATCCCAACTCTTTAGCGAGATGGATGCGCTGTTGTTTTGTGGGATATAACCGAACTTTTAAAGCGGTGAACATTTACCTTCCGTGATAGACTTTATACTAAAGTAACTGATATGGTGTAAAGTGTCAACATGGTCGTTCGGTCAAGTGCTAGGTCTGTTTCAGATGTTAGAGTCCATTTGGTGTTAGTTACCAAATTTAGGCGTAAAGTCTTTGTAGGCAATATGCTCCTCTTGATAGAGGCAACGATTAGTAAGGTACTGGAAAACAATGATTGTGAACTAATAGAGTTTAATGGTGAAGTAGATCATATCCACGTTTTATTCCAATACCTGCCTCAGCAACAGCTTAGTAAGTTGGTTAATACCATTAAAACTGCTACCAGCCGAACTATCTCCAGCAAATTTGAGTCAGAACTTAAAAAAGTTTATTCGGGCAAGAAAGTTTTATGGTCAAGCAGTTATTACGTTTCTAGTTGTGGAGGAGTTGCTGTTGACAGACTGAAAGAGTATATTAAAGAACAAGACAGACCTAGTTAATTCTTTGTTGGTCGTGATTCATCCCGACACCAACGTGTCTTATGCTGCGGGTCTTCTCACTCCACTTAGATAAATTCTAAGATTAAGTAGGAAGAAAATTCCCCACTAACCAGTTAACGATACTCTTGGTATAGGATTCACAAATTTGATTCACGGCTGTTTCTGGATAGATACAGTTGTAAAAACTAATGATATTTCCGTATACGGCGTCGGGATAAAAGAGACTGTTTTCATCAAGAGATAGCGATCGCAAGTCAAAGATTTTAGGTTGGGTATTTGCAGCATAATCAATCATAATACTGAAACCATAGCCACATTGCTGCAAGGTTTGTAGACTACTCATCGTAGCTTCTAAAAACGGAGTAGACCAACCTTTTTTACCACTCCCGCGACGACTTCCTCCTCCGTATTCAAACATGACAACTTTGGGAAGTAGATGTTCGGGTAAGTTGAAAAATTGCTTAATAACAACTGATTCCCAACCTTCTATATCGAGTTTAAAACAAGTAATTTTGGGGGTTTCTATAGTTTTTAATAGTGTCAACAAATCTAGAGTTTGAACTTGTCGTTTTGACGCTGAAGAACCAAACCAATTTGGAGAAAGGGAACTAAAATTTGAATTCATCAGATTACCAAATTTTCCCTTGTAAAGTGTTTGAGTTCCGTTTTGATCGGATAAACAACTTTCGATTAAGGTGATCGGATATTGTTTACAAAGTTTATAAAGCTTGGCTACAGGTAAAGGTTCAACTGCAACAGTGGAGAAATTTAATTGTGAAAATAGTTCACAGTAAAATGCAAAGGTTCCAACGCCGATATCAAAACAAATTCCTTCCCGATCTGGATCGATTTCCGGTAAAATTGACTTCAGCAACGCTTGACAGCAAGATTCAACACGCATTGAGTTCGATTAAGAGATTTAGAGATTGCTTAATTCAATTTAGCAGTTTTTAGCCGTAGATCAGCCATTTACTCAAAAATTGTATAGATGATCCAACAGTTTACATTTTTATGAAGCTTGGCGATCGCAATAGGACAGTGAGTTGGCGACGAATTCCCAACGCTTTTTAAGCCGGATCTTTTACAAAGACTTCTGAAACTATTTCTTGGGTAAATCTACAGTGAGTTGAGAAATATTATTGTTGGATGCAGATTGAATCCGAATCTCCTGTGTGGGTAATGCGATCACAATTCCTTCGCGATCAAACTGTTGCTGAATCATCCGGTGTAGATCGCCCTTAAGCGTAAAATAATCAGTCGTTGTTGCCCAACACTTAAGCTTAACTTTCACAGAATATTCAGTATATGCTAACCCAACTGTTTTGGGCGCTGGATTTTCTAAAGCCAAAGGATGGGATTTAGCAATCTCTCTCAAAATTTGCTCAACCCGAGAAATATTATAACTAAAAGGAAATAGGATAACAATAGCAACACAACGAGTTTCTTCAGTCGTCATATTAGTAATAATGCTCCCCCAAACTGTATTATTGGGCATCGTAATAATTTCATCATTCCAACCCCGAATGATTGTATTTGCCAGGGTAATTGAGTGAATAAAACCGGAGATATCACCCACCAGAACTTCATCCTCTACATCAAAAGGCTTGTAAACCATTAACATAAACCCACTCGCGAGATTCGCCAGATTGTTTTGCAAAGCGAATGCTAGGATAAAACTGGTTCCACCAACTAGGGCTATAAGGGGGCCGAGACTGACTTCGAGGGCGGTTAAAGCGAGTACAAAGCCAACAACCACTCCGCCTCGCTTCACTAGCATCACAACCAGTTGCCGGAAAACATCAGAGACATTGCTAAACTTTGACAAACTGCGGTTAATAATTAAACCTATAATTTGAGAAATAATAATTGAAGCAATAACAATACTAACAAATGTACCGAGCTTAATTCCCCAACGTAGACCCCCTTCTTCAGACTGAAGCCAACCCATCAACCGCACTCCCAAACCGTCAGTATCTTCGAGATCAATTTCGATGGTACTAACTGCTTGAATATAGTCGTTATATGAGCTAACTTCACCCCCTTTTTTTTCAAGTTCATCTAATACAATCTCAAACCGATCAATAATTGCGGTGCGCTCGGCTTGTAATTCAGTAATATTACTAACTAATTGGTTCTTCAATTCAGACTCAGCTTCAGCATTTTCTTCTAACTGTTCAGTTGCTTCTTCGAGTTGATTTTGTTTTTGATCAATATTTTCTAGGTTTTCAACTCCGTTAACAGTGCTGGCAACTTTTATTTCTAAGTTTCCTTCAATATTAGTATTTTCAAGGGTATCTACTGCTTCATCTAGATTCTGGGAAGATTGCTCAGTCGGATTGGGTGAGTTAGGATTAACTCCTTGAATGGCTTCTATTGCTTGTTTGAGAGAGTTCCGTGCCGCTTCAAGTTGTTGAGTTGCATCATCATATTCCCAAGTATCTGGTGGCGTATTTTTTTGAATTTCTTGAGCCTCTTCAACGGTTTCAATTGCAATTTCTAGTTGATCAATATTTTGAGTAATTTCTTCGTATTCACTAGACCAACTATCAACTTTTTCTCGGTCTTTTTTGGCGAGTTCAAGAGTTTGTTTTGCCTGTTCTAATTCACCGGTTTCTTGGGCTTCTTCTATAACACTGCTTAAGGTATCATCTTCTTTGATTTCAGCGTTAATTATTGCGGCTTCTTCAACTGCTTCTTGGGCTTTCTTGAGGTTTTCTTGAGCTTCTTCTATCTTTCTGGTAGCCTGTTCATATTCAGGTGAACCCACTGTCGCCACCGCTTGACTTTCTTGAGCGGCTTCCAGGGCTTGTGTAACTTCTTCTAAAGTGTTAGCCGCTTCTTGTTGTTTGCTAATGGCTCGGTTCTGACGTTTAACTGCAATTTCAGCATCGCTAATTTCTTGTACTTTTTGTTTTAATAAAATCAGCCATGCTGCGGCTTCATTTTCGAGTTCTACTCGTGTTAAAGGCTTCACCAATAATTTCAGTTCATCGACTTCAATTTCAGGATCTTGTGTGGTAACTTCCTTCCCTAAAGCGGTTGACAAGGGCTGAGGTTCCGTTTCTTCTGTTTGGGGTTCTGCGATCATCAATTCTTGAGTTTGACTAGGAACGCCCCACGAGACAACAGTACAAATGATTCCCGTGATGATCAACGAACGAACCTGATATTTCAACACTTTTTTTCTCCTCATAACTTATAAAGGAAACCTAAAATCCGCAGGCTTTAAAGAAAAATATGGTATTTATAGAGCATTACAGTGATCGCTTATTTGATCACTGCGAAAGATGTTTTTCTACAATCAAGCTAACAAAACAGTTATTATTTTTCAAATATAATCTTCAATTTTTTACTAAAACTTTACAAAAATCTGGTCTTCCTGTTGTTAAATTAACTTTTGTTGTTAATTAGTCATTGATCAGCTTAAAATATATGAGTATTTTATTTCAAACTGAGCGTTTAATTATCCGAAACTGGGAACCAGAAAAAGATGCAATGCAAGCTTTTAAAATATATGGTGATCCCAATGTGATGTATTTTATTAGTCCCCCTTTAGAAACAGTAGAAGCAGTTCGTTATCGACTTAAAGACAGATTAGAACGTCATAAACATGGAACAGGTTCTTGGGCGGTAGTTGAAAAAGAAACCGATGAAATTATTGGTGCAGTTTTGCTGGTTCAACTTCCTAATAATGATGGTATTACCACAACAAATTATGAAATTGGTTGGCATTTTCGCCAAGCCAGTTGGGGAAACGGTTACGCCACAGAAGCCGCTCAACAAATTCTCTCCTATGGTTTTAAAAATTTTAATTTACCTGTCATTTATGCCGTTGTCAAGCCAGAAAATAAACGTTCAATTGCGGTGACTCAAAGACTGGGAATGAAATCTTTGGGATTAACGAATGAGTATTACGGGGTTGAATTATTGTTATTTCAGTTAAAAGCCACTCATTACCATACTACCTTATCATAGACTATCATACTTTACTTCATAGTGAAAATGAACATGGCATGAAATCAAAGCTATACTTTGGTCTAAAGCCTAAGTCACAAGGTTTATAACCCATAATCCAGCCATCCCAAGCAATACCAATACAATTAATACAAATAAGCCTCCAAATACATAACTTAATATTTCCTTCATAGTCTCTATATTCATCTGTACAAAAAACTTAAATTCATATAAAATTTTAGGTAAGTACATAGCACTTAGGAACAATACTACTGTTGCGATTAATAAGATTATCAAAGAAGCTAATATTTTTGGTAAAGTGTTTGAAGTGTTTGTAGTATGTAAATGTTGAAAACAACTGTATAGAAAATCAGAACCGCAAATAAGGCTTGCTAAAAAACAAACAAGTCTGGATACCAAAATCATATAATAAGATAAAGCGTCTGATTCTTTCTTTAAATTATCTTCTAACTTAATTTCCGATGTGTTATTGTTGATTCTACCGAAAAAAGTTTTAATATCTATGTCATTCTCTTTGTTTTCAAGATATATGATATATTTTAGAAAATTCACAGAGAGACTCCCACATATAAACCCTATACCTACAGACAAAGCACCTATATTATTAGTAGAATAATCATAATTTTCTCCTCGATCTAAGCTAATAATCTCTAAAATTTTTATTGATTTTGGATTGTAAAAATAACGAATTGTCAATATAGCACCTAGACCAAACAACCAATTTTCTAATGAATATAAGTTATTGAAGGTTTTCCAGCCTTTCATTTTGTAACCTCTATGTGAATAATGTACAGAATAGATCTCTTTTGAGAGCTTAAACTCTTATTCAGTAAACTTTATTACAAACTGCTGATGTTCTACGGTTGCTAATCCCTGTTGTCCAACCTCTAAGACTTTCGCTAGATTCCCCGCTAACAACGCTGAAACATCCAACCACAATCCCGGAAAAATTAGACTACATACAATTCCATCAGCATTAGCCTCTAGGCGTTTGTATTCTCCCTGATCTAAATAATACCAGTCAAATTCACCATCATACACTCGCCAAACTAAATATTCTTGAACTTGATTGCGACGGTACGCTTTGAGTTTATCATGCAAGTCAATTGATGCGCTACTAGCCGCGATTTCTACGATTAATTCCGGCGCACCTTCTACATAGTCATCTTCACTAATAGAAGACTGTCCTCCTGTTTCTATTCTAAGTAACGCATCAGGTTGAGGTTCATTATCTGCATCCAGACGAACGGTTGTGTTGTCAGCGATACCAACACCAGGCGTATTTGCGACATAGGTTAACAACCAACCGACAATAAAAGCGTGAGGTTGAGCATGATTTCGATAACGTAAAGGTGAAGCCAGGTAAACCACTCCTTCTATTAATTCAGCTTTCTTAATCTCTGACATCGCCTGATAACGCCGTTCAAATTCTGCGCGAGTCAGAGAATCACCGCTTTCGAGAGGAGGAGTTTTTAGAGTGGGAGAAACTTTAATTTGAGTCATCGTATTTGAAAATTACGGATCATCTTGATGAGAAAAACCCACTTCTTCTAAAGTTTTACCCGATTCAGAAGGCTTGATCCATTCAGCAAATTCTTCAGAAAAGCGATCGCGAAAAATAGCATCTCGAATGCGTTGGGTAAAGCGAATTAATTCGGTAACATTATGAATAGAAAGCAACGTATAAGCTAGAAGTTCTTTTGCTCTAACTAAATGACTGAGGTAAGCGCGACTAAAATTTTGACAAGTATAACACGGACAAGTTTCATCGAGGGGTTGAAAATCTTCTCGAAATGGAGAATTTTTGAGATTCCAACGTTCTCCTTGAACCAACGCCGCCCCATGACGCGCCAAACGAGTCGGTATCACACAATCAAATAAGTCTATACCAGAGGCGATCGCTTGTGCCATTTCCCGATAAGTTCCCACACCCATTAAATAACGGGGTTTTTCGGGGGGAAGAAAAGGCGTTGTCACCTTAACAATTTTTTCAATCAATTCAGAGGGTTCTCCCACACTCACGCCCCCAATGGCGTAACCCGGAAGATTGAGTTTTGCAAGTTGTTGGGCGGCTTCTTGTCGCAACTCAGGATATACGCCCCCCTGAACAATGCCAAATAAAGCTTGATCCGAGCGTTGATGAGCGGTTATACAGCGTTCTAACCAGCGATAAGTCCGTTCTGTCGCGGCTAACACCTGTTCTCGACTGGCGGGGTAGGGAGGGCATTCATCAAACGCCATGATCACATCAGCACCCAATTCATTTTGAATTTGAATAGAGCGCTCGGGGGTTAAATGAATCATTAGACCATCGTGAGGCGAGCGAAAGATGACGCCCTCATCGTTAATGGTGCGAATTTCACTGAGACTAAAAACTTGAAATCCACCAGAATCAGTTAAAATCGGCCCGTTCCATGCCATAAACCGATGCAACCCGCCTGCGCTAGCGACAATTTTCTCGCCCGGTTGCAGATGCAAGTGATAGGTGTTAGACAGCACCATTTGAGCGCCTGCGGCTTCTAAGTGAGCCGGAGTCAGCGTTTTAACATTGGCTAACGTTCCGACTGGCATGAATCGTGGTGTTTCTACCGATCCGTGTGGAGTCGAGAAAATACCCGCTCGCGCTGAGGATTGAGAACAGCGAGCCTGAATATCAAATGAATTGGGTTCTGACATGAATTAACAGATGAGGGACTAGCAACTAGAGGAGATGGAAGGTTCAAAAAACTCAGAGACTGTTTTTCTTTTTCCAGTGTCCTGCTAATTTATCACTCCTCATTGTCTCTAAAAAGGGCAATCCTCATCAAGCTGACTATCCCAATTTCCTGACAAGACTTGATCCATAACCGCATCAAGAGCCGCTGCATTAAATTTGCGACTGGTGTGTTCTTCTAGCGGGTCAGAAAGTGGAATCAAGCGGAGTAAACGTCCTTCTTGAATGAGATCGAAATAGGTTTCGTTCTCAGGAGATTGTTTCAGTTCGAGATAATCAAAACTATTAACATTTAAGTAGAGGGAATGATTTGCAACTAAGGTTGCTTGCTGCTCCGAGGCGAACACCTCTACGACATAGCCTTCAGCCTCGTTGCATACCTGTCCGTCTTGGATATGAAGATAACGAACACGGCCGAGATCAACAAGCAGTTTTTGCATATCACGCTTGTTAACAACTATGCCTGTATCAATGATACACGGAGCAGACACCCTGCAATCTAATTGATCGTAACTCATGGAGCAAAAGCCTCTGATGTAATAAGTTCCTTTGGTGGTAACTCTATCTAGTCCAATTCGTACGTTGTGGAAAGAAATTGAACACTTCATTTTCCCCACACTTAAGTATATCCGAACTTGAGATAAAAGCTACCAATTTGAAGTTGCAGTTCAAGACGACTACTTTTGTTAGTCATTTGTTTTGGAAGTTCTGTATCACTTCAGACTGAATTGATTTTTTCTTCAGTCCCTAAAAAATACTGATTTCTTCCAATTCAATACATTTACCTAAAGCATATACAGAACTGTAGGTAAACCTTGATTAACTTAGCATTATTGGTGACAACACTAAGGTTAACGCTCCAATTCTAGCAAAGCTTAGACAAAGTGATCTCATACATGAGTTTAATCACTCTGCTTAAGCTTAAGCTAATCGCAACACCTTCCTCAATAATGAGAATGACAGAACGAAATTTCACAAAATTGATCGAATTGGCACCCTTTGGAGAGAGGAAAATCTGAAAATTTCCGAACTAGAGCAAGCGATAAGAGAGTTGTTATTTCAATTGTGGCATAGCTCAGAAAATATTCATCCCCTCTATTAAAAAATTGCTTGTCGCCACCTCACACCTCAATAACAGACAAAGGAAAAATTTCAGGTAAAGTAAAGAAATCGAGCTGACCGTGATGTTATGGCAAATGACAGACTCATTGAGTCTATCCAACAATTTTGGCAACAACAGACCGCCGCCTTCGCCGCTGCGATCGCCTTCTATACCTGCTTACCCGTACCGCTCTCCTGGACTCTAGAATTTCGCGGAATTGCTCGACTCGCCCCCATGATTGGCTTAATGATTGGAGCAATGTTAGGACTGATGGATATGGGGTTAAACCTCCTGGGGTTTCCATCCTTGCTGCGTTCGGCTCTGGTTGTCTTGGGGGGTGTCGCCATTACAGGGGGATTGCATCTTGACGGAGCGATGGATACGGCTGATGGATTAGCCGTTACTGATCCTGACCGCCGACTCGAAGTGATGGCTGATAGTCTCACCGGAGCTTTTGGAGTCATGGTTGCTATTGCAATTATATTATTAAAAACAGTAGCCCTAAGTGATTTAGATGAATATCGAACTCTAGCATTAATGGCGGTAGCAGGTTGGGGACGATGGGGGCAATTAGTGGCGATCGCTCGTTATCCCTATCTAAAAGCGGTCGGAAAAGGTGCCTTTCACAAAGATTTGACTTATACCCCCTTTGACTTTATTCCAGGAATTCTACTCCTGTTAAGTTTGAGTGGTTTGCAAATTATGCTCAACCCCAGTCGTTGGTTAGTTGCTGTCGGAATGGCTTTCGGCGGTGGTGCGATCGCGATTTTGATCGGGGCTTGGTTCAACGCTCGACTCGGTGGACATACAGGCGATACTTATGGCGCAGTGGTCGAATGGACAGAAACTTTTCTAATGTGTTTATTAGTAGCTTTAGAAGGCAGTTAAATGACTCAGTTAAAAACCAAGAGATTATTTCTCAAATTCATTCATCGATCCTCTGATTTTCTACATTTACTTTTCTTCATTAACAAAAGCGATCGCCGCAGAGCGTTAATTTTTGTGTTTGTACAAGCCTCACCCCTGACTCCTGTAACCCATCAAACACACAGAGCAACTCGATGATTCTAAATTAGTATCCTGGGCTTCTGAAAAAAGTTGGGCTGTATTGTCCCCCAGTTGAAAGATCAACAGAAAGACAGTATGATTGCTATAGGGAATAATCTATGAATTCAGGAAAATAACTAAGATTGCTTAAGTTTATAGACCTGAACAGATTTGAGAGAATACAGCGGAGATTCTGGAGAGTCTCTCAAAAATCAACACTCTCTGCCAGGGAACTCCGGCTAACAAGTGGACTCAGCCGTTAATCTTCCGGAGGGCATCATTTCCATCTGTAAGCGTAGATCATGTCAGTCAAAGCTAGTCTGAGTAAGAGGAGTAAGAGAGTTTCTGACTCGTACCCCATCAAATCTAAGCTAGGATTAATAAATAAAACCGAGTCATCTTCGAGGTCACTCCATGCAAAATAACAAACTATATCAGCAGGGTTTAATCAAAGCCCGACAAGGAAACTATAGAGGCGCATTGGACGACTTAAATCAGGTACTCAGTTGCAATCCTAACCATGCTATTGCTTATACTAATCGCGCCTTACTCTATTACCATTTAAAAGACTATAAAAACGCAATCAAAGACTTAGATTATGCTCTGCAAATTAATCCTAAGTTATCAGATGCCTATCTAAATAGAGGAAATGCTTGGCGCCATTTAGGGAAGTATGAAAAAGCAATAAAAGACTTAAAAATAGCTTTAAAATTCAACCCTACTAGCGATGCCATTTACAATAACTTGGGTTTAGCCATTGCTCAAAGTGGAGAATATGAAGACGCTTTAAAATATTACAATAAAGCCTTATTGTTCAATCCCAAAAATCATAAAACCTATCACAACCGAGGTCGATCCTTTTATATGGGTGGACGAAAACAAGATGCCATTCAAGACTTTAACAAAACGATAGAACTGTCTCCCAACTACACAAAAGCTTACATTAACCGAGGTCTTTGCCATCATCAACTCGGAGAACATCAAGCCGCAATTGAAGATTACAATACCGCTTTAAAAATCGATGCCTATAACGTATATGCTTATTACAACCGAGGTTGTGTTTACTACAGTTTAAAAGAGATGAGGTCTGCAATTGATGACTTCAATCAAGCAATACAACTTGATCCAACCTATATCAAAGCTTATCTTAATCGAGGATTAGCTCGTTACAAATCAGGGAATCAAACTGAAGCCAATAAAGACTTTTATCATGTGATGTGTGTTAACGCTGATGCTTATGTTTACTATCAAGCCCAGAGAGGAACACCTAGCGATGTCAGCTATTCTCGTAATGCTCCTCAAGTCGAAGTTAATCAAGGTGGAGAATATTTTCACACCACTTTTTTAGAAGGATTATGGGATGAAGTCGATCTCAATTATCGAGAGTCAACCATTTGTGAAGCTGAATTTCTGGATGATTAACCGACTCTTGAGCATCATCTGATCACAAAACATTGAATAGGGGAAATCATCATCTCCCCTATCTTTTTTAAACTTCTCTATTCTCTAATTTTATTTTATTTTAAACCAATGGAGTACCGAAAACCTGAGTCCAATAATGATTCCAGTTTTCATTTCCAGTATCATTTTCCAGGAAAAAATAACCGACTCCAATTTCTGTAAAATCGGGATTGAGAAGATTAGCCCGATGTCCAGGACTATTAATCCATCCTTCTACAACCGTTTCTGGAGTCGAATAACCTGCCCCAATATTCTCTCCGGCTGTAAAATAATTATAACCGATAATAGAAATGCGATCACTCACATCATCCCCATTAACGCCTTGATGATCGAAGAAATCCTGTAACGCCATATTTTCGCTGTGATTTTCAGCCGCCATTACCAATTGAGAATTAAGACTTAGAGGAGATAAACCATTCTCAGCCCGAAATTCATTTGTTAATTGTACCACTTGATCAATCAAATTTTCAGAAGTATCAACAGGTCGAGAAAGACTAGAAGCATTAACAAAATCTTCAAGGGTAATTTCAGTCGGTTGAATTCCCTCCAGTTGGGCGATCACTTCCCCCGTCGCTACAACTGTAATTTGAGTTAAATTCGATCCATTATTTTCAACTCTAAATTCCGTCACACTATCGGGAAGTTGCATCAAATCAACACCATCTTCAAAGTCGGTAATCACATCAATTCCTTGACCATTTTCTCGTAAGCCAAAAATATCAACCCCAAAACCACCCGTTAGTGTATCTGCCCCTAAATCGCCATAAAGCGTATCATTTCCACTTCCGCCAGTCAGTTGATCATTTTCTTGACCGCCAAATAAACTATCATCATTCTCACCCCCTATCAGCGTATCTTCCCCCAAATTTCCAAATAAAATATCATTTCCCATCTCTCCCTCTAAAGCATCATTATTCTTTCCTCCAAATATCGTATCATTTCCATTTTCTCCCAATACTAAATCATTACCTTGATTGACGATAATTAATTCAGAATCAATTGAACCATTGACCGTATCTTCCCCTCCTAACGTCAATACACCCAACGGAAAACCCGTTAATTGACCCGCAGAAAGCGTAATAAACTCAGAATAATTGTCCCCAATCCAAGCCCCTAATTCTGTATCTGGTACTAAAAGCATGATTAAACTCCAATTTTTTATCCGTATTTTGCTAAACAACGACAGTACAGTTTAGAAGCAGCATTTCGCGATAATTTTAGGCTACCCCCAATTTTTCTGTTTCAACACAAACCCTTCTCATTCTAGAAAAATCAACAAAACTTTACTTGTATTGTGTCACTGATTAAACTGTCTACAATTTTCAACCCGTTATCTTCCGTAAAACTGCGGATTTTAGATGAAGCTTAAAGAAGTATCACAGCAAAGGTAGAAATTTCCTGAGAAGATTTTAGACTTTGAGTATAAAGGAACATTCCTCAATCAACTTGCGACAAATCTATTCAAGTCAACTTCTTTCTTGCTAACCCCTACCCCAAGTCCTTACCATGAACTATCCCATCAAGTCAATTTCTCGTTTCGGTGAAATCAAAGCGACTCTGAAACAACCAACCCTCTATATTTTTGAAGGAAAAGAAGGACAATACCTCACTTTGGGAATCTATGAAGGAACTTCTAAAGCAAAACTGTTAACACCTTCAGGAGAAGGATTAACGACGCTTTATTCTGGTGAGTGGAAAGGGATTTTACCGGAATCAGGTATTTATCGAGTTTTAGTTTATCCACAACAAGAATCCACAAACTCAGCGATTAAAGTTGATTTAAGTCAATCTTTAACCAGAACTTCTAATCAGTCTCGATTAAATGATTGGCGGTTATTGGAGTATACTTATAAAAGTAGTCGTTTAATTGAATCTGTTGAAAATGAAGGTGAATCTTCTCTAGAAATTAGTTTATTCGCAGAACAAATTCAACCTCTAAAAGTTCGTTGTAAACGCGGTCAAACCCTGAAAATTAAAGCAAATGCTGTCACCATCGCGATTAAATCTCCGACAGGTCAGTTATTAGCCTTAAAAGAAGAATTAGTTTCAGCTTCTGTCACCCAAAACGGTGTTTATCAAGTTTTAGTGATTGGTGAAGATTATCCTCTAACCACTCCTGTTATTATAGATTTGAAGTAATCAATCAAGAGAGTTTTAGGAAATAGGTCTTAAAACTTTCTCTGATTTTTGAGTTTTGTCTCTTGCTTTAATTATCAACAGGATGCTGTCCATAAAAAGGTAACGCTTCTGACCAGTGAGGAGATTTTCCTTGTTTAAAGTCTACATTAGCTAACTCTAATAAACTGATTGCAGAATCTCCAAAACCCCCTTCAAGTTGAACAAGTTTATAGGGATTTTGCCAATTTTCTAGTGTTTTTTGCCAATTTTCTAGTGACATTACACTATCGGTTAAACATTCAATTAAATCGTCTTGTTTAGAATAAATCGCCACAAAAAATTGACCGCGTTGGGCTGGCATTTGTAGGGCTAAATTCTCCGATAAAGTTAAATCTTTTTGAAAAATTTGCCAAGCCATCCCTGCAAGAGTTGAAATCGAAAATAAAGGAATATCTAACTGTTGGGCGAGTATTCTCGCTGTGACAACACCCATACGAGTCCCGGTAAAACTTCCTGGGCCTTTTGCAACCGTAATAAACTTCAAATCTGACCAGGTTTGAGGTTGAATAAACTCAGCTAGATATTGATGTAATTTTACTGATAAATCTCGTCCCAAATTCCAAGATTGAGAACGAATTTCTCCCGTAAAACTACTAATAGCTAACCCAAGTTCTGGGCTACTGCTGTGAATAGCTAAACCATATTTTGGGCTATCTGATGACATTTTTTCTGACAAAATTTAATAGTTCCCTTTCGAGTAAAACATCGGCATTGCCACACAAAGCCCCGCCAAAATTATCCCAAATAAACCTTGAGACCCTATCTTTAAATCTAACAAACCAAAGACTATAAATAACGTCGCTATTGTGCCAAATAAATTATTAATTGCAATTTGACCGCTTTGAGAAACTATACCTTTAACCTTGAGAAAACCAAAAGCAATTACAAAAGCCATTAACGGGGTAAAGATAATCACATTTACACTAAAAATAAACGTAATCATTGACCCCATCAGAACATCTATCCAAAACTCTTTTTGATGAATTTTATCTAGCCAAAACTTCTGAGATGTGACTTGAGAGAATTGTAAATAGCGAGGATGAGTTTTCAGCTTGATAAATTGATTTTTGAGTTGAGTTTTGCGATTCAGAATTAACAGCTTTTTCCATTCCGGAATATTATTTTTATTAAGTCGTCCTAATAACTTCACTTGACGAATGTTCTTCAGTTGAAGTTGTGTAAGTTGATAACCAATTATTTTCGCTAAATCAGCATAGTGAACAACCGTATTTTGGGGGCGATTAATCACAACGGTAAGCTGATTTTTTTTGACCGAACTGACTTGAACTTGAACCTGATAATAATTCAAAACCTCTTGTAATTTGGCTTGAACAATTTTTCCTTGATATTGAGTTCGATATTCAGACCTTGTACGAGGCTGAGGTTCAGAATAACGTCGCCCATAAGTTAAATTTTCATCCGCTGTTTCTAAAATATTTGACGCCATTTCATCAGGAATTTTCAACCCGGGAAAAGCATCAATATAAGTCGGACGAGGGTTCAAATATTGTAATACCGCAGCCGCAGAATGATAACGTCGGCTTGTCGCCCCTTGCAACATTTTATCTAAAATATGTCCTAACTCATCACTCACAGGATTCTTTAAATAATCTCGCCAAACCCAATTTCCTTCTTGACTATCAAACAAATCAAACGGCGAAATGTCAGTTAACAGATGAATACAACTCACCCCTAAACTATAAATATCACTCGCAAATACTGCTTTTCCCATCAATTGTTCTGGGGCGGTATAAGCCGCACTGCCAATCATTGTTCCCGTTTTAGGTCGAATTCCACCTGTGATTAACTTCGCCGCCCCAAAATCCACTAAAACCAGATTTCCATTTGTTTCTGATGTCAATCGACGACGAATAATATTTTCCGGTTTGATATCTCGATGAATAATTTTATGACTATGAATAAACTCTAAAATAGGCAATAAATCTTTTAAGAGTTGTCGAATTTTTTCTTCAGAATAAGCCCCGTTTTCAAATAACTCTTGGGCTAAATTTTTACCTTCTATAAATTCTTGTAGTAAATATTGATAACCATCCTGTTCGAGATCACCTAACCATTGAGGAATTTGAGGATGTTCTCCTAAATATTTAAGTTGTTTTGCCTCTTGCTGAAATAATTCAGCCGCTTTTTTACCGTTCATTCCTTGAGGAAAAAACTGCTTAATCGCGCACCGAGGTTGAGAAACTTGAGACTCATCCACCGCCAAAAATGTCCGACCAAATCCTCCTTCTCCAATTAATTGAATCCCTCGATAACGAGAACTTAGAGTCGTTTCATCTTGAGGTTTCAATACCAAAACTGAACCGCAATTTTGACAAAATTGGGCATCACTAGAATTGTGCGGACGAGTGCAATTGGGATTAAAGCAATGACTCATTTGAATATTGAATGCAGAGATTCATGGATTTTAAATTGAAAATCTTAATAGAAAGAACTTGAGGGAATAGACAGAAGATAAAAGGATAGAGAACAGGAAATATCCAATGATTATAGATTTTAATCAGACAAATTGTGCTGGATTAAATCAGATCTCTGATCCTAGAGATTTCCTCATGTTTCTCCATCCTTAGACACCATCAGTCATGTATTGTTATGTGGGAATCAACTCACCGGGACGTAACTTCGCCCATTTTCCCATTTCTTCGGTGAAACTCTGACAACCCACAACATCCCATTCCATCTCAATCTCCTCGTCTCGGGAACGAATGTTAACATTGATTGTAGGTTCAATCGGCTCGAAGGTTGGGTCTTCGGCAACGTGAGATTCCTGGTGCTGTGTTTCTACGGCGTGGTAGGTGATACAGCGATCAACATAGTGACAATTGACACAAATACACATTTTAAAAAAATCCTCTGTGCATTTCAGCAGACTGAATATAATTCCAGCCCTTTATTAGCTAATGTAGCTTAGGCAAGACCTTACTGGCCGAAGAAGTCGGTTGATTTTTGTTGCAATGTCAAAAGCGTTTAACTCGATCAGGTTTACAGACAGTTGGCCATTTACTCTAGAGTGGCTACCCCAACCTGCTTATTTAGTCGGAGGTGCAGTGCGAGATGGCTTGCTTGGGCGCAAAGCAGACTATTTAGATTTAGACTTTGTTTTATTGGGACAAGCGATTCATACAGCACAGAATATAGCTAAATATTATAAAGCCGGATTTGTCTTATTGGATGCCGAACGTCAGATCGCCCGCGTCGTTTTTCCCGGTGCAACTGTTGATTTTGCTCAAGCCCAAGCCAATAGTCTCGCCCAAGATCTCCAACGACGAGATTTTACACTCAATGCGATCGCCTATAACCCCTTTACCCAAGAACTGATCGATCCCCATAAGGGTCAAACCGACATCCAAAACCGACTCATCCGCATGATTTCCGCTCAAAACCTGCGAGATGATCCCTTACGACTCCTGCGGGGCTATCGTCAAGCCGCCCAACTTAGATTTCAACTCGAACCTCAAACCCAAGCGACTATTCGTGAACTCGCCCCGTTCTTATCTCAAGTCGCCGTCGAACGAGTCCAAACCGAGTTAGGGTATTTGTTGAATACTGCTATTGGTGTGGTTTGGATCAAGCAGGCCTGGGAAGATCATTTACTCTCTGGCTTTTTTCCCAGCGCCTCAGAGCAATTTGACCGACTCCTGAAAATGGATTCGGCCGTTGAGACTCTCCACCAACATTCACCCACATTAACCCCAACATTATCTCATCCGCTCCGCAATACGATCAAAACCTCACAACTGGCGATCGCCAAACTCACTTGTTTACTAACTCCTGACCCGACTGTTGCTGAAGTTGAGTTAACCCAGCTTAAATACAGCAAAGCCGAAATTCGCAGTGCGATCGCTATTGTTAAAGGTTTGGGGAGATTACAGCAAACTCCCCCTTCCCAGATGTCTCTCAGACAGCAGTATTTTCTCTTTCAGGAGGTCGGAACCCTTTTTCCAGCTTTAGCGGTATTAGCGGTGGCTTCTGGAGTCTCAGCCATGAATCTATCACCTCTGATTGCACGTTATTTGAACCCCGATGATCCGGTTGCTCATCCGCAGGTGTTGGTAACGGGGAATGAATTGATGAAAACATTAAATTTGTCTCCCAGTCCGAAAATTGGTCAACTGCTGATGAAGATTCAACTTGCACAAGTAGAAGGTCAAATCTTGACTCGCGAACAAGCCCTAAGATGGGTCGCCCAAAGCCTCGAACACGGCGAGTAAGTCTTATTTCTTTTTCTTGTGCCGTGACTCAGACCGGGAGAATCTGTTTAGAGCGCTACCCAATTCTCAGTTGCGTTTTAATTTAATAGGGTTTGCGTCAAATTTTTAACGGTTTAGGAGTGTTGGTGATGAGTCGCTGGACTTGGATGGAGTGCATTGTTTGGGTGAGTGCGATCGCTGCTATTTCTTCGATTTCGCGTCCCCAGTCTGATTTTTTGATTTCTGATCAGTCTCATTTGGGTTTGGCTCAATTGCGATCAGCGGTGATCCCTCGGGAGTGTGACGAACCTGACGATCCAGAATTGTTACGGTTGAGCTTGATTAATCTTTCCCCAAAATCTGCTTCTAAGTCGGCTTGTGAGTCTTTTCATCGTCATGATCAACAGCATCCAGAAAATTCCTTCCCAAATTTGGGTTTTCGTGTGCAGTTGATCCCCACTCAGTTCAATACCTCTGACCAGACCCCAAAAACGACTCGGAGTTAGTTTAAGTTTAAGACGTGATTCTACTGGGGTACACGTCTTTTTTCTTGACAAAACCAAACTGTACAGTCTATCCTATTCATATATCATCTGATCTGCCTGCTTTTAATTTTCTTTAATCAAACTGTACAGTCTAGTGAAATGGCAAATTGATAGATGGACATTATTTCACTCTCTTTACTTTTAGGACTAATCGTTGTGTCCGATCAAATTCTCAACGGTCAATTCAAAATTTCACACAAACTGTTGAACTGGCTAGATGAACCAACAGAGGATTTCAAGCGTCAAGACCAATCCAACTCCAAGCCTCAACGTCCAACCGAATAACTGATCTAAAGTTAGTTTTCTAGAACCCAGCAAAAAGCATTTCCCGGTCAAACCCGCTTGATCCCGTCAATGAGCAACATCGTTTAGGAGTGACTGCATAAGTGATGAGTAGGCAGACATAAGTACAGATGAGTTCAATAGACACCTCAAGCAACAGATCCTATGGTTATGCACAAACACAACTCAAAGGTTATCCAAAACCAAAATCCTAGAAGCAATCGCGACTCCGGTAGAAACCCCCAAACTACACGGCCTTTTAAACCCAATATTGCTCAAAAATTAGCAGTAGCGGCTGGTATTGCCTTCAGCTTAGGATTTATTAACGTCATGCCGATCCAAACAAACCGCTTTGAATTCCAACAACAAGTCGGAGAAGAACAGCTATCGGGTGTGTTTGAAGGCACAGACAAAAACGCCGATGGAGTCGTAGACCTCTCAGAATTAGAATCCTTTGAAGCCCGTTGGGGTAGCTATACCTGGACAAAAGAAGATTTAGAAGTCTTTAGCTGGGGAGAAAAAACAATTAGTCAAAACCAAGGGCAAATTTACGGAATCAACGGCTTAAACCTATTCGCCCGAGGACGCCAACCCCTCAAATCTCAGGCTTTACAAGTTTGGAACCGAGGAGTCAGTACACCGTTCGGTCAATCTAAAAATCAAGGCGTTTACGGCATCGAATACTCCGCCAATACGCCCGACAATATCTTGTTTTCCCAAGAACAACAGCCCCTAGAAATCAATCACAGCCATCAATCACCCGTCGATATTTCTGTATTAATGATGTTACTGCTTGTAGGAATAACAGGTTTATTGGTGTTCAATCCGTGCTGGTGTTATTTGACATACTCCCCGTCGTAAACGAGCGGGGATTCTTGACACTTCAACGAGTCCTGCTACCAAGGTAGTCTTACAGTCCCTCTATGTCCGTTTAGAGTCTCCCAATGCCCTATGGCGACTAATATGTATCGTTTTTTTTTGAAATATTAACAATACTTTTCGCTTTGCTTCCAGGTTGGATTTTTAACCATTGCCCTTCGGTCTTTCCCTATTACTGGAGCAGTCCCGGTTTCAACTCTGATCTGATGAGTATATATCGCTGCACTCTTAGGTGGGGATTTCAACCACTTAAATTATCGCACAAGCCGTCCTAAAAGAACGGGGCTTGTATCCCAATTTCTCGGTCAACACGCCAGAGAGTAAACCCTGTTCGAGTTCAGGAAGAATTTAAGGTAGGTTGACGATTAACCCACCTTGACTCGATTTTTTGAGTGTAGAAATTTTAATCTGATTTAATCCTAGAGAACCCCTTTAGAACTCGGAATTGTACCCGCACGTCGTTCGTCAATTTCAACCGCCATTCGCAATGATCGCGCCAAAGCTTTAAACGTCGCTTCAATAATGTGATGGGAGTTCATCCCGTCAAGCTGACGAATATGCAAAGTCATCAAACTATTATTAGCCAGAGCGACAAAAAACTCTCGGACAAGCTGCGTGTCATAGGTACCAACCCGTTGAGTCGGAATTTCTAAGCCATAGGTCAAATGAGGACGCCCCGAAAAATCTAACGCCACCTGAATTAAAGCTTCATCGAGAGGGGCAACAAAATGACCAAAACGGTTAATCCCTTTGCGATCGCCCAAAGCTTTTGCTAAAGCTTGCCCGAGGGTAATGCCGACATCCTCATTGGTATGATGATCATCAATTTCCACATCTCCAACAGCAGCAACATCCAAATCAACCAAGCTGTGAGAGGCGATTTGCTGCAACATATGATCTAGAAACGGAATCCCTGTATTCGCTTGACAGATGCCAGTACCATCGAGGTTGATGGTGACAGTGACATCAGTTTCCTTGGTTGTCCGTTTAACCGTTACCTTGCGTGTCGTGGGGAGAAGATCAGAAGGGATCGTAGCGGGTTTATTTTCTGTTAAGCGAGTTTGCATGATGTTATTAATACTTCAACTATTCGACAGTCAAGAGTTAGGTCAGTCACCAAACCACCCAACCCTTAACTCCTTATTTTGCTACATTCCCATAATGCAGTAGCCCGAATCGACATACAAAATTTGACCAGTAATCCCACTGGCGAGATCACTACAGAGGAAAGTCGCTGTATTTCCGACCTCCTGTTGAGTCACAGTGCGACGCAGGGGGGCGACTTCTTCGACATGGTGAATCATATCTAAAATTCCCCCGACGGCCGAAGAAGCCAACGTGCGAATCGGGCCTGCTGAAATACCATTCACGCGAATCCCTAAAGGCCCCATTTCTCCAGCTAAATAGCGAACATTCATTTCTAAAGCTGCTTTGGCAATTCCCATCACATTGTAGTTGGGGATCACTCGTACCCCCCCGAGATAAGTTAAAGTGACAATACTTCCCCCTTGACTCATCAAAGGTTTAGCCGCAGCAGAGAGTTGGACAAGAGAGTAAGCACTAATATCGAGCGCCCGAGTAAATCCTTCGCGGGAAACTTGACTAAAATCTCCTGATAAGTCGTCTTTGTCAGCAAATGCTAAACAATGAATCAGAATGTCAAGCTTTCCCCACTGATCACCGATAGTTTTGAAGAGGGTTTCAACTTGGTGATCGTCTTGGACATTGCAAGGTAAGAATAGACTGGGTTTGAGGGGTTCTACGAGTTCTCCGACTTTCTTTTCAAACCGACCTTTCTCATCGGGAAGGTAAGTGACTCCCAAGTTGGCTCCGGCAGCATGAAGTTGTTGGGCGATCCCCCAAGCAATCGAGCGATTGTTGGCGATCCCAGTGACTAGCGCGTTTTTTCCGTCCAGGTTTAACATAGTCTTTATTCTAGAAGCTATTGGTCTGTTGCTCTCGGCTGACATTCCAATCCCTTATCATAGGATGAATTGGCACTCGTTACGACTCAAGGCGATTATCCCGAAGATATGCTAGGGTATGAGGCGGTAGGGAATACTGCCAAAACTGTATACTCAGTGATCATTGAGAAAAAGCTCAAATTTCAATGGTTTATTTTGATTAGAGCTGCTCGTAATTTGAGGTTCTCTGTTAAGCTTATGCTAAAGACAAATAACAAGATGATACGAGTTGAGCAATGGTCACGGCGAGGCTCCGTCATTCTACGGTAAACCAGTAGTGCAGTATGGTGTTGGGGTTTTCCCAAGTCAAGCGCAATTTTAGCAAAGTTTGCGGTTGTCGCCACTGGTTAAGCGGAAAGACGGATTAAGGGGTGACTTAGAGATCAAATTCTCTCAAATTAAAAATAAGTCGTAAAGTACAGTAGGGCATTGGTTAGCGCAAGGGATCGGGACGTGACGTATGATAGACCGTTAGCATTAATGTTTCGCCAGATCGGAGGCGGAGCTTATCCTCCCGTTGTAGAAACGTTTGAACGGGGGAAGACCATATTTTTTCCAGGAGATCCAGCAGAGCGCGTTTACGTTCTCATCAAAGGAGCGGTCAAACTATCCAGAGTCTATGAAGCTGGAGAGGAAATCACCGTAGCCTTATTACGAGAAAATAGCGTCTTTGGTGTTCTCTCCTTGATTACGGGTCATAAGTCAGATCGGTTTTATCATGCCGTCGCTTTTACTCCCGTAGAATTACTCTCAGTTCCGATTGAACAAGTCGAAAAAGCTCTGAAAAGTAACCCAGAACTCTCAATGGTGATGTTAAGAGGGCTATCATCTCGGATTTTGCAAACGGAGATGATGATCGAAACTCTAGCGCACCGAGATATGGGATCAAGATTGGTGAGTTTCTTGTTAATTTTGTGTAGAGATTTTGGCGTTCCTGGCCAAGAGGGGATTAGGATTGATCTCAAGTTATCTCATCAGGCAATAGCCGAAGCGATTGGTTCAACTCGAGTGACCGTGACTCGTCTACTAGGAGATCTTAGACAAAAGAACATGATCTCCATTCACAAAAAAAAGATAACGGTTCATAATCCTGTTACCCTTAGCCAGCAATTTACCTAGATTACAAAGCCGTTCACAGAAGAAGCTTCTTTTTTGTTGGAAACCACCCACTTGAGGAGATGGAGGAAAACGAATCAAAGTCTTTCGGCTTCTGTATCTACTATAATGATGACTGGATGTACATTGGCTTTTGACGAAGTGGTGAAATGCTAAGAATTAGGGGACACTTCAGTTAAAAGGCGGTGAGTAAAAATTGCTAACTCGGTGTTAGAAATAGCATTCTAGTTCCAACCCTTAATTTGGTGAAAAGATGCAGTCAAACAGAGGGTGAATGTCTAGTCTACAAACAGTAGTGTAAAAGGTTTAGCATTGGCTATACCTTCAAGCTTAAAATTGGCGGTGCAACCATAAGTTTTCCTGAAGTGGAAACGCGCACCCAGACAGATGTAAATTCACCCCAGCCAATGTTCACCTCTTAAGAATCCCTGTTTTTTGGGGCGTGGGAATGCTAATCCTAACCGTTAACAGTCCATCAAGCCAGGAGCAGACTTTCACCAGACAACTGCGACAAAAAACTGAACACGGAAAACAAAACACGGGTAACTGATCACGGATTACTGAAATGACCGCCGGATTCATCCTAGTAATTGCGATATTAGTGTTGGGGGGTGTGATCGCAACAGTCAGCGATCGCTTAGGGACAAAAGTCGGTAAAGCCCGTCTGAGTCTGTTCAAACTACGTCCTCGAAGCACTGCTGTTGTGGTCACCATGGTCACAGGTACCGTTTTGTCGGGTATGACACTCGGCATTTTATTTGCAGCTAGTAAACCTCTACGTCGGGGAGTGTTTAGAATTGATGAAATTCAAGAACGACTTAATCAATCTCGCAAAGATCTCACCCGTACAGAAGATGAAAAAGAAAGGGTAGAAGCTGAGTTAGAACAAGCCAGAAATACTCTAAATTCTGCTTTAGCTCAACTTAACCAAATCAATTCTTCATTGGATCAAGCCAATACCCAAACAACAGAAACAGAAACAAAACTCCAACAAACTCAAAGTCAACTCAAAAAATCTCAAGATCGACTCAATCAACTACAAAGTCAATTGAGTGAAATTGATGAGGCAAAAAATCAAACAGAATCTGAACTCAATCGCACGGAAAGTAAACTTCAGGAAGTCTTTCAGCAAAAACAATCCCTTCAGTCAGAAATTGAACAACTACAAACTGACCGGGAAAAGTTAATCCAACAGCGAGAACAAGTTAAAGCTCAAATTAAAGATCGCGATCGCGAAATTGCCGAGCAAGATCAAGTCATTTCTGAACGAGATCAAGTGATTGCTAAACGCGATCAAGTGATTGTTGAACGTGAAAAACTCCTGAAAGATCTCGAACAACAACAAGCAGAACTCGAACAACAACAAGCCTATCTAAAAGATCAATTTAAACTGGTTGAGCGAGACTTTCAACTCTTACGAGAAGGAAGCGTTGTCTTAAAACGGGGTGCAGTTTTAGCCAGTGGATTAATTCGAGTCAAAGACCCCAAAAAATCTACAGAAGTGGTTAATAGTCTATTACAAGAAGCCAATCGCAATGCCCTGAGTTCTGTACAAATGGGAAATTCTAGTATAGCGAAAGAACAAGTTCTTCAGATTACTAAAGCAGAAGTTGAAGAACTGATTCAAGAGATTGATGACGGTCAAGATTATGTCGTGCAAATTATCTCGGCTGCCAACTATTTAGCAGGGGAAAGTCAGGTTGCTGTCTTTACAAAAGCCGAACAAAATCGATTACTTTTTACCTCCGGAGAAGTGATTGCAGGAACCTCGCTGAAACCCTCCACTCTCAGTAATGATCAGCTTCAGCAACAACTCGAACAATTGCTAGATGCGTCTCGATTCCGCGCTCGTTTTGTGGGAGTCTTGGGTGTAGATGGATTAATTCAAATTGGAGATGCTAGGGTTGAAACCTTAGTGAGCTTTTTTGAACAGTTACAACAACATGATCAACAAGTCGAATTACAAGCCGTCGCAGCCGAAGATACTTATACAATTGGGCCGTTAAAAATAGACTTACTCGCTCGTCGAAATGGGGAGATTATCGTGAGTACCCGTCCTCAAGATCAAGAGGTGATTACTCAAGAAGAAACGGAAACTCAACAATGGCAAACAGAGGAAATCAAACCTGAAGATATTGAGACAGAAGGTTCACCTTTTATTATTGATCGCACCCATTCTCTGACAGAAAATGACTAGGAGTGACTGGATTAGGATTAAAAAAGTCAAAGAGGAAGCCAACAATGCCGGACATGATTCTCGGTTTTGATCCAGGTAAGGATAAATGTGGAATTGCAGTGATGGAGAATAATAATCAACTGCAATATCATCAAGTGATCCCATCAACAGAAGCAATTAAAACGTTACAATCATTATGTCAACAGTTTCCCATTCATTTATGTGTGATGGGAAATCAAACCACCTCAAAAAGTTGGAAACAAAAACTCTCAGAAGCATTACCCAACACCCTACAAATTATTCTAGTCGATGAACGCTATAGTAGTTTAGAAGCCCGCGATCGCTATTGGCAAATGTATCCGCCTCAAGGGTTAACTCGTTTAATTCCTCAAGGAATGCGAACCCCACCGCGGCCTATCGATGATCTTGTCGCAATTATTTTGATTGAACGTTATTTGTCACAAAAATTAAATTAAATGGTTTGATGATTGCCACTTCTGAAATTAAAATTAGTTGTTTTGTCGATGAAGAACAAGATACCCAAGCGTTACAAGCCGTTCATCGGGCGTTTGGGTTATCTGACAATCAGCCTGTTGTTGTTCCTGAACTGATTGTGATTGGAAAACATTGACTTTCCAAGTTAGGTAAATGCACATTCATGGGATACAACAGGAGCGATTATCTCCGCGAAAATACTGCTTAAAAGAGCATCCAGGTGTAGAAATTACCTTACCCAAGTAGTTTTTATTGATATTTTTTCTCTGCATCAGCGATCAGTTCTTCAAGGTTATCCATGCTACCCCATACTTCCTTTTTTTCTTCAAGAAATTTTTTCCACAAGGGCAAGGTTTCAGGAAACTTTTCAATTGTTTCTACAAAAACATCTATCATATAGGAAGAACAATCTATAAGTTGATCGTTAGAATCTTGCCACTCCAGAATACGTTGAATTAAATATTCAATAAGTTTATGATTGAGAAGTGGTATGCTTGGTTTTAGATAATTCTCAGCATTTTGTCTTCCAGAGGAGTAAGATTTTGATGAACTAAATATATTTATATTTGTTTCTATTATACACTCAGCAAAGTCAGGATCTTTTTCTAGAATGTTAGCATTGACTAAAGAATTTAAAAAAGCTTTTTTGGATGAGATTGACATTCCCTCAACATAATTTTTTCTAAATTCTTCTTTGATTTTTGGAAACAGATGAATAATATACGCTTTGTGTCTTTCCTCAGCATCCTTACTACTCAAAAAACCTTTAAACTTTTCTTTTATATGCTCTGGCGTATTAGATAAAAAGCTACTATCTATGTTGTATACGGGTGACAAAAATTGAATTCTATTATCCTTTGTTCTGGTTATAATACTTTCTATTGCTGATTTATCAATTGTTTCAAGAATATTTTGATATTCATAAATTAGGCATTTCAAAACCCATACATATTTGATCGTTATTTTTGGTTCGTCGGGTTCTAAAAATAGGATTTTTTTGAGACAAAATTTTATTAAGTTTTGTTTGTAATTTTCGGAAGTTTGTAATAGATGACGCTGACGCAAAGCATTCCTAACGCTGGAATAATCACTTAATAAATATTTATCTTCTACATCACGAGATAATGCTTCTGTCGCAGCTTTACCAATAATTGGGGGTTGTTTTAATAAAGTTTCAATCGCTGTTCTGATATGTGAACGAGTTAACTCAGGCGAAGGTTGAAATAAGAATCCTTCATCATCCAAAACAGGATGAGCGCATCTATGTCTATCTTGCTGAATTCTATTTAGATGTTCATACTCAGTAGATGTCAACATTTTAACCTTTTTAAAAGCGTCATCTAAGATAGTTCTTTCCCCAATGCTAACTTGTTTCTTATCAGGTTGATTTCGTATTTTGTTTATTTCTGTTATAGATTGTCTTGCTGCTGCATCATTAAACTGTTCATCCAGATGACGAAACTTCTGATAAAGATCGTATATAACAGCAATCCAAATCGAAACAATCGCCGAGCGATAAGCTCCTACTGAATATGAAGTAACTGCTTCTCCTGCATAAGCTCTAATATTTTCATCGGGAATACTAATTAAAAGTGTTTCTAGATCAGCAAGTTGACTGTAAGCTCTCATGTTACTTTATAAAAAAATTGAATAATATCATTTTTTGACGGTAACTTAATAGGCATTATTTTTCATTAATTATCTTCAGAAGCAGAGCGAGAGTTCTTTAGGGCTGAGTTAGGTGAGTCGGATGGGTTCACCCAATAATCAACTGGCTAAGTCGGTGGAAAATTATTCAGCAATGAACTTACAAATATTGGTGTATATTCTCGGGTTTTACCCCTAAAATTTTGCCCGAATCGTAAACGAATAATCACCTCCCGGTTCGAGTTTGTAATCCCATTTTTCGAGAAAACGACCCAATGGTTCGTGAATTAAAGCACGACCTTGAGAGGGTTGAATAATCAGAGTTTTATTTCGTCTAAACCGCCATTGAAAGCGCCACTCAAATTCTCCTGCACTGACTTCTCCTTCTAAAATGCCTTGGGGCCAGGATTGGCTTGTTACCCGAACGTAGGCAGTCGTCTCTGGTAAACTTCTAGAACTCACTGGTGTTTTATTTGGCGTTTATTCGGCAATACTGCGACTATTGTAGAGGCTCATCGATTTTTCAACGCCTTGCTTAAGACTTAATTCCACAGCCTCTACTACCAGTTTAAGCACTTTATCCATTGCCTGAGTTTCAGATGGGGAAAATTTTCCTAAAACATGAGAGATGGTTTCACCAGTTTGACTGGATGCAGGGTCTTTCGGTTTATCAATACCAATTCGCAAACGGGGAAAGTTTTGAGTTCCAAGATGAGAAATGGTTGATTTCATCCCATTATGACCCCCCGCAGAACCCGAGAGTCGCAACCGTAACCGCCCGAGGGGTAAATCCATGTCATCATAAATGACTAAGACTGATTCTGGGGGAATTTTGTACCAATTGACAACCGCTTGAATTGCTTGTCCAGAACGATTCATGTAGGTGAGGGGTTTGAGGAGTCTTATTTGATCGCGTCCTCGACTGATTCCTTCTCCAAATCGTCCTTGAAATTTGCGGTTTTCAGAGAGAGAAATTTGCCAATTCTCCGCTAATATATCAATTGCAGCAAAACCAATATTATGTCGGGTTCGATCATATTTAGATTCAGGATTTCCCAAACCGACAATTAATTGGGGAATAATTAAGGGTTGAGATGAAGTTGCCTCCGTCATGGTTGATTCTGGGTTGAAAGTGTTGTCACGACGATGTTAATGGTTTTGAACATTAAAAATTAAAACAGGGAGAAACGGTGATTGTTCTCCCTCAATTTCCGATGATATTCGCTCTTAATATTGATCTCAACATTTTGATTAAGCATCAACCGCTTCATCAGTTGAAGCTACAGTCGTCATCGCTTTTTCAGGTTGAGATTTGCTCATTTTTGTTGCTTCTTCTAACTGTTTGGCTTCCCGTTTGAATTCATTTTCAAATTCTTTAGAAGCCTCTTGAAATCCCCGAATTGCCTTTCCCATACTGCGACCAATCTCGGGTAGCTTTTTCGGGCCAAAAATTAACAACGCGAGAACGAGAATTACAGCGATTTCCGGCAAACCCATTCCAAATATACTCACAATCTGATCTCCTAAGATATTGACTAAAATTTTTGGGAGTTAGGCATAGGTGAGGGAATTTCAGCATGAAAGCTGTTCACCCTGAAAACTGGGCTAATTCAAGATCATCACAGCCGTCGAGCCACTTTCCCCGAGGTTCCTACGCCCAACGAGCGCCTTAGCGACTCAGGTTCGCCCAATCTACATCCACACTTTCAAGCAGCAGTGAGGAGTTATAAATCTGTAAAATGATTAACAGAAAGACAAAAAACAGCGCCATGAAAACACCCATCAGAGGCGTTGTACCCCAACCCGGAGCGACTTTACCGTATTCAGAGTTCAAGGGACGTAAGATGTCACCTAACCAAGTTCGTTGTGCCATAAGTTACCTGCTGATCTAATATCGACAACAAATTTTAATGTTTCGTAATATTATATAAGGATGAGTGTCAGATTAGAATAATCCTATGGAACCTGCAATAGCTCTTAACATTTCGATCGCGGCGGTCGTCGTCGTCATTACAGCTTATGCCGTCTACACGGCTTTCGGGCCTCCGGCTAAGGAATTAAGTGATCCCTTTGAAGATCATGAAGATTAACAGTTTGTAGATTCACTGTTGCAATCATTTTAGATGGAGTTGGAGCAAAGCCAGGTCGCCCAACTTGCAACCCGGACGGACTCCAATCTGTCTATTTTGGATTGAGGTGAGACTTCCATAAAATCTAGGATAAACAATCAGACCTAACTCTAGTTGGGGATCTCAGGAAAAAGATGGTGGCTCAAGCTGATGTCAAGAATCCAAGATTTGCTAGAATCGATGGGGGAAAAGTTATCGAGCACGATCATCTCTTAAACCATGGGTAATAGTTTTGGGCATTTATTTCGGGTCACTACTTTCGGTGAATCTCACGGGGGCGGAGTGGGTGTAGTGATCGATGGATGCCCACCTAAATTAAACATCGATGTATCTGAAATCCAAGCAGAGTTAGATCGTCGTCGTCCCGGACAAAGCAAAATTAGCACACCGCGAAAGGAAACCGACACCTGCGAGATTCTCAGTGGTGTATTTGAGGGAAAAACCTTGGGAACGCCGATCGCCATGTTAGTGCGAAATAAGGATACTCGCCCTCAAGACTATAGTGAAATGGCGACCACCTATCGTCCCTCTCACGCAGATGCCACCTATGATGCCAAGTATGGACTTCGGAACTGGCAGGGGGGAGGCCGATCTTCAGCCCGAGAAACCATTGGGCGAGTGGCAGCAGGAGCGATCGCCAAAAAGATTTTAAAACAAGTCGTCGGCGTCGAAATAGTCGGTTACGTTAAACGAATCAAAGATCTAGAAGGAATTGTCGATCCTGATACAGTGAACTTAGAACAGGTCGAAAGCAACATTGTTCGCTGTCCAGATAGTGAGTGCGCCCCAAAAATGATAGAACTGATTGAACAAATACGCAATCAGGGAGATTCCATTGGAGGCGTAGTCGAATGTGTGGCGAGAAATGTGCCAAAAGGACTAGGTTCTCCTGTCTTTGATAAACTAGAAGCAGATCTCGCTAAAGGGGTAATGTCTTTACCTGCAAGTAAAGGATTTGAAATCGGTTCTGGTTTTGCAGGCACCCTTTTGAGTGGGAGTGAACACAACGACGAGTATTACACAGACGAACAAGGAACGATCCGCACCGTGAGCAATCGCTCGGGTGGCATTCAAGGGGGCATCTCAAACGGAGAGAATATTATCTTACGGGTTGCTTTTAAGCCAACGGCTACAATTCGCAAAGAGCAGCGAACAGTGACTCGTGAGGGAGAAGAAACAATGTTGGCAGCCAAGGGAAGACATGATCCCTGCGTCCTGCCGAGAGCTGTCCCGATGGTAGAAGCAATGGTTGCGCTTGTGATGTGCGATCATTTGTTACGTCATCAGGGCCAATGTGGAACTTTAAAGCCTGAAGATTAACGACATGGAAACCGCGACCACGCCTGCTATGGTAACTGCTCTCGATAGCCCAAACCCCTCAATTTCCTCTTTTAACCCAGATGATTTTGTGGTTCAATTCTGGGGAGTACGAGGGAGTATTCCCACGCCGGGAAAAAGCACCATTCGCTATGGGGGAAATACCTCCTGTTTAGAAATGCGGGTAGCTGGTAAACGGCTAATCTTTGATGGCGGTACAGGCTTGCGAATGTTAGGCGATGCCATGATGGCAGAAATGCCGATTGAAGCCTATATGTTTTTTACCCACTACCATTGGGATCATATTCAAGGCTTTCCCTTGTTTACCCCGGCATTTCTTCCGGGTAATTGTTTTCATATTTATGGGTCGATTCCTCCACAGGGGGAGTCAATGAAAAAGCACTTTATTGAACGAGTTTTACATCCCAATTCTTCGGTTCCCCTCAAAGGATTACAAGCCGATTTGAGATTTTATGAACTTAAAGCCGGAGATTCAATGATGCTTGATGACATCAAAATTGAAACCGGACAACTCAATCATCCCAACACCGCTATGGGATATCGCATCACTTGGAATGGTCGAAGCGTTGTGTACTGTTCTGATACCGAACATTTACCGGATGGCTTAGACGAAAACGTGTTAAACCTCTCCCAAGATGCAGATGTTCTGATCTACGATGCCATGTACACCGATGAAGAATATCACAGCCCCAAATCTCCGAAGGTGGGTTGGGGACATTCAACCTGGCAGGAAGCAGTCAAAATGGCAGAAGCCGCAGGGGTGAAGCGAGTCGTGATTTTTCACCACGATCCCACCCACAGCGATGACTTTTTGGATCAGATAGAACAAGAGGTGCAAGCGGTCTTTCCCAAGGCGATTATGGCACGAGAAGGTTTAGTTGTACCCATTGGAGTTTAACCGACAATTGATCCCATGATAGATTGATCAGGCTTTGGATTGTATCCAAACTTGCAGTCCCTCAACTCGTAATCCCTTACCCCGAGTTCCACAAAATTGTCCGTTAGAACAAACCGGAACATCACCGACATTCTGGACATGAGCGGTATAACAAATCTCATAGTTTGAAGCTTGTGGCCCGGTGAGTTCAATCGCAAATCCTTCAATTTGTCTGCCTTTACCCGGTTCACCAACAAGCTGTCCTTCAGAAATCATCGGAGTATTTCCAACTTCAGAGATGTGCGCCATATACCGTAAACTCAAACCGGGAACGGAAGGAACAATACTAATTTGAAACCCTTCTAAAGGAAGACCTTGGCCGCGAGTTCCAGCATACTCTTGAGCGGCATATTCGCGATCGCCAAGTCTATGAATTGAAACTCCCACCTTTAACCCCACAGGAGCAACTCTAGTGGCTTTTGCCGAGGTTGATTTTCCGGAAATCGGAGCATTCCCAAAAACGATATGGGTTCCATCAATAGTCGGTGGCGTTTTAGGAACTTCCATACTGGGAACAATAATCACCTCTTGAGGAGTCATAGAAGTCGGTTCACCCAAAATGACAATATCAGGATTAGCCGCAGGGGGAACAGAAGAAGTCAACTCACTAGAGGAGACAGAGCGAATAATTTTTCCGCGAGAAATCGCCACGGCTAAAGATTTGCCAAAACTCGCCGAAACTTGTTCTTCGAGAACAACCCACTGTTGATCTTCTAAACTCTCACCCGTCTCAACTAAAGTCAGCAAAGCAGACAAGGGATGAACTCCAGCAACGAGCGCTTCGACTTCTGTAGAAAACTCAGTTGGGGAATGGGTAATTTGAGTTCGCAGTTGAGTTGCACTGTGTTTAGCACTGTCTAGGGATTCAAAAATACCCTGATCTTTGTGAGTCAGACTCAAAACTTGATCCAATACACTTAAGGCTTTTTGGCGTTGGTTTGGGAAGTCATTCGGTTGTATTTGATTATGTAGTCGTTTTTCTAAGTCGGATAGAGACATCTCGACTTGAGAAATTGATTCCCCTTCTGTGATCACCTCTTGTTGCAGGCGGTTAAAGTCTCGATTGTACTTGACCAACTCCTCTAGTAACGTTTCTGATAGAGGTGTACCCGCTTGCTGAAGTTTTTGAGCGGCTTGTAAAAGATCAGAGCCTAAGCTTCCATGACATTTGGACAGAGAGGAGAGTTGTTGCTGCCAAGTTTGGGGTGTAGATTTCATAGGTATTTACTTCAGTTGCTTTCCAATCTGAGTTTGTGATCACAATCACAAAATTTTATTGAACAAATAAGCAGTCAAATCTGCATAAAGTTTCAAAGTCGTTCCTAATGACATCATAGGTGCCGATGTTTTCATCTCATAGACTCCTAGAGAGAAAAGTTCGGAGACTCAGATTAATCAAGTGATTGTGCGTGAGGAAAATCCTATGACTTGTATTCATGAAGTTGTCAACCAGGCTTTAACCACAGGGTTTTTGAGTCTTGAGGCCGAAGAGCGACTCCGGCAATTGTTACAAACGACTCAGTATGGAGTTGATGAGATGAATGCTTTTGTCAACTTGCAGCTTGCCGCGATGGCCGGAAAAATTAGACAAGAATCTCGGGAACGACTCCAACAACAACGTGAGTCTGAATGTACTTTATCTTGTTCTGCCAGATGAATATATACTGCCAGTCGTCTGTGGGATTTGAAGACTGGAAATGATACTGGGGTTCAGCCCAGCCCAAAAAGCTTAACTCTCGATCCTCGGTTAACGAGTAGCCAGGGTTCGGAAATCCCAATCCTCAAGAAGCACGTAATGACTCAGGATTCGTAGACCCATCAATAAATCAATAATTTTTAGAAGTTATTCAAGTCCATACAGCATTTATCCCCGATCAGTCCCAAAAACTTCCGCTTCAATACCAGTCCACCATTCCCCCAAATTCATCAAGTCTTGCTGAATCTCTGCCAACTCTTGTAAGTACGCTTCTGAACTTAGCTGAGAACGACGTTCCTGAAGTTTTTGCAATCGCAGTTGAACGAGTAACCAAGGTTTAGAAATCCCCTCAGTTGCTTCTATATACTTGGCTAAATTTTCACTATTCATCAATTTGTTAAAAAGATTAAAGCTATGGAAAAAACAGCCACCCTGAATGTGTGACTGTCCTTTATTGGTTTAACTTAGATAATTTTGAGGTCAGCGAACGACTAGACTCAATCGCTGATTTTCATTTTTTATTGAGCCGCCGCTAAGTTTTCAGCGACGAAATCCCAGTTCACCAGTTTACCGAGGAAGTTATCAATGTAACCGGGGCGAGCATTCTGGAAGTCGAGATAGTAAGCGTGTTCCCAGACATCCATCGTCAGTAAAGGAGTTACTCCTTCAATGATGGGGTTGATCGCATTTAAAGTCTTTTTAACTTTGAGTGAGCCATTTTCTAGGACTAACCAAGCCCAACCACTACCAAATTGGGTTGCTCCTGCATTTTTAAACTCTTCTGCAAACTTCTCATAGCTGCCGAAGTCCGCATTAATTTTTTCAGCTAAAGCTCCACTTGGCTTTCCACCTCCACCGGGCTTCATACATTTCCAGAAGAAGCTGTGGTTCCAAACTTGAGCCGCATTATTGAAAATGCCGCTTTTGCTGGGATCATTAGCTGTAGCTTTAACGATTTCTTCGAGAGACTTATTGGCTAAGTCTGTTCCTTCAATCATCCCATTGAGCTTATTGACGTAAGCAGCATGGTGTTTGCCATGATGGAATGAGAAGGTTTGCTTAGACATCCCAGAGGATTCTAAGGCATCTGCGGGATAAGGTAATTCTGGAAGTTCAAAAGCCATCGTGTTCAATCCTCTCCGAACGACTGTAGATTTTAAGTTGAGCCTACCATCACTCGCACTTCCCCGATCAGGGTAGCAACGAGGTCTTCAATCAGGTCTACATAAATCTTTACATTTATTTCATTTTATAACAAACCGGATCAAACCCAAAACTTTTCTGTTCATCTTGATAAACAGTAAGTATATTCACTCCCGCGTATCGGGTCGCGATCAACTCAATCTACTCAAACCTTAGCTATAATACCGAGTGTAATGGGAATAGTGCCTCTACCGTCAGATAGAAATAACAGGCTTGTTGATTTTTTCAGCTTTGGTGACGACTCCCTGACAAAGGTGTTTTCGATCACTCTGGGGATCTGATCTCAATCATGCCCAAAGCATATTACATTTTGTAATAATAAGTAAAGAATTAAAAACTTTCTGAATCGATTGAACGTTTACGTTTAAATATTCAAACGAATCGTCATAATCACCAATAAGGAAAAACTTGAATGAATTTGGAGCAATGGTGGGAAGAACAAGAACTGATCTTAAACCAGATCGACAATGCGATCGCCCTATTTGATCCAAACTCACATCTAATTTTATTCAACCTCAAACTCGCTCAAACCTGGGGCTTATCAAGCGAATTCTTAGCAAGTCAGCCCGATTGTGACACTGTTTTTAGAGAAATTGTCAATCAAGGATATTGGAGTGAAGAACAATGTCAACACTTAAAAGCTTGTTTACTCAAGTCTGAATCTCAAGGATCAGCTTTTTGCCTAGAACAAAACAATGGAGTTTGTTTAGAAGTTTACACCACCATCACGCCCAGTGGGGGATGCCTATTTACCTTTCGAGAAGTCACCCCCCTCCGCAACTCCCAAGCGAGTCTAAACTCCGAAGTTCGACGGTTAAAATTCCTTCTGGGTTTAAACGAACGGTTGCAAGACTCCGATAACCTACGAGAGATTGCTCAGTTTGCCCTAAACTATCTAGTGCGGGTGATGAATGCAGCTTTTGGGGATGTCAAAGTGGTCACAGGAGAAGGCAAGCAACGCCAAGCTGGTGCGATCAGTAACAATATCTCCAGTCAATTTGTCGCCACCTACGGAGAACCTGTGATCGCGGAAATGCAACAATTATTGGAGAAAGGCATTCCCTACGGTCAAGGCTTACTTTGGGAAGTGGTCGAAACGGGTGAAGCGGTCTATGTAGAAGACTACGCCAACCATCCCCAAGCCATGGAGGGATTTCGTCATCCGGGAATTGGTCAGTTAGGCATTTTTCCGATTCCAGCCACCAACGGGGGAATCATCGGGGTATTAACCCTCGAATCTCGCAACCTCGAACAACTGCAAGCCTATCCTCAACGAGATATGCTTTATGCAGCCTGTCGTACCCTCGGTACCGCGATTGAACGCGCTCAAGCCCAAGATCGTCTGCGGCAAATCAATGAAGATTTAGAACGGGCGTCTCAGATGAAATCGGAGTTTCTAGCCTCCATGTCCCATGAACTGCGAACACCCCTCAATAGCATTTTAGGATTTTCTGACCTGCTCAAACGTCAAATTTCCGGTGAACTCAATCACCGCCAAATCAATCATGTGAAACTGATTGAAAAAAGTGGTCAACACTTGTTGCAGCTGATCAACGATATTCTAGATTTATCCAAAATCGAAGCGGGTAAAACAGAACTCAATATCCAAGCCGTTGAGGTTCACCGCCTTTGTAACGAGTGTCTAAAAATGATCCAACCTCGGGCAGATAAAAAACGACTTGCTCTCTCGTTAGAATTGGATTACCGACTTAACCAGGTGGCACTTGATGAGCGTCGAGTCCGACAAATCATCATTAATTTACTGTCTAATGCGGTCAAGTTTACACCCGAGGCTGGCATCATTAAACTGAGTGGACGCTTGGCTTATGGATCTCAGATGGAAGGAGATTATCGTCCGGATTGTTCTCCGGTTAATGCCAGTACGCCTTACTTATGTCTGGAAGTGCAGGATTCAGGAATTGGTATTCCAGAAGATCGTTGGCATCTGCTGTTTCGTCCCTTTCAACAGGTGGACGCTTCTCTAACGCGACGACATGAGGGGACAGGTTTAGGTTTGGCTTTAACAAAACGTTTGGCTGAACTTCATGGGGGTACTGTTTCCTTGCAGTCGGATGTCAATCAAGGCAGTCGGTTTCGTGTTTGGCTTCCGTTGACAGAGATGCGACAGACATTAGCCGAGAGTCCGATTGATCCCGCTTTGGAAATCTCATCTAAACTGAAAGATGCCAGTTTAACCTCAAAGACTCGTAATGCTCCTCGAATTCTGGTTGTTGAAGACCAACCTTTTAACCAATTGCTCGTTTCGGAGATCTTGGAGTTAGAAGGATATCAAGTTGAACTGATCTGTGAAGGTCAAACGATGATGGATATGATTAACTCACCATTTGTACGAGCGAGTATGTTGCCAGACGTGATCTTAATGGATATTCAACTTCCCGAAGTTGATGGGTTTGAACTGATGGGTCAACTCAAAAAACATTCGATTTGGCAGTCAGTTCCGGTGGTGGCTGTGACCGCAATGGCGATGGCCGGAGATCGCGATCGCTGTCTTGAGGCAGGTGCGATCGCCTATCTGAGTAAACCTTTGGATGTGGATCAAGTGTTAGCGACGGTTAAATCTTTACTACCAAGCTAAAGAATCAGGTGATCAAACAATTGAGATTTTTAAAAATCTTTCAGGGGCATTCAGCACAACAACTGAATAGGCTTTAGTCTACTTCAATGTAGTCTCAAGAATAATATATCCCTCTTCTGTCACTCTCCGGATTCAAGAGCTAAAAAATCAGAAAGTCTATCAAGAAAAATCAACGGGTTGAAATTGATTCATGACATCAATGAGGTGATGAAATCCTCGTAACATAGAAGAACTAGGTATAACATCTAACCAGGGGTTAACTAACCAGAATAAAACAATGGGTTGAATAATTAAATGGATTCGTGCGCGGAATTGTTACACGGATTAAAATTCGCTTCACAATGCTTTCGACAAGATTTAGAAAGATTATCCAAAAAATATCGATGTGGCACACTCAAAGATGCCCTAGTGACCTTAGCAAGTTGCTGTGTCGTTACTTTTATTTTGCGGATTATATTGGCATTGCCGTTACAATCGGCGTTAATTAGTTGTCCTTTATAATCTATGTATAATCCTCTTTTAATTCGCTTTCCTGATGCTTTCCACCCTGAGGGTTTTTCACCGAATGTAGGCAGAGTATCAGCATCTAAAAAACTAGCTTTCGAGGTGTAAGATTCTTCAGTCTCAATAAATTCTATCCCTTGCTGTTCAAAGAGTTGAGCAGTTGATTTGTATGAGTTCTACTAAAACATTCCAAGGGTAGAGATAAGCCAGGACAACTTCTGTAAGTATTAAATTGACTGCGAAAGCACCCAAGATGGCGATCGAAGCGAAACTTGACGAGGTGAAGCCAAAGCCTATCAGACCGTCACCACGGGTGGTCTGCTGTTGAGACAAACCCTCATCAAGCAATAGTTTAGGACAGCTCGCTCCTTTTCCTGTCTCTTATTCACCTAATGTTCGAGTTTAGAAATAATGAAAGCCCCAAAGAGTTCGAGTATTGGAAAACAAGTACATTTCATTTCTGTGTACAAGATCCAGACATTGAAGGTCTTGTCGAAAAAATAGTCGCTCATGGTGGCAAACAAAGGATGCCGATTCGGGAGTATTACCCTGGTGAAAAGCCCTACAAAATGGGTTGAGGAGTTAAAATGGCGGTTTCCTTCAACCTTGCAAAAAGGGTGGCAAGAAAGTGAATCGCGGGGGGAAAGCGCGATCGCCTGTAGAAACTATACGAGGCAAGTTAAAAATGGCAGAGCGTAACATGGGATTTTGGTCAGTGGTTGCCGTCGGCATCGGTGGCATGGTGGGTGGTGGCATCTTCGCCGTTTTGGGGTTATCGGTGCAGTTAGCCCAGGGAGGCGCACCGTTAGCGTTTGCGATCGCCGGTACGATTGCCCTACTCACGACCTATGCTTATGTCCAACTCTCGATCGCTTTCCCCAGTCGAGGCGGAACCGTCACCTTCTTAAATAAAGCCTTTGGCACCGGCGTTCTGACCGGAGGAATGAACCTGTTGCTGTGGCTGAGTTATATCGTGATGCTTTCTCTCTACGCATCTGCATTTGGTAGCTACGGTGCCGTGTTTTTCCCAGAGTCTGCCCAAGTCTGGATCAGGCATCTACTCATCAGTGGGGCGATCATCGGCATTACTGGGCTTAACTTTCTGAGCGCCGATTTGATTGGTAAAGCCGAAAGCTGGATTGTTGCCTTCAAACTCATCATCCTGGGCGTATTTATTGGCATTGGTGCGCGAGGCGTTGATCTAGCGCAATTACAACCCTCTACTTGGGCTTCGCCTCTGTCGATCATTTCAGGAGGCATGATTATTTTCTTAGCGTTTGAAGGCTTTGAGCTGATGGCTAACACCGCCGAAGACGTAAAGAATCCTGAGCGTACATTGCCTCGTGCTTATTATTCAGCGGTTGTATTTGTGCTGTTTCTGTACATTCTGATTGCTGGCATCACCGTAGGCTCTTTACCGACTGAACAAATCGTTGCGGCTAAAGAATACGCATTGGCGGCGGCGGCTAAACCATTCATGGGGCAGGCTGGTTTTAGTTTAATTGCGATCGCCGCTTTACTTTCAACGGCTTCAGCACTCAATGCCACACTTTACGGCACTTCACGCCTGAGTTTTATCATTGCTAAATCTGGAGAGTTACCCACTTCGTTAGAAAAAAAGATCTGGAATCAGCCAGTTGAGGGGTTATTAATTACCAGTGGCTTAACCCTAATTATTGCGAATGTGTTCGATCTCTCTGGCATCTCGACAATGGGTAGCTCAGGCTTTTTACTCATTTTTGCGGCTGTCAACTTTGCTAATGTGCGGCTTTATAAACGAACGAATAGCTATCGATGGATTTCATTTTTGGGTACTGTTGCCTGTCTCGCTGCTGTGGTTGTGCTACTCGCTCAAACCGCCCAAACAAATCCGAGAAATCTCTGGATCGTGATTGTAATGGTAGGTCTGGCATTTGCGATTGAGATCGTTTATCGACAACTAACCAATCGTGAAATTCATCTCAGCGTTCGGCGTGATTGAGATAAATGGTGCTAAGTATCTGGACTCCTGTTTGCATTTTATCGGTGAAGCTTAACTCATACATCGCTCGTTAAATTTTATATCGTATTCAATCAATTCCATCAGGAAATCAAGTGATCGCCTGTTCACAATAATAACAATTGACAAAATGATAGGAGAACAAACCATGAAGCGGGAAATCAAAATTATTGCTAAAGGCTTGTTGATTTTCATTGTTACTCTGTTTTAGTAAAAGTACATTTTCTGTAAAGACTTTTATCATTCATCATTAATCTTTGCCAGTTTGTATTTAGCTATTGCTGCTGAATCAATCTGGTGGGAGATTTTAGCTAAATAGCACAGCTTGTCACAAATCTCATCTATGGACATTTGATGTTCTAAATTTAAAGTGAATTCTCCAGTAAAGTATTGAAGAAACTTTTCATCCACAATTCCGTTTCTGTGTGAGTATAAATGTCTTATTTGTAATATTTTTTCTATTTCATTTTGCTTAGAATCGTCAATAACATTCAAATTATTGATTTGTGGGTTATCTGAAATAAAGCCTTTTACACTGCCCTTTTGCAATTTGCCAATTTTCTGTTTTGCCAAATAATTTACAAATTCTTGTAAATCTGAACAGTCTAGAACCTCTTTAACTGTAACCTTGCTACCAGATTTTAATGTTGCTGGTTTTGCAAGAAAAATCTCATACAACAAATCAGATAGGTATGTTTCAAAATTATCGACAAAAGAAGAAAATAATATTCTTGCAAGAATTTTTCCTTCTTGATTAACTGTTGGTACACTTGGATCTATCGGATCAAGCATATGACCAAGATCATCTATTATCTTCAAAATACTTTGATAATGTTCAATCAGTTTAGTTTTAGCATTTGTTGCATTCTTTATATGTACTTCAAACTGCTGGCTTACGCTTTTTATCTTTGGATACCCACCTGACTTAAATTGTATCTCAGTAGGGTTTAGTAGTTTGACACTAGCACCGACTCTTTGATAGCTTTTCCCCTCGACAGCAACTAAAGAATCTGATTTTTCAACCTTGATTGCATAAAGTTTTTTGCCTTTATAAACAACATATTGATAAGATACCTGCGGCTGAGGCGAAAGAAGATCTAATGCTTTATGAGTAATGGCGTTAGCATGAAAATCTTCACTCAAACCGTTTATTTCGAGATTATCCGAAACACCTAAAATTATATAGCCACCATCAGCATTAGCGAATGAACTGATTAGTTGAGCAATATTTCTAGAAGGTGGCAAAACAGATTTATATTCAAGCTTAGAGCTTTCTGGTTGCCCAATTATTTTAACTACTTCATTTGTAATATCCATTAGTTAACTGGAATTCTATTGATACCTGTTGTTTTAAGAACTTTTCCTAGAGTTAAACGTCTAGGTTTCTCAATCCCATTATCAATCCATAACTCTGAATTAGGATCGTCTAAAGTATCTTTTTCAGAGCTATAGTAGATAATTACCTCTCCATTATCTGAGGGTCTTACAACAATATAGATAGGCAAACCATCCTTTTTTATTCCCCCAATAACTGTAGTAGCCAATTCCTCTACATCAGTACAGTCATAATCCTCAATAGATTGCAAATGTTTAATCACATTATTTTTAGTTCGTTCTATTAATCTTTGAACAGCTATAAACATTTCAACTGTGGGTGTAGAAGTGTGCATGAATTGAGCTGCAATCCCTTTGTCCTGCAAAGCTTTTTCTAATTCATCAATAGACGTTACTCCTAGACTCAATAGGATTTCCTGAGTTATCTCTATTTTTTTAGAATCATCTGCAAAGACATTCCGAGCTAGTATGAGCATAGTCTTCAAATCTGATATATCATCAGCTTTAAATTCTTCTAGAAGACTGGTTATTTGTTCCATGCCCTGAATTTTTTCAATTATTTCTGAATCATCTTCAATTGCCTTTGCAACTTCAGCAAGCTTCGACAGATCGGTACAAGTTCGCATTACTTTATAAAGGCTTTCCTTATCTTGTATCGTATTCATAAAGATTTCAGCACGCTTACTATATATTTCTGAAAATAGCTCTCTCCCTTCTTCTGAATTATTTTCAAACCATTCAGATAAAAGGCTAATAGCTTTTACAAGATTCTCATTCTCATTATAAGAGGAGTTCTTTAACTCTCTATTTAAATTTTCTGTTATCCTAACTGCAATATCTCTTTTCTCTTTTTCCTGAATATGATCTCTTATATAATTCATACTGTTATGGAGCAGAATATCTTTCCAATCTTCGCCCAATAGTTCTAAAACATAGATTAATTCATCATCTTGTATTGCATCAATATATAAATCTATTTCTCTCTTAAAGCATCCATTTCGATTAGGTATGATTGGATTCCTTTGAATCAGGATAAGGTTGTTATCGTCCTCAAGCAGAAAAGTGCCTAGAGAATTTAGCCATTCAAAAGTGTTACTCTCATTTCTTTTCAAAACCTGACTAAGGTTATAAATATTTTCTTTTTTGGCTACTTCCTCAACTAATCTTTTATAATCTACCGTTTCCCAGTCTCCCCAGGCTATTCCACACCAGTTATGCAGGTGAAATCTTTTACACACAGCATTTGGTACTAGGTCAAAAACGAACTGCCAAATTTTATTTCTTACAGCTTCTGAGAAAGAGGTTTTCGGAAAGTATAAATCTTTAATAGCTCTTTTTTTAGCAGATTCATCTTCCAGTTCAACAATTAAGGCATTGTAAATGAATTCCCTAATTGGTTTTTGAATCGACTTTTGATACCATTCTTTGTCAAAGTATCTGTGATCTGTGGAGGGTGTTTGGGTTTCTGCAATATTGTAAAGATTGAAAAATTTATCTTGTGCAATTTTAGAGATCAAATCTCTGTATAAGCCAACAGCAGATTCTAAAATTTTTTGATTCTCAATTACTTCTGTATCATCAATACCCTTTAACCAAATTCCATCCCTTTCAGTTTGAGGGTTAAAGAAGAAGCTATTTACAACTACAGGAAAATGAAAGTTTTCAGTTCCAATCAGAGGGAAGTCGCAAAACAACTTTGGAAGATCTCTTACACCTTTAACTGAATATCCCCGTTCACATTTTTCAACTTCAGTGGCAATAGCTACTCTCTCATTGGAGAGATATAAAATCGAAATATCTTCTTGTTTATCATTCTTTATTTTTGAAACATATACAATAAGATCATCTTTTAGCTCTCTATTCTTTTCATAAGAAGTTTTTTCTCCGGCAATATTGTCTATGATTTCAACTCTCCCTATTTTAGGGATAAATGCTAAGACGAAGGGAATTAATCTTGAAAATTCGTCTACACCAATTTGAGCGATTTTCTTCTGTTCTTCTGTGTCTAATTGATAACAGAAAGACGTATTGAAGCAATTTTTATCATAGCTAGGACTTATTTTTTCAATGGACTCATCAAATTCTTTCCAAGAATTTGTGATGCGGGGCATGAGTTGTGCTGTTGTTCTACCTTGTCGATTCAGCAGAAATTCAAATTTGTGAAAACTTCCATCTGCTGATCCTATAATTCCCTTTATTTTAATAACTCTTGAAAGTAGATGTGTTGTCAAAAAACCTGTTCCGAACCTACCTGTTTTCTTGGTTTCTTGACCTTCTTCTACTTCTTTAGAGGAAATTTGATCTATTAATCCTATGACATCTTGGCTTGTAAAATGGTTTCCATTATGTCTAAATGTAACGCTATTCCTATCAAGTTCTATCTGAATAGATACAGTTCTATCGTCATCTTCAGCAATACTATCCTTTGCATTTTGCAAAAGCTCCCAAGCCCAACGTCCTTGGTTATTTTCAACAGTTTTTTCCAGATCGTGTAAACGCTTTATTATTTTGTCGGCAATCGACCTTTGTCCAGCTTCTCTTCTACCATCTTCAATCGATTGAATCATAAGCGCCATTTCAATTCTGCTAAATCGGTCTCAACTTTCTGAACACCAAATATTTTGAGTATTTGCAACTGAATGTATTATCTTGCAGATTACAGGATAAACACTTGCATAGGATAAATGTTACACAACTTGTCAGATAAAGCAACCGATAAGTGTAATAACAAGATTTTTGCAGCGTAACATTCCTGAATAGAGTTTTATCTGGCAAAATGTAACCTTGTAGAGTGTCCTAGCAGAGAGTAACGCACAGACAATCAGTATTAAGTAACTTTTGGGTTTGTTACATGGCATTAACAAACCCAACAACATCGGCGATCGCACTAAAGTTAATGGGGGACTGTATTGCGATCGCTAGTCCTGTGAGTCGTGATAATGATTCCGAACTTTTGTTTTGGGCGACTGGATACAACGTCATTGGCATTCCCTTGGCGGCAGGAATTGCAGCACCGCTCGGTATTATCTTATCGCCAGCAGTAGGGGCAATCCTGATGAGCATTTCGACCGTTGTTGTTTCAATGAATGCCATGTTGTTACGGCGCGTGCGTTTGCATGATTAGGTGCAAGATATGAGCTGATCCAAGATATTAATATTTGAGAGTTAAGTAGCTGGTTACATTACAATTAAATTGAAGATAGATTTTGCACTCGATCGCCCCGGCCATCCTTAATAAGGGGGTGCCGATAGGCGGAGGTTCTTACAGTTTTCAACACCTACTTACTTAAATACAGTACAAGATGCAAGTCAATAAATCTCATCAGTCTGTGGTTCTTGAAAAAGAGGCAGCAAAAAAGTTGAAGTTTGGCAAGAATAGTGGGTTTAAGACAGAACTAAAACGAAGGGTTGACGAACTTTTTCAAAATCCAGATCGTAAGGCTCGTGATTGTCCGCAAATGTATGCGAAAACCATTATCTTGTTGTTTAGCTTTTTCGGATTATATTCTCTATTAGTTTTGGTAGCTCAGACATGGTGGCAGGTAATTCCCTTGTGCATTATGCTCGGTGTCGTTACCGCAGGCATTGGTTTTAGTATTCAACATGACGGCGGACATCGCGCATATTCCGATTCGCTATGGGTTAATAAGCTCATGGCAATGAGTTCAGATTTGATTGGTGCCAGTTCTTATATTTGGCATTGGAAGCATGATGTTCTCCATCATACCTATACCAATATTGCTGGTTATGACAAGGATTTGGATGTGGGAATCTTTGGGCGATTTTCTCCTTCTCATCCGCACTTAGCCTTCCATCGTTGGCAACATTATTATTTGTGGTTGTTGTATGGATTGCTAGTCATTAAGTGGCATTTTTATGATGATTTTTATTGTCTGATCACTGGCAAAATTGGCGATCGCCGCTATCCACGTCCTAAGTCCAGTAATCTAGTGATATTTTTTGGTGGCAAACTGGTATTTTTCGCGCTTGCCTTTGCGATTCCGTTACAATTTCATGCGCTATCGCAAGTTTTAGCGAGCTATGGATTAGTAGCTTTCACCTGGGGAGTAGTGTTGAGTATAGTATTTCAATTAGCTCATGTGGTCGAAGAAGCCGATTTCCCATTACCAATTGCCGAGTTGGATCTCATTGAGAAAGATTGGGCGGTGCATCAGATCGAAACAACGGTAAACTTCTCTCGGAATAACCATTTGATGACATGGTTTCTGGGTGGATTGAATTTCCAAGTCGAGCATCATTTATTTCCCAATATCTGCCATATTAACTATCCTGAACTATCTAAAGTCGTGGAGCAGACTTGTCGAGAATATGGAGTGAGATATAACCAACATAGTTCTTTTTGGTCAGGATTATCATCCCATTATCGTTGGCTACGAAAAATGGGAACTACTGTTTAGATTTTTTGAATCTTTTTCGGCAATAACGCTCGATAATGGTTCGGATATCTCGGGCATAATCTTAGGGCAAACGCATCTTAATGCGCTCCCAATAAAAATGATTGACCACGTAATTTCCGCATGAAAGTCTCGATACTAAAAAACATAATTAATATCTAGTAAGGTATTGGCTGACTTTTGCAACTTTTTTGTCCTGTACTAAGATTTGAGAGTTAAAAAGCTGTGCTAATCATCTTTCAGGCTATGGATGCGGCGGGAAAAGATAGCACGATTAAGCACGTTATGTCAGGTATTAATCCTCAAGGATGTCAGGTGCATAGCTTTAAAGCGCCATCTACAGAAGAGTTAAATCATGACTATTTGTGGCGATGTTCTAAGGCTTTACCCGAAAGAGGAAGAATTGGCATTTTTAATCGTTCTTATTACGAAGAAATTTTAGTTACAAGAGTGCATCCAGAAATTCTAGAGCAGCGCCCACTCCCCGTTAGAGGATGTCTGAAAAGTAGAGCATCAGGCTAAACGTCTCAAAAGAGTGCGAATCGAGGCAATGTGAGTCCTAGCCTGAGTTTTTTCAGGAGAAGACTCGTAATCTCGGTTTAAGCGCCGACACCAAGTCAAGCAGCCAAGATTTCGCTCGATTTAACCGTTTTTCGGCTCAACTTCATCAAAACTTCAGCAAAACCGGTGTTATTGTAAAGAGTTCATGAAACCGTCCCAGCGGCACTTGCGTGTTTTGTCATACTTAGTAATACTGACATTAGATACTAAATCAAATTCGCTAGGGTTTCTGATTACATCATGCTCAAATCACTATCTCTCGTGACCGTCGGCGCTACCGTTATGGCACTGGGAGCGATCGCTCAAGCCGAAGCCGCTTCAATTGTTCAACCTCAATCGGCTTCAACAGATATGGGAGAAAACTTTCCTTTAGTTCATAGTATTGACCAATCTGGATTGTCCGTTGGGTATACCACTGGTGTGACCGACTTTGATACTTATTTGTCAGGAAATCCCACACACACTTCTGCACGAGGAACAGATTGGGTTTCTTTAGATCCCACTGGATCGGTGACATTCGATTTTGGCAATGTTCTCAACCTGGAAGGGATGGCGTTATGGAATTTTTCAGCAAATCCCCCTTTTGGCGTATCAGACTTCGAGTTATTGGCTTCTTCTACTGGAAATGCTGGCAGTTTCATGAGTTTAGGTTCTTTTAATGCTAATACACAGTCTCAACCCAGCTCTGCCCAGGTATTCAATTTTAATCCCACCGCCGCCCAATTTATCCAGATGGATATTCTGAGTAATCATGGTGCTTCTCGCACAGCAATTGGCGAAGTTGCGTTTAAGACGGTTGACGTTACGCCTGAACCTGAACCCGTTCCCGAACCTGCGATGATTTTCGGTTTGTTGACGACCTTGGGATTGGGTGCGTTGTCCGCGAAAAAGACTTCCAAAAATGCGGAAGGCAAATAACAATTGATGAATATCGCGATCGGCTCAACGCGAAATCTCGACGACCACACGGCGAGCAATCTCTCGGCGGCGACGATCCGCTATCAATCATTTAGAGGTTGAATAGCTTTGACACTCCCACGCCGTAAACGGCGGGGATTCTTGGTTCAGCGAGTCCATTTAATACAGATAGGTTGCCCTATCTATACCAGAGATGAATTCTCCCCAAGCGTTTTGCTCCATTTCAGAAACCTGTTTGGGTATGCCCTACCCTACAGTTCAAAACCTAAAATCTTGGTTTCTCTGTACTTGTTGCGTTGCGCGCTAATAAGCGCACAAGCTTTCCCGTGCGGAACCCCATAACTTCAGTGCGTCAAGGTGCGTTGCCTTTCGGTGACTGGGTTTTTAATGTGGTTGATTACCCTTTCCACAAAAGAAAGTTTAACATAAAGCCGTCCTAAAGGACGAGGCTTGTATCCCAATTTTTTCGGTCAAGGTGCGTTGCCTTTCGGTGACTGGGTTTTTAATGTGGTTGATTACCCTTTCCACAAAAGAAAGTTTAACATAAAGCCGTCCTAAAGGACGAGGCTTGTATCCCAATTTTTTCGGTCATGTGTTGAAGGATTTTATAGAGATTCCAAATAAGACTGAAAGAAAAAATCTGGGTCGAACTTAGGTAGGGTGGGCGATTCATTGCTCGCTCTACCTCTCGTTTTTAAGTAGCCCCAGAGAAAAAAAGGAATGTGTGTAAAGGATTATTTCAGACCTCGAAGGTTGACATACTTAACAGAATGTCCGTGGCGCTCTCCTCGGGCTTCGAGTCCCTCGGTCACGTGAAAAGCCAATTCGGACTCGGATTCAAACATCTGTCCGACTAATTCATCACGTTTAAGATGCTCCCACTCCAATTCAATGGGATTCATTTCGGAACAGTAGGGTGGCAAGAAGAAAATGACCCCCTTTTTTTGAGAGGATGTCTGAAAAGGGTGAGGGAGATAGAACAGCAGAAAAGCTAGCAAGGGTTTAACCTGTCAAGTATCGAAACCAACAGAGCCTCACTAGCCATGACTCCATCTTATCCCACCGACCTCAATGATGCTCAATGGGAGATCCTCGAACCGTTGCTGCCAGCGGCTCACTCTGGAGGTCGCCCTCGCTCAGTCGCTCCCCGAGCCGTCGTCAATGCAATTCTGTATGTCCTCAGTGCTGGATGTGCTTGGCGTTTGTTGCCTCACGATTTCCCTAAATGGAAAACCGTCTACCATTACTTTCGGCAATGGCGTAACGAGGGCATCTGGCAACAAGTACCCGAACGTTTACGACAATGGGTCAGGACAATCGAAGCCGACCGCCCAGCTTCCCCGAGTGCCGGAGTGGTCGATCGTCAATCGGTCAAAAGCGGTACGATGGTCTCGAAGGAAGTCGGATACGACGGCGGCAAACAAGTCAGAGGCCGCAAACGGCACGTTCTCGTCGATACCTTGGGTCTGTTAGTGGTGGCTGTGGTTACAGCAGCCAACGTTTCGGAAGGGGCCGGATTGAAAAAACTCTTACTTCGAGCCAGAGAACGGCGAGTCAATCTCCAACGCCTTATTGTTCTCTACGTTGATGGAGGATACCGCGGCGAAGCACTCTTCGAGTGGGTCATTAAGACTTTTCGTTGGGTACTTGAATCGGTTTTACGTCCCCCAGGGACAAAAGGTTTCGTTCTCTTGCCCAAACGTTGGGTGGTCGAGCGCACCTTTGGCTGGTTTACCTGATGCCGACGCTTGAATCGAGATTACGAATATTCCACTCAAAGTGCTGAGGCTTGGATTTACATTGCCTCTATCCGCCTTCTTCTCAGGCGTTTAGCCTGAACCCCAACACTTTTCAGACATCCTCTTAGCATCGTTGACAATGATATTTGGAAGCGTCGCTTTGAGGAAATCAACAACTTTGAGAAACATCTGGTTAATAATGGGACGATTATCCTCAAGTTTTTTCTCAATGTATCTAAAGAGGAGCAAAAAGACCGTTTTTTAGAACGGATTAATCGCCCTGAAAAGAATTGGAAATTCTCTGAAAATGATGCGAAAGAGCGTAGTTTTTGGGATGACTATATGGCTGTCTATGAGGATATGTTCAATCACACCAGTACGACATATGCGCCTTGGTACATTATCCCCGCCGATCATAAATGGTTTACTCGTCTGGTTGTGGCGGGTATCATTTACACCCAGTTAAAGGAACTGAACCTCAAGTATCCTAGTCTCAGTAAAGAGCAACATCAGGAACTTTTAAATGCGAAGGAAATTCTGGAGAGTCAGAAATAAGGATGAAAATTAGTTGATTTTAGCGATCGCCAGTATTGTGAGTCGTGATTTCTAGGCGATCGCACTTAACCAATAAAATCGGCAATCGCATTAATAAACATCCCAAAAATCAGATAATTAAAAATTCATCATGTTTAAAAGCAAAAAGGCGCGTTGAGTAACGCACCCTACAAGATCAGCGATCGCACTGATTATTTAGCTTGATCTTGTTCTCAAGTTAGATTGTTATACAAGACGATATTCGTATAATTCTCTATAGATTTCATTACACTTGGAAAGAAGATCATGAAATCGCTCCGGGATGTCATCAGTTTTCGGTTTGTAGGGGTGAAACTCAGTTGAACTTCTTACTGTGTCATACCATTGATATTGAGACCAAGTGTCATTGGTTGGATTACCCTTAGACCAGTTTAGCATTACATCGGTGAATTCTACTTCTACTGCTTCGCAAAGTAAAGACAAGATACGGCGCGGGTTTTTCTGTAGATCGCGAGCATCGATGACGGGCGGAATTTTACCCGTGTGGTTACGGATCATGTCAAACAATTGCTTTAGTCGTAATATTCCGATGGTCTCTAATGTCGGATTAGGCCATAGTTGGATATATGAAAGAAGCATATCCCGTGGCTCACGAATCAGAAAGCAGTTTGTCAATTTGGTAATCCAATCAATATCCATGTGTGGTAGAAGTCGATAGACCATAAATTTTTGATAATAGATCGACTTTTCATTTGGTATTAACCCTGTTGTCAGTTGCTCCACGACCTTGATCCAATCTGTTTCATAGTGGTTGAGCACTTCATCTATCCCTGGGTCTTTCCTATCACTACATAATAGATAATGTGGATAAAATGGCTCGTCATGCACGAAAGTATCTGGGCGATTTCCCCAAGAGCGCATCATAACTGTTGAAAGACATCGTGGACAAGCCCACATACCAATACGTTTAAGTTGAATTGCCATTAAATCAAATTCCTCTTTCTGGTAATCCTGGATAGTAATGATAAGTGCAGATTATAGTATTATAGTGATGTATGAAGTTCCAGATTACTTAAATGTGATGACTTAACTTTTTAGAAAAAAGTAATTTTGTATCACAAGTACGGTATAACCCAATAATTAAACTATTAAACGAATTTGTCTGCATTAATATACTCATCAATGTTGGTATAGAATAGCGTGACTTCCTCACCTTTGTTAATATCTTTTAGTGCGATTAAGTGAGACCATAAACCAATTTCATTTTCGATCCACTCTACACGCGCATTAGGCTTTTTTTCATGATTGCAAAGAGAAGCTAAACCAAAAATCAGATATCTCTTCACATCTTTACTTTTGCCATATTCTGATAGTTGTACAAAGTAATACTTGAAGACTTCTGTTTCAGAAATACTTTGTTTTTGTTCAAACGGAAAAATTTCTACAGGAGCAACTTCAAGTAATGTTCCTTTGGGAATATCCTGTGTGGCAATAATTCCTCGGCCTTTATTAAGAATTTTTTTGACTTCAATCATTGATGATCTCCTCCTATAGATAAATCTTTAACATTAATCGACAACAACTTATCGGAACTCATCAACAAAGCTTACCATTTTTGCTTGCCTAATCTCGACTAGAAACAGACAAACTCAACGGACTTATCAGTTAGGCATGACGACAATGGCGCATATGTGGATTAAATTGGTGTCAGAGACTCTTCCCGAAATAGGATTAACGTCCCAAATACATGGCGCAATTTGATTCTTGAGTCCAGTAATATTATCGTCTTCAATTGCACTGTTTTCCAATTTTGAATAGAATGCCCTAAGAAGAAGCAAGAGTGAGGTGATACGCTGTTGCCCATCGATAACTTCAATTTCAATCTTTCCAGATTCATCATTTATATGGTCGTTGATAATCAGGAATAATGAATTTTGTTCCCTGCATTTCAGAAAATAGGCTACTTATACTTTTTTTCGTGACGTTAAGTTCCGCCATATTTTACTCCTTAAAAAATCATTCCTTCTGAACCCTGATATGATATCATCTTATGTCTTTGTAACACAACCACGTAAGATATCGACCAATCGCCTCAATGATCTATCTGCTAAAGGTTTTGCGGTATGCGATCGCTATTCCTGTGAGTCGTGATTTTTAGGTGATCGCCGTATCCGTCAAAAAATTAGCGATCGCATTGACAACATTTACGCATCAATCAAGACATTCTTCAAGGATTGTCTTGCTAAATCGATAAAAACGTTTTCTAGAACGGATTAATCGCCCTGAAAAGAATTGGAAATTCTCTGTAAATGATGCGAAAGAGCGCAGATTTTGGGATGACTATATGAGTGTCTATGAGGATATGTTCAATCATACGAGTACAAAATATGCTCCTTGGTACATTATCCCCGCCGATCACAAATGGTTTACTCGTCTGGTTGTGGCGGGTATCATTTACACACAGTTAAAGGAACTGAACCTCAAGTATCCAAAGGTTAGTAAAGAACAACATCAAGGACTTTTGAATGAGAAGGCAATGCTTGAAAGTCAGAAATAGGAACAACAATCCTTTAGCTGAGACTAACTCATGCTTCTTTCTGATGTCTATTTCTGCTGGATCAGCATCATTTTTGCTGCTTAACGGGATAGTAATTAATGGAATTTATGTCTAGATTGTGAATCCTTGATTTCTAATCAATAAAAATCAATATATCAAACAAATCAAACAATGTAAATGAGAAATAAGTGTCAGAATCATACCTATTCATTCAACATCTTTTGATTGGGTAGCAAAAAGCATTTTCACACTAATCAATCACTATTTAAGAGCCTCAGTTACTTGAAGTGCAATTCATTTTGTACGTTCGGCATAGCCGAAAAAATCAGCAAAGATTTCTGCAAATCAATAGCTAAATACCAAAGGAATCCCCATGGTGAAACCCGTTGCTCATCGACCCAAAGCTTCCAAAGCAAGTCCTGATCCGAAAGACGATCTGAAAACCCTGCCGATGGATCAACTAGAGGCAAAACTAGAGTCGTCACCAGAGGGTCTCAGTCAAGACGAGGCGAGTAAACGGCTGAAGCACTATGGACCGAACGAAATTAAAGAAGAGAAAACTAATCCATACCTGAAATTCCTCAGCTATTTTTGGGGTCCCATTCCCTGGATGATCGAGGTGGCCGTAATTCTATCAGGTGTAGTTGGACATTGGCCAGATTTTTTCATCATTCTGCTGTTGCTGGTTGCTAATGCCGTAGTCGGCTTTTGGGAAGAACACGAAGCAGGGAATGCGATCGCCGCCCTGAAGTCTAAGCTGTCCGTTAAGGCGCGGGTGAAACGGGATGGAAAGTGGATCACACCGCCGTCCCGTGAATTGGTTCCAGGGGATGTGATCCGCTTGCGTTTGGGCGACATTGTGCCAGCAGATGCCCGCCTGCTAGAGGGTGACTCAGTGAAGGTGGATCAGTCGGCACTTACGGGCGAATCCCTGAGCGCCACTTGTAAACCAGGCGAGGCTGTCTTTTCTGGTTCAATCATTCGCCAGGGTGAAATTGAAGCCCTCGTCTATGCTACGGGTGAGCATACCTACTTCGGCAAGACGGCGCAACTGGTGCAAACGGCACACACCACTAGCCACTTTCAAAAGGCAGTTTTGAAGATTGGTAATTACCTGATCTTTCTGGCGCTGGCGCTGGTGACGTTGATTGTTACCGTCGCAATTTCCCGGGGCGACCCGCTCCTCACTACGATGCAGTTCGCGCTGGTGCTGACCGTGGCTGCGATTCCGGTGGCAATGCCGACGGTGCTATCGGTGACGATGGCAGTGGGTGCGCGACTACTCGCAAAGAAACAAGCGATCGTCAGCAAGTTAGTGGCGATCGAGGAATTGGCGGGTGTGGATATGCTATGCGCGGACAAGACGGGCACGCTGACCCAAAATAAGCTGACCCTGGGCGATCCGTTTTGCGTCAACGATCTTTCTGCCGAGCAAGTGATTCTCAATGGGGCGCTGGCATCGCGTACTAAAAAACAAAGACGCATTGCAGGGCTATCAGATTGAACATTTTCAGCCCTTCGATCCGGTGCATAAACGTACGATCGCGCCCACATCCAGACCCTAATGTATTTAAAACTGTCTGTAGCCGGACATCTAACTATCTTCCTGACCCGCACCCAAGGCCCCTTCTGGTCGATTCGCCCCGCAAAAATTCTATGGATTGCCGTTCTCGGCACCCAAATTCTAGCCACACTGATCGCTGTGTATGGGGTATTTATGACACCCCTGGGCTGGGGTTGGGCACTGTTGGTTTGGGGCTATGCGCTGGTATGGTTTCTCGTAAATGACCGCGTGAAACTGCTCACCTATTGGCTTTTGAGCTTGCTACGATCAAGACGCAGAAGACGTCTCAACATGGCTTGAGGGCGGTGAGCAGGGTTTACGAGGCTAATTTCACCACCAGCCAATATTCTTACCTGCAAACAGACCTATGAACGCGCCTACAGCCTGATCAATACCGTTTACCACGGTTTTCTCATGCTTCAGCTGTCCAGACTGGAGCAACCACTGCCAAAGCATTTAAGGCAGCTCTTAAAGTTTACCCTACACATTCGAGTCGATTCAGATTCCGAATTGCAGCTATAATATGAGTAGAGTCAGTGCGAGCTTTTCCCTGAGATTTAATGAGTTTCAGTTGTTGGCAGCGTTCTAATATTTTGTCGAGTAATATTGAGTTCTCCATGCTTAAAAAAACATGGATTCGTGCGCGGAATTGTTACACGGATTAAAATCCGCTTCACAATGCTTTCGACAAGATTTAGAAAGATTATCCAAAAAATATCGATGTGGCACACTCAAAGATGCCCTAGCGATCTTAGCAAGTTGCTGTGTCGTTACTTTTATTTTGCGGATTATATTGGCACTGCCGTTACAATCGGCGTTAATTAGTTGTCCTTTAGAATCTCTGTATAATCCTCTTTTAATTCGCTTTCCTGATGCTTTCCACCCTGAGGGTTTTTCACCGAATGTAGGCAGAGTATCAGCATCTAAAAAACTAGCTTTCGAGGTGTAATATTCTTCAGTATCAATAAATTCTATCCCTTGCTGTTCACCGAGTTGAGCAGTGCGGGATTTTAATGTTGCCGTCGGAACATGAACAAAATACTGGTTATTTTTCTTCCCAATGTTGATGCTGTCTTTGCTCCGTTTATTCCACCCAAAAACAATTGTCTAAACCTTGTTATTGAGACACCAGTTGACGATGAACCTGGCAGCTTTATTAATATTATCACGCATTTGGCGATTGCGGTTTTCTGTTATAGCTGCTAGCTGTTCATCCCAGTATCCTTGCTCAGTCTGATTACTTACTAACCCCATGTCAGATCACTTACACCAAATTTTAATTGTTGATGATGAACCTGCAAACCTGATTTTATTAGAAGAACTGTTAAAATCAGAGGGCTATGAAATCCTCTTAGCTGCATCGGGAATCGAGGCATTACAACTGGCAAAAACGACATCGCCTGATTTGGTTTTGTTGGATGTAATGATGCCTGAAATGGATGGGTTTGAAGTTTGTGATAGTCTCCGAAAAGATGAGCAGTTGAAAGTTACACCTGTTATTTTTCTGACTTCATTAGATGATGAACAGTCCCAAATTAAAGGACTGGAATTAATGGGAGATGATTATATTACAAAACCATTTAATAGTCGTTTACTTTTAGCTAAAGTGTCGAGTCTCTTGCAACTCAATCAAATGCGAACCCAAACGACACAAGTTGATAGCCAGAGGATTTCAGATGATCATAATGAGGGTTCAGTGTCAGTAGAGGTTGATGAAGATGCTTCGGAAAAATTACGGTTATTTGTTCCTGAACAGTTTCTAGAACGGATTGCGCCTCAAGGTGTTAACTCGATCAAATTGGGTAACTTTACAGAAGAAGAATTAACGATTTTATTCTGTGATATTCGAGGATTTACAACGATTGCTGAGTCTCAAACCGCCAGTGAAACGTATCAGTGGTTAAATGTATTTTTTAATCAAATGAGTCTTTGTATTGACTCTAACTATGGCTTTATTGATAAGTATCTCGGAGATGCAATTATGGCTGTTTTTGATCGAGAACAGTTTCATCAGGAAGATGCACTCAATGCAGCAATAATTATGCAAAGAAGCCTAGAAAAATTTAACGAAGATCGCGATCAATTTCAAATTCAAGAGCCTTTAAAAATTGGCATTGGGATTAATACAGGAATAGGAATGATCGGTACATTAGGTTCAGAAAGCCGGATGGATTCAACGGTTATCGGTGATGTGGTTAATACTGCTTCTCGCTTAGAAGGATTAACTAAAAGCTATGGTTGCAAAATTATAGTCAGTGAAGAAACAATCTTTTATAAAGAACAGTCTTTAGAAAAAACTGCATTAACGGATGCAAAATTTACGGATAAATCTGAAACAAATTCTAGTTCATTTTATTATCGATGGCTGGATAAAGTTGCGCCTCGGGGAAAGCAAAAAGCGATTAAAATCTATGAACTCTTTGGAAATCAAAGTCATCTGATTGATTCAGATAAAACCCAAACCTTAACTCTATTTGAAAACGGAGTAGAAGCTTGGCAAACCGGAGAATTAACCCAAGCTTTATTATACTTTAAGCAGGTGATCGAACAAGATCCCACTGATATTGTCGCAGAACTCTATATTCAACGGTGTCAAGAGCAACTCAAAGTTGATGGTTAACTGTGTTCGCTTCAGTGGGAATCAACAAGATCAAGAACTCCGTATTAACTTCCCCAAGAGTCAATAATACTCTGTAAAGATTCTCCGGCTTTTTGCCAATTCTGGGCTAAATCGGTACTGCGATCTTTTTTGAGAAATTCGGCTTCTTTTTGACAATGAGAAGCAAGTCCTTGAATCACGCTTTTAAGACCATGTTCTTCAATCAGTAGATTGAGAGAATGGGTTAACTTTTCGTCTTTGGGTTCTACCATAATTTGACAAGGTTTTTAACTAAAAAGAGTTGAGAACTGACATAATTCATTGTACCAAAAGAAGTTCAATAATTTAGGAATGGGGAGTAGGAAAGTCTGTTCGCCCAGCCTGTCATTAGGTGCCGCATCTCACTCCTTGATGAGAAAAATCAGTAGAGTTAGGAAAAATGAGCCAGCATTTTGATTATAAGGGTGACGAGTGACTGTTGACTGTATGAGAATCTTCGAGTGCGTAAAATCTAGCACATTCTAACTTTTATTGAGTGTTTATTGATACATCAGAAAACCCGGAAAACCCCGTTTTCAGAATGCTTAGACTCGGGTAACAATGTTAAATATATTACTTTTATCGGCAAACCCGAATAGGAGCTTGTGATCATGAACCAGGGTATACCACAGTGTCAAAATTTGCAAGAACAGGTTGAGAGTCTACTGGGACTGCTACACAGTGAACCAACGCTGCGACAGCAGGATGTCAGTGGGGTACGCGCCGCCCTCGATAAAGTGATTTCTCCCACGTTTGAAATTGTCTTTGCGGGGGCTTTTAGTGCGGGTAAGTCGATGTTAATTAACGCACTGTTGGGGCGGAAACTCCTCTACAGCGCCCAAGGACACGCCACTGGAACTGAATGTTATATCCGGTATGCGGAACAAGATCAAGAACGAGTGGTGTTGACTTTTTTGAGTGAAGTTGAAATTCGCGAACAGGTCAAAACGTTATGTAAATTATTAGATTTACCGCTTGTTGGCAATATTAATCAACCCGAAACCGTCAAACATTTACAACAGCAAGCCAAAGCTATTTTAGAACTCGAAGGCGGTGAAGCCCGTTCGGAACGTGCTAAACAAGCGAAAGCTGTAGAGTTGTTATTACAAGGATTTGAAGCTAACCGCGATCGCATTCAAACCCTGAATAATGCAACTTATTCTATGGAGCATTTTAACGCAACAAATATCGAAGAAGCAGCACAATATGCACGTCGAGGAAATAATAGTGCAGTTCTCAAACGAATTGAATATTATTGTTATCATTCTTTGCTGAAAGATGGTAACGTGATTATTGACACACCGGGAATTGATGCACCTGTTCAAAAAGATGCTCAAATTGCTTACGATAAAATAGAAAATCCAGAAACTTCGGCAGTTGTGTTTGTGTTGCGAACGGCTTCAACGGGAGAATTAGCAACAGAAGAAACCGAACTTCTCGAAAAAATGCAAGGAAGTTCAGGAATTCGCGATCGCGTGTTTTATGTGTTTAACTATATCGACGCAACTTGGTTTGATGATCAGTTAAAATCTCGCTTAGATTATCATCTCAGAACACAATTTCGCGAGACAACTCGGGTTTACAAAACAAGTGGGTTACTTGGGTTTTATAGCAACTTAGTTCAACAACAAACCTATCAGTCTGATCGCTGGGGTTTAGATTCAATTTTTGGGGAGACTGTACACAGTGAAAATGGAGTTGAAAATACACCGCAGTTTGTGAATGAGTTTAACCGTTACTGTTTGGTTTCAGGACGTTTACCCTCGAGTAAGTTTCCGATTCCTACTCAGGTTTTAGTTGCAGATCGTCCGAATGAAAAATATACTGCTATTCTCAATTCTTTGGGAAATTCAGTGTTAGAACATCTGATCAAAGATAGCGGCGTTGAAGAATTTCGGGATGCAATGACTCGGTATTTGATGGACGAAAAACGACCGCAGTTGTTTGAAGTGTTAGCCAATGATTTACAACCTGTTTGTATTAGTTTGCGGGAATCTTATCTAAAAGCTTGGCGGGAGTTAGAGAGTCAACCCCATGAAGTAGATGCACTCAAAGCACAAAAGTTAAAACAGCTAAATACCGAACTCAAACAAATTGGCGATGATTTTTGTCAACACATCGAAAAAGAGTTAAATATAGTTGTGGCGAGTGATGAAAATTTAGCCTTTGAGGAGGATTTCAAAAAGCTTCAACGACGGATGATTAGTCGCTTGGATGTACTGATTAGAACCTTCTCTGTTGGGGAGACTCATAAACGCGCCCAAGCCAGCCATAAACGCAATGCAGTTGTTCCCATTATGGGAATTTTAGCTGAGGCTTTCTATTATCTAGCCAATGAGTTAGAAGTGGTTTTGGAGGATGCGTCTAAGGAGTTGATAGATAATTTCTTTTATCAACTTTATGAACGAGTTCGTAAAGCAGATTATTACAGCAAATTGTATCGTTTATTGGGGAATGATAACGGGGTTGAACAGAATTTAAAACATTGGTGTGAACAGGCGAAAGCAGCCTTAGTGAATGAGTCGAAAACGGAATGCGATCGCTATATTCGAGAACGTCCTGAATTTTATTCAGAGGGAACGGTTTCGGTGTTTCAATTGCGTCAAGTTTTACAAGAAGCTTGTCAGGGTTATGACTATGAAAGTATAGTCAAAGCTGAACCTGCTATTCGTCAATTGTTGAAGATTGATTTTGATCCAAAAATTGGTGGAACGATTCTCCGAACTTACCGCCCAACGGTGAATAAAACGTTGATTCATTATTTGTTAGAACCGTCTCATCAATTGGCGACTCATATTTTGCAACAGCATGATAAAGCTTGCGAACATTTAGCAAAAACTTTGGATAAAGAAGCGTCTGAACAGTTGATGGTGAATGAGAAACAAAAGGTAGCATTGAAGGAAAAAATTGAGGCTTACAACAAATCAGTTAAAGGAATTAACCAGTGTTTAGAAATGATGCGACTAGATCGCAAAACGTTACCGGAAATTTCGGATATGGATTTGTTGACTTTACCTGTGGTTGTTGAGGTGATTTCGACGGATAGTTTACAAGAAAAACTGGCGGAGATTTCTGAGTCAGAAAATGGATCTGTTTCGCCTAAAAATGGATTAGTTTTGTCTGATATATAAGACTGAAAACCTCTCCCCAAACTCCTCTCCTACGAGATTAAAATACCTCTCCCCTAACCCCTATCTATCCCCCCTTGATCCCCCCTTTGAAAGGGGGGTAAGGAGAGGGGAGTAAATAGAAAGGTTTTTATTAGGTTGGTGGGGGTAAATTTAATTAATAGCCTCCTCCTTTTAGGGGGAGGTTGGTGGGGGTAAGATCGTTTTGTATGATGTAAAAAACTAGGAAATTTGGTCAAATGGAAGATAATATTACTCTGCAAAACTGTAGTGAGAATGATGTAATCTCATTTGAGGATGAAACTTATAAACTTAGCAGTTTAAAACATAAAATTATTGCTGTTTTAACGGGATGGGTAGCTGAGAATTTTGTAGATGATTTAGAATCAAGAGGAGTTAAATGTGCTTCTATTAATAAGTCAGAAAGTCAACTTGAATTTTCTAATGGAGAGTGGTTTAACGAAGGAAAAAAATGTGAAATTTTAAAACTCGGTTCAACGGGATGGAAAAAGGGAAAAGTCAGGTTAAAAGTTATTGTTGAGTTTTGTCCTGATGAACCCGAACTTTCTGAACCCGAGTCACCTTTAGATGATTTACGTCAGAAGTTAATGGAAAGTGAAACGCCGGATAATTAATTCGATGAAAAGTAGGGGTGTATGGCATACATCCCCAGGCATTTGTATTTTAGGAAAATAAAAAATGAATGAAAAAACACCCAGAATCATGATTCCACAAACAGTCAGAAAATATGTTTTTGAACGGGATAGTTATTGTTGTCAAAGTTGTCAAAAAACAAACTTAGAAACAGAATTAACGATTGATCATATTATTCCCTTAGCCAAAGGTGGAAGCAATGATATCAGCAACCTACAAACCCTTTGTCGAAGCTGTAACCTCAAAAAGAGACATTATCTAGATCCTCGGTTCCAGCGTCGTTATACAGACTAACCCCAATGTTGAGAAAATTGTGCGATATTGAAGTGAGTAAAATTATCTTGTACACTACTAAATCGCTGATTGGATGGAGAGAAAATGAAAATACGTCGCCAGCAATTACATAATTTAGTTGACCAAATGCCGAAAGATGAGTTAGAACGGGCTTGGGAACTCCTGACCACGTTATATTATGATGCTTATATGCTAAAAGCGATTCAATATGCTCAAAGAACCTTAAAACCGGGGGACTCTTTCACCACCGAGGAAGCAATGCGAGTGCTTTCTAATGATTATATGATGAAACTTTAAGCAATAATATTATCAATAATATTATCAAATCAAACTTTAATCGATTTATTTGTACGACTGCTGAATTTTTTGTGAACCTTGACGTGCGTTATGCTCGATCTTTCTTGAGAGACTTAATCAGTTTAGAACCCATAGTTTATAAACGGGTGTATGATTTTGTCTTTGTTCAATTCCAGCAACTGGATAACTTATACAACTTACCCGAACTGCATTCGTTGGACTCCAGCCGGATTTTTTATCGCTTTACTCTTGATGATTATTTTATTGGTATCGAGGTAACGGGTCAAATTGTTAAGTTTATCCGAATTTTACCGAAACCTGAAATTTAATAGTGTTGTGAAGTCTTCAACTCATCTGATCTTTTGTCTAGGATTGATGTGAATAAGCGATAAAATCTTTAGATTTGGTAAATGAGACACCTTCCTCCTCCAAGACTAATGCTAAATTAAGGGCGGTTGTGAGAGTAGACTTGCTCTAGCTGACCACAACCTAACGTGATCTGGAAAAATTGGGCGCTCTGCTCCAGCTTTTCTGGTTAACGGCAGTTTGAGCGAATTCTGCATTAGCTTTTGTAATTAGCGGAAGACGATACTATGGATGCCTCAGCACTTTGGCAACGCTACCAAGATTGGTTATATTATCACGAAGGCTTGGGGTTATACCTCGATGTGAGTCGCGTGCGCTTCGATGATTCCTTTTGTACGTCGATGAAGCCGAAATTTGACAAAGCGTTCAAAGACATGGAAGCCTTAGAAGGCGGAGCGATCGTGAACCCCGATGAAAACCGGATGGTTGGTCATTACTGGTTAAGAGATCCAGAAATTGCTCCGACACCCGAAATCAAACAAGAAATTGTTAGTACCCTCGAAAAAATAGAAGCCTTTGCGAAAAAGGTTCACACCTGTCAGGTGAAACCCCCAGGTGCGCCCAAATTTACCGACTTACTCTCCATTGGTATTGGTGGCTCGGCACTCGGGCCGCAATTTGTCGCACAAGCCTTGACACCAGACTCTCCCCCCCTCAAAATTCATTTTATTGACAATACTGACCCGGATGGCATTGATCGAGTGTTGGGTGAGTTAAAAGATAGACTCAGTAGCACTTTAACTCTGGTGATTTCTAAGTCGGGCGGCACTCCCGAACCCAGTAACGGGATGAAAGAAGCCAAACACGCCTATGAAACTCAAGGCTTAGATTTTAGCAAACACGCGATCGCGACAACTGGAGTCGGCAGCCAACTCGATCAACTCGCCAAGTCAGAAGGTTGGATCGATACCTTTCCGATGGCAGACTGGGTGGGGGGACGAACTTCGGAACTCTCGGCCGTCGGCTTGTTACCTGCGGCATTGCAAGGGATTGATGTTCGCGCCATGCTAGAAGGGGCGAAGGTCATGGATGCGGCGACTCGTAAACCTGACTGGAAAACCAATCCCTCGGCGTTACTGGCTCTGAGTTGGTACTATGTGGGCAACGGTAAGGGCGAAAAAGACATGGTTGTACTGCCCTACAAAGACAGTTTGCAAGTGTTTAGCCGCTATCTACAACAGTTGGTGATGGAGTCTTTGGGGAAAGAAAAAGACCTCGATGGCAATGTTGTTAACCAGGGGATCGCGGTTTACGGAAACAAGGGTTCGACGGATCAACACGCCTACGTCCAACAGTTGCGTGATGGAGTACCCAACTTTTTTGCGACTTTTATTGAGGTGTTGCAAGATCGTCTTGGGCCGTCCCCGGAAGTTGAACCGAATGTCACCGCAGGAGATTATCTCTCGGGATTTTTGCAAGGAACTCGACAAGCGTTGTATGAAAATCAGCGGGATTCGATTACAATTACAATCCCAGAGGTAACGCCTCGCCATGTGGGTGCGCTGATTGCTTTGTATGAACGAGCGGTGAGTTTGTATGGGTTCTTGGTGAATATTAATGCTTATCATCAACCCGGAGTCGAAGCTGGAAAGAAAGCCGCAGCCACTGTCTTGAACTTGCAGCAAGAACTGTTGAAAGTGTTAAAAGCAGAAAAGGCTGGACTGTCTTTAGAGGCTTTGATGAACAAAGCAGGTGCTTCTGAAAATATCGAACAAGCCTACAAGATTCTGCGACATCTCGCCGCCAATGATCGCGGTATTGTGTTACAAGGAAATCTGGCTCAACCTGCAAGTCTAAAGGTCAGCTACAAGGCTTAAGTTCATTGAGTAAAAATAGACATTGTGAGTGGGGGATCAGAGAAATCAACCCCCTCACTCTACTTTCTTAATTGGATTTAACCCCAAGACAAGGTATAATTAATAAGCTTAACAAATGTAAGCGATAACGTTTGCTTGTTTGATTTAGTCAAAAAAGGCTGAATTCAAAACGATCAACGCTAAGTCATATTTCCTATTTGAATTTTCAGTCCCCGTCCTATGCCCCTAACGATATTGGTTGTAGATGACGACTTCGGGACTCGTCTCTCGATTAGTGATTATCTTGAAATTTCAGGTTACACTGTGATTTCTGCTGAGAATGGTCAGGAAGCTCTTGAGTTGGTAGATAAACACAAACCTCACCTGATCGTCACCGATATTACTATGCCTGAGATGGACGGCTATGATCTCGTTAAGCGTATCCGTTCTCGTCCAGCTTTTCGTCTGCTGCCTGTGATTTTTTTAACCGCTCATACCGCCATTCAATCCCGAATTCGGGGTTATCAATTGGGTTGTGATAATTACTTACCCAAACCTTTTGAATTGGATGAATTGGGGGTAGTAATTCGGGCTTTATTAGAGCGATCACAATTGATCGAGTCAGAGTTGCGAAGTCGAGTGAGTGAGTCTCCGGTGGTGACAAATGGAGCAACTTCTACTTTCTCTCATGAGATTAGTTTAACTGAGCGAGAACAACAAGTTTTGGATCTCCTAACAGAAGGGCGCTCCAATGTAAAGATTGGCGAAAAACTGCATTTAAGTCCAAGAACAATTGAAAAATATGTCAGTAGTTTATTGAGAAAAACAGAGAGTAATAACCGAGCAGAATTGGTGCGATTTGCCCTGAAAAATCACTTGATTGATTAGAAATGGGAGGGGGTTAATTTAACGGATCAAACTAAAAAAAATAGCCGCCAGTACAATTAAACCTAAAAGAGCTAAGGGAACCCAAAAGCTAGAAAGTTCGATCATGGTTTTTGCAATCCGTCACTTCTCTTTTAAAATATAAGGCAAAGGTAAACAGGAGAACCAACAATGGATGTTCAAGAGTTGGTAACGTGGCTACAAGAACGAAGTGCTTTGAGCTTGCTCAAGCGAGAGATTCTAGAGGCGATCGCTTCCCAACTCGAACACCGCAGGGTAGAAGCCCAAAAAGCGATCGTCACAGAAGCAAAATCGCCAGAGGGACTCTACATTCTGCAATCAGGTCATCTCGAAGCCCAAAGCGCTCAGTTGCGTTCCTATGGCTTATTACCCGGATCTGCGATCAATCTTCAAGAACTTTTGCTCAATAAACCTGTTCGACAAACACTGGTCACTTTAAGTGAGTGTGAATTGTGGTTGATTAAAACAGAAACATTTAATCAATTGGTGAGTCAATATCCGGAAATTTCTCAGGCGTTTTCTCAGCAATTAGTTGAGGAAGTCGAGGCGTTATCTTCTCAACTGGTTTATGAACAGGAACGACTCCTGATTTTACAACCCTATTTAGTCCCGAAAGCGAGACGGGGAATTGTCGGAAGAAGTCGCTATGCGGTTCGACTGCGATCGCAAATTAAACAAGCTGCAAAAAACCGTCAGTCTGTGCTAATTTTTGGAGAACCGGGACTCGAAAAAGATAATATTGCGGCGTTAATTCATTTTGGTTCATCAGAGCGGCGTAAACCTCTAATTAAAGTCGATTGTAGCACTTTACAAACCAGCGGTTCCGAATTATTGGGTCGGGTTGGCGGAAAACCCGGATTAATTGAAGCATTGGGCGAAGGAACCTTAATTTTTAATAATGTACATGATCTTCCCCCTGAACTTTTACCTGTAATTATTAACCTTGTAGCAACGAAAACCTACACTCCAGTGAGTCGTCAGGGAGAACCTCCTGGTTCGACTAAAACCTGTGAAGCTCAAATTATTATTGTCTCTGAAAAAGCCATATCAGAACTCAATTCTATTGTCGATAATCTGATTAAAGTTCCGCCGTTGCGGATTAGAAAAGCAGACTTAGAAGACTGGGTAAAATACTATAGTAGTTTGATTTGTCGAGCGAAAGGAGTGGAAAAAGTTCGCGTGACTCCCGAAGCTTTACGACGACTGCAAGCCTACGATTTTCCTAATAATTTACGAGAACTTCGCAACTTGGTTGAACGGGCAATTATTCAGCTACAAGGAGGTTTAGAAATTACCGAAGAAATTATCTGGCCGTCGCAAACCAAGAAAAAACAATTTCGTCTAAACTTACTGAATACTTATCCCAGACTTCGCCATTTTCTTCGCAGTCCTTGGTGGCCGGATTGGATTAATTATGGTTTTACTTTAACTGCATTTGCTTTAATTATTGGAGTTTTATTTTTTGGCCCGCAAACCCGTTCAGAAAATTTTGCTTTAAATTTATTTTGGGCTTGGTGGTGGCCGATTGTTTTAATTCTCTTTCCATTTTTAGGGCGAGTTTGGTGTGCAGTTTGTCCGTTTATGATCTATGGAGAAGTCACCCAAAAATTATCGCTGTGGTTGTTTCCTCGCAAGCTAAAACGATGGCCAAGAGAGGCTGCTGAACACTGGGGCGGATGGTTTTTGTTTGGATTATTTGCTTTAATTTTACTCTGGGAAGAACTCTGGGATTTAACAAATACGGCTTATTTATCAGCTTGTTTACTGCTGTTAATTACGGCGGGAGCGATGATTTTCTCTGCTCTATTTGAACGGCGTTTTTGGTGTCGTTATCTCTGTCCGATTGGGGGCATGAATGGGATGTTTGCTAAACTTTCAATGACGGAATTGAGGGCGCAGCAAGGCACTTGTTCGGCAGAATGTACCACCTATCAATGTTACAAAGGAGGGCCAGAAAAAGGCGAAGGAATGGCAACTAATGGCTGTCCATTGTATTCTCATCCGGCTCAATTAGAAGATAACCGAGACTGTGTTTTGTGTATGACTTGTCTTAAGGCTTGTCCTCATCGTTCGGTGGAGTTGAATTTACGTCCACCTGGAATTGAACTGTGGACAACTCATGTTTCTCGCAGTTATGAGGTGGCTTTATTATTTTTGATGTTGGGAGCGGTTTTTTTACATCATCTTCCTGAGTTACAAACACAGTTGAATTTACCTTGGAATTTACTTCAGCCTCAACCTCATTTATGGATATCGGTGATGGTTTTGAGTTTACCTATATTTATACCGCTTTTGGCTCATCTTTTCATCCAAGGAATTCATCTGGTTTTTCTGAATTTTAAATCTCGCTCATTTGTGGAATTAGCTTATGGATATTTACCGTTGGTTTTAGCGGGGAATTTAGCCCATTATCTGCGGTTGGGATTATCAGAAGGGGGACGTATTCTCCCGGTGGCGTTGGCGACTTTTGGTTTAGATGGAGAGGGATTACCTGTATTAGTCGCTCATCCGGCTGTAATTGGTTTTTTACAGGGAACAGTATTGATATTTGGTGAAATTACGGCTATCGTTTTAACGCAGAAAATTGCCCGTCAATCTTTTAAGTTTTTATTGCCTCAGCACCTAGCAATTGGAATTTTAACGGTGTGTTTATGGCAAGTGATTGTCGGATATTAACAGAGGTATTAACTCAGTTTTGAGGTTTGAAAAATGGGAATTTCGACCTGAAAAGTTGTCCCTTTGCCCCATTCAGAAAAACACTGCAAATCCCCTTGATGCTTTTGAATAATACTATAACTAATAGATAACCCTAAACCGATGCCTTGACCAACGGGTTTGGTTGTAAAAAAGGGATCAAACACTTTATTTTTTATTGTAGGGTCAATGCCTTTACCATTGTCTTGAATCTGAATTTGAATCCGTGAATTTTGGGTTAAATATTGAGTGTGAATCGTTAAAATGGGTTCGGGTACATCAGACTCATTCAAAGCCTCAATTGCATTGGAAATTAGACTCAGAAAAACTTGATTGAGTTGACCTGCGTAGCATTCAATTTGGGGTAAATCATCATAGTCTTTAATCACTTTAATTTCGGGACGTTTTGCTGCGGATTTCAGTTTTCGTTGCAGCATCATTAATGTATTATCTATTCCAGCATGAAGGTCAACCCATTTCATTTCTGATTCATCGAGTCGAGAAAAATTGCGTAAAGAAATAATAATCTTAGAAATGCGTTGCGTTCCGGTTTGCATTGAATGAAGAATTTGAGGTAAATCTTCTCTTAAAAATTCTAGTTCAATCTCTTCTATTTTAGTTTCAATTGCTGAGGAAGGATGGGTCAACTCCTGTTGATAGAGTTGCAGTAAGTCGAGTAAATCTAGGGTATATTGATGGAGATGATAAATATTAGCATGAATAAAATTAACCGGATTATTAATTTCGTGGGCGACTCCTGCCACTAATTGTCCCAAACTTGACATTTTTTCAGTCTGAATGAGTTGGGCTTGAGTCTTTTTTAGTTGATGAAGTGTGTCTTCAAGTTCTAGATTTTTGTCTTTAATTTCTTGAGTTCGTTGTTCGACTCGTTGTTCTAATGTTGTATTGTAGTGTTCTAATTCTTCGTGAGATTGTTTTAAGTAGGCTGTCATTTGATTAAATGTACTCGCTAACGTTCCGACTTCATCTTGAGACTCAACTTTGGCTTTGACTTCAAAATTGCCTTCCATAATGCGAGTTGTTACATTGGTGAGTCTTTGAATCGGAAAAGCAATTGTTCTCCGCAGAAAACTAGCCATCACAATTGCTAAAATTAATGTGATTATTCCCACCCCTAAGGCTTTCCACTGTCCCAAAATCAAGCTTTGATGTCCAGCACTTAATTCAGTTGTTAGTAGTCGTTGTTGCTCTGTTACAATGTTATCAAGTAAGTCTAACATTTCGCTAGCAAGGGGTTCAACTTCGGTTTTAAAAAGGTAGAGATCTTCTCGATATCGTTCATTTTCTACCGCTTCAAATATTTTTTGTTTCAGGAAATTAAGTTGTTCTCTAGAGTCGGCAATGGATTGAAAGTTTTTCTGTTGATTTTCTGTGAACAAATCTTGATTGAGTTCTAAAACTTCCCAAGCGGTTTGATTATTGCGTTGTTGGGCAGAATACTCATACCGAAATGTCGAATTTGTAGTGGTAATATAACTTTGTAAAGCCGCAACCATTAATGTAAAAGAACTTTCAAACTCTGCCATTGAGAGAATCAGGTTTGTATTGGTTGTGGAAGTATATTGTTGTTGCTGCTCCTCTTGCATCTGATCAAGTTCTTGCAAAATACCACTAATCAATAATTTTCCTTCTTGTTCATACAAGCGCAAAGCAGGTTGATTGACTAAGACATTATCTTTTAAGATAAATAATTGTTCGGGTAAACCTGACCAATCTTGATAAATTGTATGCAGTTCATTTAATTGTTTTTGATTTTCAACTGAAGAAGGTTGTTCAGCCAGAGCAATTAATTGGATTAAATCTTTTTCAAAATTTTGTCGGGATAGTTGATATTGATCGCGAAATTCCGATTTTCCTGTTGCTAAATATCCGTGTAAACTCGACAGCATTCTGAGCAAATTGGCTTGAGCGTTACCGGAACTCACAACAGTGGGAACTCGTAAAGATTCTGTCCGCTTGATACTGATTCTGGCTTGTGTACTGCCGAAATAGTTAAACCCTACAATAGAAAAGGTTAAAATAACGAGAGTTCCAAAACCTATACTTAACTTTCGTTTGATACTCAGATTTTTTAAAGAATATATAAATAATTTGGGTGTGAATGAAGATTGGGCTAACTGAGAATGATCATCAGAGGATTGATGGAAAAAAGTCTGTAAAAAATAATGTTTATATTTTGATAACATTGAGGATGATTTTTGCTTCGTCTTATTGGTTTTGGGTGCCCGCATAGCCAATTAAGGATTAATGGTTTTAAATGGAAAACTAACGAAGCCGAATTCATTAACCCGATGCCATTGATAAACTTGGGAACGAAAGGCTTTCCACTGTTGATAAATTTGTTTGAAAGTTGAATCTTGACTGGCTTTGTCCTCGTACAACTCAAAGGTAATATTTTGAGCGGCTTGCAAAATTTCTGGACTAAATTCTCTGAGTTCTGTTCCCCCAAATAATAAACGTTGCAATGCTTGACCATTTGCTGCATCGTAGTTTGCCAACATCTGGTTATGGGCTTCGGATGCTGCAACTTCAAAGGCTTCTCGATATTCTGAAGGTAATTTTTGCCACTCTGCTAAATTCACTTGAAATTCATAGGTGGTTCCAGGTTCCCACCATCCCGGAGAGTAGTAAAAAGGGGCAACTCGGTTTAAACCTAACTGCTCATCATCGTGAGGGCCAACCCATTCTGCTGCGTCTAACTTTCCCTGATCGAGAGCATCAAAGATTTGATCTCCGGGCAAAACCTGCACCTCCATTCCCAAGCGAGCCATCACCTGACCCCCTAAACCGGGAATTCGCATTTTTAAGCCTTTCAAGTCATCGAGGGTGTCAACTTCGGTTTTAAACCATCCGCCCATCTGCGCCCCGGTACTTCCCCCTGGAAAATTAATGATCCCCCAGTCGGCATAGAGGTTTTGGATCAGTGCTAAACCCCCGCCAGCTTGTAACCAGGCGTTTTGCTGTTGGGCGTTTAAACCAAAGGGAACTGTGGTGGCAAAAGCTAGGGCTGGAAGGCGATCAACATAATAGTAACTGGCGGTGTGGCCACATTCAACGGTTCCGGCTTCGATAGCGGCTAACACTTCTAACCCGGAAACAATTTCCCCTGCGGCATAGGGGGTAATGGCAAATCGTCCGTTTGTCAGGCGACTGACTCGTTGACAGAGTTGTTCGGCGGTACCAAAGGTGAAGTTGAGGGATTTTGGCCAACTGGTTGCCATTCGCCAGCGCACAAAGGGTTGGGCTGGAGTTGAGGCGGGTTCAGATTCGGTAGTGGGTTTGGGAGTACAGGCGGCGATCGCTGTTGTACTAGCTGCGGCTAGGCTGCTATGTTTGAGAAAAGTGCGACGCTTAATCACTTCAAATCAGAGTTAAATAAAGGGATTATCAATGAATTATCTGTAAATTGATACTGACCCTGATGCTTTATAAACTCTATTATACAACTTTATTCAAGGTGACAATATAAAGTTAAAATAAACAGTTTTATAAGTGTTGTCAATCAATTTTAAATTTAGCCAAAATTCATGTTATTGGTTTAAATTCAGGTTAAAGGGGTAGAGAATCAGGAGTTGATAAAATTCATCAATCTTGCCCACTTCGGATGTAAGCCTGTTCTCCTAAAATATAAGTCACAGCTACGGCTCGATCATCTCCTAAGATCATCAGAGCAAACACAAAATCTGCTATTTGTTCTAGGGTTTTAGCGTTAATTTTACCTTGAGTTCGTAAGGTGAGTAATGGAGTCGAGCGTCCATCTAAGACTACAAAGTCTGCTTCTTTCCCAATCTCAAAGTTTCCAATCTTATCGTCTAAGGATAAAGCTTCTGCACTCCCTAATGTTGCCAGAAATAAAGCTTGTAAACCGGATAGATTTTGTCCTTGTAAATGAGTGACTTTGTAGGCTTCGTTGGCAGTTTGTAAGAGAGAAAAGCTCGTTCCGCCACCAACATCGGTTGCTAAACCCACAGGAATTGGATATTCTCTAGACTTGGCTTGATGGAGTTTAAAGAGTCCACTTCCTAAAAACAAGTTAGAAGTCGGACAAAAAGCAATCGCAGATTGAGTAGCTGATAATCGTTTAAATTCGGAATCGGAAAGATGTATTCCATGAGCAAAAATTGATTTTTTTCCGACTAATCCAAATTGTTCATAAACGTGTAAATAATCTAAACTATCGGGAAAAAGTTCAGCCACAAATTTAACTTCATTAACATTTTCAGACAGATGAGTATGTAGATAAACATCGGGGTATTCTTGAAGGAGTTTTCCGGCGAGATGAAGTTGTTCAGGTGTAGAAGTAATCGCAAAACGAGGTGTAACCGCGTAGAGAAGGCGATTTTTATTGTGCCATTTTTCAATCAGTTTTTGACTGTCTTCGTAGGCAGATTTTGCGGTATCGAGTAAATATTCTGGGGCTTGACGATCCATCATTACTTTACCTGCAATCATTCGCAGGTTTCGAGAGTTTGCAGCTTCAAAAAATGCGTCTACAGATTCGGAAAAAACAGTCGTCAAAACAACCGCAGTTGTAGTACCATTTCGCAAAAGTTCGTTGAGGAAAAATTGAGCAATTTGTTGAGAGTAATCTGGATCTTTAAATTGAGATTCGGTTAAAAATGTATATCTTTCTAACCAGTCTAACAGTTGATTACTATCAGAAGCAATCATTTCTGTCTGGGGATAATGAACGTGCAGATCAATAAATCCCGGTACAATTAATTTGTCTAGATAAGTGATATATTCTAGATCTCGATATTGAGGCTGTAAATTTTCATAACTACCAAATTCTTTGATTTTTCCATTTTCAACAATCATTAATCCATCGGGAATATAACGGATGCTTTCTTGTACAGATTCATAAAAAGGATCGGCAACACAATCTAAAAATGCACCTCGAAAGGCTTTGATAGAGGTTTGATTGACCATCGTGTTTTTTTGGGGTAAAGTAATAAAGTTTATTGTTGTAACTGTGCGTTTTAAAGACAGTTAAGATTAATAATCTGAAATAAAGAATTGAATGACTAAATCAATCTATAGATTTTATAGTATATCATTTTATTGATGAACTGACGACTCATAGAGCCAGTTTTATAAATATTTTTGGAGAGATTCAGAAAAAGGATTGAGGTTTGATATGATAGCAAAATATCAAAATATCTTGATGGAGTCAGTTAAAATGAGTTCTGATCATTATCCTCCACCGAACCGAGGTAGGCTAGGTGCAATCGCTGATTATTTTCAGTTTACACAATTTCAAACTAACTTCCGTACAGAAACCCTAGCCGGAATCACCACATTTATGACGATGGCTTATATTTTAGTTGTTAATCCGATGATTTTATCAGATGCAATTTTTATTAATCAATCGGGGGATTTATTTGCTCAATTAGTCGTCGCTACAGGAATTTCTGCGGCTATTGGCACGTTAATTATGGCATTATTAGCGAACTATCCGTTTGCTCAAGCACCGGGAATGGGACTGAATGCTTTTTTTGCTTATACGGTGGTTTTGAGGCTAGGAATCGACTGGAAATTAGCATTAAGTTCTGTCTTTATTGAGGGATTAATTTTTATTGGATTAACCCTCAGTAATATTCGTCGTCAAATTATTACTGCAATTCCAAATTCGTTAAAAAATGCCACGGCTGCTGGAATTGGTTTGTTTATTGCTTATCTTGGTTTAGCGAGTAATATTGAAACAGGAGGTGCAGGAATTATTGTCGCAAATGAAGTCACAAAAACAGCTTTTGGGAGTTTAAGAGAACCGCAAACTTTAGTAGCAATTGCGGGAATTTTGATCACTTCTGCTTTAGTTGTCCGTCGAATAAAAGGCAGTTTATTGTGGGGAATTTTAGCTACGGCAATTTTAGGCTGGATTTTAGGGATAACTCCGTGGCCACAAGGAATTATAGAATTTCCTCCCTTTCCAACAGAACTATTTGGACAAGCATTTTTAGGAATGATTAACCTAAATACTCAGAATTTTCTAGATTTTATCGCCATTACATTTGTATTTTTATTTGTTGATTTATTTGATACAATTGGAACACTCACAGGTGTAGCGATAAAAGCGGGTTATATTGATGAAAATGGCGAACTTCCTCGGGCAAATCAAGCGTTAATGGCGGATGCTATTGCAACAACATCAGGCGCAATTTTAGGGACTTCTAGTGTCACCACTTATATTGAATCTGCGGCGGGTGTATCCGAAGGCGGACGCACGGGTTTTACCTCCGTAATTACGGCGATTTTATTGGGGTTATCTATTCTATTTATTCCGGTTTTAAAAGCTATTCCTGCCTACGCTACAACTCCGACATTAGTAATCGTAGGTGTATTAATGTTGTCTAATATTACCCAAATCCATTGGCAAGATTTAGGAGAAGCAATTCCGGCATTTTTAACGCTGTTTACAATTCCCTTAACGTTCTCTATTGCGGAAGGGTTATCGATTGGATTTATTAGCTATCCTTTGCTGAAAACCTTTCAAGGCAAAATCCACGAAGTTTCTCTTGCAACCTGGATTTTAGCAGGAGTTTTTGTGGTAAGGTTTGTGTTTATGACAGTACGTTTCGGTTAATGTTTTTCAACTCATATTTATAGCGTTAATTCCATGGAAAATTTAATCTCAGTATTGGGTATTATTGTGTTTGTTGGAATTGGTTATAGTCTTTCTTTTAACCGTAAAGCTGTAATTTGGCGACCTGTTATTTGGGGAATTGCATTACAATTTATTCTTGCTATAATCATTCTAAAAATTCCCGGTACTTATCTGATTTTTGATGCTATTGGTGGAGTTGTTACCCGGTTTTTAGACTTTACCGTTGAGGGTGCTAAATTTGTCTTTGGGGAAAACTACGAAGAACACTTTTTTGCTTTTAAGGTTTTACCCACAATTATCTTTTTCTCCTCTTTTGTCTCTGTTTTATATTATCTCGGCATTCTTCAACAAATCGTTAAAGTCGTAGCTTGGGTAATGCTAAAAACGACAAAAACATCGGGGGCGGAATCTCTTTCTAATGCGGCTAATGTGTTTGTAGGAATGACGGAAGCACCGCTTTTAGTGAAACCATTTATTAATACCATGACAAAATCCGAATTAAATACTATTATGACGGGAGGTTTTGCCACAGTTGCGGGAGGAGTTTTGGCGGCTTATGTGTCTTTTGGAATTCCAGCGAGAGACTTGATTTCAGCTTCGGTAATGGCGGCACCTTGTGCGTTAGGAATGTCTAAGTTACTCTACCCTGAAACAGAGAAACCAGAAACGGCTGGAAAGTTAGAATTAAACGTGGAAAAAACGGCTACAAATGTTGTCGATGCGGCGGCTGCGGGTGCAATTGAAGGGGCAAAACTTGCGGTTAATATTGCAGCCGTGATTCTTGCTTTTTTAGCGTTAATTGCTTTTTTAAATGCTGTCTTAAGTTGGTTTGGGGGATTGTTTGGCTATCCTCAACTTTCCTTAGATTTAATCTTAGGTTGGGTATTATATCCGATAGCATTATTGACAGGTGTTTCTTGGGGTGATGCGAGTCAAGTTGCCGCTTTAATTGGAAAAAAGATCATTTTAAATGAGTTTATTGCTTATGTAGATTTAGCCGAAATGATTAAAAATAATACTCTTTCCGAACGTTCGATTAGAATTGCCACATTTGCTCTTTGTAGCTTTGCAAATATTGGTTCTATTGGAATTCAAATTGGGGCTTTAAGTGGGATTGCGCCTCAACGTCGCAGTGAACTGGCTGAGTTAGGAATTCGAGCGATGATTGGCGGAGTTTTAACCAATTTAATTGTTGCAGCAACAGCCGGATTTTTGTTATAATTATATTGATGGCAATTCTTAGCGTTGCCAACTTAACCAAATTGAAGCTAACTTTTTCACCCATCCTTTTAACCAAGTAAAATTATATTTATCTGCCGCTTTCCGAATCACTTCTGCTTGGGTTGGATAGGGATAAATGGTATTAGCAATCGTTCCTAATCCGATATTTGCAACCATTGCGAGGGTAATTTGATTAATCATTTCTCCCGCGTGAGCAGCTACAATTGTTGCGCCTAATATCTGATCACTTCCATGACGAACATGAACTTTAGCAAATCCATCTGTTTGTCTATCAATACAAGCCCGATCTATCTCACTTAATGGTACATAAAAGGTTTTCACTCGTTCTGGTCTTCGCAATATTTCTGTTTCTGTTATCCCCACTTGAGCCACTTCTGGATCAGTATAAATACAAGAAGGAATGATCAAATTACTGAGTTTTTTGCGTCCGATTCCAAACACTGAAAATAAAGCATTTTGAACAACAATTCTCGCCGCCGCATCCGCCGCATGAGTAAATTTAGACTCCATACAAACATCCCCAACCGCATAAATATTAGGATTGGTTGTTTGTAGATAATCATTAATAATAATTCCTTTTTTTGCATCAGACTGAACCCCAATGGCTTCTAAATTTAAGCCTGTAATATTTGGTTCTCGTCCAACGGCTACAATAATCTCATCAACTGTAGATTGTTTCTCAATTCCTAACACATCATAATAAATAGTTTTCTTACCATTTTCCGACTCTATCCGCTTGATGTCTGCATTCAAAACCGTATAGATTCCTTCTCGTGCAAACACCTCTTGAATCAGATCTGAAACTTCAATATCAGAACGTTTAAGAAGTTGCTTTCCTTTTTGTAATAAAACTACTTTTGAACCTAAACGTTGAAAGGTTTGAGCCAGTTCACACCCAATATAACCGCCCCCAATAACAGCTATAGATTCGGGAAGTTTGGTTAAAGAAAATACTGTTTCATTGGTTAGATATCCTGCTGTTTCTAAACCTTCGATTTGAGGTATAATTGGATGAGAACCTGTAGCAATGACCGCTTTTTTGAACCGCAGTTTTTGTCCGCCAACATCAATAGTGTTTGAACTGGAAAAATGAGCTTTTCCCAGAAAAATATCAACTCCAAATTCTTCTTGAAATCGTGTAGCAGAATCATTAAAACTAATTTGAGATCGCACTTTTCGCATTTGTTCCATGACGACAGAAAAATCAGCTTTCACACTCTCTGGAACCGGAATTCCGTACTCAGAAGCAATACCGACTGCGGCGGCAATTCTACTGGAACGAATTAAGGCTTTTGAAGGAACACAACCGACATTTGTACAGTCTCCCCCGAGTAAATTCTGTTCAATTAATGCGACTTTTCCACCTAATAAACCTGCACCTGCTGCGGTTACTAATCCTGCTGTTCCACCCCCAATAACGACTAAATTGTAACAGCGTTCAGGTTGGGGATTTTTCCAGTGAGAGGGATGCAAATTTTCAACCAGAGTTTGATTGAATTCATCCATCGGAGAAACGGTAATCGGCTGATTCTCTAGCTGAGTCATTCTTCCTTAAACGTTGAAAATAAAACGATTTCTATCGTTAAAGTTTAACTAAAATCTGACAAGTAACTATTGAGAACGGGGTAAACCGGGAATAATAGAAGCTTGTTTCGGATTATCATCAGCTTTAGTATACCAATAAGCCCAAGCAATTAAAACAGCTTGAAAAGGAAGCCGAATCGCTTGAAACCAATTTCCGTCAGGTATGCCATCAATATGAATGTGATTTACTGCCATATTAATATTAGCAGGAAATACGGCAATAAATAATGCTAAAAGTCCCCAAGCAGCGAATTGAGAAACAACAGGAGTTAACAGTCCAATTCCCCCGAGTATTTCAAAAACACCACTAATATAAACTAAAGCCGCAGGTAAAGGCAGAAAATCGGGTACAATTCTAATAAATGGTTTCGGTACGGCAAAGTGTAGAATTCCGGCGACGATAATACAAACAGCTAGAATGACTCGCAGCAATTCTTTGTTACTTTTGATTACGTTAATCATCATTTAATTTAACTTTTTTCCAGCCATCCTTTTTTGATTTTATTTCCTTCCAACTCAAAAATCGTAATTCCCGTTAACTCAATGGGTTCTCCTCTAGAACTTTCTTCTGAAAATCCATTATTAATCCCCTGAATTCGCCAACGAGTTACAACTTTTTGATTGTAAGCAAATAGGTCTTCTATTATAAATTCAAAATTCTTGATTTCTTTTCTAAACTGTTTAATCAAGTTGATCATTTTTGATTGTGTTTCAATTGCATTTCCACCACAGTAGAATAAACAATTTTCAGTCACCAATTCTTGGAAAATTTCGAGTTGACCTGCATTCCAGACTTTATTCCAGAACCGTCGGACAATCGCCTCGCTAACAACTCTTGTACTTAACCGTTCTAATTCAGCAATAGATGTCATAGATGTCATAGATGTCATTAAAGAACTTTCTCTAAAGTATTTATTCAATCTCAATTCTATTATAAAACAAAGATTTTGAATTTTAAGCAGATTCTCTTGATTTCTAACTTTAGGAATATTTTGAATTTTTAACTTAACTCTCTCTTGAGTGATCTAGTTTGAGTGATCTTCTCTCTCTAGATAGAGATTTGTATCAGGTCTTTTATTCGTTGTTGTATTTTAGCACTAAGCTGTTACACGTTTACTAAAGAATAAAGTTTGGATAAGTTAGAGAATAATTACTGAACGTTGAGAAGGTTTATTAAATTTATCTACACTTAGAGACGTTGATAACAACGCCTCTACTCGCTTTCTAAAAGCGAACTTTGTGGGAAATTGAGAACTAACTATCCAAACAAACGCTGCTGATTTTCCATTACCCCTTGACCTCGATAAATTTGGCGAGTGCCTTTGGGAATGGTAATCCAGCCTAAATCTTGCAAGCGATTGGTGAGATTAGAAATCGTCACTCCTAACTGATCACGGAGTTTATATAAATCCGTCCATTTTGTTAGGTCTAAGCCCTGTTGTTTCTCTTCTAAAATATGTTGAGGCATCAACAAACAACTCGCAAAATACTGCGCTTGCCATTCAATAGAGGCAATTTTTAAGTCATAAGCTGAACCCCGACACACAAAAGGTTGATCAAAATCAGTGGGTTTTGTTCCGTATTCTCCTAACGCTAATTCCAACTGTTTAACCTCACCATCGACTTCATCTTGATTGATGTGTAAAACCCAATGACCAATTTCATGGGCAATGGTTGACTCAATAAACCCTTGAGGTTTTTCGAGGATCTTTTCGTTAATTTCAATGGTTCGTTCAGTCGGTAAAATACGGGCGGCAATTTCTCCTTCCTCATCGGCAGGAATCTCATCCCAAACGACTCCTAAATCGAGAAAATCTGCAACCAAAGAAGATTCAAACGGCCACTGAGGTGCAAAATTGGGTTGAGTTTGCATTTGAGTGAGAATATCCTGCGCCCGCCGTTCGATAGACTCTTTCGGGTAAAAACGGTACGGCTTCAGAATACTCATTTATTCAGTCTCCTGGGCTTCATCAAAAATCTTTTTCGCAAAGCTTGGATTCTCTTGCAATCTTCGGAATAAAGCTGTTATTTCCTTGTTATTTTGCTTGAGAAAATTCTCGTAATGTTGCGGAATTCGACCCGCTAAAAAGATTAACTCCTCCTCATCAATGCCGAGATTTCGCGCCAGTCCCCGAATGACATCTTCTTTGGGGGCGTAGTCAGCACGGTCATTTTCTAACTTTGACAGGTAGGTAAAATCAACCTTTAATAGCGCCGCAAGCTGTCGTTGGGAGTATCCCTTGTCTTTGCGGGCTTGACGAATGAGTTTTCCAAATGTTTGTTCCACGGTATTTCCCTCCTATGCTCGATCATATGCGAGTTTGACGTAAATTTCAACTCAAGGCTTGACGATTGAATCAACACCTGTTACTATTGTCATGGTTGATAAAAAAATCAACATCGCTCTCACCTGGGGTTGAAACTTACATCAATTCTAACGGCACTCTAGATAAGGTGTACCCCCATTGGGATTAAAGGGTGTGAAGAATCATTAAAAGTGCAAACACCTGAATAGATTGAAATATACAGGAGGAAGAACCTCTATGCTCAGAACTTGGACAGACACGCACTACAAATTGGATGACGAAGATTGGATGTATATTGCCACCCATGAAGAACAAGGTTCGGCATCTCTGGTTTGCCCAGGATACGCACGAGATGGCGAAGGCTTTAGCATTCATTTTACCCCGGCTCATGCCGAAATGCTAGAAAATCTGATTGCAACTTTACACATCATTAAAGCCCAACAGGAGACGTTGTATACCTATCAAGAACCTCAAATAAAAACCATTTGATTTGATAGTTCAACGTTCACTTTTTAGCGATAAAAATAATCTATCAACTCAAAACCTTTCAGTCAAAACTCAGAATAGTCAACGGAAAAGCACAAAAATAAGATTAAAATGGCACGTTAAAACCTATTAACTATTATAGCCTAAAATGGGTATGGGAAGAACGAATGAACTGGTCAGTTATCGAACAAGCGGCTGCGGTTCTCGCCTCAGAAAGTAACTGATCTCGCATGATTGATTTAGAAGGAACAAAGTCAATGATTTGTTTAGATAATTTATCCCCCCACGATATCGCTTATTTGATCACCTTAGATTCAAGTCGGGAAAATGCGCTTCTCTCTGCATCTGAAAAAGTTCCGGCTAAGGTTTCTTAACTCCTGAATTCACTGGAATGGGGGACGCAGTTCTTTTTGTGTTCCTCCTTCCCAAAATCTTAGTTTTTTTTGTTCAGAGGTCTAAACATTAAAAAATGAAAAACTTTCTGAAGTTAATCCAACAAACAGAGTCTATGCCTCCGGTTATCAATCAACAAGAACTCAGTCATCGTATTCGAGAAAATGCAGTTCACGACTTAGATAGCTTATGTGCAGATTTTCAACATATGCAGAGTGTTGTTAAATCAATTCAACGCAACTATGAAGCAGTTTTAGAAGAAAATAAACAACTAAAATTGATGTTAAAAGATTTGGTCAAGAACTGTTATTGTTTGCCGGGAAATCGTTGCGATCGCTGTCAACACATTTTGAAGTCACTCCTCAGTAAAAATACAGAAGAACGCTCAAGTGCTGTATCCGATCATCAAGAAATTGTCGAACAATTACGCAAGCGACAGTCCCGGATAAAAGCTTAAAATAGGATAAACGCTTTCTATTCAACCTCCGTTCCATACTCACATTTTGTTAACATTTTGAGGTCAACTCAATCATGGAATCTACAATTCAAAATAGCAAAACTCAAATCATTAGTAAATTTCAGCAAATTCTCGAACAGCGTAAAAAAGTTGATTCTAAAATTTCGACTAAAGAGGAAGAAGCTGAAAAAGAGAAAGGAACAGAACTTATCGAAAAAACGTCCGCCTATACCGTTGATAGTATTGTTAAAAGTTTAGCGGATTTACAGCTTAGTTTTGGAAATAACATCGTTGAGATTTCAGAACAGCTTAAAACAGAATCTTCTAAACTAGAGGAACTGAAGCGATCTATTGAAATCAAAACTCAACAGCTTCAAGAGTTACAAAAGATTCGTTTAGTTGCCGATGCGTTATATTTGTTGAGTCAAGAACATCAGGAAAAACTGAATTTACTCACTCAAAATGCAACCCAGCGCCAAGAAGCTTTAGATAAAGATAAAATTGCCAAAAGGAAAGCCTGGGAAAAAGAGCAGCAGGAGTTTGAAGCGAATGTTCAACAACAGCAAGAAGAACAGATCTTAGTTCGTCAACAAGAAGAAGAAAATTATAACTATGAACAGTCAAAAAATCGTAAGATCGAACAAGATGAATATGAAGAAACTCGCCGTAAGTTAGAACGAGAGTTGGCTAATAATACTCAAGAAAAAGAGAAAAACTGGGCAGAGCGAGAAGGGATTTTAGAGAAAAATAAAGCAGATTTTGAGAAAAATAAAAAGAAAGTTGAAGGCTTTGAAGATGAATTGAAAAAAGCATCTACAAAAGCTAAAGAAGAAGCGATTCAAGAGGCGAACCGAGAAGCCAAAGTTAAGGCTGATTTATTTGAGAAAGAATGGGAATCAACGAAACAAGGTTATGAATTACAAGTGACTTCTTTAGAACAAACCATTCAACGTCAAAATGAACAAATTGCCGATTTATCTGCTCAATTACAAGCGACAATGAAGCAAGCACAAGATTTAGCGATGCGTGCTTTTGCAAGTTCTTCGAGTCAAAAATAATCACGATAAAACAAATTAAATTCAGTCAAAATATCACAAAACAAAGGAGAAAAAATGGCAAAACGAGTTAGCGATCGCAACACTAAAGCGGAAATCTTAGAAGCTTATCAAGAGTTGAAAAATGAAAATTCTTCTCTGCAATCTGAAGTTAAACAGTCTACGAATGGGAACAGTAACGGGAATGGGAATAGTAAAAATGGAACGGTTGCAACCGAACCAATCAAAACCTTAAATTCATCCTCGTCTAAAAAGCCAAAAATGCAGCAAGTTCTCGAAAACTTAACGCTTTTACAAACAGGTTTTGGGGGTGCAGTTAGCGAGTTATCAGAACAGTTAACCTGTGAAGCGACTCAACTCCAAGAATTGCAGAAAAATGTTAATCTAGAGTTAGAACAACTTAAAGCTTTACACGATTTAGAAGCAGTCAGCGATGACACCTTAGATGTTTTAGTTCAACGCTACGAAGAAAATTCTAAGACATTTACTGAAGAACTGACTCAACAGCAAGAAACTTTAGAACAACAATTTCAAGAACAACAAAATGCTTGGCAAAAAGAACAAAGCCAACACCAAAAAACGATTAAAGAACGCAACGATAACTACAAGAAAAGTCAATCACGAGATCAAGAATCCTATCAATATAACTTACAACTTCAACGAGATTTAGATACCGAAAACGATGAACAAACTCAGCAAGTGCTGTACAAACAGTTAGAGGAGTTGCAACAAGAACGGGAAAAACAATGGGAAGAACGAGAACAAGCCCTCACCGAGAAAGAAAAAGAATACGCCGAAGTGAAAGCAAAAGTTGAGGAATTCTCTCAAAAGTTAGAAGAAAATATCAAACGCGGGAAAGAATTTGGGCGAAATATTGGCAACTATCAAGCCAAAATCAAAGCCGACTTATTGGCGAAAGAAGTTGAAGGACAAAAACAATTCTTTGAACTGCGCGTTAAATCTCTATCGGAAACCATTCAAACTCAAGAAAACCGCATTCAAAGCCTATCCAAACAACTCGATGCAGCCCTCAAACAAGTCCAAGATTTAGCCGTAAAAGCTATTGAAGGAACCTCAAACGCCAGTTCATTCCAAGCCATGAAAGAAATTGCGATAGAACAGGCGAAAAACCAACAAAAAGGTAAGTAATCTCACCTGCCCCTCTCCAAATCCGAGAGGGGAATAGCCAACCCTCAATCATTCTGAACTTCGCCGATAAATCTCCTGCATTGAAGGGTTCGCAAATCAAATAAGACTGCTATAATTAATCTAGCTGAATTGATCGAAAAAATGCTCAGATGAAATCCGCACAAATTACCGCTTCCTTTTTTCAAGTCCTGAATAATCAACCCGAACTGTTTACCCAAGAGACACAGCAAGATTTAACCCAGTTAGAAATCGCAATAGATCGAGTTGAATATATCCCCGAAGACGATCAAACTGAATTTTTAGCCAATGCGATTATTGATTTTTGCGATGTTAACCCCACGATTCATAAAGCTCTCAATCAAAATCTGAATCTATCTCCAACACCAGACTCCCCCAAAATAACCGAGGAAAAGCGATTCTTGTTATCTCAAAAAATCAGAAGCTTGCTTACTTAGAGTAGCAATATTTAGGAATAACATTAAACTCAAACTCAAACTCAAACCTTGAAAGAGAGTAGAGTCTCCCCGCTTTGAAGAAAATGTTATTATCATAATTTAAACATTCTCAATTATCCTTTAGAACACCAGAAAACTGGGCAGGAGGGCCTATCGAGACAATCTATGGAAATCTGCAAGGGCTAAAAGCCAGTCAACTCAAGGGATTGCAACGCCTCTACCATCAACGGATACCGGGCGATAGCATTACCACACCGGAGTTTGCTCAACGTCTAGCCGCTAGTAGTACCGAAATCGGTCAGCCCGTCTGTGCTTACCTCAACCGTCGGGGACAAGTGATTCGGGTGGGAGTGGGAACACCCCGTCAAACTCAAATCCCCCCCCTAGAATTACCCCGTTATGGGGAAGGGCGTTTGAGTGGGATTCGCTGCATTGCAACTCAAGTTAAACCAGAACCCCCTAACGAATCAGCCTTAACTGCGATGGCGATTCAACGCTTGGATGCCTTAGTCATCCTCACCCTAACTGGAAGCGGGTTTCAACGTCGGGGCGGGGGAGGAACAGGATATATCAAAGAAACCTATCTCGCTCATTTGGTGCCACCCACCGCAGAAGAAAACAATGGCAACCTCACCACGCCTTTAGCTCCCATTCCCTATTATTTATCTCCGCCGCAAAGTTTGGATATGCTCTCGGCCCAGGACTTTCTCGACTTGGTGGATAACCTCGAAGCCGAACTGCAACGGGAGTTTATCGCCCAAACTGTCGAGTCCGATGGCGATCAAGTGTTGTTAGTGGGTATGAAAACTGAAGGTATTAGTCCTCAGCGCTTTGAAGACGGATTAGCGGAACTGGTTCGATTAGTCGATACAGCCGGGGGTCGCGTGTTAGAAACAGTCCGTCAAAAGCGATCGCGCCCTCACCCCCAAACCGTTGTCGGCGATGGAAAAGTACAAGAAATTGCCCTCACCGCCCAAACTGTTGGTGCCACTCTGATTGTCTTTGATCGCGATTTATCTCCCGCCCAAGTTCGCAACTTAGAAACCCGAATTGGTATTCGAGTCGTTGATCGAACTGAAGTGATCCTCGATATTTTTGCCCAACGCGCCCAATCTCGCGCCGGAAAATTGCAAGTTGAACTCGCACAGCTTGAATACAATTTGCCTCGTTTAACCGGGCGAGGTCAAGCCATGTCTCGACTCGGGGGCGGTATCGGAACGAGAGGCCCAGGTGAAACCAAACTGGAAACCGAACGACGGGCCATTCAACGTCGCATCGCCCGTTTGCAAACAGAAGTCAATCAACTCCAAGCCCATCGTTCTCGTCTGCGTCAACGTCGCCAGCAGCAAGAAGTACCCACCATTGCCATTGTTGGCTATACCAACGCCGGAAAGTCTACCTTACTCAATGTTCTCACCAGTTCGGAAATATATGCCGCCGATCAACTGTTTGCGACCCTTGATCCCACCAGTCGCCGTCTCACCATTCCCGACGCCATTACCAACGAACCTCAAACGGCAGTTTTAACCGATACCGTGGGATTTATCCATGAATTACCCCCGGCATTAATTGATGCTTTTCGGGCAACTTTAGAAGAAGTGAGTGATGCCGATGCACTCGTTCATGTCGTTGATTTATCTCATCCGGCTTGGCAAGGTCAAATTGAGTCAGTTATGAAAATTTTGATGTCAATGCCGATTACTCCGGGGCCTGCTTTATTAGCTTTTAATAAAATCGATCAGGTGGAGGGAGAAACCTTGAGATTTGCCCAAGAAGAATATCCTCAAGCTGCATTTATTTCGGCATCTAATGCCTTGGGTTTGGAAACTTTACGTCAACGAATTGGGCAGCTTGTTCATTATGTTTCAACGTTGAGTTAAGCCAATAATGAGTCAATCTACTTCCCAAAATACAGAACAAAAACCGCAAAAGTTTAAAATTCCTAAACTCAGCGTCAAACCCAAAAATTGGCTCGTTTCTGCTCATGTTGCCACCGCCGGAATTTGGTTTGGAACGGGATTGTGTATGGTTATTATTGCCTTGTACAATCTTAAAACAACCAATGGCGATCAACTTTATGCGATCAATTCCGTGATGCAATTGCTCGATGAAGTGGTGATTATTCCGGCTGCAACTGCTTCTTTAGTCACAGGGGCGTTATTGTCAGCTTTGACAAATTGGGGATTTGTAAAATACTATTGGGTGATCACAAAATGGATCGCAACAATTTCTCTCATTGTTTTTGGAACATTATGGCTTGGTCCCTGGACAAATGCGATCACTTCAATTTCCGCAGAATTGCGATTGCAAGCTTTACAAAATCCCCTTTATATGTTTAATGATCAAGCCACAATTATCGGGGGAATTGTACAAACGATTTGTCTATTAATGATCATTGCGATTTCAGTTCTCAAACCTTGGGGTAGACGAAAATCTGCTAAAACTTAACTCAACTTGCAAAATCTTTAAGAGTTTTTGATAAAATCAAAGCGTAAAAGAAATATTTACCGAATGGAATAATGGAGAAGTCCGTCAAGATCAGCAAGGTGATTTTTGGCGACGAGTTGATCTGGCAAATACAGGCGAAGATTTCCAAATCCCAGCCGGGTTAGCAGAGTCTCAAATCTTTTATGTATTAGCCGAGTCAAAAAATAGCATCTAAAATCATTCAAATAAAAACAGGGGAAATGGATTGACGATTTTTCTATTCCCCTGTCAGCATCTCTAACAATGCAGTTAAACTAGATCTAAACCTAATAGATCTCAGCGTTATACGGCATTCGTTTGCTCGTCTCAAACTATTCGGGAAAATCAGGAATGACCCACTGCGGGGGTTCCGTGCGTTTTTTGCGAATGGCTTCGTCAGCCATATTCAGCATTTGATCTAAGGACGTGCTGTTAATGAAGTCTTCTGTGCTATTTGCGTACTCCCGATTCGGGCATTTGTCCCCTAGAACGCAGCCATTAACGCAGGCTTCTGCACAATTGATATTGTTGATATTGTTGGCTTCCACAGTCGTCTCCTCTCAACTTTAACCAGCTTTCGACTTGAAGACTGTTCGGAGGAATTGACACCCTTCCTGAACAAACCCAAGTCTCTCTTTAAAAATTGTAATATCATATCCTATGAATCATTGGATGCAACGTCTAAAAAACTTTCCCTGGCGATCGCTACTACAAAGCGCGACCCTCAGCAATCTGATCATTGCCGCTTTAGAAATCTTGCTCTTGTGGGGAGCAGTTAACTCTCCAGTCGTTAGTAACGTCCTGAAAATGTTGTTTTCCCCTCCATTGGGAATCATCACCCAAATTGCGATCGCGATTGGTATGGGAGCATTAGCCGTCTACTGGTTTGAAATCTGGCAACAACAATTCTTATTGAATTCATCGACGCTCTGGATGCTAATCGGGTGTTTACTTTTAGGACTTTTGATTAAATCTCTACTTCCCCTCCCAAGCTTTTTAGTCAGTTTATCTCGTTTAGCCCTGATGGGAATTTTGATTGGAGTTTTTTGGAAGGGAAGACCCTATTGGCGTTAAAGAAGAAAGCATCTAGAAGCAACTCATCCAATCAAAGTTAAGCAAAAAAATTCAAGTCAAACCCTAATTTCTCGCTTTAAAATCCTTAAAGCTGGTTTGAAATTCATACATCAATCGATTCACATTATTCGTCGCTCTGGGAAAAATATCATATTCCCATTTGCGCTTGCGACTCGCTAACAGTTTAGCCACAGAATCTGATGAACTATTAGAAACAAAGTAACAGTTCCCCGCCACTCTCAACTCCGACGAAAACGCAATAAAAGCTTGAGCCAGTTCCAACTTAAGTTGAGACGTATAATATTGACAATCAACCGCCATTAAAATCCGAGAAGCACGCGGTTGTCGTTGGTTGGCTCGACAGCTATCCGCTTCCATTTTATACAATACACACAGATCACAATCATATAAAACTCTCAAGCGACCATGAATTTTAACTCCCATGTGAACTTCTAAGGGCGGTTTATCCTGAAATTCTATAACAGCATGAGTGTAAGCTTTAGAAGGATCATAAATTTGTCCGGCTCGTCTGCGAAACACTAACTGTTCAGGATTGCGTTTGAGAACATCTTTATAATAAACTAATGCGCCTTCATTTCGAGCCGCCTTGATCATAATACAAAACACATAAAAATTATACAATTCAGAAAGCTCTGTCTCTGTCTGAATTTCCGGATGAAGGGTTTGTTTTAACTGTTGGCTAATCTCTTGAATTAAGCCAGTATTAATTGACATCTTTTTGCACCTCTTTCTCTAAGTTATAAAGCAGTTTTAATAACGTTTCAGCTTCTTTTTGATGATGAGTCGCCAACTCAACTGGAAATTTCAGATCTTGACTTTTCTTTTCAAACGAAGATGTAAACTGAATCTCCGGTTGTAGATCAGAAGTCTTCACTTCTTCACTGAAATGACGAGCAATTTCCAACTCTAGATCAACCGCATCAATGACTGCTTTTTTAATCGCATGAATTAACAGCAAAAGTTGTTCTTGCGGCGTATGATAAGTTAATTTTAAATCAGGAGATTTGCGTCCTGATACCATTTCTTCCACCGTTTTACCCGCACTAATCACCTCAAGAACCTGTTGACTAACCCAAGCAAATTGAAGTTGATTTAAAATTTCGACCAATTGATCATAAACGGTCAAACAGTCTTGCTCATTCATCACTGTCACCGCCATACTATTGTTACTAATTTTTTCGAGCTATGCTTTTTTAGAAGTCTCTCTATTGTAGCGGATTTATTCTAAAAAATGATTTAAAAGTCAACAAAAATTAATCTGTCCCGACTCTAAAATAAGTTAGAGGGCGACCGGATGGACACCCCCTCAAAAATTCTCCCGGTCAGCATCAAATTTGGGAAAAACAATCAAATTTTACAGCCTGCTGTCATCAGATTACACCGAAGCCGGAGTCGAAGCATTCGCCAGTTCCAGCAGTCGTTCTTGCTGATCCGTAAAGACACAAGCATCAACCACATCATCCATCCCCCCCTCCAAAACGGGAGAGAGAGAGAAGTTCTGGCCTAAACGATGATCTGTGACGCGGTTATCCTTATAGTTGTAAGTGCGAATTTTCTCCGAACGAGCGCCTGTCCCCACCTGAGATCGCCGCATAGAAGTCACCGCTTCTTGTTGTTCACGCAGTTTCATCTCATAGAGTTTTGCTCGCAAAATCTGCATCGCCCGTTCCCGGTTTTGGAGTTGACTACGTTCTTCAGTACAAAAAATCCGAATTCCCGTTGGTTTATGAATCAGATCGACTGCGGTTTCCACCTTGTTGACGTTTTGGCCTCCAGCACCCCCCGAACGAGCGGTACTCATTTCTATATCTTTGGGATCAATTTCCACATCCACTTCATCGACTTCCGGCATCACCGCCACCGTTGCCGTTGAGGTATGAACTCGACCTCCCGCTTCGGTCAGAGGCACCCGTTGAACCCGATGAACTCCGGCTTCAAATTTCAGCTTGCTATAGACTTGATCACCTTTAATTTCCAAAATAGCTTCTTTAAAACCGCCCATATCCGCAGACGACTCACTCACTATTTTGACCTGCCACTTCTGGCCTTCAGCGTAGCGGGAATACATTCGCACCAAGTCACCCGCCCAGATACTCGCTTCATCCCCCCCTGTTCCGGCTCGGATCTCTAACATGATATTTTTATCATCATTGGGATCACTCGGTAACAAGAGAACCTTCAAGTGGGTTTCCAACTGTTCGAGCTGGTTTTGTAGTTCCTCAACTTCCAAAGCCGCCATTTCTTTCATTTCCGGATCTTCTCCGGCTTCTTTCTGGACTTGTCGCGCTCCAGTGAGTTCCTCCTGGGCGGTTTTCCAGAGTTGATAAGTATTGACGACTTCCTCAATTGAAGATCGTTCTTTCGCGATCCGCTGTAACTCCGTCGGGTTATTAGACACATCTGGATCAGCAAGGCGCAGAGTCAGTTCGTTAAACGTCTGCTCGAAAGACCTTAATTTTTCGATTAAATAAGTCTCAGCCATTGTCTCGTTGTCCTTTGTCAGTTGTCAGTTGTCAGAATAGTCGATGAGCTGTGAGGTGTGGGGAAGTCAGAGAATGAAAAGGCGTAATTTCAGCCGATATTAACTCCACTGACCACCCACCTTACTGAGATGGTTTCAAGTTCTACCCTCACCGATCACACACGAAAGTATTTTGAGAGTCAGTTGTCAGTAGAGAACGCTACAGACCCCAGACGACAGACAAACGACAACGGAGCTATTTTTCTTGCTGATCGCTATCACTTTGTTCAGCTTCAGGTTGAGTTTCACTCACCATGCCATACTTACGCAAGAAGCGTTCGACCCGGCCTTCTGTATCAATAATCTTCTGAGTTCCAGTGTAGTAGGGATGATTTCCAGACCACACATCAACATAAATTTTCGGCTGAGTCGAAGCAACAGTCATGACTAATTCACCGTTGCAAAAGACTTCAGCTTCTGGATACCATTCGGGATGAATATCAGATTTAGGCATAGTTCAAAATAAAAGAATGAAGATTGCTTTGATCTCTATTTTAACGATAATTTACCCTTGAAAGCGTGACTTTTGGGAGTAGAAATCAGACAGGACTCAGAGACTTCTAAGAAGTCCCTGTTTTTCCATCTTGGGAATTTGTCACCAATCATTTGGGGTATTAGTTTATCGTTTCGAGAATTGAGGAGCTTTACGAGCTTTGCGTAACCCATATTTTTTCCGTTCTTTCGCACGGGGGTCACGAGTTAAATAGCCCTCAATTTTCAACGGTTGGCGATTATCTGGACTCAGTTCGCACAACGCTCTAGCCACCCCAAGACGAATAGACTCCGCTTGACCGGTTAATCCTCCCCCTTGAACATTCACAAGAATGTCATAATCATTTTCTAAGCCCAGGGTTTCTAGAGGAGCCTTAGCAGAAGCAATATAACTGGGATTAAATTGTAAGTAAGATTCGCCTTCTCGATGATTAATCGTCAGTATTCCCGTACCCGGAACTAGACGGACTCGGGCGATGGAGGCTTTACGACGACCCGTTCCCCAATAAACAGCGCGATCATTATCAGTTGCTTGCATTAGTTGTCTCCTTTAGGAAGTGTGTTAATGGTCATCATTTCAGGCTGTTGAGCCATGTGCGGATGATCGGGGCCTGCATAGACTTTGAGTTTTTTAAACAGTTGTCGTCCCAGGGCATTTTTGGGTAGCATTCCCTTCACCGCTAGTTCAATAATCCGTTCGGGAATACGATTTTGCAAATGAGCAAAGTTTTCCGTTCTCATTCCCCCCGGTCTACCGGAGTGATTGCGATACAGTTTTTGGGAAGATTTTTTGCCAGTTACTTGCACTTTTTCAGCATTAATAACAATGACAAAATCTCCAGTATCCATATGAGGCGTAAAAATCGGCTTTTTTTTGCCCCGAATAATGCTAGCAATTTCACACGCCAACCGACCTAGCCGTTGATCGGCGGCATCGACGACATACCATTTTGGCTCAAGAGAACTTTGAGAGGGAAGGTAAGTTTTTGTTGTCATTTTTCACTATCCTTGATTCTGTGAGAGAGACGGTCATTTGCTCTATCAATTCTTGATAATAGAGCCATAATCATGGGCAATGCGATCAATAATTGGGCGATCGCGATCACGAAGAATGTGTTACCGAGAAAGAAGTCTGTGTTCGGCCAAAGACAAACTCAGGATAGGTATCAAACCAAACCTCATGATCAAAGGGAAAGTCTTGATAGCCAACTCGCAGTAAACAAAGGCCACGCGCGGGGGCAGAATACTTGACAAGTTCTCGGCGTTCGTGAACCCAAATATCGGTGAAGTTTTCCAGCGATCGCGCTTGGGCACCCACTTCGACTAATAACCCCAACAGCAGTCGCATCATCCCATATAAAAATCCACTCGCCTGGACTTCGATTTGAATAAACGGCCCTTGTCGTTGACAGGAAACATCCTGCACATCAACCCAAGCATGAGGACGACGAGTACCAGCCCGTTGAAAGGCGCTGAGATGATGACGTCCAAGTAAAGGGATTAAAGCAGCTTGCATGAGCTTTTCATCCAAAGGAGCATGATAATAATGCCAACTCCAGGGACGCACAAACAAGTTAGGGCGTGAGTCTGTGTATAACAGATAGCGATAACGTCTCCACACAGCCGAGAAGCGAGCGTGCCAACTCGGATCGACTTGAGCGGAGGCGCGAACCAGAATATCATGGGGCAAGCGATGATTGAGAATGGTTGCCCAGCGATAGCCAGGAATTGGCCCGGTTACTTCAAAGTGAGCGACTTGAGCGGCGGCATGAACCCCTGTATCGGTACGACCCGCCCCATGTAAGGTAACAGGAGAATCCACAACATTGGCAATTGCTGTTTCTATTTCTTCTTGCACCGTTCGTCCATTGGGTTGCCGTTGCCAACCGTTAAAGCGAGTTCCCTGATATTGAATCACCAGAGCAATCCGCTTTCGCTCCATCGGCTGCGGGTAATCGCTCTCTTTGACTGCTGTTGATCTTGTCCGATTCATGCTGTTCGCGTCGCGGGTCATTGACGATTGGGTTTTTTGGGTTTCCGATCGCCGCTTTTTTCTGGAAATTTCCAGGTTAAACTAATTCAATGATTGCCATTTCTGCATTATCACCTCGACGGCGCACAGTACGCACCACCCGAGTATATCCACCATTGCGCGTTCCATAACGCTCTCCGGCCGCTTCAAACAGCGCGTGTACAAGCTGTTTATCGTAGATATAACCCATCGCCGCCCGTCTGGCAGACAAAGAGCCATCTTTAGCCAAGGTAATCATTTTTTCGGCTGCCGCTCGTACAGCTTTAGCTCGGGTTTTAGTGGTCGTAATTCGACCATGACGAATTAATTCCGTGGCCAGCGATCGCAATAGGGCTTTACGCTGGTCTGCGGGTTTACCTAGTCTGGCAACACGACAACGATGACGCATAACAATTTCCGATTAACAACGTGATTACTAGCGATTTTTGAGTCTTAGAGACGGAGTAACCCGTCTAGATTTCTAGGCTGAATGTGCGGCTTGTCTTTTTCCGGTGAGCATCGCGGGGGAGGGAGCCGCTTGTCTTCCCCAGCGATTGTTTTTCCTCCATCTCTGAACTAGGGTTTACTGGCTCTTTCCTGAGGTAAGGTAATTCCCAGGCGTTTTTGTAGGGCTTCTATCACCTCTTCGGCGGACTTTTGACCAAAGTTTTTGATTTCCAAAAGATCTTCTTGGGTATAATCCCGTAAGTCTGCCACTGAGTTGATTTGAGCGCGTTTGAGACAGTTATAGGCTCGCACTGAAAGCTGGAGTTCTTCGATCGGGATCTGACTGGTAGGATCGACATCATCGGTCTGATCCGTTTTAATGGATTCAAGCGTGATATCTTTGAGCGGAACAAATAGATCAACTAAGATTGTGGCGGCTTGACTCAACGCCTCTTGAGGAGTCAAACTACCATTCGTCCAGATATCCAGAATCAGCCGATCTTTTTCGAGTGAACCCCCTACCCTTGCATCTTCAACGGTGTAATTCACTTTACGAACAGGCATAAACACAGCATCAATTTGTAAAAAATCGACCGCTGTGGCTTCATCCCGATTCCGATCAATAGCCCGATACCCCGTTCCCTTTTCGACCTGAAATTCCATCTCCAAGGTTGATCCTGGAGATAAGGTCGCGATATATTGATTTTTGTCTACGACTTCTACCTCTGAGGGTAGATCAAAGTGGCCCGCTGTTACCGTCGCCGGACCTTGAACCAATAAACGACCAATTTGTCTTTGGTTAGAATAGCTATTGAGAACAATCTCTTTCAAGTTCAGCAGAATTTCTAATACATCTTCTCTTACCCCTGGAATTGTGGCAAACTCATGATTAACTCCGGCAATCCGAACGGCTGTCACTGCCGTCCCTTCTAGATTTGACAACAGTACCCGTCTGAGTGCGTTGCCAACTGTTGTTCCCTGACCGCGATCTAGCGGTTCCAGGACAAATTTACCGTATTGACTCCGGTCTGTATCAGTGTTTGACTCAATACACTCAATCTTAAATTGCGCCACCGATTGACCTCCCTTCTCCTTTGAACCCCGAAGTGTATTTGATTAAAAGCGAAAAATGAAAAACTGCCGGACTGACATTTTCCATTTTCCATTCGCATCCCAGCACTGTGAGTTCCTGATTAGACACGACGCCGTTTTGGAGGACGACAACCATTGTGAGGAATGGGTGTAATATCTCGAATCAGGGTGATTTCTAGTCCCGCTCCTTGCAAAGCTCGAATCGCCGTTTCTCGACCTGCACCCGGGCCACTAACCATGACTTCGATTTGTCGCATTCCTTGATCGTTCGCTCGCCGTCCGGCACTTTCTGCGGCTGTTTGAGCGGCAAAGGGAGTTCCTTTTTTTGCCCCTTTAAAGCCGGTTGATCCCGCCGATGCCCAGGAAATGACTTCACCGTTGGGATCGGTAATTGTCACAATCGTATTGTTGAACGTTGATTGAATGTAAGCTACCCCATTGGGTACGTTGCGCTTTTGCTTTTTGGTTCCTGACTTTTTTGATGGTTTTGCCATAGTTACATCTCTAACGCGATCGCATTGGTTTTGATCACCCACCGATTTGCTGGGTCAGCACACGATGGGGTCATGGTTTGTTTAACCTTATTTCTTCGCACTTGCCTTTTTCCGACCTGCAACAGTACGTCGCGCACCCCGACGAGTTCGCGCATTGGTTCGGGTTCGTTGACCCCGTACAGGTAGTCCCATACGATGACGCCGACCCCGATAAGTCCCAATATCCATCAGACGCTTGATGTTCATTGCTTCCCAGCGTCTGAGATCTCCTTCAACTTGATATTGACCTTGAACGAGAGTCCGTAAGGCTGCAACTTCCGCATCGCTTAGATCTTTGACTCGGGTATCAGGATTGACACCCGTTTCTTTCAAAATTTCTTTGGACCGTGAGAGTCCAATTCCGTAAATATAAGTCAGACCAATTTCAACACGTTTATCTCGTGGAAGGTCTACTCCGGCTATACGTGCCACGCTTATTTCTCCCTGAAATACATTCTGTAAAGTTACTCTCTCGACGAATGCAGTAAAATGACTGCATTAAGTTTTGACTTTGCTACTCCCACCCAACGCGCACGCCTAAACATTTTGAGGTGAAGGCAGGTTTTGCTCCAACCTTCTACTCTAACTAATGCAAGAGTTTTAGGTTAGTCTCGGTTGCTTTCCTGAGTGGCTGCGGTTGAGCTAAAATATGACCTCAACGGGGTTTGAAAGAGTAGAGTCTTAACACATCTGAGTTTGTCGGACTGGAGTATAGATTCGCTGTTATCCAAGAACTGATTTAGAGTTCTTGGAGTCGGTTGCTAACTATCCTTGTCGCTGTTTGTGCTTCGGATTGGAACAAATCACCATCACCCTGCCACGACGACGGATGACGCGACATTTTTCGCAAATTTTTCGGACTGATGCTCTTACTTTCATGCCGCTTCTGGCAATACTACAACAAATTTATTATTATATCATTGATTGAGAAAGTTGATCCAATATTGATCCCTTTTGATCATCAAAAAGGCAGTGGATCAACCTCAACCTACTTCTTCTTCAGGCGATATGTAATTCTACCTTTAGTCAGATCGTAAGGAGTTAATTCCACCTTAACTCGGTCTCCCGGTAAAATCTTGATGTAGTTGCGGCGGATCTTGCCGGAAATATGAGCTAAAACATTGAACCCATTATCAAGATCCACACGAAACATAGCGTTTGGAAGAGACTCTGTAACCGTTCCTTCCATTTCAATCAAATCTTGCTTAGACAAGCTGTTTTTTCCTCAATTCAACCGAATTGCTCCTTGAACCTATCTTTGCCGTTCCAGACAGACTAGCTCTAACCCTTGGCTGATTGGTACTCAAGATGCAATTCTTAACATATTTTATCAAAATCTTCAAATAAACGGAGGAACTCATGTTAAGGGGAGACCGCCTGCTAGTTAGAGTCTAGCCTGAAGAACGAAGTACCTTGTCAATGCAGAAATCAGGATTTTGTCAGATTTAAAGCTGTTGCTCTCTGACCCATTCAAGAAAACACAAAACCATTAAGCAACAATTGCATTTTTCAACGCGGCTGTCACCTGATCAAGGGGAAGATTCCCATTGACAATACTCAACTGATTGCGATCGCGATAATACTCAATCAACGGTTCCGTTTGTTCGTGATACACTTGCAAGCGATGACGAATGGTTTCTTCACTATCATCAGCCCGACCCCGAGCCAGTAAACGCTCGATCAAAACCTCATCCGGGACTTCCAAATTGATCGTATTCAAACTTTTGGAATCAGCATTTTCGGAACCCTTTTCAACCTGCTGTTGCTTCACCAGATCTTCAACAAAAGTTGCTTGAGTCACATTCCGAGGAAAACCATCAAGAATCCAACCCTTTTGAGCATCCGGCTGATCAAGACGATCCTGCACCATACTGAGAATCAACTGATCGGGAACCAAATCTCCTTGATCCATAAACGCTTTGGCTTTTTGACCCAAATCGGTCTGTTGAGCGACATGAGTTCTCAAGATATCACCCGTTGAGATATGAGGAACCGCTAAAAACTCCGACAATCGTGCTGACTGCGTTCCTTTACCTGAACCTGGAGGACCTAAGAAAATAACTTGAACCACTATCGCTTCACCATTCCTTCATAGCGTTGAGAAATCACATAAGTTTGCACCTGTTTCGCCGTGTCAATGGCTACACCCACTAAAATCAGGAGAGAAGTAGCACCAAATCCGCGAAAAGTAGGAACCCGAGTCGCTGTTTCGACTACAGTAGGAATAATCGCCACAAACCCTAAAAAGATCGCCCCCAAAAAGGTCAATCGATTTAAAACCCGCTCAATATATTCACTGGTCGCTCGACCTGGACGAATTCCGGGAATAGACGCCCCCATTTTTTTCAAGTTCTGCGCCATATCCACAGGTTGCAAAATCAGCGACGCATAGAAATAACTAAAGAACAAGATCAGCACCAAATAGAAAGCAGCATACAACCAAGGGGTCGGCCCGCTCGGACTCAGAGCTGTCGCGATTTGTACTAAAATCGGATTGTTGGTAAATTGCGAGAGGGATGCAGGTAAAATCAAAACCGCCGAAGCAAAAATGATCGGCATCACCCCACCCTGATTCAGTCGCAACGGCAAATAACTGGTTTTTTCCCGATAAAGTTTCCGACCGACCTGACGACGAGCCGAAACAATCGGAATTCGCCGAGTTCCTTCTTGAACAAACACAATCCCGACGATCATCGCCAAGAAAATCAGCAACAAGATAATCACCCGACCGACAATCGCGCGATCGCCACTTTGAGCCAACTCAATCGTATTTCCCAAAGAGCGAGGCAGAACCGCCACAATATTGACAAAAATCAGCAATGAAGCGCCGTTCCCAATTCCGCGCTCGGTAATCAGTTCCGAAACCCACATGACAAACATGGCCCCAGCGGATAAAGCCAAGACCACCTCAGCCATAAACAAAGGCCCTGGACTTTCGGCAAAAGGACTCACCCACAAAGCCAGACCAATACTTTGCAGAACAGACCATCCGAAGGCAACATAACGGGTAATCTGAGAAATCTTACGGCGTCCGGCTTCCCCTTCATTTTTCTGTAAGTCTTCTAAAGTCGGTAATGCAGCCGTCATCAACTGCATGATGATCGAAGCATTAATGAAGGGTAAAATTCCCAAGGCAAAAATTCCCAGAGCTGAAAGGCCCCCACCCACAAACAAATCCAAAAAGCCAATCACGGGGCTATTTTGAATATTGGCACTAAAGGCAGCGCGATCAATTCCGGGAATGGGTAAAAATACCCCCAAACGAACTAAAATTAACAAGCCGATGGTGACTAGGATACGACCTCGTAATCCAGCGGCTTGAGCCATCTGCAAAAACGTCTCTTGTGCAGTTGGTGCTTTATCTCGACTAACAACCATTAAGGACTACCTCTTTCAAACCAAGTTGAACCGGGATCGCTCAGTCTTGCTCTGTCTGAGTTTCCTGAGTTTCTCCACTTGTTTTCTTTTTGGCATCAATCGTCTCACAACTTCCCCCTGCGGCTTCAATTTTTGAGCGAGCAGATTGGGTAAAAGCTGCGGCTTTGACTTGCAGTGGCACATTGAGTTCCCCATCTCCTAACACTTTTAACGGGCCATTATTACTGGTTAAAATTCCCGCTTTTTGTAAAGAATCAAGGGTAACTTCTGTATTGGCGCTGCACGATGCCAACTTTCCTACATTAATGGTAGTGTACTGTTTCCGATTCACCTGAGGAAAGCCCTTTAATTTGGGCAAACGTCTGTAGAGAGGATTTTGACCTCCTTCAAATCCCGGTCGGGTACCTCTCCCAGAACGAGCTTTTTGACCGCGCATCCCTTTACCACAGCTTGCCCCTTGGCCTGCGGAAATTCCTCGACCCAGGCGACGACGACGCTTGCGGGAGCCGGCTTTTGGTACGGCATCTTCTAATCTCATGGTTTTTTATCTGTGATCAGTTATCAGTTGTTGGAGATGAGAATTTTCATTCTCTGGTGCAAACTCAAACCCGTTAACTTGCATAAAGCTGCTCAACTGAGATTCCCCGTTCTCGGGCAACTTCTGACAAGGTTCTTAAACTGGTTAGTGCATCAACGGCGGCTCGGGCATTATTGAGTGGGTTACTCGAACCGAGTTGTTTGGCGAGGATATTACGAACGCCTGCGAGTTCAAGAACTGTTCGGACAGCTCCCCCGGCAATTACCCCAGTACCGGGTGCTGCGGGACGGATTAGCACTTTTGCACCGCCACCTTCGCCTTGAACCAGATGGGGAATGGAGTAGGATTTGGTCAGAGGCACTTCGATCACATTTTTGCGACCATCTGCAACTCCTTTTTTAACGGCTCCAATCACGTCGGCAGCTTTTCCGACCCCAACCCCCACTTGACCCCGTTCGTTACCGACGATCACAATAGCCCGGAAACTGAGTTTTTTACCGCCCTTGACGACTTTCGTTACCCGACGAATTTGTACAACCCGTTCTTGCCATTCTGTGTCTTTCTCTTTGGCGCGATTTCCTTTTTTGCGACGCTGCTGTTGTTGTTCTGCCATAATCGTTTATCCTCTGATCAATTCAATGATCAATTTAGCTTTCATTTTTAATTTTAGAAGTCTAAACCCGCTTCTCGGGCGGCTTCGGCAAGAGCTTTCACCCGACCATGATATAAGTAGCCCCCTCGGTCAAAAACGACTTTGCTGATCCCTTGGGAGAGTAAACGTTGAGCCAAAAGCTGTCCGACTTGTACAGAGGCATCACAGGTTCCCCCGGTTTCGACTTGGGTTTTGAGATCGGGATCAAGGGTAGAAGCAGCGGCCAGGGTATGATGTTGAGTATCATCAATCACCTGAGCATAGATGTGTTTGTGAGAACGAAATACGGCTAACCGAGGCCGTTGGGAAGTGCCAAACACTTTGCGTCGAACACGGCGATGCCGACGAGTGCGTGATTCTCTACGAGTCTGTTTCATGGTTTATTTCTTGGCTTTACCTGCTTTACCTGCTTTCCGTCTGACTTGTTCTCCGGCATAGCGGATACCTTTGCCTTTGTAGGGTTCAGGGGGACGAACGGCACGAATTTGAGCGGCGATATTCCCCACAACTTCTTTATCGATGCCGCTAATAATCACGTTGGTATTGTTTTCAACCGCAACGGTAATTCCCTGAGGTGGGTTCATCTCAACGGGTTTGCTGTAACCGACATTGAGAATCAAATTTTTTCCTTGAACTTGCGCCCGATACCCCACCCCTTGAATTTCCAGGCGTTTTTCAAATCCTTTAGAAACGCCATCGACCATATTGGCAACTAGGGTACGAGATAATCCATGGAGTTGACGAGCAACACGGGACTCATCACGCCGTTTAACCAGTAAGGTATCACCGTCTTGTTCGAGGATGACTTTCTCAGGTAAAACTCGAGAAAGTTCTCCTTTAGGGCCTTTGACGATAATGTGTTGTCCCTCAATGGTGAAAGTAACTTTCGGGGGAATCGGAATTGGACGTTTACCAATTCTAGACATAATGCTTTTGTCCGTTTTAAGTTGTCAATTTTTCAGAAGTCAAACCGCGATCGCGCAATTGCTCAACAAATACGAATTCAGTTAACTTAACGCCTCATCCATTGAAGCGAACCAGCAGATCGAGTCAATTCGTTCCGACTGAAAAATTGCTTGACGCAGGCGTGACCCCGCTTGTCGCTTTTTGGGTTGACTATCCGTTGTAAAATCGAGACGATTTGAACGTTGACGCAACTTTCAACTCGACTTACCAGATATAACAAAGCACTTCTCCGCCAATACCCTGAATACGGGCTTCTCGGTCGGTCATCACTCCGCGAGAGGTAGAGATAATCGCAATCCCAATTCCTCCTAAAACCCGAGGAAGTTCTTTACGGTTGCTATAAACTCGTAAACCCGGACGGCTGACTCGTTTTAGCTTTTTGATAATGGGAGTGCGAGTTTTGGGATTGTACTTCAAGGAAAGAACCAAAGCTTTTTTGATTCCTTCTCCGGTTTCTTCATACTCTCCAATAAAGCCTTCGTTTCTCAGCACTTTAGCAATGCTGCGAGTCATTTTGGTGGAGGGAATGTGTGTGGTTTGATGTCGCGCCAAGCAAGAGTTCCGAATGCGCGTCAACATATCTGAAATGGTATCGTTTGTTGGCATAGTTATTTCGTTGATCTAATCGCCTTAGTTTTCCCGGAAGGGCATTCCCATCTCTTTGAGTAAGGCACGTCCTTCTTCGTCGGACTGAGCGGTGGTAATAATTGAAATATCTAAACCCCGAATTTGATCGATGCTGTCGTATTCAATTTCAGGGAAAATGAGTTGTTCTCGAACACCCAAACTGTAATTTCCTCGCCCATCGAAGCTTTTAGGGCTAATCCCCCGAAAGTCCCGAATTCGAGGCAATGCCAGGTGAATGAGTCGCTCTAAGAAGGCATACATCCGATCTGAGCGCAATGTAACCATCACCCCAACGGGCATTCCTTGACGAATTTTAAATCCGGCGATCGCTTTTTTGGCTCGGGTCACCACTGGTTTTTGTCCAGTGATCATGGAGATTTCCTTGAGTGATGAGTCGAGGGCTTTAGCATTTTGCGAAGCTTCTCCCAAGCCACGATTAATAGTTATTTTAATAATCTTGGGAACTTGATGGATATTTTGATATCCAAATTGCTCCATGAGCTTGGGAACGACTTTTTCGAGATACTGATTTTTAATTTGAGTGACTGCCATTGTGCTTGATCCTTTTCTATCCCTGGGCTTGGTCAGGGAGGGGTTGATACCAAGTTGAGAGTGATTTTTTTCCCGTTGTTTTCGAGAAATTAATCAAGAATCTCTCCGGTTTTTTTGAGCATTCTTACTTTGCGCCCTTCGTCGGTTAAGGTGTAACAAATGCGACTAGCGACTTTTTCTTTGGTGGAATACAGCATGACATTAGAGCTATGAATTGGAGCTTCAAAGGTAATGATTTTGCCGGATTCTCCTTCTTGTTGAGGCTTGACGTGTTTGGTGCGGATGTTAATATCCTTAACTACGACTTTACTCAACCGAGGAATAGCGCGGATAACTTCTCCAACTTTGCCTTTATCTTTTCCGGCAATAATTTGTACGGTATCCCCTGTTTTGACGTGCATTTTCTGACGTTGGGATGAGGGTTGCTTCTTAAGCGCCATTTAAATAACCTCCGGTGCTAAGGAAACGATTTTCATGTAATTTTTCTCCCGCAGTTCACGAGCGATGGGGCCGAATACGCGGGTTCCTCGAGGATTACCCTCCGGGTTAATAATCACGGCGGCGTTATCATCAAACCGGATGCTCATGCCACTATCACGGCGCAGACTGTGACGAGTCCGGACAACGACCGCTCTGACCACATCTGATCGTTTAACGGCCATGTTGGGAATCGCATCTTTAACCACAGCAATAATCTCATCGCCAATCCGGGCGTAGCGACGATTACCTCCACCCAGGATGCGGATACACATCACTTTTCGCGCTCCGCTATTATCAGCAACATTCAGGATAGTCTGCGTTTGAATCATGACACTTCATCGATTGTTGAGAGGTTGATTGTTGAAATGATCTGAAAATCTTAGAAACGTTCTCGCTGGTGATTATTCCGGTCGAGAAGTTAGAATTTCAATCACGTTCCAACGTTTTGTTTTACTCAGAGGTCGAGTTTCTTGAATGCGAACTCTATCCCCTTCTTGACACTGATTTTCTTCATCGTGAGCTTTATACCGTCTGGTTTTCACCACGATTTTTCCATACTTGCGGTGGGGGGAACGGTTTTCAATCGCCACCACGACTGTTTTCTCCATTTTGTTGCTGACGACTAAGCCAACTCGTTCTTTGATTGCCATAGTTTGGTGTACTCAATATATTGTCAAACCTGAAAAGAATTTGCTTCCCTTCGCTGACTTTTTTAGGCTTCTTCTGGGGAGGAAGCGGCGGCTAATTCCGGTTCAGGAGTTGCAGTTGATGCGGTTTCCTCTAACGGTGGGGTAGCAGATTCTTCTGCTTCAGCCTGGTGTTGTCGTTCCCGTTCAACGGTAAATAATTGAGCCAGTTGATGTTGAGTATGTTTAAACTCGTGAGGCTTTTCTAGTCGTCCTGTTGCTTTCAATAGACGCAGATTTGCCAGATGTTTTTTGAGTTCAATAATCTTGTCTGACAGTTGTTCATCATTTAACTGTCTCACCTCTTTGATTTTTGGAAAAGCCATAACTCCTTAACCTCCTCTATATCCTTTAAAATTCTATCCTTTTATTCAGAGGATTCTTCCTCCTTTGGTTTGACAATAAACTTTGTCTTAATCGGTAATTTAGAGTCGGCTAAACGCATGGCTTCGCGAGCAATTTCTTCAGAAACGCCAGCGAGTTCAAACATAATCCGTCCGGGCTTAACTACAGCAACCCAATACTCAGGCGCACCTTTACCGGAACCCATCCGAGTTTCAGCCGGACGCATGGTAATCGGTTTATCGGGAAAAATCCGAATCCAAATCTGTCCACCCCGACGAATGTAACGAGTCATCGCCCGACGAGCAGCTTCTATTTGGCGGGCAGTAATCCAAGAGGGTTCGAGAGCTTGCAAAGCATATTCGCCGAAGCTAATAGTATTTCCTCGGCTCGCTTGACCTCTCATTCGGCCCCGTTGCTGTTTACGGAATTTCGTTCTTTTAGGACTTAACATCGGTGGTTCGTGGTAAGTTGTGGGCGATCAGTCGAAGGGTAAGAAGCCTGATCATTTTCGGTTTCTCTATCCTTCATTCGAGCGATCATCATATTTTTGACGTCGCGGTTGTTTGCGTCTCGGTTGACCGACATTTGCAGAGTTTGAGGTTTCTTCCTGTCCGGGAATAATTTCACCTTTGAACACCCAAACTTTAATGCCGAGAATGCCATAAATGGTCAAAGCGGTGCAGTAGGCGTAGTCAATATCTGCCCGCAGGGTATGCAGGGGAACTCGACCTTCACGAGTCCATTCTGTCCGGGCAATTTCAGCCCCATTGAGGCGGCCGCTCACTTGAACTTTGATCCCTTCTACTCCGGCTTTTTGAGCGCGGGTAATCGCCTGACGAACCACCCGACGGAAGGATACCCGTTTTTCGAGCTGCTGGGCAATGTATTCTGCGATTAAGCGGGCATCGGCGTCAACACGAGCGACTTCGACAACGTTGATCCGAATCTGACGATTGTTGCCCAGTTCTTTTTGTAAACCGACGCGCAGCGATTCAATCCCTGTTCCGCCTCGACCCACAACAACCCCAGGTCGTGCGGTTAACACTTCTAAGTCGATTTGATCGGCTTTACGTTCAATCCGAACATCCGAAATCCCGGCATTACTCAGGTTTTTTTGAATGTATTGGCGGATTTTATAGTCTTCTTGCAGCAGGTCGGGATAATGTTTGGCATCGGCGAACCATCTAGACTTATGTTCTTGGGTGATTCCTAAACGAAAACCGACTGGATTAATTTTTTGTCCCATAGCGAATTAAGGTATGAAATGGGTTAACGATTCATCATTGGATTGAAAGGTACAAAATTCAATGGATTGTAATTGTTGAACTGGAATTAATTTATTCTTCAACATTCGGAGCAACTGCCACGGTAATGTGACAAGTGGGCTTGCGAATTTGATAGGCACGACCTTGAGCGCGTGGGCGATAGCGTTTCAAACTTGGGCCTTGGTCGGCAAAAGCTTGAGAGACAACCAGAGTCGCTGGATCTAAACCCTGATTGTGTTCAGCATTGGCTACGGCAGAACGCAAAGCCTTTAAAATAGGCTGACAAGACCGATAAGGCATAAATTCTAGAATGATCAGCGCCTCTCGATAGGAGCGTCCCCGAATTTGATCGAGGACTCGTCGTACTTTGTGAGGCGACATCCGAATATAGCGAGCGATCGCTTTAACTTCTGTGCTAGTGTCTACAGGCATTATGGTTTCCTCGATCCCTTGGGTGTAGAGACGTTCCGGGTGAACGCCTTTACCAGTCAATGATTGCTGTATTAGGCAACAATCGTTTAATCCGGATTGGTCTTATCGACGAGCCTTTTTATCGCCCCCGGCATGACTCCGATAAGTGCGAGTTGGAGCAAATTCACCTAACTTATGTCCAACCATTTGTTCGGTCACAAAGACAGGAACGTGTTGGCGGCCGTTGTGTACGGCGATGGTATGACCCACCATCAGGGGCAAAATTGTCGAAGCTCGTGACCAGGTTTTGATCACTTCTTTGCCTTTTTTGCCACTGGCATCTAAGGCGGCAATTTTTTTGAGTAAATGATCGGCGACAAATGGGCCTTTCTTGAGTGAACGAGACATAGTGACAACTCTTTGGGTAATGTTCAGCGTTCAGAATTTCAGGAGATTTCTCTGCCGTTCGTCAAGTCTGGCAAACAGAGACTCGAACGCAATTAACTCTGACGACCGCCCTTACCCCGTTTGGAGGATTTGCGGCGACGACGGACAATTAATTTAGTGCTGCGCTTTTTGGGGTTGCGGGTTTTCAGACCCAAGGCAGGTTTACCCCAAGGTGTACAAGGGCCACTGCGACCGATGGGAGCGCGTCCTTCACCACCTCCATGAGGGTGATCGACCGGGTTCATCACACTTCCGCGAACGGTGGGTCTTTTTCCTTTCCAACGGTTGCGACCTGCTTTACCGATGCTGATGTTACGGGCTTCGATGTTGCCCACTTGTCCGATGGTTGCATAGGAACGAGCCGGGATTTTGCGTTGTTCTCCCGAAGGCAATTTCAGGGTGACATATTCCCCTTCTTTTGCCATGAGTTGAGCGCTGGCTCCGGCTGCTCGCACGACTTGTCCGCCTTTTCCGGGTATTAATTCGACATTATGAACGTCTGTTCCTAACGGAATCCTCGATAGGGGTAATGCGTTACCCACTTCAATGGCGGACTCTGGCCCGGAGGTGATCACGGTACCAACTTTTAACCCGACCGGATGCAAAATATATCGCTTTTCGCCATCGATATAATGCAGCAAGGCGATGCGGGCGTTACGGTTGGGGTCGTATTCGATCTCTGCAACTTTTGCCGGGATATTATGTTTATCGCGACGAAAATCAATGATACGGTAGAGTTTTTTATGTCCTCCACCCCGATGACGACAGGTGATTACACCTCGGTTGTTCCGTCCCTTATGACGATGTTTGGTCGTGACGAGGGAAGGTTCAGGGGTTGAGCGTGTAACTTCAGCAAAGTCTGAAACTGAATGTTGTCGAGTGCTTGGGGTATAGGGTCGATATGAACGAATTCCCATGATTTTCCCTCATTTTTAAATCTGCAAAAAAACAATCCTAAATTGTGAGTTTCCCTTAAACTTCGGGGAATAGGATTTTTCTTAGGGGTTCTCCATCCTCTAGAGTAACAATGGCTCGTTTATAGCGAGATTTGAATCCGATAAATTTGCCGACTCTACGCCGTTTACGGGGCGGATTATGAGTATTGATACTGAGAACTTTGACGGAGAACAAAAGTTCGACCGCTTCTTTAATGACGGGTTTACTCGCCCGAGGATCGACATCAAAGGTGAACTGGTTTAGCTCCATTAATACGGTTGCTTTTTCCGTCACAATTGGTCGTTTGATCACGTCAGCGAGATCGCGGGTTTGATATTCAGTCACCGTAAACCTCCTGGATTTTCTCAAGGGCTGCGGCTGTGGTCACAATATTGTCGGCGTGGAGAATGTCATAGACGTTAAGACTATCGGCTAGACAAATTCTCATCCGAGCAATGTTACGCCCCGACAGATAAACGTTTTCTTGTTTTTCAGGCAGGACTAATAAGACTTTGGACTCGGGTTCGATTCCCCACCGACTCATCGCCGCAACTAAGTCTTTGGTTTTTGGACGAGGAAGTTGCTCTAGAAATTCTTCGACCACCACAATGTCTTCGATCCGGCTTTGCAAAGCGGTTCGCAGCGCTAGACGTCTTTCTTTGCGGTTCATTTTCTGGGAAAAGTCCCGGGGTTTTGGCCCAAATATGACACCGCCTCCCCGCCACAAGGGAGAACGAATTGATCCGGCTCTGGCTCGACCTGTGCCTTTTTGTCTCCAGGGTTTGCGTCCTCCCCCTCTGACTTCGGCTCGGGTTTTACTACTTGCACTTCCCTGACGAGCATTGTTCATCTGTCGCACTAAGGCCCGATGAACGATGTGGGCTGCATTTTCTTCTTTGGCAACTTTGAGTTCTAAGTTGGCTTGTCCAACTTGTTCGCCTTCCCAGTTGCGTACAACACAATCAGCCATGTTTCTCTCCTCTCTATTTACGCCCAACCAAGTTGGCTGGGGTGATATTGAGTAAACCACCGGGTTTTCCGGGAACTGCTCCTTTGATTAGCAGTAGGTTCCGTTCGGGATCAATCCGCACCACAATCAATTTGCTGGTGGTGATTTTTTTCCCGCCATAACGTCCCGCCATCTTTTTACCCGGATAAACGCGACCGGGTGTGGTTCCCGGACCGATTGAACCCGGTTGACGGTGGTTTTTAGACCCGTGAGCCATTGGCCCTCGTCGGAAATTGTGTCGTTTTTGAAAACCTGAAAAACCCCGTCCCATGCTAATTCCGCTAACATCGACGAGCTGACCGGGTTCAAATAAATCGGCTTTGAGTTCCTGACCCAGTTCATAGCTACTGGTGTCTTCGATGCGGTACTCTCGCAGATGACGAACGAGCTGACCTCCGGACTTAGCCAGGTGTCCCTGTTCGGCATTGCTGAGGTATTTATTCACCTCTTTGCCGGGGGACTTGACGGTATTGAGTTTACGGGTTTTGTTTTTGACTTCTCCGTAACCCAGTTGGATGGCGGTGTAGCCATCGGTGGATTCGGTTTTGATTTGGGTCACAATGCACGGCCCTGCTTCGATGACGGTGACGGGAATCGCGATTCCACTTTCGGCATCAAAGACCTGGGTCATGCCGAGTTTTGTGCCGAGGATACCTACAGACACTTCAACTAGCCTCTCTACTCTATGTACGAATTCAGTTAACTGATTCTCCCGTCAGTTGGGGTCGGCTTGAGGGGAGCATATAACGGTCTCCGACCAGACTCCCTGCGTGCGTGAGATTTACGATTTTCAACTCTCGTAAGTGCTTCCACTCTGTCAAGATTGATCGTCTCGTGCAGGAATTTTTGTAAATCGTTTGCCGTAGGAACGCTCCAGTTGCTCATCCAAGCCACTATCCGTCCAACGGCTATAATGGATTCTGGCAATAATAGGCTTCGCGAATGGGAATTTCTAGAAATCTTGTTGGTGAAGATCTCTGGGTTAACCCAATACAGTATTCAGACACACGAAAATCTTTTCCTACTCAAGTTGTAGGAGAAAGACTCGGCTACCTGACACGGCTTTAAGCTCTTAACTGGTTTAAGCTGCTCTAAGATTGAGGAAATTCCTCAATACCGAATCGAATGTCGCAAGGACTTGAATGGCAAGCCAGTCAGTATCCTTTCCGTATCCTTTTTAGGATGGAGGAGAAAGTTAAACCCAATAGCGGACGGAGTAGCTGCAATTAGCTTTTACTGGGGTATAACCTCTCTAACTGTGGGTTCAATCATACTTCGATTGACGCTTCTGGTTCTCAGTCAGCTTGCAACTCCTGAGAGAATGGTCTAGCTGATTTCTGCAAGTTTTCACTTCACAAGTTTTCACTGTATCTGTGCTGCCTGCTTGTTTTGAACCCGACAGTTGTTCGGACTTTTGGCGACAATTTCTAATTGTATTTTAAAGATGTTGGTCTGTCAAGCCCTATCTGGATTTTTTAGGTAGTTTTTTTCAATCGGAGAATGGGGCTGAACCTGACCCCTATAATATCTATTGAATTGAGTACAGAAATGAGCAATCTTTACACGTGAGGTATCAAGTAATCCTATGGCATTAATCACAACGGGTGGTAAATTTATTCGGGATTTAGAAACTCAAGGTGCATTGGCACTCTATGTTCCCCTGGAGGGAGGGATGGAGGGCCGTTACCGCCGTCGCTTACGGGCCGCAGGTTACACGACTTACACCTTATCTGCCCGAGGCTTAGGGGATTTATCAGCCTATTTGACGGGAGTTCATGGGGTACGTCCGCCTCATTTGGGAAAAAAAAGTAGTGGTAATGATGCTGCGGTGGGTAATGTTTATTATGTTCCTCCGATTCTTAATTATCAGCTCGAACAAATCCCCGCGAAATCAAAAGGATTGGTTTTATGGATGATCGAAGGCCATATTTTATCGAGTCAAGAAGTTGAATTTCTGACTCAATTACCAAGTCTTGAACCCCGAGTGAAAATCGCTATTGAGATGGGAGGCGCTCGCTATTTTCGTTATCAACCTCTCAAAGAGATTTTAGTCGCAGCCTAGAGAGAGGGAATAGCCAGAAGGGAGGTAGGGAAGTGGGGAGGTAGGGAGGTAGGGAGGATTTTTATGAATAAAAAGTGATTTTTCATCTCCAAAAAGACCTCTCCCCACCACCCCCGTCACCCGATCACCTCAACTCCCCATAACTAGCTGTAGTGTTCAAAATGTGTAATTAATGCTACCCGTAGTGTCCGGGGGACAAGAGTAATGAAAAGAAGAAAAATTTTATGAATCCCCTAAATCAAATGACTTCAGTTTTCTCTTAAGGTGAATGAGTAATTTGAGCGGGATTGTGTCACCATATTAACTGTGACAATGAACAGTTCCCCTCTCCAATCCTTGCAATCTGGCAACTGGTTCAAACTAATTTGCGGAGCCAGTTACCAACATTTGCCTGCGGTTCGCAATCTGACTTTTGCCTATACCCTCGCAGGTGCCGACTGTATTGATATTGCAGCCGATCCTGCGGTCATTGCTGTGGCTCGTGAAGCGATGGTAACAGCCTCAAATTGGGCTGAACCTGCGAGAGTACGAGGATTTCCTGCTGTCTCTCAACCGTTGCTGATGGTCAGCTTCAATGACGGCGAAGATCCCCATTTCCGCAAGGCAGAATTTGACTCAACGGCTTGTCCGTCAGACTGTTGGCGACCCTGCGAAACGGTATGTCCGGCGAATGCGATCACCTTTAACGATCCCGTTAACCCCTCTATTGGCGGTGTTCGAGATCCGCTGTGCTATGGCTGCGGTCGTTGCATTCCAATTTGTCCGAGTCAAATCATCTCAACTCGCTCCTATGTTTCTACTCCAGAAAACATTGCACCCTTAGTGCTGTCGGCAGGAGTAGACGCGATCGAGATTCACACACAAGTCGGGAGAGACTCTGATTTTAAACGACTTTGGTACAGTGTGCAACCCTGGATCAATCAGCTTAAATTAGTCGCAATTAGTTGTCCAGATGGTGGCGACCTGATTAATTATTTACGGACACTGTATGAAATCATCTCTCCTTTACCTTGTCCGCTGATCTGGCAAACTGACGGACGACCAATGAGTGGGGATATCGGAGCGGGAACAACCACAGCCAGTCTCAAACTGGGTCAAAAAGTGTTGGCGGCAAATTTGCCAGGATATGTGCAACTGGCAGGTGGAACCAACCATTCTACCGTCGCCAAGCTTAAATCAATGGGTTTACTCGCATCTAGCCGACCCCAAAATCCATCTAAACTTGCTCGTCCGGGTGTCGCACGGGTAAACTCCCTTAGATCCAGAACGGTTGCGGGTGTAGCCTATGGGAGCTATGCCCGGGTATTGTTGTCACCTCTTTTAGAAAAACTAGAATCAAACTATACCCCTGAACCTGGGTCAAGCCCAAACAACGACGTAGGGTTAGCAACAACAGCTCAACCTTCAGCGCTCACCCGACTGGAAACCAATCCAGAGCTGCTTTGGCAGACTGTGAGCCTTGCCCATTCCCTCGTTGCCCAACTTAAGGGATTTCAGTCGGCAAGGGGTTAAGCGTTGGCACAGAAGACATTCCTCGCCGACTACTCCCGTTTAACGCCCTATCATTTGCCCCTGATCACACGGAAAGAAAACGTCACTGTTGGAAGTATGCAGATTACAGACGACCTTAATAGATTGCTCAATATTGTTCCCGAGGAAATTCGACGGAATGTGGAGTTACACCCTCAACGTAATAGTCTCATTGAGATTGTCTTGGATTTGGGTCGTTGTCCCGAAGCTCGTTTTCCATTAGGAGCGGAGTATATCTCCCAAACGGCAGTTTCTTGGGAAGACCTAGACCATTGTATTTCTCAAATCGGAGAATTTAGCGGTGATAACCGTGCAGGTATCGAGCGTACTTTACACCGGATTAGCGCCATTCGCAACCGTACAGGCAAAGTCATTGGCTTAACCTGTCGGGTGGGCCGAGCCGTGTTTGGTAAAGTAGGCATGATCCGAGATTTAGTCGAAACGGGTCAATCGATTTTAATGCTCGGTCGTCCTGGGGTGGGTAAAACCACAGCATTACGAGAAATTGCTCGTGTGCTTGCCGATGAATTATCCAAACGGGTCGTCATTATCGATACGTCGAATGAAATCGCCGGAGATGGTGATATTCCTCATCCGGCAATTGGTCGCGCTCGTCGAATGCAGGTGGCTCGTCCGGAACTGCAACATCAGGTCATGATCGAGGCGGTGGAAAACCATATGCCGGAAGTGATTGTGATCGATGAAATCGGTACGGAATTGGAGGCAATAGCGGCTCGAACGATTGCTGAACGCGGGGTGCAACTGATTGGTACGGCTCATGGGAATCGGATTGAAAATTTGATGAAAAATCCGACTTTAGCTGATTTAATTGGGGGCATTCAAGCAGTGACGTTAGGAGACGAGGAAGCACGGCGGCGAGGCTCACAAAAAACGGTGTTGGAGCGTAAAGCCCCTCCGACGTTTGAAATTGCTATTGAGATGCTCGAACGCGATCGCTGGGTGGTACATGAGAGCGTCGCGAGTACAATTGATAGCTTGTTGCGGGGAATGCAGCCCACATTACAAGTGCGAACGATGGATGAAGCGGGGGAAGTCTCTATGGTGGAGGAACGCTATAATAGCCCCTCGGCGGCTCCGCCAACCCGCACCTTGAGTCCGCAGGTGATGAAAAGTGTGGAGGTTTCTGCCCCGGGATTAACGGGGTTACGGGGTTCGGGGAAAATGATCCCGATTCCGCCGGAAAAATCAACGCCGGAAAATAAATATTTTGAACAACTGCTCGATGCTTCTTTTACTACGGGGTTAAGAGGGATTGTTGGGGGTAATGCTGAACATCCAGCCGTTGGTCCGAATGGGGAAGATTTGCCTCTGCACATTTATCCTTACGGGATTGCTCGTCACCAGCTTGATCAAGTGATTCGTAGCTTACGGTTACCTGTGGCGCTGACTAAGGATATTGATAGTGCGGATGTGGTGTTGGCGTTGCGATCGCATATTCGCAATCAGTCTAAACTCCGACACATGGCAAAAACTCGTCAAGTTCCGATTCATACGGTGAAGTCGGGAAGTGCGCCGCAAGTGGCTCGGGCGTTGCGACGGTTACTGAATATGGAAGATCCCAATGCGCCGGAAGTTCCTGATTTGGCTTTGTTTGCGCGGAGTGGGTCTGAAGATGAGATCGAAGCTCTTGAAGAAGCTCGTTTGGCGGTTGAGCAAATTGTGATTCCTAAAGGACAACCTGTGGAATTGCTACCGCGATCGCCCCAAGTTCGGAAAATGCAGCATGAGTTAGTGGAACATTATCGCTTGAAATCAAACAGTTTTGGCGAAGAACCTAACCGTCGTTTGCGAATTTATCCCGCTTAATTTTGGGTTTGAAGCTAGGGCTTGAGGGAATTGACAACACCTCAACATTAACAATTTTATCAATTAGCAGGGGAGATAACGGTCTTTCCTGCTTTCTTTTCGAGTTTGTGGTTAAACTGATATTAAGCTCGTTGATCACCCCTGAAAATTATTATTTTGAATGGATGAAATTTTAATTCAACGTTTTGCTCAATTGATTTCCGCTCAGATCGGTTTACAAATTAGACTGCAAGATTATCCGGTCTTATCTCAAAAAATTGTCACACGAGCTAGAGAGTTGAGATATTCTCATCCTCAAGATTATTACAATCTCTTAACGGGTGAGACGTCTGTGAGTCAAAATGAATGGCGTCAGCTTATTCCTTTGATTACCACACCTGAAAGTTATTTTTTTCGTGATCGCGGACAGTTTAAGTTGTTACAGACTGTAATTTTACCTCAGTTAATTGCTCGTAAAAAAGAGAGTAAACAGTTACAGATCTGGAGTGCGGGATGTTCGACGGGAGAGGAACCTTATTCTCTTTCATTATTGCTCCAACAATTGATTCCCAACTGGGAAGAATGGAAAATTCTGATTTTGGGAACTGATATTAATGAATTGTCTTTAGAAAAAGCAAGACAGGGGATTTATAGTGCTTGGTCATTTCGTCAGGTAGACTCGGAAATCATTTCAAAGTCTTTTCTGGCTTGGGGAGGAGGATGGAAAATCAATCCAAAAACGCGAAAATCAGTGAAGTTTATGAATTTCAATTTGGTTCAGGGTGATCTGGCTGATGATTCTAAGTTGAGAAATTTTGACTTAGTTATCTGTCGGAATGTATTTGTTTATTTTGAAAAACATCATATTTCTCAAGCGATTAATAAATTTTATCAAGCTCTCCAACCTGAAGGGTATCTAATTACGGCTCATTCGGAGCTTCAAGGTGTAGAAAACAATCCGTTTAAAGCGACAATATTTCCAGAGTCTGTTATTTATCAACGTCCTAAAGAGACAGAAAGTATATCTCAACATTTTATCCCGAGTTCCAAGTTAGATCGTTCGACTTTATGTATAGTTCTTTCGCCTGAAAATCAAAAAAATGGTTCAAACTTAAGCCCTGAAACTCATCTTAAAAAAAATAATATTAATCAGAAAAGTTTACAATCTCAAGTTGACTTAAAATCAAAAATAGTACATTCATCAATCGCTACGGACATCAATTATTCAAAGCTTACCGTAGAAATAGAAGAAGCTTATAAACTATTTAAACACAAAAAATATAAAGAAGCGATCCAAAAAATAAATTTATTCTTAGATAAAAATAAATCTAATTTTGACGCTTATTACTTATTAGGTAAAATCTATGCTAACTTAGGTCAATATAAAGAGGCAATTTCTTATTGTCAAAAAGCGATTACCGTAGATTCACTTTCAGTTTTACCCTGCTATATTTTACTCAATATTGCGGAAGAAATTAATAATAAAGAAGAAGCTAAAAAACTAGCTAAACGAATTATCTACTTGTCAGGAATTTCCCCCTCTTCTATTTCTGCCTATGTTAAACTTGCATTCTTATATGAACAAGAAGACAATCAAAAAAAAGCTAAACAAAACTATACTATAGCCTTAGAACTTTTACAACAATTACCTCCTCAAGCTAAAGTCGAGTATACAGAAGATTTGACTGTTGCCGAATTAAAGATATCTTTAATCAGCATTATTAACAATATTAATTAAATGATTAATTCAACTCAAAATAAAAATGGAAAAAACACCCTATCTGATTTTTAAACTGAATCAAACATCCTACGGGATAAATGCTTTAGCAGTACAGGAAATCTTCTTGCTCCCTGAGATCAAACCTATTCCTGATACACCTGATGAAATTGTTGGTGTGATTAACTTACGAGGTCAACTTTTAGTCATTTTAGACTTAAGTTATCGCTGGGGTTCTCCGACTTCTGACTATCATTTAACGGATAGTATTATTGTGATTGAGTGGAATCAGTTTAGAGTCGGTTTGTTAGTCCATCAAGTTGATGAACTTTTGATGATTTCAGCCGCAGAAATTTCGACAGAATTATCAGATTTTTATTCAGAAAAAAAATCACAGAAAAGCTCTGTTTGTCCTTGGATTATTGGGATTGCAAAACTTGCTGATGATTTTGTGATGCTGATCGAACTTAAACGATTAATTTCTGAAACAAAAATCATACAAAATTCAGAAGTTTTTTCGGAGATTACTCAAGATCAAACAATATTAAATAGAAGTAAAAAAAATTTAGTATTTTGTCCCAATGCTACTCCAGAAGAACGACAACTTTTTCGAGAACGTGCTAAAAATTTATTACAAGAGACTCAAACCCAAGACTTTCAAGGATTAATACCCTTAGCAATTGCAGGATTAAATCAAGAATATTTTGGTATACTTTTAAGTATTGTTAAAGAATTTATTGAAATCCATAATATTACCCCAATTCCTTGCACTCCTCAACATATTGTTGGTAACATTAACCTTAGAGGCGAAATTGTAACGTTAGTAGATGTTCGCAGTTTTTTGAATTTATCTACGACTCAAAAGACAACCTTCTCAAAAGCCATCATTGTTCAAGTTGATCAGATCATTTCAGGTTTGATTGTTGATGAAGTCTTTGATATTGTTTATCTAAATTCTGCCACAATCCACTCAAATCCTACAGCACTTCGTTCGGGTCAAAATGAATATCTTCAGGGAACAGCGCCCTACAAACAAAAAATGATGAGTATCTTAGACTTAAAGAAAATTTTAACTCAAGAAGAACTCATTGTGAATGAGGAAGTATAAAATAAATATAGGCTAAATACAGGAGAATATTATCAATGTTTGGAAATTTAAACCTTAAAGGACGTTTATTATTAGGCTATACCTTACCTTTTTTGCTGTTTGTCGTCTTAAGCGGACTGGTATACACAAATATTAGAAAAGTCTTTGATACATTTAAAAATGTTGAACGAGTACAAGTATTATTACTTGATATTCATACTCTAGAAAAGAATGCACTTGGAGTTATTCAGAGTTGCCGTGGATATCTTGGTCTACGAAATCCATTATTTTTAGAAGAATATGAAGATTATTTAAAACAGTTTAATAGCATGGCGAATACCGTCGAAGAACTAACACTTTATCCGCCACAAAAAAAGCGTATATCTCAACTGCGAGAGCTAGTGAGTCAGTATGATCGCATCAGTCGTCCAGCTCTTGAACTCGCTCAACAGGGAAAATATGAAGAAGCTGCTTCTCTGATTAACAATCAAAATGGAACCCAATATGTCAGGCAAATAGAGCAACTTATTCTAGAGATTAGTGTTCAAGAAGAAGAACTTTTAAATCAAGGTACAGAAGAAACTTTAAATAGTCTAAGTTGGCTGAATTACGCATTGCTTTTTGGCACATTATTAGTGATCATTCTTGCCATTAGTATTGCAACTTTAATTGCAACAAATATTAGTCAAACAATTCAACAAGCAACTCAAGTTATGGCGAGTTCATCAACAGAAATTGCAGCAGCTCTCGAAGAACAAGAACGAACAGCAAATCAACAAGCGTCTGCGGTTAATGAAACCACAACGACAATGAACGAACTCAGTACATCTTCTAAATCGACTGCTGAACAAGCCGAATCTTCGGTAATGGATGCTAAACAGGCTTTAAACCTCACTGAAAATGGAAGTAAAGCGGTTGAAAAAACCCTAGATGGCATGGCAGATTTGCGAGAAAAAGTTGATGCAATTGCTCAACAAATTATTCGTTTAAGTGAACAAACAAATCAGATTGGGAATATTTCTAAATTAGTCAGTGATTTAGCCAATCAGACTAATATGTTAGCATTAAATGCGGCAGTTGAAGCCGTCAGAGCAGGCGAACATGGGAAAGGATTTGCAGTCGTTGCGGCTGAAATTAGAAAACTCTCTGATGAAAGTCAAAAATCTGCCCAAAGAATTAATACCCTTGTAACTGATATTCAAAGTGCTATAAATTCGACAGTTATTGTGACTGAAGAAGGAACAAAAACGGTACTTTCGGGAGTAGAAATTGCTCAAATGACAGCATTAGCATTGATGGGGGTTTCAGACTCGGTAAATAATGTAGTATTAAACAATCAACAAATTTCCCTCAACACCCAACAACAAGCGATTGCCATTTCTCAAGTGTTAGAAGCGATGAACTCAATTAATCAAGGTTCTAACGAAACGGCAAATGGTTTGAATCAAACTAAAACTGGACTGCAAAGACTCAATCAGGTGGCATTGGAGTTGCAGTCAACCCTATAATACTTCTCTTTATCAAAACAGATCTTTATCAAAACAGAAAGATGAATATTAAATTAAGTACAAAACTATATCTAGGATTCTTTGTTACTCCGGCGATTATTCTATTAGGAGTGAGTCTATACTCAATGATTTCTTTTGGTCAAATTAATCAACAAGTTACTGCACTTTATGATGATCGAATTGTACCACTCAAGCAACTTAAATTAGTCTCTGATGCTTATGCTGTTTTAGTCGTTGATGCAGTGAATAAAGCCCATGAAAAAGTCACTTCTATGGAGACAGCCCTCAAATCTATTGAAAAAGCTTCCTCAGAAATCAAAGAACATTGGCAAGCTTATCAACAAACAAACCTTACTCCAGAAGAACAAAAACTCTCTCGCGAAGTTGAAACGTTATTTGTGCCTGTTAATCAAAAAATTGCGAGACTTCAACAAGCTTTAGAAACGGGAGATGCTTCTCAGTTAGATGCTTATGACGGGCCACTCTATGAAGTCATTGATCCGCTCACTCAAAAAATTCAAGAGTTAATTAATTTACAGTTAGATATTGCGGCTCAAGAACGAGCGGAAGTTGAAACTGTTTACGACCGAATTATACTCTTTTTTGGATTGATAATTTTTGTTGCTGTTGTTGTGGCTTCTCCGATTGGTTTCTTCTTTAGTCAATCGATCACAAATACTTTGAAAAAAACGCTACAAGTCGTTTCTGAAAGTTCAACAGAAATTGCAGCAGCTCTCGAAGAACAAGAACGAACAGCCAATCAACAAGCATCTGCGGTTAATGAAACCACAACGACAATGAACGAACTCAGTACATCTTCTAAATCGACTGCTGAACAAGCCGAATCTTCGGTAATGGATTCTAAACAGGCTTTAAACCTCACTGAAAATGGAAGTAAAGCGGTTGAAAAAACCCTAGATGGCATGGCAGATTTGCGAGAAAAAGTCGATGGAATTGCTCAACAAATTATTCGTTTAAGTGAACAAACCAATCAGATTGGGAATATTTCTAAATTAGTCAGTGATTTAGCCAATCAAACTAATATGTTAGCATTAAATGCGGCAGTTGAAGCCGTTAGAGCAGGCGAACATGGGAAAGGATTTGCAGTCGTTGCGGCTGAAATTAGAAAACTCTCTGATGAAAGTCAAAAATCTGCCCAAAGAATTAATACCCTTGTAACTGATATTCAAAGTGCTATAAATTCGACAGTCATTGTGACTGAAGAAGGAACAAAAACGGTACTTTTGGGAGTAGAAATTGCTCAAATGACAGCATCAGCATTGATGGGGGTTTCAGACTCAGTAAATAATGTAGTATTAAACAATCAACAAATTTCCCTCAACACCCAACAACAAGCGATTGCCATTTCTCAAGTGTTAGAAGCGATGAACTCGATTAATCAAGGTTCTAACGAAACTGCAAATGGTTTGAATCAAACTAAAACTGGATTACAAAGACTCAATCAGGTGGCATTGGAGTTGCAATCTTCTTTGTAATTTCAAGACTTGATCGGTAAGACAATACAATAGGAGATACAAATGTTGATTTTTAAACGGTTAAGATATGGAATAATTTTTGGATATTTTATTCCGATTGTATTATTTTTTATCGCTTCTTTAATCGTTAGTATTAATATCAAAAAAATTCAAGACAAGCAAGAAATACTGAATACATCTAATCAAGTATCGGAAAGTATTGGGCATTTAGCGATAGAAATTAATCAAATGTCAATCGCGCTTCAGAACCACTTACTTGATCCTCAAGCTATCTATCTTAGTCAATATCAGAATGCACAGGATCAATACCAAAACATTGCTCAGTCTTTAGAAGAAATTTCTTGGCAAGAACAACAAATAAACAATTTACAATTACTAACACAGCAAGTCCTCAAAAAGAAAGAATTAGAACAGCAAATTATTCAGTTATTAAACCAAAACAACTCTGAACAGGCGTTGCAAGCTTGGAAAGATCTAAAATATCTAGATATTAATCAAGAAATATCAGCTTTGATTAGACGTATTGATCAGCAAGAACAAGAAACTGTACAAGTAGAAACTCAACTTCAAGAACAAGCCTTTAATCATGTAATTTGGATGACTTGGGTTGTCACCGGAGTTTCCTTATTGCTTTCTGTCATTTTGGGCGGATGGATTATCACTCAAATTATTCGGAAATTAGAGAGTGAAGCGAGTGCAATTGCTTCTGCTACCACAGAAATAGCAACTACTGTGGCTCAACAAGAACAAGTAGCTGTTCAACAAGCTGCTTCTGTCAACCAAACCACAACCAGTATCGATGAATTAGGGGTGTCTGCTCGTCAGTCTGCCGAACAAGCTACCGCTGCTGCTGAGGGAGCAACTCAGGTGTTAATATTGGCGGGAGGAAATCATCAAACAAATTCAGAACGATGGGAGGAAAAAACAAATCTCAAAACAAAAATGAGTCAAATTCAAAACCAAATTATTCGTTTGAGTGAAAATATAAACCAGATATATAATATTACTAACCTTGTCACTGATTTAGCCAACCAAACCAATATTTTAGCTCTCAATGCTTCGGTTGAAGCGGTGCGGGCGGGAGAACATGGTAAAGGATTTGGAGTCGTTGCTAGTGAAATTCGTAAACTGGCTGATCAAAGTCGCACATCCGCTCAAAAAATAGGGGTATTAATCTCTGAAATTCAAAAGGAAACGAACTCAACCATATTAGTAACAGAAGAAGGATCAAAAGCAGTTACAGAAATTGGTATAGCGATTAACGAAGTGACGGTAAACGTTCAACAAATTTCTTTAAATGTTCAACAACAAGCAATCGCAATTGAGCAAATTGTTGAAGCGATGAATAGTCTCAATATTGGTATTCAAGAATCAACAAATGGCATTTCTCAAACTAAAATTAGCACCCAACTCCTAAATAAAACCGCTAATAACTTAAAAGAAATCGTTTAATTCCTAACTTTAGAGGATTGAGTAAAAATGATGATTGAAGATGATGAACTCAGAGAAGTCTTTAGAACCGCCAGTGAAGAACATTTACAAAATCTTGATGATGGTTTTTTGTACTTAGAAAAAAATCCGCAAGATTTAAACAGACTTGAAGAACTTTTGCGAGAAGCTCACAGTCTCAAAGGAGACGCGGGAATGTTAGGGGTCAAAGATATTGCCACTCTTGCTCATCAAATTGAAAATTTATTAGGCGCGATTAATCAAGGGCGAGTTATTTTTTCCTCAGAAGTGAGTGATTGCTTGTTTCAAGCCCTAGATGCCCTGCGGAAACTTGTTCAAGAAGCCTCTACAGGTGAACCTTCTGGTGTAAAAACCTTTCAAGTAATGGCGAGTTTAATCGCGGCTGAAGGTCAAAGCTCACTGGAAACTCAACCTTCTAATGATACTCATCTTTCAGAACAACAGACTTTAGAAGTATCGGAAAATATCGAGGTTGAAACGATCAAACCTTCCCCAAAAGAACCCCCTAAAATTTTATTAGAAGAACCTGTTATTAACCTCAATTCCTCACCAGAAGAACCCCCTCAGCCTTCTTTAGAAAAACCGATCAATACCTCAGTTTCTTCTCTGAGTTATCCGGTAAATCCATCTCCAAAAAACGACGATAAAGTTACTTTTGATGGTAGCACTCATCGAATTGAAACTATCCGTGTTTCTACCCGTCAACTCGATGCGTTAATGACACAAACGGGAGAACTAACAGTTACTAAAATTCGTATTGTTCATCGACTCAGTGAAGTAGAAGCCCTCACCCTATTATGGGAAGAATGGAGTCGAGATGCGTTTGTGAATCGATTTGTTCTCAATGACTTAGAAACCCAATCCACAAATACTCATAAAGCGATTGAACAACTCCACAATTATTATAGTCGTGCAAGTCAACATCTAGAAAAATTAGGAGCGTTAGTCAATCAATTAAGAGGTTCTCTCTATGAAGATACCGCCCGGTTAGAGCTAATTTCTAATGAACTTGAAGACGATATTCGCACTTTACGACTGTTGCCCCTCTCAACTATTTTTAACCGTTTTTCTCGGATGGTACGTGATCTCGCCCGACAACAAAATAAACAGGTTGAACTTCTCATAGAAGGCGGGGAAACACGAGCAGATAAACGGATTTTAGAGGAAATAAAAGATCCTTTAATGCACTTATTAAGAAATGCAGTTGACCATGGGATAGAATCCCCAGAAGAACGACAACAATACGGTAAACCTCCTATTGCTCAAATTTGTCTCCGAGGCTATCAAACCGCTACCTCTGTTGTGATTGAAGTCAGTGATGATGGTCGAGGAATTGACCCCGAACAAATTAAAAAAACCGCTCTAAAGCGAGGTCTTTATCCTCTCGAAGAACTCGAAATAATGACCTCAAAACAACTTCAAGCACTGATTTTTTCTCCAGGTTTTACAACCCGTACATTAGTCACAGAAATTTCAGGTCGGGGTGTTGGGATGGATGTTGTGCGGAATAATGTTGAACAGCTTAAAGGTCGTGTTGATTTAGAGTCTGTTCCGACAAAAGGTTCTACATTTCGGATGCAACTGGGAACCGCCTTAGCAACAACCCATGTTTTAATTGTCGGTGTGCAGAATATTTCCTATGGTATTCCTGTCGAATTTGTTCGCACAACTCGCTTAGTTTCTCCGAGTGAATTATTTACCATTGAAGGACGAGATACAATTATTTTTGAAGAACAGCCTCTTTCTGTGGCTCAATTATCTGAACTGCTTGAACTCGAATCTTCTCACAAAGAGATGAATGCTTCTACAACCTTTCCTTGTATTGTCTTGAAAGTTGGAGAGGAAAAATTAGGCGTATTTGTTGATACTTTAATTGACGAACAAGATGTTGTACTCAAATCTCAAAGTCAATTGCTTAAACGAGTTCGCAATATTGCCGGAGCGACGATTCTAGGAACAGGTGAAGTGTGCATGGTTTTAAACTCACTAGATTTAATTAAATCGGCTCGTAAACACTTGAGTTCTAACAGAAAATTTGTTAAAATAGAGGGAAAAAGTCATCAAGAATATCGTGAACAAAAATCGGTAATCTTACTCGTTGAAGATTCAATTGCCACCCGCACTCAAGAAAAACGAATCTTGGAGGCAGCCGGTTATGAAGTGATCACGGCTGTCGATGGATTAGATGGATTTAATAAACTGAAAACACGCAACGTTGATGCCGTCATTTCTGATGTGCAGATGCCGAATTTAGATGGTTTGAGCTTAACTACAAAAATTCGTGAAAATCAAGACTATAATGAGTTGCCGATTATATTAGTCACTTCTTTAGCATCTGATGAAGATAAGCAACGAGGAGCAGAAGCCGGAGCCAACGCCTACATTACCAAAAGTAGTTTTAATCAACAGGTACTACTTGATACTTTGAAAAGACTGATTTAATCCCAGAAAGAGACTTAAAAAGAGTGACTCATGGTGAAAATAATCGGTTAAAATAAAGTTATAGATTACTCCGTCATTCTACGGGGGAGTCATCTGTAACCGTTGGTCAATTCACCCTTAAAAAAATCCGAGCTAACCCTACACCTGACACTGAACAGAAACTCTCAGTGTGTCGTTAAAATGCTCAAATGTTTAATTTTCTGACAACTGAACAGCCAAAATATGCCAATCAAAGTTTTTCTGGTCGATGATTCTCCCGTTGCTCTCATTGTTCTCAAACGTATTTTAAATTCCTCTCCTGAAATCGAAGTCGTCGGCAGCGCTCACACGGCAAAAGAGGCATTAGCACTTATTCCGATCATCAAACCCGATGTTATTTGTACAGATTTTCATATGCCGCACATGGACGGATTGGAATTTACACAAGAAATTATGGCAAACTGTCCTCGGCCGATTTTAGTGATTAGTACCGCAGTTCAACGGGAAGATACTTATAATGTTTTTCAATTGTTGAATGCGGGTGCAGTTGATGTATTTCCCAAGCCCAAAAATGGATTACTTAATGAAAATTCTCAACTCGCCCAAGATTTAATTCGTAAAATCAGAATTTTGTCAGGAGTCCGAGTTTTTACTCGCAGAAACCGTTCCTCTGACAGTTCTCATCGGGTGAATTCTCCGGCTAATCTCCCGGCATCTTCCCCTTCTATTTCGACCTCAAGTTTGATCTCAAAACCGATTCGGATTGTCGGGATTGGAGCCTCAACAGGCGGCCCCCAAGCATTACATACCATCTTAACTAAACTTCCGGCTAATTTGTCTGTTCCGATTATTTGTATTCAACATATTAGTGAAGGTTTTTTACAGGGTTTAGTCAATTGGTTGAATGTTCAATGTTCTCTCTCGGTTCAAATTGCCCGGAATGGCGAAATTCCTCAAAATGGAATTGTTTATTTTGCACCCGAACGCTATCATTTAGAAATAGATCGTCAAGGTCGATTTCTCTACAGCAGTGCGCCCCCTTTAGCGGGACATCGGCCTTCAATTACGGTGACATTTCAATCCTTAGCTCGATATTACAGCGATCGCAGTGTGGGGATTTTGCTCACCGGAATGGGACGAGATGGAGCAGATGGAATGGCAGCGATCGCTCAAGCTAATGGCATAACCATCGCTCAAGACGAAGCGAGTTCAGTGGTGTTTGGAATGCCAAAAGAAGCGATCGCGCTCGGGGCGGCTCACCAAATTCTGGCGATTGATGCGATTACTTCTGTGTTGTTACAGCACATCGAGCGTCGCCACCCAAAGCACCTCAAAGCAAACGACAGAGGTTCAAAGAATATTTAAGCATTTCCGCTCAGAACTTGCGTAATCACCTCAGACAGGGTTTGTGGATTGAAGGGTTTAGTTAGATATTCTGTCGCTCCGGCTAAACGCCCTTGTACCTTCTCAAACGCCCCATCTCGGGCTGTCAGCATAATAATCGGTAACGTTTGAAATTGGGGCAAATTTCGGACTGTACGACAAAGTTCTAAGCCGTCAATCTCCGGCATAGTGACATCGAGAAGTAAGATGGATACCTTCTCTTGGTATAATAGGGATAGTGCTTCTACCGCGTTGTCAGTGACAAGAACTCGGTAATCATTCCCAAGAGCTTGTTTGACCAGACCGTGCATTACTGGACTATCATCAACTGCTAAAACAGTGGGTATGGAATGATCAGTTATGGCAGACATATTCGCCGCTTTCCTTTTTTGATCTCATGTCCGCAGGGGGGTTGAGAAGTTCAATCTCTATTAATAGTTTAAACGACCTGATAAAAGAACTCTAAATTCTCTAGATATTGATCGGTTTATTTGGGGCTTCAAGCGAGAAAGAGCATTAAACACATTGGATAGAGAAAATTTAGAGTAGAGTGGTCAGATCTCAAATTTATCAAGTTTAAATCAGATTCTTGCTCATTTTAATAAAAATTGTAACGAATTTTCGCGAAAAGTACATCGTCAATGGGTAAAATAAACTGATTATTTGTCATCTGTTCGTCCGTTTGGAAGCTATTTGAATCATTAGTTTGAGAGCAACAGCCTTGGATAAAAATCTTCTTAGACTTCCAGACAAACCCCTTCAAGTCTTGTTATGATTAAGACACACTCTAAAAAATAGTAAGATCAAGACCAGGGAATCGAAGATGATCATGGATTGATAAATAGATTTCCCTAAATTCTGAATCTTGAGTGTAAAAATCTGCTCGCTCAATTTTTTTAGGGGAATAGGTTAAAAATGGTAATCAGACTTTCAGATTATCGTACAATGGGGCAACAAGAGAACCTATCTCTACAGGAAATTATGGGATTTCAAGCCGGAGTCACCTTTGACCATTTGCTCAAAATCGCCATTCATATTGCTCAAGCTCCCGTCGGATATATTAGCTTGATTGATGCGAGTTGTCAGTGGTTAAAATCACAAGTCGGTTTACAAGCCCAAACCTATCATTATCTTGACTTTTGTGAGACGGTTATTTCTCTACATTACCCGGATAATTGTTTTAAATCTGCAAAAACCCTCAAGAAAGATCAAACATCTTCTCCGACAGAAACCCGTTCACCTTCAGATGCGGGGTTATCTTCTTCCTCAAAAAATTTCGCTCCGATTATTTTAGAAGATCTTTCGACAAATAAACAGTTTCCGACTCATCCCTTACTGAAATTCAATCCCGCAATTCGTTGTTATTTTGGTATCCCAATTCAAACAAAAGAAGGGGTATTGGTGGGAATGCTATCAATCATGGACTATGAACCTCGCCATTTGAGTCCTGATAGCCTACAGGCGTTAGAAGCGATCGCAGAGCAAGTCAGTGTACAGATGAATTTACATCGTCAACTGATTCATGCAAAAGGAAAACTAATCAAACTTGAAAATACGATCCAAAAACGCTCCTCAATTTGGGATATTGTCCGTCAAGAACGAGATTTTGTGTGTAACGTTCTTGATACTTTAAGTGCATTAGTGATCGTACTCGATCCCCAAGGAAAAATTATTCGTTTCAATCGTATCTGTGAAGAAATTAGTGGATATTCCGCCCAAGAAATCGAAGGAAAAACACCTCAAGAATTTGGGTTATCGATTTATCATTCACCCGTTGAGACTGACGCTTTCTCCTCAAAATCTTCAACCTCTCCGGCTGAGTTTCCCCCCTATTGTGAAAGTGAATGGATCGATCTAAATCGTCGGACTCACCTGATCGGTTGGTCAAATAAAATTATTTATAATCCCGATGGTTCAGTCGAACATCTGATCGCCACCGGAACTGATATCACCATGCGCCGGGAGTCAGAAAAAATGCTGCGTTTATTAGAACGAGCGATCGCAGCAAGTCCGAGTGGTATTGTGATCAGTGATGCCAAAGCCAAAGATAATCCGATTATTTATTGTAACCCGACTTTTGAACGGATTACCGGATATTCTAGCAGCGATATTCAGGGAAGAAACTGTCGATTTTTACAAGGAAATGATACCGATCCTCAAGCCATTGAGACAATTCGGAATAGCTTGCGAGAAGCAAAAGATTGTTTAGTCACCTTAAAAAATTATCGCAAAGATGGGACTCCATTTTGGAACGAACTGGCAATTTCTCCCGTGCGAGATACAACCGGAGAAGTCACCCATTTTATTGGCATTCAAACCGATATTAGCGAACGAAAAAGAGCCGAAGAAGCCTTAAAAACCAGTGAAGAACGCTATCGACTTTTAGCCGAAAATGCCACAGATTTAATCTCTCGACACAACTCAGAAGGAATCTATCTTTATGCTTCTCCGGCTTGTCGAAAATTGCTCAAATATGAACCAGAAGAACTAATCGGACATTCCGCTTATGACTTCTTTCATCCCGAAGATGTTGCTTCCGTTAGAGCTTCCCATCAAACCTTACTCGCCCAGGGTGAAATCTCCCTCGTCAGTTATCGCATTCGTCGCCGTAATGGGGAATATATTTGGTTTGAAACCACCGCTCACGCCGTTCGAGATCCCCAAACCGGAGAAGTTCAAGAGTTAGTCGCCGTTTCCCGAGATATTACCACCCGCAAAAAAGCCGAAGTCTCTCTCCTGGAACGATCGCATTTATCCTTGCTCGAAGCCGAAGTCGGTAAAGCGTTAGGACAGGGCGGAACAACGATTACCATTTTACAAGCTTGTAGTGACGCCATTGCGAGTCATCTCAGCGTCACAGGTGTAGCGATTTGGACAGTAAACCGCTCAACGCATCACCTAGAATTACAAGTCACATCCGGTCAGTGTGAAGTAGAAAATTGCTCAGACTGTCCAGAACGGATTAGTCACAATTGTTTGTGTCTCAATTTTGCCTTAGTCGTCGAAGGAAGACAAGTGGGGATGATGGAAATTAGCAGTCGTCGTTCCCTGACAGAACAGGTTCAAAATGCTTTATATTGGATTGCAAATGCGATCGCAGTGGGAATTGACCGAGTAGCAGCTTTAGAAGAACTTCACAGTCGTCGCGAAGGGTTGTTGTTCCGTTTGGCGAGTCAGATTCGTGATTCTCTCGATCTCAATACGATTTTAGCCAAAGCTGTCAGTGAGATTAGAAGTTTATTACAAGTCGATCAATGTCATTTTCTGTGGTATCTTCCCACAACCGATCCGCGATCTAGTTTTGTGATCACTCATCAGGCTCAGTCTTCTAATCTCTCTCAAGGTTTGGTGGATTATCCCCCCGATTGTGTCAGTTGGCTATCGGAGAAAATCGAGCAACATCAAAGCGTTCAAATTAATGATAGTAGTCAAGTAGACGGATTAGATGGACAAACCCGAAGCGCCTTACATCAAGTCGGAGTCGCTTCCATGTTGTTTTTACCCCTAGAAACTCGTTCCGGTCAACGAGGAGCGATCGTGTGTAATCACTATCAGAATACTCACGATTGGACAGTCAACGATGTGGAGTTGTTACAGGCGGTGGTTGATCAGTTAGCGATCGCTATCGATCAAGCAGAACTCTATGCTCAAACCCGAGCGGCGGCTTTAGCGGCTCAAACCCAAGCGGCTCAACTTTCTCATGCGTTACTGGATTTACAAGAAAAAGAAGCTAAACTCATTCAAAGTGAAAAAATGTCGAGTTTAGGTCAGATGGTTGCAGGTATTGCTCACGAGATTAATAATCCTGTTAACTTTATTTATGGCAATCTCGACTATGTGAGAGATTACACTCAAGATTTATTAGATGTTCTCAGGCTTTACCAGGAAAGTTATCCAACATCGAGTCCAGAAATTAAAGAGAAAATTGAAGAAGTTGATTTAGAATTTATTAGCGAAGATTTACCCAAAATTATTGCTTCAATGGAGATGGGAGCCGATCGCATTCGGCAGATTGTGGTCAGCTTGCGAAACTTCTCCCGTTTGGATGAAGCGGAAATGAAGCCTGTTGATATCCATGAAGGCATTGATAATACACTATTAATTTTGCATAGTCGCTGGAAAGCCAAAAAAGTCGGTTCTGGTGTGCAAATTATTAAAAACTATGCCAATCTTCCTAAAGTTGAATGTTATGCAGGTCAACTCAATCAAGTGTTTATGAATATTATTAGTAACGCTATTGATGCCCTTGATAACCGACCTGATCCTCGCCAGATTACGATTGATACAGAGTTATTTGAGGTGAAAAACCCCGCAGATCGCTTGAATATACCTTATGTTCGGGTCAAAATCAAAGATAATGGCTCTGGTGTTTCTACTGCTGTTCAAAATCGTTTATTCGATCCGTTCTTTACAACAAAACCTGTGGGAAAAGGAACCGGGTTAGGGTTATCCATCAGTTATAAAATTGTTGTGGAAAAACATGGTGGATCGCTCAAGTGTTTGTCTGAACCCGGGCAGGGCTGCGAATTTTGGATCGAAATTCCCGTAGAACCGCCCCCTGAGCTACGACCCAGAGATTGAGTTCAAAGAGAAACATCTAAAAAGCTGTTAAACTCTAGAGCTTTGAGGGGTTTCAAGTCTACGTTGACACTCCCACGCCGTAAACGGCGGGGATTCTTGGTTCAGCGAGTCCACTTAATACAGATAGGGCGACCTATCTATACCAGAGATGGACTCTCCTCAAGCGTTTTGCTCCATTTCAGAAGCCTGTTTGGGTATGCCCTACCCTACAGTTCAAAACCTAAATCTTGGTTTCTCTGTACTTGTTGCTTGAAGCTTTTACCCGTACAAGCTTTCCTGTACCGAACCCCATAACTTCAGTGCGTCAAGGTGCGCTGCCTTTTCGGCGACTGGGTTTTTAGTGTGGTTGATTACCCTTTCCACAAAAGAAAGTTTAGCATAAAGCCGTCCTCAAGGACGGGGCTTGTACCCCAATTTTTTCGGTAAAAAAAAAAATAAAATTTCCACTTCAAAAGACTTGACACTTTTAGGGGGAATGCTGCTATTATGATATATGGTTACGCAGTGGGGCGTCGCCAAGCGGTAAGGCATCGGGTTTTGGTCCCGACATTCGGAGGTTCGAATCCTTCCGCCCCAGTTAGATTGATCAAGTGACCCTAACGGGATTAGAATTATTGAGCGGTGATCAGTCTAAGCTATTTTTACTATTCTTGACTCAACTTCGCTTAACATAGAAAGTTGATACAGGTTTTGATATTCATCCTCATTTCCGGCAGCAACAGTTAAACAAGCTGATTAACTCCATGAAAACAGCAACCAGTCGGGAGCTTTCTAATCAGTTTTAATGAAAAGCTGAAAAAAGTCTATTGGGGCAAGAAAGTTGTGTAGTCTGGTAGCTATTACGTTTCAAGTTGTGGAGGCGTAACTGTTGATAGACTAAAAGAGTATATCAAGGAGCAAGATCGACCTAAATAGTTGCTGGGTCGTATTTATAACGGCTTGTATTTATACGCCCCGTCCCGTCGCCAACATAAACTTATGGTGCGGGTCTTCTTGCTCCATTAAGATAAAGCTATAGCGCTACGCGAATACATTATTGTCATTTCTAAATCCTAAAACCACTACCCAGTCTACTGTTCCCTGTTCCCTGTTCCCTCTCTTGCAAACTTTGCTCTCGCCGGAAACCGCCGGGCCGCAAGTTTGCGCTGTTCCCTATTCCCTAGCGCTATATATTTGGGAAAGTAGATTAGACCCTCCCTGGTGGGAGAAACACCTCATTTTAAAATATTGAAAATTTTATGAAAATCTTAATGATCTCAGCAACATTTCCTTATCCACCCACCCGAGGCGGAACCCCCATTCGCACCTTTAACTTACTGCGGTATTTAAGCCAACGACACCCAGTTACCCTCGTCACCCAACGCAGTGAAGATGTTTCCGATCAAGAAGTTGAGGGGTAATACCCATCTTTAATATATCGAATTCCTGAGCGCCCGTAAACTGATTTGTCCGATTTCTCCTTTCAACTAAACCCTTGATCGACTCAATGGATCACAGTTCAAGCTTAAATTGTTATCGATCCAACTAACGCATTTTTCGCAGCATCTCAAACGCTTTTCCCCGCAAACCGACTGGAAATAGAGACAGGAAGAGTCCTGTCCAAGCTTTCCCCGGTGAGAAGGACTGAGACTCCCAAACCAATTGTTGACCTTTTTGGGTATCGCCATTTTCAATTAACCGCAGTCCGAGTAAGAGTTGACTTTCTTGTAAACGCGATCGGCGAATTTGTTCTAAAGATTGATCTTCAAACTCATAACTCTGTAAATATTGCACTTTATCTCGCAAATAGGGAATCGCCCGATGAATTCCTTGTTGTTCGGGGTGAACCCGATATTCCATCAACCGTTCCGGGAGATAGTAAGCCTTTTTCTGTGCGATCGCCAAACGGACTAATAAATCGTTATCTTCGCAATTTTGAATATTAGGACGCATATATCCGACATCCAGTAATGCTTGACGGCGAAATAGAGTGGCGCCAATTTGAAAGCTTTGTTGAACAAAAACAACGGAGAGTAAATTTTCAACTTCTCCCTCTTGTAATGAAGTTCTTCCCCAACGTTGCGAGTTGGTTTGGGTGGCGGGTTCATCCCGAAGATTATCAATATTAATAATCCAGTGATCGGTTCCCACAAAATCGATCTGGGGATGTCGATCTAAAATTGCGGTTGTTTTGGCGAGAAACTCCCGAGTCAGGCGATCGTCATCGTCGAACTTGATAAAATAGTCTCCGGTGGCGGCTTCAAACCCCGATCGCATATTGTTACTTTTTCCGATATTTTTGGGGTGGCGAATGTAGCGAACGCGATTATCCTCAATTTTAGACATCATCTCCGCCGTTCCATCCGTTGAACCGTCATCGCACACGATCAATTCAAAGTCTTGTTCGGTTTGCTGGAGAACGCTGTTAATCGCCAGGGGAAGGAGGTTAACCCGATTAAAAGTGGGAATGCAAATGCTAATTTTAGGCATTGCTTGAGTTCCTTAAAAATAAGCAAAAGTTTTAATGTTTGGACGATTTAGAGTTGAACTGGAAAAACTTTTGTACTCCTTCTTGATCCGCTTGAGACTCTTGAAGAATAAAAGCTTTAGGCTGTTTATAATGAGTTAAAATAGTTTCAACTTTTTCAAGCGAAAAAGGTTCCATAAAATCCACAACTCTTTGCGAGCTTAATGTTTGTGTTTTGATGATATAGTTATCGATTTTAGAACCAGTCGAGCCAATTCCAATATTGGGTACACCAATCAAATCCGCCGCAATAATTGAGTGTAAACGGTTGCCTATATGAAAATCCATCTGACTCAGTAGCTTAAAATAGTCTTCAGGATGACTCCAAGTGTGAATTTCACATTGGTTAGAAGGAAGAAAATTTTTCAACTTTTCGTGAAACTGATTATCGTTACTTTCTGTTTTTATCTGTGCAGGTATAAGGTGAATTATGGTATTGTATTTTTCAATGATAGGAATTAATTGTTGAGCATAAAATTCTGCTCTTCCCTCTCCCCACCAATGCTTCCCTGTAAAAGATAGGTTTTTTAATTGCGGTGTTGCTTGAATAGCTGTTTTTTGAAATGGCTCATAAAAACCAAGATTTAAAAATGCTAAATCTCCTCCCAAATGCAATTTTAAAGGATTAATTTGAAGCGTATTCTGAGCAACATCATAAGAATATTGATCTCGAACATATAGAAAACTAGCATTAGAAAAAAAGCGACTAATTGATTTTAAATTAGAAGTAGAATTCATCACTTCTAAACCAATTCCTAAAAAGGCAAAAGTTTTTCCCAAAAAACGGCAAATGGTTTGCTGTCGAGATAAACTTTTGGGTTGACTATTCAAACTCAACGTTCCACCTCCCCAAAGCATAGCGTCCACTTGTATAAGGAGAAACAATCGCTGTAATGGAGATAACTTTTCGGTTTGAATAAATTTTAGCTTTGAGTGATTTTCACGATAATATTTATCTTGGCAAAGGATTAAAATTTTTTCAATAAAATCTTGCTGAGAAAAATACGAAGTCAACATCTTCACAAACAAGTCATCTCCCAGATTTTGATAGCCGTAATAACCAATCATCAAAATTTTCATAATTGTTGATTTAAACTTTCTTGATTAGAGTTTGCTAAACTGGTGATAGAATTAAGACTATTTTCACTAATAAACAATCCTTGAACTTGACTAGATTCCGATGAAAATTTTAATGATTTCTTCAACTTTTCCCTATCCTCCCAGTCGAGGCGGAACCCAAGTGCGAACCTTTAACTTGCTCAAATATTTGACTCAAAACCATTCTATCACTGTTGTAACTCAAAGATCCCCGGATGTCACAGATGAAGAAATTGAGGGGTTGAAACAATACGTTGATGAATTAGTCGTTTTTCTTCGTCCTCAAACTTCCGCAGCAACCGGAGGAACTCGGGGAAAAATCCAACGTTTTGGTCAATTTTTAACCCAAGGAACACCACCCAGCGTCTTGTCAAATTATTCCGAAGCGATGCAACAATGGGTTTTGGAGTTTGTGGGTTCGGGAAAATGCGAGGCGATCACTTGCGAACATAGCGTTAATGAAATTTATGTGCGTCCTCAATGGAAACAACATCTCAAAACCGTTGTCAACGTTCATAGTTCAGTTTACGGTACCTGTCGCCAACAGTTAGAAACTCACACCGCAGAAAAACCCCTGCGCGATCGCTTAAACCTTCCCCTACTGTATCGCTACGAACAACGCTACTGTTCAAAATTTTCGGCAATTGTCGCAACCACAGAAGAAGATCGCCAACAACTGCAAGCCTTCAACCCCAAAGCGACATTTGAAGTCATTCCCAACGGCGTAGACTTTAGCCAATTTCCTCAAAGAACCTCTGACCCCGGAGGACACCGATTGATTTTTATCGGCGCAATGGATAACTTAGCTAATATTGATGCGGCTCGTTATTTTAGTTTAGAGATATTTCCTCAAGTGCAACAGCGTTATCCCGACGCGACTCTCGCCCTAGTCGGTGCCAGACCTGTACCCGAAGTCTCAGAATTATCGAAAATACCTGGAATTGAAGTCACAGGACGAGTCCCATCAATGGCAGAATATTTACATCAAGCAACTGTTTGTATAGTACCGATGCGAATTGGTTTCGGAATCAAAAATAAAACCTTAGAAGCCATGGCCGCAGGCGTACCTGTTGTCGCTAGCAATAGCGGTTTAGAAGGACTCGCCGTTGATGGAGCGAATGTACCGTTACGAGCCTTACGAGCGAATACTGTAGAGGAATACATCGCCGCCATTAGCCGACTTTTTGAGGATGCTCAACTCAGACAAAAACTTTCCGATCAAGCGCGAACGTTAATCGAGAGCGAATACACTTGGGAACGAGCGGGTCAACGCTATGAACAAGTTTTATCTTTTTGAGGGGGTTTGGGGGCAGCTCTGACCGAAACCGTACCTGTACTCAGGTCGGTGTTGGGATACATGGACTCCCCCAGTTAAGTTTACGGGATTCAATGTCCCTAAACTTAACATTTAGTGCTGTACTATTGTCCAGCAAATCTACTAGAATACTGGGATGCTGACACTTACTCACCGTTACCGAATCTATCCAAACACCACCCACGAGCAACAACTCATTGAGTGGATGGAAATTTGTCGCGGTGCATTTAACTATGCGTTGCGAGAGATTAAAGATTGGTGTGAAAGCCGTAAGTGCTTGGTCGATAGATGCTCTCTTGAAAGGGAATATATCCTCTCTGCTGAGATGAAGTTTCCTAGCGAAATTCAACAGCTTAATAACTTGCCAAAAGCGAAGAAAGAATTCCCCAGACTGGGTAAAGTTCCTTCTCAAGTTCTTCAGCAAACTATTAAGCAGTTGCATAGAGGTTGGGAGTATTTCCAAAACAGAGGATTCGGTTTTCCACGCTTCAAGAAATATGGACAATTCAAGTCGTTGCTTTTTCCTCAATTCAAGGAGAATCCGGTAACGAACTTGCACATTAAGTTGCCCAAAATTGGAGCAATCCCAATCAACCTGCATCGTCCAATCCCAGCAGGGTTTGTGGTTAAGCAGGTGAGAATTTTAAGGAAAGCTGACCGATGGTATGCGTCTATCTCCTTGCAATGTGATGTCAGTGTTCCTGACCCAACGACCCACGGTCATCCTATCGGGGTGGATGTTGGACTAGAAAAGTTTTTGGCAACGAGTGACGGTGTTCTCGTTAAACCTCCTAAGTTTTTAAAGGGGCTGCAAAGCGAGTTGAAATTACTGCAACGCAGACTATCAAGAAAACAGAAAAGGTCTAAAAATTACGAAAAACAACGTCTTAAAGTTGCTCGTCTTCACCACCAAATCGACAACACGAGAAAAGACTTTCACTACAAACAAGCCCACGCCCTTTGTGACGCGGGTGATATGGTCTTCATGGAAGACTTGGATTACCGAATAATGGCTAAAGGTCTGTTCAAGAAACATACTCTTGATGCTGCATTCGGACAGTTTAGAACTATCGTCAAATATGTTTGTTGGAAACGTGGAAAGTTTTTTGCCCAAGTTGATGCAAGGGGGACTTCTCAAGAGTGTCCTGAATGCGGTGGTGAAGTTAAAAAAAATCTAAGTGTAAGAATCCATAATTGTCCTCATTGTGGGTACAAAACAGACCGCGATGTAGCCGCAGGTCAAAATATTAGAAACCGAGGAATTAAACTCATTAGTACCGTTGGACAGATGGGAAAGGAAACTGCCTGTGCAGACGTTCTACCGGGGACTGTTAAAAATCAGTCTAGGCAAGTGTCGAAATCCCGCAAGGGAAAAACCAGGAAAACCAAGCTGTGAGGTTTGGAAGCCTACACTGTAATCTTCGATTCAGTGTGGGAGGATGTCACTGCAATAAATTGTTCCTTAACTATACAGTACAGTAATCAGAGGGTTCAATACCAAAAAATTTTACATCTAAAACCCTGGATAATAGGCGGAGATCTGATGATGGACAACAAGTTTCACCGAAGAAACCGAAAACCGAAAACCCCCCCTCAAATGGTAAGAATCCTGCAAAAATTGGGATGGCTAAATCCAAAGCCCAGAAATCGTAAAACCTCTGCGAAACCGACGAAGCCGCCTTTTCAGCCTCAACGTCGTCGGCAAAGATTGCCCCCCTCTACAAACACAATTCTCTCGGGAGTGTGGCAAAAGTGGATGGCTGATGGTGTGGCTTTTGTGCTGTTATTGGGAGGCTCAACGCTACTTGCTGGCGGTGCGTGGTTCAGCTACAAGTTGATTTTAGATCCCGATGTGGGGATTTGGCTCAATCAATTTTTACCCGCTTGGACTCAAATTCCCCTCCAGCGCCATGAGGCGATCAAAACCCTCAATGAAGTGCGTGTCAGTCTCGAAGAACAAGGACTCACCATTGGAGAAAGCTTATCTTTATCCCGCTCTGATTCTAAAACCGCTTCATCTTCTTTGTTTGAAAATAATCGCTATTTAAGTCTGATCAAACCGTTTCTTTTACCTGCTGATAAATTAGTTCAATATTCACCTGATTTGTTGGTTCCGGTGGTGAAAAAACGCGAATCTTCTCAAGCTTATCCTTGTTCTTCTGTCTGTCAAGAAATTATCGAACTGCGAGTGTACAAAGCGGTTCAAATGCCCTACCAACGTCCAGGAAGTGAGCAGTATTATCGCCTCGTTCATCAACTCGATGCTAACGGGCCAGCCGAATCTTTTGTGTTGACTTCGCTGATTAGCAATCGGACAAACCAACAAGGATCAAATAAACCGGTTCCGCTCACCCGCCTTCGTCAATTTAGTGGCAACGTTCCAAGCTTTGGGATGTGGTTTAGTTTGAATGGTGAACGAATTATTGGATCGAAGAAAGTCCCCTATGGTAAAGTGATTCATTACAATCCAGCTTATTATTATCTTAGTACAATGTTGGAGTGGAAAAGTTCGGCTGGACAGCAACCTATTTGGGAACAAGTCACTGGAAATAGTGAACCGGAGTTACTGATTGAGGATACGATCGGACTCGAACCTCAATTTAATATTTATCAAGTTAAATCTCGTCAGTTTGTTCCTAATCCGATTCAACTTGCAGATATTTCTTTAGATGAACAAGTCATTGATAATTATGCCTATCGTAAGGCGTTAAGACTGGCTCGCAGTGGCTTATGGTCGGCGGCTTTAGAGTTAATGGAACCCTTGAAAAAAGAGGCTGATAAAAACGGTTCTGATGCCAATAAATGGCCGTCTTTGGCTCAAGCTCAATTAGATTTAATTCAGTTTCATGCTAATATTACAGATGCTCAAGCGGGTGCAGCCTGGGCGAGTCCGACTCAAAAAGTTCTCGCGAGTTTAATTGATGGTCGGTGGACAGAAGCGTTGGATGTGGTTCAAAATGAACGGGTGAATTCTGATGAGATTAATACACTCTTACAAGCTGATGATGGACGTTTGAAAGTTCGGATTCAAGCGGCTTTGGCTGAGAGTCCAGAAGAAAAGGATTTACAAGCCTGGGGAGCTTTAATTGTGGCGGCTCAGGAGGGACGAAATCAAGCAATCACTTGGTTAGATGAACAGTCTACCAGCAGTGATAATAGGATTCGTATTCAAGAGTTGTTAGATTAGCGGTAATCTCAGAGTTCAGGAGTAAGCACGTTTGCGCTGGCGGCACTTATAGAAGCTTAGAAAACGGGTGACTGTAAAGACTCCTGATATGATTTTGATTAACGATTTATTGACAATTTGTTGATGATTGAATGAATGGATAAAGAAGCGGAAGTAGAAGGGCTGAAATTGACTCGCAAGCGAATTGCGTTTTATTTTGATGATTTAGAAACTACACTGGGTCGAGTTGTTAGTTTCAGTATCACGGGTTTAATTCTACTCTCCTCGGTGATTTTTGTGGTTCAAACTTATCCAATTTCATCTCAATTTCGGGATATTTTAGAAGAAATAGATCGGGCGATTGTTGTTATTTTTGCCTGTGAATATGTGATTCGATTCTGGGTTGCAGAACACAAGATAAAATTCTTTTTTAATCCCTTTTCTGTGATCGATCTTGTTGCAATTTTACCTTATTTCTTAGGGATTTTTAATGTTAGTTTTTTGCGAATTTTGCGTTGGTTTAGGATTCTGCGGTTAATTCGATTTATTGATGTTAAAATTTATATTTTCCGTCTACAAACAGAAGATGGGATTATTTTTGCTCGGATTCTCTTTACTTTACTCACGATTATTTTTATATTTTCAGGTCTGATTTATCAAGTCGAAAGTCCGGTGAATCCCGAAATATTTGGAACCTTTTTAGATGCGGTTTATTTTTCCGTCGTCACGATGACAACAGTGGGATATGGCGATGTCGTTCCTTTCTCTGAATCCGGTCGATTTTTAACAATTTTGATGATTTTAACTGGAATTGCTTTAATACCGTGGCAAATTGGAGATTTAATCAAACAATTAGTCAAAACTGCAAACAAAGTCGAAACCATTTGTCCGGGTTGTGGGTGGAGTAGTCATGATCCCGATGCCTTGTATTGTAAGCGCTGTAGTACCCTTCTCAACACTCATCGTTCTTCTCACTCGTAAACTTTTATTTATATCAGTGAGGCTTTCTTCACAAGTTGCTTCGTTGACATCTCCCTCACCCCCCTGAACAAATTCAACCTAAAGAATGATATTAGTCAATAATCCGCTAAAAACAAGTCAGTGAACAGACAAAAAGACAATTCCTTGACATCATAAAAAGTAAGTTACCTCAATCTAGATTAAACAATGATTGCTCATGCTTCCACCCTAGAAACATCAAACTCCCGAAAATTATTACAATTGCTGCGATCGCTTTCGATGTATAGTAGCCTGATTGTTTTAATAACGGGGTGTGTTGTCCTCATCGGCTGGGCTTTAGACATCGACATCCTGACAAGTATCCTACCGGAACGGGTAACAATGAAGCCCAATACAGCCCTGGGATTTATTGTTAGTGGTACAGTTTTGGGATTATGGCATCGTCAACAGCGTTTGAGCAATCCAAAATTGCAGCGAACATTAACATTTTTTATTAATATTGGTTCTGTTTTAATAATCGTCCTGAGTTTATTCACGCTGATCGAGTATAGCTTTGACCTGAATTTTCATATAGATGAACTTTTATTTCCCACCCCACCGGATGCAGTTGATGCCGTCGTCAAAGGGCGTATGGCTCCCAATACTGCGGTTAACTTTATGTTATCAGGATCAGCTTTAATCCTACTGGCTGGTCGTCGTTGGTATCCCGCCCAACTGTTGAGTCTATTTATGTTTTTGATCGCCCTGCTGGGCTTCACAGGACACCTCTACGCGATCAATCCATTTTATAGTGTTGGTTCACTCACAGGCATGGCAATCCATACCGCGATTTGCTTCATGCTAATATCTTTGGGGATTTTGTTCGCCTGTGCTGACCAAGCCTGGATGCAGGAAGTGACGAGCAGCGATGCTGGGGGTATCATGGCTCGACGTTTAATTCCCCTACTGGCGATATTGCCGTTAATTATCGGCTTATTTGTCCTTGTCCTCTACAAAAAATTTCAACTCACTCCCGAATCCATTTTTGCCTTGCGGAGTGTATTGGGTATTGTCATCTTTGTTGCAATTGTCTGGCGCAATGCCAAAACCCTCAACCGCATTGATAGTCATCGCCAACAGATTCAAAACCGTCTGATTAATAGTGAACGTCGCTTTCGGGCAATTTTTGATCAAACTTATCAATTTATTGGCTTATTGCAACCCGACGGTATCTTAATTGATGCGAATCAAACCGCCCTAGAATTTGGGGGCTTAACCCCGACTGATGTGATTGGTAAACCCCTCTGGGAAACCCACTGGTGGCATCCGTCAACCCCAGCCCAAGAGCAGTTAAAACAAGCCGTTGCTACCGCAGCTTCCGGGGAATTTGTTCGCTATGAGGTGGAAGTAAAGGGGGCTGGAGACACAGTTGCAATGATCGATTTTTCGATTAAACCAATCCGAGATCAACAGGGAAACGTTTCACTTTTGATTCCAGAAGGGCGAGATATTACTCCCCTCAAACAAAAAGAAAAGGAACTACAACAACTCAACCAAAAACTTCAAGAAGTTAATACTCTGTTGCGACGTCGAGAAGAAGAATTTAGAGCATTAGCGGAAAACATACCCGATACCATCACTCGCCATGATCGCGCCTATCGCTATCTTTATACAAATCCAGCCTGTACGCAACAATCGGGCATTCCCTCAACTGTTTATCGAGGCAAAACTCCCCGAGAGTTAGCATATCGCGAGGATATTTCTCAGATGTGGGAAACTTCTCTAGAAACAGTTTTTCAAACGGGTCAGATAAAAATTGATGAATTTGAAGTCATTAATAAAAATGAAGTTAAAACATATCAGGCTTTAGTTGTACCCGAATTTGCACCTGATAGTTCTGTGCAATCTGTCTTAACGATTTCTCGGGATATTACCCAACTGCGACAAACTGAACACCAACTGCGACAACTCAATCAAAACCTGGAAAATCAGGTACAAAACCGCACCGCAGAACTCGCTGCAACGAATGCTCTATTACGAGAAGAAGTTCATCACCGCCAAGCTGTTCAACGGGAATTGTTTCAGCAAAAACAGCTTTTAGAAAGTTTCTTTGAAGGTTCGACGGTGGGGATGGTTATACTTGACCAGCAACTGCGGTTTATACAACTCAATCAAGCGCTCGCTGAGATGAATGGAGTTTCAGTCGAAGCCACTTTAGGGTATACTATTAACGATATTTTCCCCAATCTTGCTCCCCAACTCAATCCTATTTATCAACACGTTTTAGAAACCAGTGAACCCATTTTTAATGTTGAATTCTCAGGAGAAACCCCTAAGCATCCGGGTGTAACTCGCTATTGGCAAGGGTCTTATTTTCCACTTTTGAGACAAGATAATCAAATTATGGCAATCGGCGCCGTGATTGTCGAAATTAGCGAACAGCAAGCTGCACTTCGTGAACGCAAACAAGCCGAAATAGCTTTACAAGCGAGTGAAGAACGATTCCGAAAAGCTGTAATTGAAGCCCCTTTTCCAATTATCATTCATGCGGAAGATGGCAAAATTCTTCAAATCAGTAATACTATTACAGAAATCACTGGTTATACAGCCAAAGAAATTCCCACAATTGAGGATTGGACAGAGCGAGTTTATGGCGAACGTCAGAATGTAGTTTTAGAGGCAATTAATCAACTTTATAGGATCAATCATCGAGTTGATGAGGGAGAATTTGAAGTTCAAACAAAAGACGAAACGACTCGCATCTGGAACTTTAGCTCCGCTCCTTTGGGTCAGATTTGGGATCACAGACGATTGGTTATATCAATGGCGACAGATATCACAGAACGTAAACAGGCTGAAGTGTCTCTGGCTAATCGCCTCAGACAACAAGCGCTCATCACTCAACTGGGTCAGGTGGCGTTGTCAGGATGCTCGTTAACGACACTTTTTGATCAGACGACTCAATGGGTGGCAGAGAGTTTGGGGGTTGAATATTGTAAGGTGTTAGAGTTGCTTCCGGGGGGTGAACGCTTACTGTTACGCTCAGGAGTCGGATGGCGTGAGGGTTTGGTGGGTAAAGCGATAGTGGGAACGGATCACGATTCTCAGGCGGGTTTTACATTGCGAGTCCATGAACCTGTGATCGTAGAAGATCTGACGACAGAATCCCGCTTTAGTGGCCCATCTCTGTTACAGGAACATCGAGTGATTAGTGGGATGAGTACCATTATTGAGGGGAGAGATTCTGATCAACCTTTCGGGATTTTAGGGATTCATTCGACTCAGAAACACAACTTTAACCCAGATGATGTTAACTTTCTCCAAGCGATCGCCAATTTGTTAGCCGAAGCGATTACCCGCAAGCAAACCGAAGAAGAAATCTACGAACTCAACAAAACGCTCGAACAACGAGTGCAAGAACGAACCCAACAGTTGCAAGATGTTAACCAAGAGATGGAAGCTTTTTCCTACTCTGTCGCCCATGATCTACGCGCTCCTTTGCGGGCGATTCAGGGCTTTTCTCAGGTTCTGATCGAAGACTACGGCCATACACTCGATCAGTTGGGACAAGAATATATTAACCGCATGGGGGCTTCTGCCGAACGCCTTGATCAACTGATTCAGGATTTATTGGCTTATAGTCGTTTGGGACGAACCGAAATTAAGTTACAGAACATTAGTTTGGCGGTTGTTGTCGAAGCCGTTCTCAATGACCTTAAACCCGATATAGAAATAAAGCAAGCCCAGATTTTTATAGATCCTTCTCTACCGATTGTCAAAGCACAACGTAATGTTTTAAAGCAAGTGCTTGCCAATCTCCTGTCTAATGCGATTAAATTTGTTCAACCGGGTGTTTTACCGATTGTCTCGATCAAAGCTGAAAAACAACAGGTTAGTCCTGTTGAGATTAACACTCACCACTCAGGGACTCGATGGGTACGACTGTGGATCGAGGATAACGGAATTGGGATCTCACCTCAACATCAAAAGAGAATTTTCGAGGCGTTTGAACGATTACACGGGATTGAATCCTATCCGGGGACGGGAATTGGATTGGCGATTGTCAAGCGGGGGGTTGAACGCATGGGTGGACGGTTTGGTGTACAGTCAAATCAGAATCAAGGAAGTCGGTTTTGGATTGAACTGATTCGCGCCGAGTCTGTATAATATTCCTATACGAGAGGTAAAATACTATCGATCTGTGATTAAATCCAGAAGAACTTCCACTTCAAATGATCAATAACAATAGTATTTGATTCAAAATCTCAAACTAGGGTGATCATGGATATCTCGACCAGTCGTTCTCCTCTGGGGAACCGTCTTCTCGCTGCATTATCAGAAGCAGATTTTCAACGAATTGCTCCCGATTTAATCGAAGTTTCCCTCTCTTTAGGACAAATTCTCCATGAACCCCAAGAAAAAATAGAAACGGTTTATTTTCCAACCGAAGCGATGATTTCTCTGGTTTCTATTATGGAAGATGGTTCTACCGTTGAGGTGGGAATTGTGGGAAATGATGGGATGCTGGGTTATCCTGTTTATTTGGGTGGAGTTCAAAGTCATACTCGCGCTATTGTCCAGAGTCCAGGAAAAGCCCTCCAAATGAATGCGATTCTCCTGAAAAATGAATTTGATCAGGGTGGTTTTTTCCAGCGATTATTGTTAGTTTATACTCAGGTGTTTCTCGCTCAGGTCACTCAAACTGCCGCTTGTAACCGTTTTCATCCGACTGAAGAACGACTCGCTCGCTGGCTGTTGCAGTCTCAAGATTTTACGGGTTCTGAGCAGTTGCAGCTTACTCAAGATTTTCTGTCTAGTATGCTAGGTGTTCGTCGGGCTAGCGTGACGGTGGCAGCCGGAACTTTACAGCAAGCGGGGATAATCCAGTATAATCGTGGCAAAATCACGATTTTGGATCGAATGGCTTTAGAAGGGGCGACTTGTGAATGTTATGAAATTGTCCGACGAGAATACAATCGTCTATTCAATTTTGTAGAAAGTCTTTAGAAAGTGATGACAACGGAAGTCGTTTTAGAGGACTATTTTTTGAGTAAATTTTATGAAGATTTTAATAGGTACGGTAGCGTACATATGTTTTAATCGAAGTATGGGATACTGAAAACTATCTATGGTGTTTTTCTTCATCAACTCGTACAGTGATCCCATCGGTGCTTAGTTAGCTTGTTCTCTAAACTGAAGGAAGGGACGAGCATTAACCGAATTAGTGATGGCTCAAAATTAATATTTGGAATAGAGTTCAATGATGGATTTTAACGATTACGGTATACTTTTAGTAGAAGATGATTCTAATGATATCCTGTTTGTCCAACGAGCTTTTCGTCAAGCTAATTTAAACAATCCTATCCGTATTGTCAAAGATGGTGATCAGGCAATCTGTTATCTCAATGGAGACAACGAATATGTCAATCGTGATGTCTATCCTTTACCGGCTTTGATTCTGCTGGACTTGAAGTTGCCTCGTCGTTCGGGATTGGAAGTCTTGGAATGGATCAGGACACAAAAGCATTTGAAACGCATTCCTGTTGTAGTTTTAACATCCTCTAGAGAAAGTCTTGATGTGGACAAAGCTTATGATATTGGTGTGAATTCTTATCTCGTTAAACCCGTAAAATTTGAGTCTTTAGCAAAGATGATCGAAGTCATAGATGCTTATTGGCTAAAATTAAATCAATATCCGTCAGTGAGAGTTTAAAATCACTAAATTATGAATGTAGAATTATGTTGATTGAGTCGCCTTGATTTGAATTTTTGTCCTAAAATGTAAAAGTTATCTTGATCTAATCCAAAAATGACTGCGGAGCAATTGCTGCAACGAATTTTGTTGGTTGATGATAGCCCGGATGATCGTCTGCTGGCGATTCGAGAAATCCAACGACAGTTTCCTGATGTGGAGATCCACGAAGTCCCCACTTTGGCGGAGTTTTACGAAGCCTTAGAAGCCGATCAATTTGATTTCGTGATTACCGACTATGAGCTAAATTGGACAACAGGATTGGATATTTTACGGGCAGTTAAAGAGCATGATCCTGAACGTCCAATTGTGATGTTTACCAATTCCGGGACGCAAGAAATCGCCGTAGAAGCGATGAAAGCGGGTTTGGATGACTATGTGTTGAAATCTCCCAAACACTTTATTCGGCTGTCTCAGGCGGTTCGTACCGTTTGGGAAAATGCCCAAGCGCGTCAAAGAGCGGCTCAACTCGAACTTCGCCTACAATTTTTACTAAATGAGTTAAATGTTGGAGTATTTCGAGCAACGGTAGACGGAAAACTTTTGGAAGCTTCTGAGGGTTTTTATAAGCTTTTAGGATTAAGTTCTTTTGAGGATGCTCAACGGTTTTTCAAAGAGCAAATAGCGACTGCTGATCGCAACAGACAAGAGCAATGGGAATGGCAAACTGAATTAATGTGTCCTAACCAAAAGAAAATTTGGGTAAGAATTAGTGAAACTCTTGTCAAACAAAATGGCAAAATTGTGATTGATGGATTAATTGATGACATTACCGAACAAAAACAATACTCTGCTCAAATCAAAGAACTCAATAGAACCTTAGAACAACGGGTAAAAGAACGAACAATTCGTTTAGAAAATGTTAACAAAGAGTTAGAAACATTTGCTTTTTCTGTCTCTCATGATTTGCGATCGCCGATTCGTCAGATTGATGGTTTTGTGAGTTTACTCAAACAACAACTGACCGAGATTACAACAGATGAAACCGTTCTGCATTACTTAAATACGATTACGACTTTAACCGAGCGTTCCGGCAAAATGATCGATGATTTGTTGCTTTTTTCCCGTACAGGACGGGCAGAAATGCACTACAGTACAGTTGAGATGAAGTCGTTAGTTGAATCAATCAAACAACAAATAGAGTCTCAATTTAAAAACAGAAAAATTATCTGGAAAATTGAGTCATTACCGACGATAAATGGGGATCGTCATTTACTTCAACAGGTTTGGCAAAATTTGATTGAAAATGCGGTAAAATATACCAGCAAAAGACAAAAAGCAGAAATAGAAATTGGGAGTATTTTTAATGATCAAGAAAGTGTTTTTTGGGTTAAAGATAATGGGATTGGCTTTGAGATGAACTATGTCAATCGATTGTTTGGGATCTTCCAACGACTTGAAAATGCTCAAGAATTTGAGGGTACAGGGATTGGACTGGCGAATACGCGCCGAATTATTCATCGTCACAATGGCCGTGTTTGGGCGGAAGGAAACCCCGATCAAGGTGCTACCTTTTACTTCAGTTTACCTCAAGACAAACCCCAGGTTTAGAAAATATCTATCGATGGATTTCAGTTGTCAATTTAACGTTTAACAGAGAATAGTTTAACAATTCTAGAAGCAGCAGATATTGGTTGATTTATACCTTAAGATAGAGACTATGATTAAGAGCTTATAGTATGATTTTTTTTAGAGAAGTTATTTAGATCGCAAACTTCTAACATATACTTTATATAATCCCTCATTCGTTCAACTCCTCTCTCCTATAAAAATGCTAAAAATCCTCCTCTTAGAAGATGATCTAGTCGATAGAGAGTTAATTCAAACTCTCTTGATCAAGGGCGGTATTGAAGCCGAATTTACTTGTGTTAATCGATGCTCTGAATTTGAGGAGGTTTTGAAAACTTTATTCCCTGATTTAATACTATCAGACTATGTATTGCCCAGTTTTGACGGCATTGCAGCGCTAGAAATTGCTCAACAAATTTGTCCGGAAGTCCCGTTTATTATGGTATCGGGAATGTTGGGAGAAGAACGAGCAATTGAAGCGCTCAAACAAGGGGCGACTGATTATGTTTTAAAACAGCGTTTAGAGCGGTTAGTTCCCTCTGTAAAACGAGCATTGCGAGAAAGTCAAGAACGACAAGAACGCCTGCGAGTTGAGGAAGCATTGCGTCAAACCGATGATTTACTCAAAGCCATTGTCGATGCTTCACCTGTGGCGATTATTACCCTAAATTTAGAGAAGAAAGTTATTACCTGGAATATTGCCGCAGAACGGATTTATGGTTGGCAATCTCAGGAAGTTATAGATCAACTGTTACCTCTAATTCCTCCTGAAGAGGATGAACAGTTTAATCGGTTATTTCAACAGGCTCTACAAAATTATACACGGACTAATTATGAATTTCAACATCGGGGAAAAAATAATGATTTAATCGAGATTAGTATTTCCCTCGCGCCCCTCCACAATGCAGAAGGAAATGTTTGTGGTGTCGTGATGACTGCCGTTGATATTACGACTCGGAAACGCATTGAAGCCGAACGTTTTAACCTCCTCCAACGAGAACAATCTGCTAGAGCCGAAGCCGAAGCCGCTAACCGGATTAAAGATGAATTTTTAGCTGTTCTTTCCCATGAGTTACGAACGCCTCTCAATTCGATTTTAGGATGGATTACATTAATTCAACGGGGGAAACTCAACCAAACTACTCTTGAACAAGCGTTAGAAGTGATCGAACGGAATGCTTCTATACAAACGCAATTAATAGAAGATTTGCTTGATATTTCTCGGATTAGTCGCGGTCAACTGAATTTGAATATTAATTCAGTTAATCTCGTTGAACTGATTCAAACAACAGTTGACACTGTACGCCCCGCAGCAGAGGCGAAATCGATAGCAATAGAACTGATTCTCGATCATCGGATAAACATCATTTCTGGGGATGGAAATCGACTTCAACAAGTCTTTTGGAACCTATTCTCAAATGCAATTAAATTTACTCCGAAAGAGGGTTCAGTAACAATTAAACTCAATAAAGTTGAGGACTCCTACGCTCAAATTAAAGTGATTGATTCGGGAATTGGGATTGAGCCAAATTTCCTCCCTTATGTGTTTGAATATTTTCGTCAAGCGGATGCTTCCACAACGCGATCTCAAGGTGGTTTAGGATTAGGTTTAGCGATTTCTCGTCATTTAGTCGAACTGCATGGCGGTACGATTGATGTTGAAAGTGAGGGGAAAGGAAAGGGGAGTGTTTTTATCGTTATGTTGCCGATTCGGCCGATTCAATTTGATCAGGATCAGATAGATAAACCTATAAATAATGAGTTTAACTTACAAGATCTTAATATCATGGTTGTCGAAGATCAAGCTGATGCCCGAGAATTAATTAGGTTGGTACTCGAACAACAAGGTGCAAAGGTGAGTGAAGCAAGTTCGGGTCAAGAAGCTTGGGAAATTTTGAAAGAATTTACGCCAGATGTTATCATTAGTGATATTGGAATGCCGGATGAAAATGGATATAGTTTGCTAAAAAGAGTGCGTTCTTTACCGAAAGACAAAGGGGGTAATATTCCGGCTTTGGCGCTAACTGCTTATACAAAAGAAGAAGATCGACAGCAAGCGATCAAGGCTGGATTTCAGATGCACTTAGCCAAACCTCTTGATATTACAGCGTTACTGAAAGCTGTTTCCCAATTGAGTAGTGTCAAGACTCAATAATTTTCAGAGTAATTTATTGAAGTTAAAAATGATGAAAGAGCCGAAACAAAAGCGAGAAAAAAAACGAGAGATTGATCCAGTAACCGTGGTGGCGATTATTGTTGCCCTTTTATTTATTCCTCTGTTTATTGCTGGATTTTTCCCTTGATTTCTGTCTTTCAATTTTGTGAACTGTTATTGAATTGTGCTTTCAAATCAAAGGGTGGGCCGTAATCCCAAATACAAATTTCAAGAGATTCGTTAAAGACAGTAACTTGGAGATGAATAGGAGTTGTGCAAGGGAGATTTTTATGAGCATGATTCACGGCATTTGTAAATCCCTCAGCTAAAGCAATTTGACATTGCCACCAAATCGGTTTAGGAATGGGTTGATTTTCTAACTGTTGATACCAGGCTAAAACATCTTCTAAGACGGCGATATCGCTGTTAACTTGTAAGATGATTTGTTGTCTAGTTTTCTGTAGGTTTTTTGGGTTTGGGGATGGAGAAAAAAAGAGATTTTTGAATTTATTTACAGGTTCAATGAAGCGGTTTAAAGGAGAGGTTTCTTGATTTTGAGAAGATAATTCTTCTGAGGTTGAATCATAATTTTTAACCAGTCTTAAGCAGTTTTGATTGTTATCGGGAGTCCGATTATAAGTTAACTCATCTGCAAGTGGAAAGAGGATTTTCAGACCCCAACCGTTTTCGGGAAGTTCATCAATATTAGACCAATTGAGATTATTCATAATCAGGTATTAGGAGTGTTACAAGTATCTGGCGGGAACGCTTTACAAACCAGAGTCAAGACTTATACTGTTTGAGTTTTCTGTACTAACTGTTGAATCGTTAAAAGCATAAATTTTTCTGAGTCATTTTAATTAACACGCGCGAACATTGCGAATAGCAATATCCGGTAATTTTAAAGGAACTGGAGACAATTCTATTTTTTGTACATTTTGCATCGGAATCACTAACAAGCGATCGCCAATTTCCAACATTAACTCTTTCGAGTTTAAAACCCGTTGAATGTGACTGGCTAACAGTGCCTTTTCCTCTTGGGGAGAATCAAACTCAAAACAATCCGATTCCCCATTAATATAGCAAATCGTCATTCGCACAATGCGAGATTCTGGGATCTCATTGATCATCTCAAAATTCCTTGATGCAAGGTTAGCAATTCAACAATGACATAAACCGTTGACAAACCGTAGATCAACACTCCCAACACCGAAAACCCATCAAAAACTATCGACGACGTTCAGCTAACTTGCGGTAAACCTGACGCAGATCAGCTCGATGATAAGCAATAGCAACCAAAGTGTGATAAAACAAATCAGCCACTTCCGAAGCGATCGCCTCAGTATCATCATCCTTGCACGCCATCACCACTTCTGCCGATTCTTCTCCAATTTTTTTCAGAATTTTATTATCTCCCCCAGCCAACAACTTACAAGTGTAGGAATCTTCTTGAGGATGATCTCGGCGATCGCAAATCACCTCAAAAACCTCCGACAAAAGATTACTCGAGACTTGAGCAAACTCATTTTGGGGTTCTGCAATAGATCCACATTCAACTAAAATTAATAAAGATTGACAAGCCGGGTCATATCGCCATCCGGTAATCAGTAGATCCGACCCAAGTTCAACAACAGATCCTTGACAATTATAAACTCGTTGATCTTCCCAAGTCTTGTGTAAAGAGTCAGAACTCATCCAGACAAGCGTTAAGACTCGACCCTCCAAACCCTCTTGGATAATGGCGGGGATCAATCCTTGTTCGTTGTAACGAATTTTATCAATTGGGATCAACTGGCTCAGTGAAAGGGGTTTTGAGGCAGACATAAGTTGAGCGAGTGTAACGAAGAACACCTAACCTGTATAAAATATCATTTTGCGGTGCAATCCTGTGGATGTTTCATCGAAATTTTGGGTCTGAAACCCCGTCTTTTCTTCCTGTGATTTAGGATTATCCTCAAACCTGTGATTTAGGATTATCCTCAAAATTGTAATCGTTGCATTTACAAAACTTGAACACCAGCATTTAAGGAGATATACACAGTGGTAACAACTCCATTGAGAACAACAAAGTCAGAAGAAATTTTTAACAACGCTCAAAAGCTGATGCCAGGGGGCGTTAGTTCTCCGGTACGGGCGTTTAAATCAGTCGGTGGACAACCGATTGTCTTTGATCGCGTACTCGGATCTCATATTTGGGATATCGATAGTAACGAATACATTGACTATGTTGGGACTTGGGGGCCGGCGATTTGTGGTCATGCTCACCCGGAAGTGATTTCCGCCTTAAAAGCCGCCTTAGATAATGGCACCAGTTTTGGGGCGCCTTGCGTCTTAGAAAATGTGTTGGCGGAGATGGTAATTGAAGCCGTTCCTAGCATCGAAATGGTGCGGTTTGTCAACTCAGGAACCGAAGCTTGTATGTCGGTTTTACGCTTGATGAGAGCCTTTACCGGACGCGATAAAATCATCAAATTTGAGGGCTGTTATCACGGTCACGCCGATATGTTCTTGGTGAAAGCGGGTTCTGGGGTAGCAACTCTGGGTTTACCGGACTCTCCGGGTGTTCCTAAGTCTGTGACTGTAAATACGCTTAACGCCCCCTACAACGACCTAGAAGCCGTGAAAAAGCTGTTTGCGGAGAATCCGGGTGAAATTGCAGGAATCATCCTAGAACCCGTTGTCGGCAACTCTGGTTTTATTGTTCCAGATGCGGGCTTTTTGGAGGGGTTGCGGCTACTCACCCAAGAAAATGACGCTTTGTTGGTGTTTGATGAAGTGATGACGGGATTCCGGATTTCTTACGGTGGCGCTCAGGAACACTTCGGGGTCACGCCAGACTTAACCACGTTGGGTAAAATTATTGGGGGCGGTTTACCTGTAGGGGCCTATGGCGGACGTCGGGATATTATGGCGATGGTGGCACCAGCAGGCCCAATGTATCAAGCGGGTACGTTGTCGGGAAATCCGTTAGCGATGACGGCCGGAATTAAAACCCTAGAATTGTTGCAAAAGCCGGGAACTTACGAATATCTCGACAACATCACTAAGAGATTATCCGATGGGTTGCTGCAAATTGCACAAGAAACGGGTCACGAGGTTTGTGGCGGTCAAGTCAGTGGAATGTTTGGGCTGTTCTTTACTTCTGGCCCGGTTCATAATTATGAAGATGCCAAGAAGTCGGACTTAACGAAGTTTAGTCGTTTCCATCGGGGAATGCTCGAACATGGCATTTACCTGGCACCGTCGCAGTTTGAGGCGGGGTTTACTTCAATTGCTCACACAGATGCTGACATTGACAAGACGTTAGCGGCGGCGAAAGAAGTGATGTCAAATCTCTAAACTGTTGAGTGGGGAATAAAAACCTGGTTTCTTTGAGAAGCCGGGTTTTTGGGGTATAAGAAATATTTTAAGTATGAACAATGTTAGGTAAAATTTGGCAATGGCTGAAAAATTTGTTGACTCGATTGTTTGGGGGACGTTCTCAAGCCTCTCATACTCAACCCTCTCCCTCGGTTAATCCTCTGAGTGATACTGGTTATGAAGCGTTGTTTTTAAAACTGTTAGAAGGAGTTGAGCAAGGATGGGAACAGCCTCAAGTTTTAGACTATCTGGGAAACCGCATCAATGACCGATTTTTGAAGTCTTGGTTACAACGGTTTGGACGAAAATTAATGGAGTCTCCTTTACCCCAAAGGGAACTGGCTCAACGAATGATCAAGTTCGGTCAAATCGATTGTGGAGAGATTAGCGAAATTTCGGCAGAATGGGGAGAAACGCTACAACACAAACCGACTCATTCTCTGAGTGAAGCAGACTATCAACAGGTATTTCAGCAGGTGTTAGAAGGGGTGCGTTTGGGGTGGGAAGGTGCAGAACTTGAACAGTTTTTTGAGCGGTTGGGCGAACAGGGGAAGCCGGAAGTTTGGATCAATTGGTTGAGAGAATACAAACACCGAGAACTTGCATTATCTCCGCCCAATTATGAGTCTTCTGCGTCGTTATTATTATTGGGAGAAAAAGCGGTTTCTGTTCCTCAATGGCAACCTTTCGGAGAAATTGCGATCGCCATGGGAAACGAACTGTTAGAGAAGCAAGAAAGGGAATCGATTTGGGAATATGACGGGTTAGATAAAATTGAGTAGCGACGGTTTTTTTGACTGGATTAATCCTCCTCCGCCGCTACTTTTAACCGCGAGTTTGCACTTAACGATAATTGGTAAACTGTAATGCGACTGGAAGATCTTCTTGCTTCAAACGTTGAATAATATCCTGCAATTCATCCTTAGATTTAGCAGAAACCCGAACCGCATCACCTTGAATTGAAGGCTGAACCTTTTTAAATTCATCCTTAATCAGTTTGGTAATTTGTTTAGCGATATCTTTTTCAATTCCCCGTTTCAGCTTGATTTCTTGTCGAACCCGATTTCCACTGGCCGATTCGATTTTACCATAGTCAAAGATTTTCAGAGAGAGATTTCGTTTAGCAGCTTTCATTTGCAAAACCGTATTCACAGCATCTAAAGTAAACTCACTGCTGGTACTGACCGTAATCGCATCCTCACCCAATTCAAGGGTTGTATTGGTATCTTTGAGGTCGTAGCGACTGTTAATTTCCCGTGTCGCTTGATCAATGGCATTGACCAATTCTTGACGGTCAAAATCGCTGACGATATCAAAAGATGAAGTTGAAGCCATAACTATCTACTGTTAGTGACGAACAAAAACTTGAGATTGTGAACTCAAAGGTTAATCAAGGAGAGTCTTGGGGAAATTATCTAACCCCTTAACCCCACTGATTAACGGTGACTAAACTAAGAATGAATAAAATAGAGATACAAGTTGAACCCACAGCAAACATGAGGGAACGGGCTAAGGAAATATTAAAAATATAAAACACAGAATAGAGAAGCCGAGCGCAGACAAAAATTATCGCACTGGCGGCTGCTAATTGTGAATCTTGGCCCGTTACATAAGCGCACAAAGCGGCGGCTGAAAACAGCATAAACGCCTCAAAAGAGTTTTGGTGCGCCCATGTCGCCCGTTGAGCAAAGGGGGGCAATTTATCAAACATGGCGCGAGGTGCGCTCATCTCATAGCCTACTTGTAATCGACCATAAGCCACTAACAAAAAAGGCAGATAAACTAGCACGAAAGCAACAAAAATTGCATCTACTAGAATTGCCGATGTCGGCAGTTCCAAAATCCCCATTGATCGTATTTCCTCATTTATTCAAAGTCTAGTCAAAATAGAACAGCGTCACAATTTTACGTTGATTTTCTGCTTCCTCACAACTGGTTAGCAAAGTATGACTATCGTGAAACGCAAAACAAATTAACTGTTGACATCGAGTAACAATCTCTTGATTGCACAAGGAACTCGCTTCAGCTAGAGATAATGTATCTCCTTTTGGATTTTCCACTAAATGGATCACCTGTTCAAGCTGGAGGCGCGACTCTCTGGGCTGACGTTCCATACTTTGCGGTAAAATCACCGTCAACAAATTCGGATCGGCTCGCATTGCTCCTCGGATGGCGGCTGAATTTGTACCTGTAGCACCCGATGTAATGATGTGATTTCCCCCTAACGCAAGTGCATAGCTCATCAGTTCGATGAGGTTCTGATGAGTAAGGGGAACATGACGAGATCCCAGCACAGCGATTCGCTTAGAACCGGTTTGCTGGATAGCTGCGAGTTCTTCTAGAAATTCATCTACTCTAGGCAGATCGATGGATTGACTCAAGGATATTCTTATCAAATAGCAAGACAACCCTGTAGATTGTAGCAAATGAAGTCGCAATTTTTCGATTTTTGTCAAACCATCTTGAAAGTTTGCGTTGAAGTTTGCGTTGGGGCGTTAGCGATTACTCCTGGTTTTTGGGGTGTGAGTCTCTGTCCCCGGTTCAAGATCGGCTTTTGTCCAGGCTTCTTTTTGAGGGGAAGCTGCATAATAACCCGATAAATTGTGTTGAGGTTTGGCTGAATTCACAACTAAACCTAAAACATTATGTCGAGAAAGTTTGAGAGATTCTAGGGCTTGATTGAGCAAGTTTTTGTCGGTTTTTTTCAACCGCACGACCATTAATAATCCGTCTGTATGAGGCGCTAAAATCTTACTATCAACGACATCAGTACAAGGCGGAGTATCATAAATAACCCAATCATAATTTGAGCAGAATAGACTCATCAAGCTTCTCATTCTATTAGAAGAAAGTAGCTTGGTGGGATCGGGCGGAATTTGACCTGCGGTTAAGACAAATAAATTATCCCAAAGAGGGACGGTTTGAATCACTTCATCGGGATCAACATCGGTATTAATCAGATTGCTGAGTCCGAATTCATTGGCTAAATTAAATTGATCATGAACTTGAGGAAGTCGTAAGTTGGCATCCACTAATAAAACTCGATTCCCCATTGCGGCTGCTGCTTGGGCTAAATGAACAGCAAGGGTTGATTTGCCATCACTTTGAGATGGAGAACTAATCACAAAAGATTTAATCGGTGTATCGGAACTGAGAAAGCCAATATTAGTACAAAGGGTGCGAAAGGCTTCCATAAAGGGCAGAAAATTGTGACCTAAAACAAAGGGGATTGAAGCTTCGGTAATTCCTCCATTTTCGCCGTTAAGCTCGTTGTTCTGTATTTGCTGTTCGAGAGAGAGTTGTTGCCAAGCTTTGAGTTTTTTGTTGTGAGGAATGATCCCCAATATTGGTAATTTTGTTTTGTCTTTTACATCTTCATCAGAGTAGTATACATTATCTAAACGTTCGAGGATAAATGCCACTGCAACTCCGGCTGCTAAACCGCCCAAAATACCTGTTATAATTTGATTGATTAAATTATCCGCAGGCGCACCCGGACGAGCAGGAGGAGAGAGAATTTGCCAGGGAACTTCGGTTTGAGCGCCTTCAATTTGGAGGGATTCTCGTTTTTCTAAAAAGCGATTAAGACTATTAGTTGCAATGGTTAAATCCCGTTGTAAATCGGTATATTGACGGTCTAAAGTCGGCATTTGTTCAAGCTGAATATTGACTTGGGCTTCGGCTTGAGAGATGGCATTTAAACGAACTTGTAATAATAATAAATCATTGGTGACAGCAGCCACTTGAGAGCCTAAAACTTGTTGAGCTTCTTGACTCAGTAAAGGCATTAAGTTTTGGCGTTGATTGAGTAAGTTTTGAATCGGAGCGCTGTTAGAACGGTAGCGGGTAGATTCTAAAGCAATTAAAGTTTCGATTTGTCGAATTTGACCGATTAATTGTTGATAGTTTGCCGAAGAATTTAAAACAGCAATTGCTCCTTCATCTTGTTGTAAAATAGAATAGCGAGTTTGAACTTCGACTAATTGTTTTTGAGTTGCAAACTTTTCAGCCGATAAACTTTCAGCTTGAGAGGATAATTTTTCGGCTTGAGTTTGCGGATTGATAAAATTATATTGTTGTCGAAATCGTTCGAGCCTTGCTTGTAAGGTATCAACTCGATTGATTAATTCGGGTAATTGTTCATCTACAAAGAGTAATCCTTGACGGAGATTTGTTTGTTGTTCTTGGAGAGAATATCTTAAATAACCAATCGCCAATTGATCGAGTACAAATTTCACCCGCTCTGGATTAGAATCTTGATAACGAATATTTAATATTTTTGTTTCTCCTTGTCTAAAAATTGATAATCTACCGACAATTGAACCATAACTCAATTCCGGATATTGTGGAGAAATTTCATTTTCAATAATTTTATTAATCAGTTGAGGACTTTTTAAAATCTGAATCTGAGTCTCATAATCTAGAGAAGTTTCAGTGACTTTTCCGCCGTAACTGTTGGTGAGTCCAGCCAGTTTATTAGAACCTTTTACAGGTTCAACTAAGAGTTGAAAACCAGATTGATAAACAATAGGCTTTCTAATGGCTTGTAATGTCATTGTCGCCGCCACTGCAAAAGCAACACTGGTAATTAAAAGAACGCGACGCTGAATAATCGCAAAAATTTGACCAAAATTATTTTCTTCTCCTTCTCCGGATGGACTCATTTGATTTTGATAAAGGGAAGGGAGAGAGGGAAGGGATTTTTCAGACTTTGATGAAACTAATTTTTCTGAGTTAGATGGAGTAGCCATAGGATAAATGGTTAAGTTAAGAGAGCGAAAAAGTTAAAATTGCTTCAAAATATCCTTCACTCCTGCTGATTAAGATTCCGTAAGTAAAACTGTTTTCTGGGTGTGTATTATCTAGCGTGAGTGACTGAAAAAAGAGAGTTGCACTGCTAAAATAAACGCTCAATTAATTGAAAAATAATTCCAAAAGGTGAAGTTGCATTCAGAATATTACCGAGGTCATCGGAGAGTTTATTTAATCCCGTCGGTCGAACAACAATAATATCATTATTTCGCAGAGTGGGATTATTTGCTTCTCCAATTCCCTCCGCAAAATCAACACTAAATTCTCGCTTTTCTAACGTACCATCAGGAGACAAACGAATTAACTCGACTGCTCCTTCATAAGCACGATTATTAAAGCCTCCAGCCGCTAAAATGGCTTGACTCAGAGGAGTATTGGGTGGAACATCTAAAATTCCTGGACGCAAAACTTCCCCAACAAAATTTACTTTAATGGTACTGGGAGAAAGGGTACTTCGAGCCAGATCATTTACTTCATTTGGAGTCAGTTGATCGGCGGTAGGAATCATAATAGTATCCCCAGTTTTTAAGATCACATCTTGACGCAAATCTCCTTGTTGAATTAAAGCAAATAAGTTCACATCAATTATTTCTTCAGTACCGTTGCGGTTGAGACGTTTCACTTGAATTTGACGTAAATTAGCGGATGAAGTAATTCCTCCGGCTTGTTGAATGGCTTGAGTTACAGTTAGAAATCCCCCAGTGGTACTATCGGCGGTTAAATTATAAGGCCCAGGACGCACAACTTCTCCCACAATTGCGACTTTCATGGGTTTTGATTCAGCCGAATATAAGTTATTATTAACAAGCTGGGGAGCTTCTGCTAAATCAATATTAGTAAGGGTTGGGATAATAATAGTATCGCCAGTTTTTAAGATCACATCTTGACGTAAATCTCCCCCTTGCAAGAGTGCAAATAAATCCACATCAATGATTTGTTCTTGACCATTATTGAGAGGACGACGGACTTTAACTTGACGTAAATTGGCTGTTGATGTAATTCCGCCTGCTTCTTGGATCGCACGAGTAACGGTTAAAACCGCACCTCCACTTCCGGTTTGTAGGGTATAGGAACCCGGTTGAAAGACTTCACCTACAATCGCAATTTTAGCGGGAAGGGATTCTGTGGGATAGAGATTGTTATTGGCGAGTTGGGATGCTTCTGTGAGATCAACCCGAGTTAAGGTGGGAATGATAATTTTATCATCATCTCTTAAGGTTAAATCCTGACGTAAATCCCCACTTTGAAACAAATCCCATAAATTAACAGCGATGATTTTTTCCTGTCCAGAACCCATTTTTCGCTGTACTTTGACTTCTCTTAAATTTGCAGATTGGGTAATTCCTCCAGCGAGTTGAATTGCTTGGGTAATGGTGGGAAATTCTGTCGGATTGACTTGCAGTTGCAAAGCATAAGCACCCGGACGAGTGACTTCTCCAGCGATCGCAATATTTAACGGTCTAGCAGCAACTAAAGTTACAGTAACTTCAGGATTTTTCATGGTTTGAGAAAATCGGGCTTCTAGAGTTCTCTCTAGTTGTAAAATCGTCATTCCAGCGACTTTAAATTGACCTAAGAGGGGCATATTAATCAAGCCATTGGTTAAGATAGCATACTCACCATTATGTTCGGGAAAGTTGGCAACAAAAACGGCTATACGATCACCTCCTCCTAGATTATAGTCGGTATTTTCGGCAACTTCGATAGCTTGAATTGTCGGGGCTGAACTCCGAGAATTTGGCTGTGATGGGGTTCTCTGAGGCGGATTATTTCTAGGGTTGTTACCTGTTTTAATCAGGGTTGGGGCTTCTCCTAGACTGACTAAAGCTTGATAGACAAAAGCAGAAACTTCTGCAAGAGTCGCACTTTTATTGGGGTTTAAAACCCGGATATTCGGATAGTTAACAATTAAACGATTTTCAGTCGCCGCAGCAACTTGACTTAAATTTGATTCCGGTATATTATGAGCATCAATAAAGTAACGATTTAAGCTTTCGGGTGTAATTTGACGGGATTGCAAATTTAAAAGTTGAACCAATGTCACTAAAGCTTCAAGGCGAGAAACGTTTTGATTGGGATCGATATCCGGTTGAACAGAATTAACGCTGAAAGCATTTTGAAGAATGGAGGAAAATTGAGCTTGAGTGATGAATTGATCCGGCTGAATTGAGTTGCCGTCGAGAGGAGGAATGATCCCTCGTAGCACTAAAGGTTCCATAAAACTTCGCGCCCAATGTTGCCCGACTGGATTAGTAGAATAAGCTGAATCGGGTCGAGAAGCAATTCTTTGTTCAACTGAGGTGAATGTCAGGGTTAAAGGATGCGAAGTCGCATCACAATTTCCAGAGTTCAGAATGCTCAGAGATAAAACAGTCAGAATAGAAACGCGCATGAACGTTGGTTGAGTGCTTGACTGAACAAATGATAAATTAGCAAAAACAAATCGGAATTTAAAAGGGGAATAAAAGCGGATTTTGTGCGAATGATATCACCCCGAAAACAGCTACAATGGTCAACAAATACTATGTAGATCTACGAAGTGTTTGTCACCGATCCGGAGATCAGCAAAATTACTGTTTATTCATCCGGATCGTGATCACATAACTCGTATATTGGGAGAGTGTGCGGAAGTAAAAATCTACTCGATCTAACCCTAACTTCCGTGTAATTTCGAGTTGGGGGGCTTGATTTTGCTACTCAGATTGGGGTCGGAACCCGGTGAGATTCCCTTGCTATGGGAATGCCGATCCAGAGAAACAGAAATACTGAATTGACTATGAGTCTGATCAATAATTCCGCCCTAAGCTTTATTGCCACCGCAGTCGGCTGTACACTAACAGGTATAGCCGTCAACGAGCATCTCGATCAGCCCAACCAGACCGGCCCGATTAAACTCGGTATTCAGCAAAATCCCCTGATGGATGCTGAGGATTTGATGGTTGCCGCCTCAGATGGCGTTGAACAGTCCGTTGCTCCACCTGGACAGATGTTCACCCAGGATTTGACACCTTCGGTTCAGGCTGATGATTTTTCCAATTTTCGACCCAAGGAGCCAGAAATTTGGCAACAGTCGCCACTCGATATTGGTAATTTAGTGGTTAAGGCTCGCCCACTTCCTCGGATTGAACAGCCCACTGTCAAGCCGACGGGGAATTTCAGCAACGAGTATTTTCCCGACTACCTCAACTTTGACGGCGATGCTCAGGCTCCAGAACCGATTGAGATGGCAACCGAAAAGTTACCACAGCCAGGAATCATCAATGAACCGATGACTGTTTCTGCCTTTCCATCTGCGTTAGAGCCTGTTCCTGCTCCACCTCCTCTATTTAACGATGAACCGATAGGGGGTGAATATATTGTTGAACCTGAGACGATGATTAGTAATGGTTTTGAGGGAGTTTATCCCGATAATATTACTTCCCAAGAGCAATTGTCTAACCGTTCTTCAACAAATGCAACTCAATATATTGTTGAACCTCAATCGATGACAAGGGCGACTCCTCAACCGCAGCAGGTCAGGGAGAATTCACAAGCTTCAATGCCTGAATTTTATATTGCTGATTCGGCTAAACTTGCGGCTCAATATGTGGTGGAACCTCGAACTGTGATGGCAGTTTTTCCGAGTGAACAATCCCCAGAAATTTTATCAACTTCCGAGGTAAATCGTCAGAGAGATGGGGAAGTTACTCATTCCCGATCTCAAAATCCGAGAGTTTCTAGAACTTCGAGATCCAATCCATCTCAAACAACAGTTGCATCTACAGTTAATTCTTCAGTTTCGGCGACCAACCCCAAACCCAAATTATTGCAAAAATTAGTTGAACCGGATCAACTTCCCTCAGAAATCGGAGCGGATGATATCGTTTATTCGGTAACTTCTACCCCGAAAAATAATCAAATTAATTCAGAGATAGCCGCTAATTCGGTAGAGGAGGAAACTGAAGTTATTGTTGCAGTTGAGTCGGAGTTAGATACCGTTTCAGAATCGATGATGGAAGAACCCAAGACAGAAATAGAACAGATGCCAAGTTTGTTAAGAAAACTGGTTGAATCTTACAATGTATCATCAGACGTTCTACAGGATATCAAAGTTTCTCCCTCTCCTTTAAAAGCATTTGAATCTAAATTTGCTCAAAATCAACTCTAACCTAAAATTTTTAGGAAGGATACAAATTCTTTAATTCGAGACTCTGTTTTACTTTGAAAGAGTAGTGAGGGGCGAACAGAGTCTTATTCAACTGAATAGCTTTACAAAACTGGGGGATTTGTAAAGATGACTCAACTACAGCTTTATAAAACTAGGGGATTTGTAAAACTCCAGGAGTCAATCCGGAGAGTGAAGTCTAATTTTGTAAAAGGGAGTGAAAACAACACCTATTTTTCAAGTTTTAATCCGGTCTAATTTGTCTTCGTTAATTACATTTATGACCCTAAATTCTACCGAATTAATCATTGAATCTGGTCGAGTAGAACGCCAATATTGGCAAGATTTATGGCGATACAGAGAGTTGTTTTACTTTCTATCTTGGCGAGATATTTTAGTCCGTTACAAGCAAACGATTATTGGGATGGCTTGGGCGTTAATTCGACCATTTTTAGGAATGGTTGTATTTACTGTCGTATTTGGTAAAATCGCCAAACTTCCATCAGATGGAGTTCCCTACCCAATTTTAGTATTTGCTGCAATGCTTCCTTGGCAATTTTTTTCTAATTCTCTGACAAACTGTAGTAATAGTTTGATTGGAAATGCTAATTTAATTTCTAAGGTTTATTTTCCCCGATTAATTGTACCTGTTAGTGCAGTTGTTGTGAGTTTTGTTGACTTTCTAGTTTCTGGAATTATTTTATTGGGATTAATGGCTTGGTATAACTTTATTCCCAATTGGCGAATTATTACACTACCGTTATTTATTGTAATTGCAGTTTTAGCTTCTGTGGGAGGAGGATTATGGTTTGCATCACTGAATGTTAAATATCGTGATTTTCGCTATGTTGTGCCATTTGTCGTTCAGTTTGGTCAGTATATTTCCCCCGTTGGATTTAGTAGTAGTATTGTTCCAGAAGACTTGAAATTTTTTTATTATCTCAATCCATTAGTTGGGGTAATTGATGGGTTTCGTTGGGCAATAATTGGTGGAGAAACTAAAATTTACTGGTTAGGGTTTAGTTTGTCTGTTGGATTGGTTTTACTTATATTTATCACAGGAGTTTGGTATTTCCGAAAAACAGAGCGAACTTTTGCTGATGTGATTTAATTTAAAAAAAATTACACATTCTTCCGGAAAAGTTCATCAAACTTAGCAATTAGGGAACAGTAATTCTTCAAACATATGTCTGAGACAATTATTCAGGTCGAAAACTTAGGCAAAAAATACATTATCGGTCATCAAAAACAGGAGCGTTATGCAACCCTGCGAGATCAGATGGCAAATGGGGCTAAGTCTTTAGGACAAAGTTTACTCAAACCTTTTGGAAAACAAAGCAATGATCCCAGTAGTGAAGAATTTTGGGCATTAAAAGACTTATCCTTTGAGATTAAAGAAGGGGATAGAGTCGGAGTTATTGGTCATAATGGTGCGGGTAAATCGACACTCTTAAAAATTCTGAGCCGCATTACAGAACCCACAACAGGAAGAATTACAATTAAAGGCCGGGTTGCGAGTTTATTGGAGGTTGGAACTGGATTTCATCAAGAGTTAACTGGGCGGGAGAATATTTTTCTTAACGGTGCAATATTGGGGATGAGCAAAGCAGAAATAAAGCAAAAATTTGATGAAATTGTTGCTTTTTCCGAAGTCGATAAATATCTCGATACACCCGTCAAAAAATATTCTTCTGGAATGCGAGTTCGTTTAGCTTTTGCAGTTGCTGCTCATCTAGAACCCGAGATTTTAATCGTTGATGAAGTCTTAGCCGTTGGGGATATTGCTTTCCAAAATAAATGTATTGGTAAGATGGAAGACATCACCGAAAATCAAGGTAGAACAGTGTTATTTGTAAGTCATCAAATGGCAGCCGTTCGCAAACTTTGTAATGTTGCTTATTGGCTAGAAAAAGGAAAAATCAGGGAAACAGGAGCCGTTGATCACATTATTGATTCCTATGAAAAGCACATGATTAGTCGAGCTAGCTCTCAGTTAAATGGCAAGATTGTGAATGAAGAACATGGACTAGAAATTCACAGTATTGATGCTTTTGTTGAGGATGATGAAGATACATTAACATTAAAAATTGAGATCAAAGGTTGCGCTCAACAACAAATTTCTCGTTTAGGAATATCAATTCAGATTACAACTTCCGACGGTATTCTTGTTTCTAATATTTGGCCTCGCATGGCAAATTCATTCTTAGATAATATTCAAGGTGATTGGAATTGTGTCTTTGAATATCAAGATATTACTAAATATTTAGGTGGGGGTGACTATATAATTAATATCATAGTTACTCGGCTAGGAAAAGGAATTATCTTTAAATTAGAAGATGCTGCAATTATTAATATTCCACCTGTAGATATTTATGATTCAGGAAACTATTTTTCTTGGCGTCAGCATGGATTTGTTCCGTTACCCGTTCAATTTTCTTATAGTTGCAAGTAACTAAGCTAAATGCTAACAACTTTTAAACAAGCTATACGCCCTTATTTCATTTCTCTAACATCCGTAGATAAATTAGAGAAAAATTTGAAGACTTTTCCAATAGTATTACCGCCCGAGAAAGTAGAGACATCAGAAATTTTAAAGATGCCTTTATACGATTTATCTCAGGGCTTAAAACAAAATTATTACGTGACACCGACGGTTTATAAAACTCATTTGAAAAATGTCATGTATTGTCCGGCTAGTAATTTATTATTTAGTTCGTCTAAAAAAATAATTGTAGATTCTAGTAGCACGGTAAAAACCAAGGAAAAAATTGCGAACTCAGTCAATATCAGAAAGCTATATTTCAGCAATCCCGAAAAAATTGAAGGTGATTGTACCGTGTTTCATACCTTTGCTAATGGTAGTAACTATTATCACACTTTAATCGATCATATTCCGAGACTTTATACACTGCACCACAATAGTTATCAGAGCCTTAAGGAAATCAAAGTTTTATGTAACTCAGAATTAACAAAAGTTGAAAGCTTTTTTCTTGAAAAATTACTACCCAAAAATACTATAATTACTTGGGTAGACCAATCGAAGATATACTCATTAGATCGGTTTATTTTCTTGGGATATTTAAGCCGTCGCTTTGCTGGTTTTTTGCCTTCAACTTACCTGAATTGGTTTATAGAAAAAGTTAGACCAAACAAACTTAGAGAAAAAAAGAATCGCATTTTTATATCGCGAAAAAAAATCACGGATCAATCTACACGCTGCATTCTTAATGAAGATGAAGTTTGTAGTGTTTTAAAAAAATATGGATTCAAAAAATATGTGCTTGAAAGCCTCTCGATAGAAGAACAAATTGATTTGTTTTATAATGCAGAGTTTGTTGTCGGTGTTCACGGTGCGGGATTGACTAATATCATTTTCTCAGAAAAAATTAAAGTTTTAGAATTACATCCTATGCAATCTATTTTTCCCCACTATTACTACTTATCAAAATCTCGGAAACATTCTTACTTGTATTGGTGCGCTCAAGAAAAAGAGAAAAATACTAATTTTGAGGTTAATATTGGCGAAATTGAACAGATAATTAAATCTAATTTTACTTGATCAGTTAGCCTCATTTTAAGTTCAATTAAAGACAGCAAGATAATGAATAGGTAAAAACTTATGAATCTGAAAAAAACTTACATCATTTGCTCAACAATGAGAAGTGGAAGCACTCTTTTATGTGATCTGCTAACTAATACTAAGTTAGCGGGTCAACCTCAAGAGTTTTTTCTACCCCAGTGGGAGAAGAAAAGTAAATTTGACACGACTAACTATCCAGAATATCTTCAAAAAATGCTAGAGTCATTTGCATCTTCTAATGGTGTCAGTGGTGTAAAGTTAATGTGGTGTAACTGCGAATACGTTATCCGAAGACTGCATAAAAGTTCTGAGAGTTCATCTAAGCCTGATTTAGAACTTTTGAAAGAAGTTTTTCCTGATCTCAAATTTGTTTTCATTTCTCGTCGTAGCAAAGTTCGCCAAGCTATATCTTTAGCTCGTTCAGTTAAAACAAAACAATGGAATAAATATCAAGACAGTCAAAATCCGGGAAAAACTTCATTTAATCGATATGGCAATATTTATAACTCACAGAAAAATCCTTATCCCTATATTAGTCCTGGAACATTAGAGGTTTACCTTTCTCAGATAAAAAAAGATGAGAGTGCTTGGTTTGAATTTTTTAAAAATAACAATATTGAACCACAAATCATCATCTACGAAGAACTTGCTCAAAATAAGCAGAAGAATATCAACAATATTCTCCAGTTTTTAGATATTCAAACTCTGGAGGATCTAAATATTGATTCATTCTTTAAAAAGCAGGCTGATTTTTACACAGATTTTTTGGTCTTACAATACCAAATTTACAAAGCATTAAACTGGCTAATACCCAGTTGGATACTTAAACCGTTATTTTTGATCAAAAATTACTTCAATTATATAATTAAACCAGAACATAAAAAAAGCTAATTTTACTTAAATTTATTGTCTCAAAAAACTTAGGAAAAATAATGACATGAAACTTGCATATTTTGGACATCATAAGTCGGGTTCAACTTGGATTGAAACTTTAATTAAACAAGTTTGTTATCAACTGAAGCTCAAACCTTACATTGCTAGTAATCCAGAGCTATTTAATAGTAATTTAGATAGCTATATGCACAGAGAAAATATTGATTTTATCTGTTATACAAACGCAGAGATTCACTTTGTAAAACCGATCTTGGAAAAGATTAAAGGCTTTCATGTTATTCGAGATCCACGAGATATTATTGTTTCTGCCTACTTCTCCCATCGATATAGTCACTCTACTGAGTCTTGGCCAGAACTAAATGACTATCGAAAAGAGTTGGAACATCTAACAAAGGATCAAGGTTTACTATTTGTGATGGAATATCTATCTTGTATGAAGGTAGATGGAGTAGAGTTAAATATCTTCGGACAAATGCAGGAATGGAACTATAACCTACCAAATGTACTAGAGATAAAATTTGAAGAAATGATTACAAACCCCTATAAAAAATTTCTCGACATTTTGCAATTTTTAGACTTATTGGATGACTCTCCTTACATTTCTGTAAAATCTATGTCATCTTATCTTTTTAGCGAAACCTTGAATCGGGGAATAAATAAAATTAATCCTTCTCTGAAAAAGAAGATTAGTTTTAACTCAAAAATTTATGCTTGGCAAGCTTTAAATATTATCTATGAACATGATTTTGCTCGCTATGCAAGAGGTAGAAAACCTGGACAAGAAGATGTCAAATCTCATAATCGTAAAGGGGTTGCTGGAGATTGGAAAAATCACTTTGAAGAAAAGCATAAACAGCTTTTTAAAGAAAAATATGGTTCACTTTTAGTTCAGCTTGGCTATGAACAAAACAATGACTGGTAAAGCGTTTAAGAGTGACTCTGTAATGAATATTTGCATTGTCACACCTCACTATGCAACTCCAAATTTAGTGAACAGTGGAATTGCTAATCATTTCTATGAGTTAGCACAGGGGTTGAGTCAACTGGATCATCAGGTTCATATTTTATTTGTCACTGATCAAAATTTCACAGAGGAGGATATCCTAGCAGAAATTTCAAAAAATCAAAAAGGTAAAATCTATCTTTATCCCCTTGAAATAAAGTTACCAAACTGGATTGAAAGAGTATTTAAAGATAGATGGGCGCAGAAATTACTCCTGAAGAAAGTTTGGACAGTTCTACAAACGAAAAAAGTTTTAACTCAACTTGTAAAAAAACATAAAATTGATGTGATTGAAACAACAAGTTATGACTTTCTCTGTCTGGCTTATTTGTTGAAACGCAATCGTCCGCTGATTGTAACGCGAGTCTCAACTACCCTCAAACAAATCAATAGAGATCATTATGAATTTGCTTCTAGAGCGATAAAAACAGCATCTTGGTTAGAAGGCTTAATGATTAGTATTAGCGATCGCTTAACCACTCATACCCTCACCCATCGGGATGAAATTTGTAATGACTTTAAAATCAATCCGGAGCGATTTAAAATTATTCCTCATGGGATTCAACTCCCAGAACAAATCAAAATAGATAAATCTAATCAACCGTTAGAAAAGATTCAGGTTCTCTATGTTGGACGCTTTGAATATCGTAAAGGGATAGATGTGTTTCTCGAAGCAATTCCTTTGGTTTTAGACAAAATGAATACTATTAATTTTACTCTAGTTGGGAAAGATCTTGATCGGACTTATCAACAAAGCTTTCAAGAAAAATGGGGTAAAAAATTTGATGATTCTGTTATCTTTACTGGAACAGTTGACTCAGAAAATTTACATCAGATGTATCAGGAATGTGACTTATTTGTTGCGCCCTCGCGCTATGAATCTTTTGGCTTAATTTATGTAGAAGCCATGAGTTATGGAAAGCCTGTTATTGGTTGTAGAACTGGAGGTGTTCCAGAAGTGATAGAAGAAAAAACAACAGGATTACTCGCTAAACCGGGTAACTCTCAAGACTTGGCTGAAAAGATTTTACAGCTTGCTGGTGATGCTAATTTGCGCTATGAGATGGGGCAACAGGGTCGCCAACGAGTTGAACGTCTTTTTAGTCGAGAACAAATGGCTAAACAAACTGTTAAAAACTACTCAGTAATTTTATTATGAAGCTAATTATTAGTGTAATTATCTGTACACACAATCCTCGTTCTCATTATATTAGTAAAGTGTTAGACGCTTTAAAGTCTCAAACTTTCCCTCAAGAAAAATGGGAACTTTTGCTGATTGATAATGCCAGTGATAGACTACTTTCATCAGAGATTAATCTGAGTTGGCATCCAAATGCTCGTCATATTCGAGAAGAAAAACTGGGCTTAACAGCGGCTCGATTGCGAGGTTTTAAAGAAGCTGTCGCAGAAATATTTGTCTTTGCAGATGATGATAATGTGCTGGCTCCAGATTATCTTAAAAATGTAGTTGATATTTGTGTGAATTATCCAAAACTAGGAGCATGGGGGGGCAAAACAATACCTGAATATGAAATTAAACCCGAGTCTTGGATATGCGAAATTGATGGACTTTTAGGACTACGTGATTTCGGAGATGATATTAAAGTATGCTATTGGGAAGAAACATCAATTCAGTCTTTTAACTTTGCCAAAAAATTGAAACAATATCCTGATTGTTCTCCGATTGGTGCAGGACTAATATTGCGACGAGAAGCAGCAGAATTCTATGTACAGCAAGTGACTGGAAGTAGCACCAGGCTAGCACTCGGTAGGACCGGAAAACAACTGATTTCAGGTGAAGATAATGACATTGTTTTAACTGTTTTAGAAGGGTGTTGGGGTGTTGGTTATTTTCCTCAACTTCAATTAACTCATTTAATACCCTCCCGTCGCCTCTCAAAAAACTATCTTGCCAAGTTAAATCGAGCGATGTCACGATCTTGGATTCAAGTTTTAGATTCACATGAAATTAGACCTTGGAAAAAAATTCCTTATTGGACAGTATTACCGCGAAAAGTTAGAGCATTTTTTCGTTATAAACCTTGGAAAGATGCAGTTTCATACATTCGATGGCAAGGGGCGTGTGGAACTTTTGAAGGATTAGGTGCATTAACTCATCATAAATCAGTCAACTGATCACAAAACTATTCTTTAGACTAAAAATAATAGCGTTTTATACAACAATTAGATGAACACATCACTCAAGCAATTTGCTAAATCTTTGCACTTAGGAGTTGTCGCTTATCAGCTTTACTACGCTCCTAAAGGTTTGATTCAAAAATATATACATCGAGATCCGATCAGGCGTGCGATAGATGAGCAAGCCCGTCAACAGATGGAAGCGGCAGCTTATCGACTTAAACCCATTGAAATACAAAGTTCAGATTCTCCTCTAGAAATTCACTTTTTAACAGGTCGAAAGTTTTGGTATCAAACTTGTTTTTGTGCTTATTCTATGGCACTGCATTCTAACATCAATCTCAGACCTGTAGTTTATGACGATGGAACATTAGAAAACAAGTATGTTGAACAAATTAAGCGAATATTTCCAGATGTAAAGATTATTTATCTGAATGAGATAGAAGAACGCCTAGACCAATATTTACCTATCAGTAAATTTCCTTATCTTAGAGAACGTCGTGCAAATTATCCAAATATGCGGAAGCTCACTGATATTCATATTGGTTCTTCTGGATGGAAGTTAGTATTGGACTCAGATATGATCTTTTTCCAAACTCCAACCTTTCTAATAAATTGGTTGAAGTCTCCCAATAAACCCTGTCATATGGTCGATGTAGAGACTTCCTACGGTTACTCATATGCGTTAATGACATCTTTAGCTAGAGCGGAAATACCTCAACGCTTGAATGTTGGAATTTGTGGATTAAATAGTGATGAGATTGACTGGGAAAAACTTGAATTTTGGTGCAGAACTTTGATTGAAAAAGAAGGAACTCATTACTACCAAGAACAGGCTATTACTGCAATGATTATCGCAGGTAAACCTTGTGAGATTGCTCCCCAAAAAGACTACATTGTGAAGCCAACAAACGAAGAAGTTGTTAGTCAAAAAGGAATTGTACATCATTATGTAGCCGACTCAAAACCTTGGTATTTCCGCTATGCTTGGAAACAAATTGTTAATCATCAAAAAAAGCTCGAATAAGTTAACTTTAAACTCTATATTGAGGATTCATTATGAAACCACTGGTCTCTATTATCATTCCTTGCTATAACTGCGAAAAATGGCTAGCTGAAACTTTAGAATCAGCTTTAGCGCAGACTTGGAAAAACTTAGAAATTATCATTGTTGATGATGGTTCAACAGATAACAGTTTAGCAATTGCACGGAGTTTTGAATCGGAAAATATTAAACTAATTCATCAGAAAAATAGGGGAGCTAGTGCGGCAAGAAATCAAGCCTTTCAGGAAAGTCAAGGATATTTTATTCAATACCTCGATGCTGATGACCTTTTAGCATTTGATAAAATAGAGCGTCAAATTCAACTTTTAGGAGATAGCGACTCTGAATTTGTAGCAACTGGAGAATGGGCAAGATTTTATAAAACACCTTCTGAAGCTGTGTTTAAATCTCAACCTCTTTGGGGGAATACGTCACCCACTGACTGGTTAGTTTGTGCTTGGGAAGGAGAGTGGATGATGCACCCTGGAGCGTGGCTTGTACCTCGTAATATTGCAGAAAAAGCAGGTTTTTGGAATGAAAATTTATCTCTAGATGATGATGGTGAATACTTTTGTCGGGTTGTTTTAGCGAGTCAGGGCGTTAAGTTTTGTCAAGGTGCTAAAGTTTTTTACAGATCTGGTATTTCAGGGAGTCTGAGCGCCTCTAAGTCAAGAACAGCATGGGAATCAGCTTTTCACTCTCTAGAACTTCGCACCAGCTATCTTTTAGCAAGAGAAAATAGTTCTTGTACACGTCATGCTTGTGCTACTGCTTTTCAACGTTTTATTTATAATAACTATGCCAATAATGTACCAGATTTAATTCGTAAAGCAGAGGATAAAGTTGAATTTTTAGGAGGATCGGAGATTAAACCCATTGGCGGGCCTCGGTTTCAGAGATTAGCTGAAATAGTAGGTTGGAAATCAGCCAAAAAAATTCAATTAGTTTTCAATGAGTTAAAACAAATATTTTAAATCAAAAATATCAAGATTCACAGATTATGCAACTTAAATCTTTCACGAACTGGATACCTCCTCTGTGGAGACTCGAATACAAGCTTAAATTTGCTCTTTCTCATGTGGGTTTATTTGATAAAAAAGCAGTTTATACAGGTTTAAAAAACGTTTTTGACGATGATATTTTTATTGTTTCATATCCAAAATCAGGCAATACATGGGTGCGGTTTATCATTGCTCATCTAATCAGCTATCAAGACACAGTAAGCTTTAGAAATATTAATGATTATGTGCCGGACATTTATATTTCTAAAGATTATCTTAACACGATGAAACAGCGACCTCGTTTCATTAAAACTCATGATGCAGGTTATGAGTTTTACCCCAAATTTATATACATCTATAGAGATGGAAGAGATGTAGCTATCTCCTACTATCATTATTTAACAGGACGAGGCGAATTTAATGGAACCTTGAAAGAGTTTTTAAATAGTAAACCTTCTTGGGGTGCAGTCGGTTGGAGCAGTCATGTATCCAGAGCTATAGATTATGCTAAAAGTCATTCAGACCAGGTTTTATTAGTCAAATATGAAGATCTGCTAAATAATTCCGTAAAAAATGTTAAAAGTATAGTGGATTTTTGCCAATTAAATGTGAGTATTGAAAACATAAAATATGCTATTGAAAAATCTGAATTTCAACAATTAAAACAAATGGAGAAACAATATGGTTCGGAATTTTATAACACTAAAAATTCTTTCTTTCGTTCTGGAAACTCCGGACAATGGAAAGAGATGTTTTCTGAGGAAGATATCCAACAGTATTTATCAATAGCAGATAATACACTTCGTCAACTCGGATATTTAGATTAACCCTTAAAATTGGATAAAATCATTAGAATGCGAATCTTTTTAGTCTGTCAACAGTCTCTTAAAAATCACTTGGTTCCGGCTTACCAGTTTTGGGAAGACTACTTTAAAAAAGGAATAGAAGAAGCGGGACATGAATGGGTTGAAGCTCAAAACATTGATTGGGCTGAAGGTTTAGTATATTTAGATAAAAAAGCCCTAAACACATGGCGCGATCTCACTTGGTCTTTAACCCTTTCCGCAATTAAAAAAGAGCATCGTAAAAAACCGATCAACCTATTTCTGAGCTATCTTTTTCCGAAACAAGTTGAACCTACAGCCCTTAAAGAAATTCAAAAATTAGGAATTCCTTGCGTTAACTTTTTCTGTGATAATATTCGAGAGTTTACAAAAATACCCCCAGTATTTTATGAGTTTGATTTACATTGGGTTCCAGAATTTAAAGCCATAAAAATGTATCAAAAAGCCAGACAAAACTATATTTATGCTCCTATGCCTGTGTGGATTCCACCTGAACAAAGAACGTGGGATCATCCAGAACACTACGGTGTCAGTTTCATTGGGTCGCGAGATATTCAGCGAGAAGCATTATTAGCTCAAGTCTTGAATTTGGGTATTTCTCTAGAAATTCGAGGATCAGCCTGGAATAAAGCTGAAACTCCGAGTTCAACTCTTATAAAACCAGAAAAAACCTTTTACAAAACTTTAGTAAACCAAGTCAATTTTTTAACTGCAAATGGAATCAATGCTTGGTATGGAAAAGCAACCTATAAACGTCAAACGAGAATACCTGACGATTATTTTAAAGATGCAGTAAAACCGAAACCTGATCCTCAGGAATATGTCAATATTATCCAACAAAGCCGTATAACTCTAGGGATTAATCGCTATCCAAGCTATCAATATCCCTTTTCAAAACCAGATACTTATTCTCGAATGCGAGATATTGAAGCCCCAATGATGGGAGCTTGTTACTTGACAGAATGGACAGAAGGATTAGAACATCTTTATGAGCTAGGTGAAGAAATTGAAACCTATTGTACCGCTGAAGAAATGGTTGATAAAATTCACAAGTTAGAAGCCGATCCAGAACGACGAAAAAAAATGCGTTTTCAGGCTCAGAAACGAGTAGTTTCACAGCATACTGTTTCTCAAACTCTTGATAAAATTATCAATAAAATGGGATTAAAAATTTAGTATTAACCGATGTGTTATCCAGCTATTTAAAACAAATTTATGGCTAAAATTTCAATTCTGATTGGTGGTCATCTTTGCACCGCACCTAGACCTCAAAAAGAAGCAGATGCTTTAGCGGCAGCCGGACATCAAGTAACTGTGCGAGGCTTTTGGTTTGATCCCGAACTAATACAACGTGATCACCTCATTTTAGCTGAAAAAAAATGGCAATTTGCACCAATTCTTGACTTTCAACCCAATCATAAAATTAACAATTTTAAAGTCAGACTACAAGCTAAAATTGCCAAAGAAAAATATCAACGATTTAGCATCTTCTCACCGGATTTATTAGGCTATGGTGCGACTGCTATGCTGCAAGTTGCCTGTCAAACTCAAGCCGACTTAACCATCGTTCATTCTGAAGTTGGGCTTTGGGTAGGCAATCAACTTTTAAATAAAGGTTTTCGTGTGGGAGTTGATTTTGAAGATTGGTTTTCTGAAGATTTGCTCCCCTCTATTCGTGCAACCCGACCCATTAGTCAACTTAAAATATTGGAACGTCGTCTGGCTAAAGATTGTATTTATTGTTTGACTACTTCTCATGCTCTCGCCGCAGCTTTTTCTGAAGCTTATCAAGTACCCAAACCGACAGTAATTTACAATACATTTGCAGCAAAAGAACGCTTCTATATTGATGGAAAAACACTCGATAAAATTAATTCAAAACTTTCTTCTTTGCATTGGTTTTCTCAAACAATAGGACCGGGACGAGGCTTAGAGATCTTATTTCAAGCTTTACCCTATCTGCAAACTCCTGTTGAAGTTCATTTGCGAGGTTACTATCCAGAAACATCACAGCAATGGCTACAACAGCAAGTAACTAATGAGTGGCGCGATCGCATTTTTATTCACCCCACTGTTCCCAACTCTGAGTTATTATCTCGTATTGCTGAACATGATATTGGTTTGGCACTAGAACAACCCCATATTCCTAGTCGAAATCTTACTATTACTAATAAATTTTTTCAATATTTACAAGCAGGTTTAGCTATTATTGCCACGGAGACAGCAGGACAAAAAGAGATTTTTCAGCAATGTCCTAAAATTGGAAAGTTACTTCCTAATAATCATCCAACTATCCTAGCTCAAGCGATTGAAAACTTACTACAAAATCCGGAAAAATTAGCTACAGCTAAAATAGCTTCACTGCAAGCGGCTCAAAATCAATTTTGCTGGGAACAACAAATAAATTTGCTAATACAAAGAGCTGAACAGGCATTAGCTCGGTAAAATTTGTTTTTTAACCTAACTTTTCCGGATCTGGAAGTTAGAGCTTGTTTTTTGAATATAGAAGTATAGTGGAGAAAGCTGAGACGTGAGTGAAAAAACAGTGGCTAACTCAATGACTCTAAAGCAACGCTTTGGTGCATGGTTGATTCCTAGACTTTTTATTAATCGTCATGTTTTTAATCACATTCGGCTTGAACTTAATGCTTTACGAGTGCGTATTTTGTCTCAACTTAATCCAGGACTAAGAGGCAAAATTTATTATTTACGACAGCAGCATGACCTATTAATTAATATAGGTTGTGGCCCTTTTGGTCATTCAAACTGGGTTAATCTTGATTTGTTTCCTCATCCCAATGTAACTCTTACCGCTGATTGTCGGCGTTGGCTTCCTTTTGCAGATTCATCATGTTTAGGTATTCATGTTGAGCATTTTCTTGAACACCTTAATCCTGTAGATGAGCGTTCACAATTCTTACAAGAATGTCGTCGATGTTTACAACCTAATGGTGTTTTACGAGTGATTGTTCCTGATGCTGAACTTTATATCAAAGCTTATTTGGAGTCCGGATGGGATACACTGAATCAAATTGGTTGTGGTGGAGACAAACCCGAAACTGTTTTTAAAACCAAAATGGATGCTTTAAACCATGTTTTTATTCAAGATTGGGAACATTATGGTGGATATGATGCAGAAAGTTTAGAGCAAACTATTAAAGATGCAGGCTTCAAACAAATTACTCGTTGGAGTTGGCAGCAAGGTGATTTTCCTGGAGGTTGTATTGACCGTGATCAACATCGTCTGTACTCTTTATATTTTGAAGCAAAGCTCTAATTTTATCCAAACCTTAGAATACTTTTGATCGCTATATTTCCTTGATCATTTATTAGAGTTTACCAGACTCAAAGCAAAACTGAACTAATAAAATAGTCTCTCCTCCTGAATAGGATGGACAAAATAATTCAAACTCAACAACAATTATAATTCGCATTTAAAGTATACTTTCGTACAAAATTTAGGGAGATTTAGGATGAATTGGAGATACTTTATCGGCAAGTCACTGGCTATTCTAGGAAACTCTATTCTAGCTTCTAAAATGATGCCTTTAATAAGATTTATTCCTGTTGGAATAAGTTATCCTTATGATATTAAAAGATTTTCTAAAGATTATCAATTTGAGACGATTTTTGATGTGGGAGCAAATATTGGTCAAACCAGCCTATTTTTAAGTAAACATTTTCCTCAAGCTGGAATTTGTGCTTTTGAACCTGTTCATAAAACTTTTAATCAGTTATGCACAAATACTAAAATAAAAAATAAAATAAAACCTTTTAATTATGCAATGGGCGCTCAAGAAGAAGAACTATTGATTTCAATTCGTGAAAATTCAGAACTCAATACTTTAGTCCGAGATGGTTCTAAAAATCCAGTCTTAGAAAAAACTGTTGAAACTGTTAAAGTAACAACAATTGATACTTTCTGTCAGCAACAGTATATCGAAAAAATCGATTTATTAAAAATGGATGTTCAAGGATTCGAGCTTGAGGTTCTTAAAGGGGCAGAGTTCTACTTAAAAAATAACTTGATTAGTTTTATATATGCTGAAGTGAGTTTTGAAAATTCAAATAAAGAATGTCAATTGTTTGAAGATTTGTATTATTATTTAAACAATAATAATTTTAGACTTTCCGGATTTTATGAAGTTTTTCGTTGGGGAGCTGACAAGAGATATTTTGGATTTTGTAACGCTTTATTTGTAAATTGTAGTCTATAGATCAGTCCAATAAAAATGAAAAAAATTCTTCTAACAGCCGATCCAGAACTGCCAGTTCCTCCCCAACTTTATGGAGGAATTGAACGCATTGTTAATTTGTTGATCACCGAATTACGATCTCGTGGTTATACAATTGGACTGGTCGCTCATAGCGATTCTACTTCACCCGCTCATTATCATTTTTCCTGGCCTGGTTTGCGCTCTCAAGATAAATTTGATGCCCTAAAAAATACAGTAACATTATGGTCAGCTGTTCAACAATTTCAACCTGATATTCTCCATAGTTTTTCTCGTGTTCTTTACTTATTACCGTTGCTAAAATCTCCTCTCCCCAAAATTATGTCTTATCAACGTGCAACAGGAGGGTCATCTGTTAAATGGGCAGCTAAACTCGCACAAAATACCCTCACTTTTACAGGTTGTAGTAATTATATTTGCCGTCAAGGATTAAGTGCAGGAGGTGTTTGGAATACCATTTACAATTGTGTTGAAACCGAAAAATACACCTTTAAACCTCATGTTGCTGACGATGCACCGTTAGTATTTCTTAGTCGTATAGAACGCATAAAAGGCGCACACACAGCAATTAAAGTTGCATACAAAACTGGACGACGCCTGTTAATTGCAGGAAACTATAGCACCATAGGCGAAGCAGGAAGCTATTGGAAAAACGAAATTCTCCCCCATCTAGGTAAAAATGGAATTGAATACGTTGGCACGGTCAATGATGAACAAAAAAATGAACTTTTAGGTCAGGCGGCGGCGATGATTGTTCCGATTGAATGGGAAGAACCTTTTGGCATTGTATTTGCAGAAGCACTTGCCTGTGGAACACCCGTGATTTCTTGTCCAAGAGGCGCATTACCTGAAATTGTGCGTCCGGGAATTGATGGTTATCTGATTAACACTATAGAAGAAGCTTGTATGGCGGTGGAAAATCTGACGAAAATTGATCGTTATAACTGCCGTCAACGCGCTCAAAAATATTTTTCTGCTTCCACAATTGTAGACCAATATGAGCAACTTTATCAGAGTTTAATAAGTACAAGCTCATAAAAACTCTGATGGATTGCTGATTTAAACTCTAAATTATTCTAAATTTTTCCGGATCTCTTTGCGATTTTTTGTGATCTGTAGTGGAGAGTTTATCTCAAAACGTTCATTGGGATCAATTTTAGAGGAACCAACATTGAACCGTAAAGTTTTAATTATCAGTCCTTATTTTCCCCCCATTAACGCACCCGACCATCAACGGGTTAGAATGGGATTACCCTATTTTCAAAAATTGGGCTGGGAACCTCTAATCTTAACAGTAAACCCAGACTATATTGAAGGAACGATAGACCCGTTACTCACTCAAACTATACCTGAAAATATTTCGATTACTCAGATTAAGGCATTACCTGTAAAATACACCCGTAGACTGGGATTAAGCAATATTGGTTGGCGATGTCTTCCCTATTTATTTGCCACAGGTCAGCGAATTTTAACCCAACAAAAAATAGATTTAATTTATTTCTCTACAACAGTTTTTATAACAATGGGATTAGCTCCATTATGGTTTCGTCGTTTTAAAATTCCTTATCTCCTAGATTTTCAAGATCCTTGGTTAAATGATTATGGAAAAAAATTTGGATATGATCAACCCCCTGGAGGTCAACTTAAGTATGGCTTTGCTCAACAAGTAGCACAAATTTTAGAGCCATTTACAATGCGTAAGGTTAGTCATATTATTAGTGTTTCTCCTGCATATCCAAAAACACTAATTGAGCGATATTCCTGGCTAAAAGAAGATCAATTTACGGTTTTACCCTTTGGTGCGCCGGAAAAAGATTTTGAGTTACTTCCTCAGTTAAAAGTTAAGCAAACTATTTTTAATTCTAATGATGGTAAACGTCATTTGGTGTATGTAGGTCGCGGTGGAAGTGATATGAATTTGGCATTACGGGCTTTATTTTTAGGGATTAAATCACAGCGTGATCGCCATCCAGAATACTGGAGTACAGTCAAGTTACATTTTGTTGGAACCAGTTATGCTTACGGAGAACGAGCGACCAAAACAGTTGAACCAATAGCTGAAGAATTTGGAGTCAATGATTTAGTTGAAGAACATCCTAATCGTGTTCCTTACTTTGAAGCTTTACAACTTTTAGTCGAGAGTGATGGTATTTTATTGATTGGTTCTAACAACCCAGATTATACTGCTTCTAAATTATATCCTTGTATATTAGCACGTAAACCTATTTTAGCTTTATTTAACCAACAAAGTTCGGTGGTAGATATTCTTAAAAGCTGTCAAGCAGGTCAAGTTGTTGCTTTTGATTCTCACGATAGTCCTACTGATTTACTTCCCCAAGTTACTGAGCAATTAAGTTGGTTAATTTCAACTCCAAAAGGATATGAACCTGAAACAAATTGGTTAGCTTTTAAACCCTACACAGCAGAAGAAATGACTCGACAGCAATGTAATGTATTTGATCAAGTTTTAAGTAATTCGTCATTATCTTAGTTTATATGAGCTTATATAATCAAGTTATTGCTCTTTATCAAAAAGCTCAATCCCAACTGATTCGATGGGAAAGACGACGTTTACTTCAAACTTTTTGGATTGGGGTTAGTGTATTTTTTGTTCAAAATGCCCAGTCTTTACAAACTAATGCTCCACTCGTTAGTTTAGCTGCTGTTTTAGTGAGTATTGCATCCTTATATCCGATGTATCTTTGGTGTTCTGGAAAAGCATTAGGAATGCCAATTTTTCCATTTTTTGCCTTAACCCATTTAAACACAAATGCAATCCCTCTACTCAGTAACCATCCTCTAGTTATTACTTATTCTCCAGACAGTCAGTTTTATGCAGGAATTACAGTCACTATTCATCTAGCAGTTGGAACTTTTTTTTGGCTAAAAGAGGTTAAATATAATTCTACTCCTCCTCTATCTTATCGCACCCTTGTTGATAACAAAGGAGAAAATTTTTTCTTGTTAATTTTAGCAGGTGCAGTTTTCTTTAATATGTATTCTCGAGGAAAATGGTTTCCCCTAAGTGGCGGATTATTTGCATTAGTTAGAGGCGGAATTTTAGGACTCTGTGTATTAGCTGTTTTTATTTTATCTTATCGTCAAGGAGAGAAAAGATTAACAGGTATTAAATCACAAATTTATGTAGTTTTAATGATTTCTTATTTTCTCAGTAGTGCAGCCGGATTGATTCTTAGAGATAATGTCGGTGTTTTTTCAGTTGCTTTTATTGCTTTTATTTTAGGGAGTCATCGGATTCCATTAATTACGATTGGAATTGTCTTAGCTTGTCTAACTATTCTGCATTATGGAAAGACTGAAATGCGCTCTAAATATTGGTTTGACCAGGGAGGATTTACATTACAGCCCTGGGAATATCCAGCTTGGTATAATGAGTGGATTGGTTATTCCTTAGAAAATTTAAACCATGAAGAAAACGAAGAAGAAGGTTCTGGCGAAAGTTCACCTTCTGAGCGATCAAGTATTATTCAAATGCTACTTTTAGCTCAGAAAAAATCCCCCTCAGAATATCCCTATTTAATGGGAAAAACTTATCTTATTTTACCTCAGATGATTCTTCCTAGAATTGTCTATCCTAACAAGCCTCGGAGTCACGAAGGAACTTATATTTTAAGTGTTTATTATGGATTACAAAGTTATCAAGATACCTACAGAACTACAATCGCCTGGGGACTTTTAGCAGAAGCCTATGCAAACTTTGGATTAATGGGTTGTGCTGGACTCGGAATGATTCTGGGAATAGCTTATGGTAAAGTAGCTCGCTGGAGTATGAACACTTCTATTCTATCAGTCCGATCACTTTTTTCTATTCTAATTATTAGTTTTGCGGCTCAAAGTGAATGGTCAGCCAGTGTTTATGTAGCCTCACTCTTTCAATCCAGTATGGTTTTAGTAGGGATATCATTTGTCTTTATGAAAGTTATTCCCAATCGTGAACATCCTGTTTTTGAATTAATGGAATATAGTCATTACTACGAGATTGAACATGAATAAAATTGCTATCATTACAACTCATCCAATCCAGTATTATGCCCCTTGGTTTCGTTATTTAGCTCAAGAAAAAGATTTTTTAATTAAAGTTTTTTATCTTTGGGATTTTGGTATAACTCAACAGGTTGATCAAGGATTTAAGCAATCAATTCAGTGGGATATTCCCTTATTGTCAGGATATAACTATGAATTCGTCCCTAATCAAAGTTCAAAGCCAGGAACTCATCATTTTTGGGGATTTCAAAACCCATCATTAGTATCAGTCGTTGAAAATTTTCAGCCCCAGAGTGTACTCTTAATGTGTTACAACTATGCTAGTATTTACAATTTTATTTGGCGTTGGAATACTCGTAAAGTTCCCCTAATTTTTCGTGGAGACTCTCATCGAATTTTACCTAGAACAGGTACTAAGCAATGGATGCGTCGTCAATTTATTTCTCTAATATATAGTCAATTTTCAGCCTGTTTATATGTCGGAAAAGCAAACTATAACTACTATACTTATCACGGAGTTTTATCTAAAAATCTGTTTTTCTCTCCCCATGCAGTTGATAATAATCGTTTCTTTTCTCAAACCGAAGAAGCAATGAAACAGGCTAAAATCTGGAAACAAGAACTTAAGATCCCCGAAAATCATGCTGTCATTTTATTTGCTGGAAAATTTGAAAGCAAAAAACGACCACTTGATTTACTTCAGGCTTTTATACAGTCTAATTTACCTAAGGTTTCACTCTTATTTGTTGGGGCAGGTTCTTTAGAAAATGAATTGCGGTCACAAGCAACAAATCACTCATCAATTTATTTTGCTCCTTTTCAAAATCAGAGTCAAATGCCACGTACCTATGCAATAGCTGATCTTGTCGTTTTACCCAGTTATGGGGCTTGGGAAACGTGGGGACTGGTGATTAATGAAGCGATGTGTCTTTCTCGGGCAGTTATTGCAAGCGATCATGTTGGATGCGCCCAAGATTTAATTCATTCAAACCAGAATGGATTAGTTTTTCCCGCCGGAAATATTTCCGCCTTAGTAAATTGTTTACAAAAGGCTTTCTTAGATCTCAAAAAATTAAAACAATGGGGAGAAGAAAGTCGCAATATAATCACAAGTTATAGCTATGTTCAAGCAACTCAAGGACTGAGAAGTGCTATCAATCATCTTAATACTTAATTATTGATTTTCCTAACAAAAATTAGATCTTTTCACTATCAAAAGGAGACACAATGTATACCTCTAATTTCCAAAATGTTACTACTGATAAAATTGTTGACTCTCTCCACCAAAAAGGATTTTTTGTGTTTGAAGAAGCTTTAACTGAAGAGTACATTGATGAGTTACTTCAAGAAGTTAATTTTAACCAAGTCTTAGTTAATGCGAATGATGTCGGTGTTGTTATAGCAAAACATCAGAAATTTTTAACTCATTGTCTCGCTAAATCTAAAAAAGCTTACGACTTAATTACCTCACCTCAAATTTTAGAGATTTGTGAAAACTACTTTCAGGATAGATATGTTTTAATTAATCATCGTATTTATCAAACTCAAAAAATATCTCATATGCCTTGGCATACAGACAATAATCGACAAGTTGGTAGACAACTTTCAAGTAAACATGATATGCCAGGATTGCTATTTTTATTTTATCTCTCTGATGTTACAAAAAATCCATTTCAGTTAGTTCAAGACTCTCATTTGTGGTCTCATAAACATAACCATGAAATTTATTTAAGTGATAATTTTATAGAAGAAAAATACAAAAAATATATTATAACTTTTCCCATGAAGAAAGGAAGTTTAATTCTTTGTAATATTCATGCAGTTCATCGGGCAGAACCTTTTAAAGATGACAATTATACTCGAAATACTCTACTTTTTCAAGTTGATCAAGTGGGTTGTAATGTAATTGGACATGGTGAAAAAAATTTAGTCAATACAGAGTTTATTGATAATATAAATCCGAAAATTATGAACTATTTAGGATTTGGTTATAAAACTGATTATCCTGCTTTTCCAAATACATCAATTGCGACAATGACCCTTCAAGATCTGATCAGTTTACATCGTCAGCTATTGACTTTAACGCTAAAAGCAAGCGCTAAAAACTTAGCACTCAGTCTATTACCGGGTGAAATCATAATTCAAATCAAACGACTTCTCTGGAATTGGAAATCTAAGCAAGTTAATACGGCAAAATTTAAAGACATTAAATGAAAATTTTATTGATTGGAAATTACGAACCTGATGCAATTATTAGCATGGAGAAATTTTTAGCTATCCTAGCTACCACTTTGCCTACATTTGGTCATCAGGTGCGAATTTTATGCCCTAAACCTAAGTTAGGAAACTTTCAAGCCACCTTAAAACCCATAGGAAAATGGTTAGGTTACATTGATAAAATTTTTCTGTTTCCGTTAGAACTGCATCAAGCATTATCTTGGGCTGATGTTGTTCATATTTGTGATCATGGAAATGCAATATATACTCAATATTTACAACACATTCCTCATGTTGTAACGTGCCATGATTTATTAGCAATTCGCGCAGGTTTGGGAGAATTTACAGAATACAAAACTGGCTGGACTGGTAAACAATTACAACAAATGATTATTAAGGGACTCAATCAAGCTCAAAGTGTAGTTTGTGTTTCTAAACAGACTCAAAAAGATTTATTACGTCTTTCATCAATTCCACCCGAGGCTGTTTCTGTAATTTATCAAGGATTAAATTATGCTTATAGTCCGATGAAATCCAACAAAGTAGAATATTATTTAGAAGCTTTAGGAGTCCCTAAAAATTGTCACTATATTTTACACGTAGGAGCAAATCATTGGTACAAGAATAGATTGGGTGTAATTTATATTTTTAAACAACTATTTTCTATCTATAAATCATCTAAACTGCATTTAATTATGGTTGGAAAACCTTTCACTTCAGAAATAAATGAATACATTCAAACTAATCACTTAAGTCAAAATATAATTGAACTCATTAATGTTGATTCAGAATATTTACGTGCGCTTTATTCAGGTGCAATTGCTTTACTCTTTCCCTCTTTACAAGAAGGTTTTGGTTGGCCAATTATTGAAGCTCAAGCCTGTGGTTGTCCAGTATTCACATCAAATCGTCCTCCTATGAATGAAATTGGAGGTGAAGCTGCAATATACGTCGATCCTGCTCATCCTCAACAAGTAGCTGATCAAATCATTTTTAATCTACCTAAACGAAAAGAAATAATTGATCAAGGTTTAATTAATGCTCAAAGATTTAAAACCGAAAATATGATTTTAGAGTACATCAAGATATATCAAAAACTAAAAACATAGAATTAAATTACAGTTAAAATATAAAAATTACATCAAATCAAACTTTTAATTCCGGATCAACGTAATAAGTTCTGTATTTTATTAAGTGTCTACTATTTTTAGATCTTTTACAGTTTTTATAAAATTTGTATGACGTTTGATTATAACACTCGTTGTCAGTCCTTGCCATTCACTTCAAGTCATACAAACCCACTCCGGATTTGTCAAGTCGTTGCTAGTATCAATGAGCAGACAGGCGGTACTGCTTTTGCCGTTACAAGTCTTGCTGAAGTTCTTGCTAATCAGGGAATATGTTCTTATTTATTTACCTTAGATTATCAGCAATGTGGTCAACAAGTTACAACACCAGGAGTTAAAGTTCATAGCTATCGTGCTAACCGAATTGCTCGCTATGTTCGAGGACTTCATCCAAGGGCTAGTCGTGCGCTGTGGGAATTAGCAGCAACAGAATTGGATTTAATTCACAATCATGGTTTGTGGATGTTTCCCAATCTTTATGCACGTCAATCTGCCCTGAAACATCAATTACCTTTTGTCATTTCAACTCACGGAATGCTGAGTTCGTGGTCTATCAAATTTCATCATTTTAAAAAATGTATAGCTTGGTTATTATATGAATACAAAAATTTATTAAGTGCTACAGTCTTTCATGCAACATCTTTGGAAGAATTATTGGCAATTCGGAGTTTAGGATTTCGACAACCTGTTGCAATTATTCCTAATGGAGTAGAATTTGAAGATCCAATTATTCAATATGATCGAGAGATTCTGACTCAATATTTTCCAGAGCTAAAAAACAAAAAGTGGTTACTTTTTTTGTCAAGAATACACCCAAAAAAAGGAGTAGATAATCTCCTATTAACATGGAAAATAATCTCAGAGATTTTCGACGATTGGCATTTAATTATCGCTGGGCCTGATTCATTAGGATATCAAACAAAACTAGAACTATTAGTCGCAGAATTAGGAATTCAGCAGCGTGTCACATTTACAGGGATGCTTTCAGCAGATAAAAAAAAGACTGCATTAACTAATGCTAGCTTGTTTGTTTTACCGACCCATTCTGAAAATTTTGGTATTGCAATTGCAGAAGCTTTAGCCTATGGAGTTCCAGTGATTACAACTAAAGGAGCGCCTTGGAAAGACTTATTAATCTATGAGTGTGGCTGGTGGATAGAAAATACACAACCCACACTTGCAGGTGCTTTAACTGAAGCCATGCAACTCTCAGATCAAGAACGTCAAGCAATGGGATTAAGGGGAAGAAATTTAGTCAAAACTCAATATTCTTGGAACTCAATTGCCCAAGAAATGTCAAAAGTATATCAATGGATTATCCGAGGATATAACCCGCCAGATTCTATTCATTTTTAGAAGATTGATTTCTGAAAAAAATCTAACTTACTCTTTTAAATTTATAGCCTCTCTATGCCCAAACATAACAAGTTTAATAAAATTCATCTTTGGCTTCCTAATATGTTTGAATTTAAAGGAGGTATTCAAGTTTACTCATCGTTTTTTTTAGAAGCTTTACAAAATATTAATAGCCAGATTCAATACGATGTTTTTTTAAAGCATGATACTCAGGCTTCTGACAAACTTGCTACTTGTAAAAATACTAACTTCCACTTTTCGGGAACATGGCCAATGAAAGCGAGAACTGGAATTTTTGCTAGTCAAATACTTAGTAGTGGAATTTTACAACATCCTGATCTGATTATTAGCACTCACCTGAACTTTACCATAGCGGCGGACTATTTAAAACGACTACGAGGTATTCCGTATTGGACAATAGCACATGGAATAGAAGCATGGAATATTCAAAATCCTGCTCGAAAAAAAGCACTTCATAATGCAGATAAAATTCTCTGTGTTAGCAACTACACACGCAATCGCTTAATTCAAGAACAACATCTCGACCCCAAAAAACTCTCTCTTTTACCGAATACATTCGACAGCAATCGATTTACAATTTCTAGCAAATCTTCCTATCTATTAGAGCGATATAAACTCAAACCAGAACAGCCCATTATATTAACAGTTAATCGTTTAGTCAGTCAGGAATCTTATCGAGGTTACGACAAAATTTTAGAAGTATTACCGCAAATTCGTCAAGCTATACCTAATATTCATTATATTATTGCAGGTAAAGGAGACGACCGACCTCGCCTAGAACAATCAATTGCTCAACATAAACTTCAAGACTGCGTTACACTAGCCGGATTTGTTCCTGATTCAGAACTTTGTGATCATTATAATCTTTGTGATGTGTTTGCAATGCCAAGTAAACTAGAAGGCTTTGGTATTGTTTTTTTAGAAGCTTTAGCCTGTGGAAAACCTGTCTTAGCAGGTAATCAAGATGGTGCAATTGATGCTTTGTATCAAGGTGAACTGGGAGCTTTAGTCAATCCAGATGATACCAAAGAAATTACTCAAACATTAATTAAAATCTTACAACAGACCTATCCACTTCCTCTGATGTATCAACCCGAAAAATTACGAAAAAAAGTTATTGAAATTTATGGATTTGAGCAGTTTACAGCTTGCTTAAATCAATATATTAGTAATTTTTAAAACTTTATCTACCCACAGGATCATCTGAAATGTCTCAAAAATTAGCCATCAAACCTCAAAACTGTTATCCTCATATTTGTCACGTTGTTGCCAGTATTAATGAAGAAGTTGGAGGGCCAGCTTATTCAGTTACCCATCTGACCCAAGCTTTATCTGAACAACAAATATTTCCTCACCTGTTCACCTTAAATTATCAAAAAGTTGGTCATCAACTGGCAACAAATGGAGTCAAACTTCATAGCTATAATGCAACTCCAATTGCTCGATATTTGCGAGGTTTTCAACCTAGTGCTTATCAACATCTTGAGCAACTAGCTTCTGCCGAAATCGATCTAATTCATAATCATGGATTATGGATGTTTCCTAATATTTATGCTCGTCAAGCTGCTTTGATTAATCAATTACCTCTCGTTATTTCTCCCAGAGGAATGTTAGAATCCTGGTCACTAAAACATAGTTGGTACAAAAAAAGATTAGCTTGGATTTTATATGAACGTAAAAATCTAAAGAGTGCGACTGCTTTTCATGCGACTTCAGATGAAGAAGTACAGTCAATTCGCCGACTCGGTTATAAACAACCCATTGCATTAATTCCTAATGGAATCACTATTCCATCACTTTCTAACTTACCCAAGCGAGAAGTCTTAATTCAAACTTTTCCCAAACTCAATAACAAAAAATGGTTGCTCTTTTTATCGAGACTACATCCGAAAAAGGGAATAGATAATCTTCTCTATGTTTGGCAATCATTAGTCAATCAATTTCCCAACTGGCACTTAATTATTGCTGGCCCGGATTTAATTTCCTATAAAGCAAAACTTGAATCTTTAACAACTCAGTTACAACTAACAGAAAAAGTTACATTTACGGGGATGCTATCAGGAGAACTGAAAGTCACCGCTCTCAGTCAATCTGATTTATTTGTCTTACCGACTCATTCAGAAAACTTTGGAATTGCTATTGCTGAGTCTCTCGCTTATGGTACTCCTGCTATCACAACTAAAGGTGCGCCTTGGAAAGAGTTAGTTGAATACAATTGTGGTTGGTGGATTGATGACAACCAAGAAGCATTAAAAAAAGCTCTACTCGAAGCAATAAACTTGTCAGATCAGGAACGTCAAGAAATGGGATATAAAGGACGAATAATGGTTGAGAAAAAATATTCTTGGGATGTAATTGCTGAGGAAATGTCAAAAGTTTATCACTGGATATTAGGAGAGGGTAATCATCCGAATAGTATTCATCTAGATTAACTATTTTTATGGAAATCATCAATCACTCCGGATATCTCATTTAACGTTGGAAGAAAGGGTTGGAATATGAGTATTTTAAGGCTCTAAAGTTACCCTAAACTCACCTACTTTCATGCGAATTACTATTGTGACAGGCCCTTGGCTTCCTGTTCCAGCCTTGCAAGGGGGTTCAACAGGAAGAATTTGGCAAGGTTTAGCAGAATCTTTTGCAACTCAAGGTCATCAAGTTAAAATTCTCTGTCGTTCCTATCCAGGTCAACCCAATCACGAAATTAGGAATAAAGTCACCTATATTCGTCGAGGTGGACTTCCTCAAAGCACAAATATTTATCTAGATTTAGTTAAAGATTTTGCTTATAGTTTGACAACATTTCCGACTTTACCTTCGGCAGATATTCTAATTATTAATGATTTTTGGTTGCCTGCTTTTGCCGCTACTTTTCGTCCGGATGCAGGTAAAATTGTCATTCATGCAGGTCGATTTCCAAAAGGTCAATATCGCTTAGGTTTGTATGCAGGTGTAACTCGGTTTGTGGCTTTATCTCGTGTTATTCAACAGGGAATAGCCCAAGAATATCCAGCCGCTATTCCTCGAATGCGAATTATTCCAAATCCGATTGATACTTCTATCTTTTCGCCTCCAACTTATCCTAAAGTTAATCGAACGGAAAAAACAATTCTATATGTTGGTCGAGTTCATCCTGAAAAAGGGATTCATCTTCTTATAGAAGCCTTTGGTATTTTAGTTCAAAAAAATTTTCCAGTTAGCTTAAAGATAGTCGGCCCCATTAAAGGAAATCAAGGAGGCGGAGGAGAAGAATATTTACGCATACTTAAAACTAAAGCTCAAGGTTTACCGATTGATTTTGTTGATCCAATTTTTGAGCCTTGTAAACTTGCTGATACTTATCGTTCGGCTGACTTATTTTGCTATCCTTCCCTAGCCGAAAAAGGAGAAGCTTTTCCAGTTGCACCTCTCGAAGCAATGGCAACAGGTTTAGTTCCTATTGTTTCTAATCTTGCTTGTTTTGAAGATTATATTCAAGACGGAATTGACGGCTACTTTTTTGATCATCGTAGTGAAAACGCAGTACAAAATCTCGCTGAAAAATTTGCCTTAGCTATTCAAAATTGGGAAAAAACGATGAATATTGGGCAAAATGTGGCTAAGAAAGCGCAGCACTATAGCTATGAACAAATTGCAAAAGTATATCTAGATGATTTTGCAGAATTAATTAATCAATAGAGAGATTAATTTTATATATTTAAAACTCAATTCTATAAAATTAAGTTCCGATTTTATGCTAGAAAAAATAACCCCTGTGATTCTCACTTACAACGAGTCTCCCAACATTGATCGCACGCTTAAACAGCTTACTTGGGCTAAACGAATTGTAGTTATTGATAGCTACAGTACAGACTCAACCCTAAAAATATTGAAGTCTTATCCCCAAGTTGAGATATTTCAACGAGAGTTTGATACTCATACCCATCAATGGAACTATGGTTTAGAACAAGTCACATCAGAATGGGTTTTGTCTCTCGATGCGGATTATCAGTTAACAGATAAACTGATTGAGGAAATCAAAATGCTTTCTCTTGAGACTCAATTTGATAGTTATTTTGTGCGATTTAGATACTGTGTTTTTGGTCAACCTTTACGAGGAACAATACTTCCGCCCCGAGAGGTTTTATTTAAACGAGAAAAAGGTGTTTATATTGATGATGGACATACACAATTATTAAAAGTTCAAGGTAACTCAGGAATGTTATCTTCTTATATTAATCACGATGATCGTAAGTCTCTTGGTCGTTGGCTATGGGCGCAAGATCGCTACATGATTATCGAAGCTAAAAAACTTCAAGAAACACCCGTATCAGAATTAAGTTTGAGTGATCGCATCCGACAAAAAATGATTTTTGCTCCTCTGATTATTCTCTTTTATTGCTTAATATTAAAAGGTGGAGTTTTGGATGGTTGGGCAGGATTGTATTATGCCTTTCAACGAACTTTAGCAGAAATTTTGCTGTCAGTTCGGTTAATTGAAAAAGAAATCAATAAAACTTAAATATTATATCGCAAAAATATTAATACAAGGCTGAAGTATATTCAATTAAATCAACTTATTCAATCAATAATTGTCTTAATTATTTTAAGTATAATTAAAGATCAACTTTTAAAAAGCCTTAATTCTTATGGGTTTAATTTGATCAAAATTAAGGCTTTAATTAGAAATTAGTAACTGTGATTTGCCAGAGTCAAAAACTTATGCAGTTGTTTCGTCATCAATCTTAATTAATTGTTGTTCTGACAATTGTTGTAATATTGCTTTGAGATCGCGATCGCATTGTTCAAGATCCACCTCATATTCAGTCAGTAAAGTGTCTCTAATTTCTGCAACCGTTTTTGGCTCCTGAATCAGATCCCAAATTCTTTTTCCGACTGGATTCAAACCATAATATGTTCCAGATGTTAGATGTAAAATCAAAGTCTCTCCGCCCAAATGAGTAGAGATTTGATCGGGAATAGCAACAACTTTTGATCTTTCTTCCATAGAACTTTATCTCAAACGACAAGCAGACAAAATTTGCTGTTTAGTGCTATTTATTATGGCTAAATAATAATCAAATTACCATTTTTGTCTCGCCCAGACTGTTCCTTTCCACAGACTAATAAATAAAGCACTGGTAATCAAAGCCCCTAAATTCCATTTAATCGAACGCTTAAAAAGGTTTTGGCGTTGGGTACTACGAGCTTCTTTTGCTCGAGTTGTGAGTTGTTTGTCGCTATTTTCTACAACAGTTGATAGACGATTTTTGATATCTTCAAATTGCTGGAAACTGTCAATTTCTGGTACACCTCCTTGAGGGTTAATCTGACTCAGTAAACTTTCCATTTCTGTCGGATTATTGACCGTTTTAAGTTGATCTTTAACTTGTTTAATCTGAGTTTGAACTTGATTAACCTGAGTCGAGATTTGTTGATTGGCTTGACGATCAATTCTCAAAGTATTAAACAATCCAAGAGGAATGAGTAATAAAAAGATAACTCCATAGAATAAAGTTAACCAAGATAAAAAACTCACAACTGGAATTTCCCAACGATCTCTGGAATTGCGTTCACCAAAAAAGATTAAGACAAATCCGAGGAGAGGAACAGCCACTCGTTCCACTAACTGTCCCATTGTTTGTAATTCCCAAGAAGGATTCATAAAGTCAGGTGGATACAAGATATCAATTAAGTCAAATAAACTCAGAACTAAAAATCCATATCCTACCCATCGAATGAGATTAATAGAACGTAGAAGACTGATATTAAAACGTCGTAAAACTTCTACAGATTGATTAGAAGAAGAACTATCTACTTGAGTCATAGCTACTAAGAAAAAATAAAAAGTTGACTAAATGAGATCGTCAACCCTCTCAGTTTAAACTGGGAAAGTTAGCAGACCACCATGTATACCAGGAAAACCAAGCTTTCTCTAAGACTTGATAAGCCGCTTCTGGGGAAGAATCTTCTAGAGGAATTGATAAATTTGCCCACAAACATCCCCGTTTTCGCAGTTGTTTTTGTCCCAAAAACCAGGGAATAAAGCGATTCCATTCTAGGGTATAAATAGACTGATTCTGTTGGTATTGCTTGCGAGTAAACGTACTGATTCCCTTCGGGTTGATACAAGCACTGAGATAAGCTTGATCTTGAGTAACGAAAAGCCCATAAAAACCGACTTTATCTTGCTGACGGACTAGAGGGAATGATGGAGAAAGCTGATATTTTTCAACCATTTTCTCTATATCTCCTCCGGTAAGATAGCGCATTTCAATATTCAGATCAATATTATTCTGAACATATTTATAGCGTTGATCTGGTGGCTTAAATAGGGATTCTTTATCAGTTTTTTCAACAGTAGAACTAGCGATATCCCACTCAGACAATGGCACTACTTCGGGTAAATTTATAGTTGCTTTGCTAAGAGTTTGAGTAGAAGATGCAAACACAACTCGGGCTAAAACTAAGATCACAAAGCTACCCGTAAATACTAACAGAGGAGTTCGCAGTTGATGCCAAAACTTCATAACTCATAACCCTCTATTTTATTTTCTTGGGGTTCCTGATCACTTTGTTGTAATAAAAACCAGCAAAATAACCCAAACAGCAACACAGCTATAATAGAAAAAACAAATGAACCATCGCGATGATGCCAATAGTCAAAAGCTTCTGTATTATTCTGTGCAACTAAAATAGCCAACAACATGACCCGAAATCCATTCACAAAAAATCCTATACTTAAAGCCACGATGGGTACAAAAATTTTCTGTATCCAATTCGTCGGAAACATCAGCAGAAACAGTAGTGCTAAACCTGACAAATGAATCATGGTTTCGATACCCGAACACCCCGGATAAACTTCTACAGTTCCGGTTGGTAAACTGATATATACTCCATTAAGTTTGGCTTCAAAACCGGAATACCACAATATAAATGCAGAAAATTTTGCTGTAATTGGTGAAATATCAACAATCCAAGGTTCTAGTAAACGAGGAGCGCCAATAAAAAATAGAGCGACTAACTCAGTCCAATATTGTTTTAATCCCCGAAAACCAGAGGCGAGTAACCCCAGTCCTAAACCTGACAAAACTGGAATCAAATCAAAGAAATTTCCCCCTAACGGAATTGAAGCACTTCTAATCAAAATGATAGCAATGAGCAAAAAACCAACGAGACTCGCAAATACTCCGCTTTCGAGTTTCAAGTCATCGCGTCTTTGCCAAACCAATGATGCAACAGCAGACCAAAATAAAATACTGGTGCCGAGTGTATTAGGATTATCCGCTCTCCAAACTAACGTCAGATGAATCGCCATCAAGCCGGAACCAATTGTTAAAAGCCAGAAGGGAGAGGTTTTGAGGCGTTGAAATAATACAGGATAAGTTGCATTCATAGCCATCAGCATTTATAGTCAGAAAACCCCCTCACTGAGAGAGAATGAAGGGGTTATTCTAGGTAATTTTATCAATCAATTAGGCATCAGAATTGACTTTGTTTTGGCGCTTTTCGTATTGTTTTTTCATCAAAGTTCCAGCACCTAAAGCAGATAAAGAACCCAAGATAGTAAAGGGTTCAGGAATCGGTTCAACATCGATTCCTGCAATGAAGAAGGAATCATTAGGTTGTAAAGCTCCAATCTCAACGACATCAGCAAATATATTTTCGAGAGATGTTCCAGAAAAGCTAAAAACACCAGAAGCACCTAGCACTTGATTGAGTAAGCTTTTACTGTTATCGCCATCTAATCGGAACGAGACGTTATCCTCTCCACTAGCTAGACTAAACAGAACTTCATTGACCTTGACCTTAGTTGAAAAATCAAGACTTAAAACTTCGTCATTAGCGATTCCTGGACGACCATTAACTTCAATAGGACTAACATTTCCGATCCCTAAACCAAATTGGCTTTGATTAATGTTTTTTGAAACTCCATTTAGAGTAGCACCAGTTGCGGTGACGTTTAATCCAGATGGAGAGAAAAAAGTTAACTCAGGAAAGAAGTCAACGGGTTGGCCAGGACGTCTGAAATCGATGAAGACAGCCTGTGCTGCTTCTCCCGCAGAGAAAGCGATTGCAATAGCTCCTGTCGTAGCGACTGATAATGTTTTTAGAACAGATGAAACTGTCATAACACAAATTCCCCAAAAAATCGTTGTTTACATTAGAAAGAGGCAACTAAAATCATTACCTCACAGATGAAATTACAAAAAAGTTGTAACTTCAAAGGTGGCTGGGTTCAATAATGTAGCTTTGGTAGTGTTCCCTTGTTGTTAAAAAACTCTTGATGACAGGCTTCAGTGCCAAATTTAATCCTTAACTTGTTGTGTTTATGGCTTGACCCTACCGTAAACTCTGAAGCCTGATCATTACTCCTCTTTTTTGATTTCCGAATCCTTCTCGGAGTTGAAGGTATAGTTACTGATTAGACTTAACCGTGTATTTACGGAGTTAAATCATTACTCCCCTTTTCCAAACTTGGAATACTTTTCCGGATTTACCACTATAGCTTTACAGACTCTTTATATTTTGTATACTGAACTTGAATTCAACTTTCAAAAATCACCCATTTTGTGAAAATTGTGAGAGTTTCAGTCTTCTTAAAATTACTTAAAGATTTGAGAGAAATTATCATAATTTGTGCCACGAAATAAGCGATCGCATCTCCAAAAACAGAAAATTTGCGATCGCTTTGTCTATTAAAAAATGGAAAAACACTTTATCTCAATCCCTTTATCTTCAAGTTAAAGGAATAGTTTAGAGAGTTAAAATCAACAGATCGAGGGTCGAATAACGAGAGTAAAATTTAGCTCTTTTTCTGCTGTTTTTTCTTCAGCGCAGCACCCATTCCGAGGGCAGATAGAGAACCCAGGATGGTTAAAGGTTCGGGAACAGGTTCAACTTCAATAGAACGGAGGAAGTAGTCATCGTTATTATCTGCGACAGTAAATCCTAAAACAGAACCTGTTCTGTCAGCTAGCGCAAATGAGGTAAAATCGAAGGTTCCAGTACCGGGAATATCAGCACTAACTAACTGATTTCCATCAACCAGGAGTCGGAAGTCATCGTTAAAGCCAACTCGCGAAAAGGTTGCAGAAACCAAACTAATTTGCTTGTTGAACTCTAATTGGAGAGTTTCGTTAAACCCTAACCCATCAACCTGAAAACTGTCACCAAAACCTCCAAAAACTCCCAAACCATTAGGCCCTCGCGAAACCTGACGGTTGCCATTTGTGGCAAATCCCGTAGCTGTGAGATCGATACCGCCTTCAGAGAAAGACAGAGAGTTATCTAAGTCAAATCCTCCAAAGTTGAAAGTAACAGCTTCGGCTGCTTGTCCTCCGGCGAGAGTAACAACAGTGGCACCCGTTGCCGCCATCAGAGCTTTTTTCAGAAAATTTACAGTTGTCATCTAAGACATTTCTCCAAAAATTGAGTGTGAGCATAGAGACACCCAGATGTTTTTTGTTTCAAAAAATACTTTTGAGTCTGGTACTGAAATGCAATAACCAAATTGATGTTCACTTCAGTCGCCTCAATTTACAGCGTTTTTAAAAATATTCAGGAATCAACCCCCTGTTTTTTACATTTCTAGGGGATTTGTGAAGATACTCAAGGGTTCAGCTTTAAAAAACCCCCCCTTTTGTAAAGATTAAGTTGATCCCCAAAAAATAATCGCCTCAATTCCGAGAGAATCAAAGCGATCGCGTGTTAAAACTATTCTAGAAGCGATGAGATTTAATCTTGGTTCTGGTCTTGGGAACGATGCTTTTTGAGAAGCGCCCCCATTCCTAATGCAACTAACGAACCTAAAATCGTCATCGGTTCAGGAACAGATTGAATTTCCACATTGTCCACCAACAAACCCGAGGGGAAGAAATCATTACTATCATCCACATCTACAACCCCAATTCCTAATAGATAGGTTCCTCCTTGAGTGAAGGTGTAGGAAAAGGTTTTGTATCCGGTTTCTGTATTAAAGATGGTGTTCGACGGATTGGCTAAACTAGAAGTATCGGCAATTTTTAGAACTGTACTTCCAATGGAGACAAACGCCAAGTCATTGAACGTTTGCTCATTATTATCAAATACAGTTTCATTGGAGAGGAAATTCCAAGAAAACCTGAGAGTCTCTCCCGCTCGAACGGTGAGCGTTTGTTTGAGCGCTGAACCTTCAACAACCTTGGCTGACAATAGAGTATCTAGATTCCCTAGAGATAAATCGAGGAAAGATTCCAAATCGGGATCTGTAACCGAGCCGTATTTACTTGTAATTAAGGCTTGAAACTCCCCTTCAGTCGAAGTTACACCATAAGTATTTGTGACAATGCGAGTGTCACCAATGGACATCCATTCAGTAGAGAAATCACCCGTCTCAAAACCACCGTTGAGGACGATAGCTTGAGCCGAATTCTCCAATCCAAACAGGGCTGCAAAACTAATTAAACTAGCAACACCTGCGGTTAGAGTTGAGTGGTAGATAGAAGCGATGGGATTGAACATGAAATTAATTTCTCCAGGAGTTGAATCCAAACTTTGGAGCTGTTGTCAAAAGCAATTGCTTATTGGGTGACTCAGAAAGAGGGGGATAGGATTAAATTCAACAGATGAATGGGAGTTTGTTGAGAAAATCCTTACTCTGTTATTACGAGTAGAGATTCAATCCAGCACTCAAATCATTCTGGTTCATTTTACAGAATGTGAGAATTTTCTCAGGAAAAATTTGAGCGATTTTACGTAATCTTATTACTTTATTGGTAAAATAATAAACTGGCTTTAAATAACCTCCTCTTAATCCAAAGTTGAGTCAAAATTTAACTCAGATCAGAGCAATTTGTCTTCCTCTGATCGACAGATACCAAACCCAGAATCAATCTTTACTCCCCGATCTAACTTAGCATCAGTTACTATAATAGTAAAACAGCGAATTTATGAAGTGGTTTCAGCGCACACAATCACCCGACCATTGGATTATCTGGGCTGGCTCAATTCTGCTTCTATTTCTGATCAGCATTATTCCAGTCCAACTGGCGATCGCTCACTCTCAAGCCCCCCAACCCCAAGCCATTCTCACCCTGGGGGGAGGATCAAATCGAGAACTGTTTACCGCTCAATTCGCCCAAGATCACCCCGACTTAGACATTTGGGTGTCATCTGGAATTCCCCGTGAACCTGCGATGGATATTTTTCGCGCCGCAGGAGTCCCGGATCGTCGGGTTCACCTCGATTATCTCGCGGTGGATACGGTAACAAATTTTACCTCAATGGTCGATGAGTTCAAACAACGGAATATCCAACATATTTACTTAATTACCTCAGATTTTCATCTCCCTCGCTCCCAAGCGATCGCCACGATTGTACTCGGAAGTCAAGGAATCACCTTTACCCCAGTTGCCGTTCCAACTCCAGAAAAAGAAGAATCCTCCTTGCGGATCTGGCGGGATATGGGACGTTCTATTCTGTGGGTGATCACAGGGCGAACCGGAGCAAGTCTTAACCCTAGAGTAGCAATGACTCATGCGTTTAAACCAATACACGACTGGAACCTACACTCCCGGCGCTCCCCTATTCCAACAACTTCTGTGGTTCTTTCTCGGCGACCCCCTCGTTCGTAGCCGACTACTCCCATTTTCAGGCTTGAAAGTCTTAATTTTGCGTCGATTTGGTGCCAAAATTGGTCAAGGCGTGCGGATCAAGCCCGGAGTTCGCATCAAATTTCCCTGGCGTTTAACCGTTGGGGATCATGTTTGGATTGGTGAAAATGCCTGGATTGATAATTTAGCCCTCGTTACGATTGAAAGTCACGTTTGTCTGTCTCAGGATATTTATCTGTGTACGGGAAACCATGATTGGAGTGATCCCCATTTTCAACTAATCACCGCCGAAATTTACATTGAACAGAGGAGTTGGATAGCAGCCCGAGCCATTATTGGGCCAGGAGTCCGAGTCGGTCAGGGTGCAATTTTAGGGCTAGGAAGTGTAACCGGACATTCTCTCGCAGCGATGACCATTTATGCTGGAAATCCCGCTCAACTGATTAAAAAACGAACCATTCGAGAAGCTATTCCAGAAATGATTCAAAACACTTCCGAATCTCTCACCCCCGATTCCAAATTCTCTGTTGCTGAGTAATCCGGATATGAAATGACAATTTGGTATAGAGGAATGGAAATCGCGCAACCTTGACACTCTTCATTTCCCCACACTATGGTATTTTTTTATCCTTATGGGGTTGCCTTCATTCTTTCTATCCTTATTGTTCTCTTAAGTACACCGCTTGTTCGATCAATCGGTCTAAATACTGGATATTTTGATCATCCTGGAGAACGAAAAATTCACGACAAGCCGATTGTTCGTTTGGGTGGAATTGCAATCTGTTTGGCAACCCTAAGTAGCTGTTTAATTGTTGGATTATTTGATGATTTCACCTGTTTACCTCCCGTCAAAATCTTAGAATTTTGGGGAGTCATTGTCGGAGGATTCTTATTTTTTCTGATTGGATTAACCGATGATTTATCGGATTTATCTCCCTTTACCCGATTAGGACTACAATTCGGCGTTGCTAGTTTAGTCTGGATTGTTGGAGTGAGGATTGAATTCCTACCCATTCCCGGATTCGGATTAATCCCTTTAGGTCTTTTGAGTTTACCAATTACCATTATTTGGTTAGCCGGAGTTGTCAATGCGATTAACTGGATGGATGGTTTAGACGGACTAGCAGCAGGAATATCGGGAATTTCAGCTTGTATCATGTTGGTGATTTGTTTGTCCATCAATCAACCCGCAGCCGCTTTAATTGCTGTGACTTTAGCCACTGCAACTCTAGGATTTCTCCGCTATAACTTTAGCCCCGCTCAAATTTTTATGGGAGATGGAGGGTCTTATTTTATCGGATTTACACTCGCGAGTTTGGCTGTCATTGGATTGATGAAAACCTCTGATTTTAGTCTAGTTATTCTTCCCTTTCTGATTTTATTTGTTCCTATTTTAGATATGTTAGTTGTGATTATCGCTCGAATTTCCGATGGTAAATCCCCTTTTTATGCGGATCGAAGTCATTTGCATCACCGACTGCTCAATCGAGGTTTATCCCAACGATTAACTGTTCTATATATCTATACATTGACGTTATGGGTGGGATGTTTAGCTCTGGCAATTATTGGGATTCCAGGTGGGATATTTTATGGACTCGGAGCAACCGGATTACTCATTTATATGAGTCGAAATTTGGGGGAGAATAAACAGCTCAATTCAGTTGATTAATCATTGTTTAGACTTTGCTTGCATTCAATAAAGTTGATGATATTATGATTACGGAGATCTAAAAAATTATCCTTTATAGACACCACAAACCCAATAAGTGGGATGATAGAGGATTTTTTTTGTGTTCACAAAATGGACTGTCTTTTTACAAAAGCTTTACATAAAATCAGGTTAACTTTACAAAAACCCCTGTAACTTATTTGATCAAAGAGACTACTATTAATGGGAGTCAAAACAACTGCTTAGGCTTAGTAGTTAAACTGAGTGGATGTAGCAAAGTTCTAAGCATTGTAAAGATTGATGAAATAGCTATTTCCCCAGGGCTTTCTATCTTTCCTTAAATTTGTATTGATTACTTGCTGAACCTCAAGCAATAGATGAAGTCAGATTACTTAATCTTCTATTGCTAAAGTTTTTAGTTTAATCTTTCTATGGAGTCATTTAAAAAAATAATTGACTTCCTCTATCTTTGAACTGAATTAAATATTATCTCTTTTCAGTAAACTCTTTACTATAAGTCAATCATAAATATTATTAGTCTATCTCTCGATAGATATTTTCAGGATTAACTTAAAACCAAGTTTAATATTAAAAATTGTTATCAAATATACTGTTTTAAGTATAAAAAACCGCTCAAAAGTATATTCTATTTTTTCATAAAAAAGACATTAAAATCTTTTCATAAAACCTTCGTAAATTCCGGATATTTGTTTCAATTTTTGTAAGAAGGGTTAACAATTGATTGCATCCAATTTAGCTAAATCTATCTAAGCTTTTAGTTATGATCAACGAATCTACAATGTCTAAGATACATCTGGGAAAAGTAAAAACTGCATCCGTTGACAAGCAGAAAACCTCAGAAAAATCTACTAATTTTCACAGTTTTCAAGCCAGTCAACTTGCAATTATTACTCAATTTTATCCTCCAGACTATGCCGCAACAGGACAACTGATTGCAGAACTAGCCACTCAACTCCAAAGCTTAGGAATGCGGGTAAAAATCTTTACAGGACAGCCTGGATATGCCTTTCAAAATAGCAAAGCTCCTCAAAAAGAAATCGATAAAGGAGTACATATTCAGCGAACCCGAACCACTCAGATTTGGTCAAAAAGAATTAGAGGTAAAGCTCTAAATGGATTATTTTTTTGCTTTAGATCAGGTCTACACTTGCTCAGAAGTGTTAACCGCTCAGAGGTTTTATTGCTGACAACAGCACCACCATACCTAACCATTTTGGGTTATTTAGCCCATCTCTGTTTTGGTCAGCATTACGCTTGTTTATTGTATGATTTGTATCCAGATGTCGCTGTAGAACTTGGCTTAATTTCACCCAAAAACCCACTCGTTAAATTTTGGGATTGGATGAACGGTAAAGTTTGGAAAAGAGCCGACTCAATTATTGTACTCAGCTCAACCATGAAAGATAGAATCATAGCTAAATGTCCTCAGATTGAGCCTAAAATCAGTGTGATTCAAAACTGGGCTGATTCTAAGTTTATTAAACCCCTGAATAAAACCGAAAATTGGTTTGTCCGGGAATTCAACCTACTGGAAAAATTTACCGTATTATATTCCGGTAATATGGGTCGATGTCATGACATGGACACCATTATAGAAGCTGCTGTCGAATTACAAAATGAACCGATTCAATTTGTCTTCATTGGTGGCGGAGCAAAGCGAGAGACTTGCATGAAGAAAGTACAAGAATTAAGATTAGATAACTGCGTGTTCTTACCCTATCAAGACAAAGCCGTATTACCCTATTCTCTAACTGCTTGTGATCTTTCCTTAGTCAGTGTCAGTGAAGGAATGGAAGGAATTGTCGCCCCCAGTAAATTTTATGGAGTCTTAGCCGCAGGACGTCCGGTTGCTGTTGTTTGTGAATCCCATTCCTATTTACGTCAACTGCTTGAAGAAGCAAAATGTGGCGCTGCATTTGATAATAGAGATGGAACTCAACTCGCTCAGTTTATTCGTTTACTAGCATCTGACCCTCAATTAGCAACTCAAATGGGTGATGCTGGTCGTCAATATTTAGAAGCGAAGTTAACTCCTGAAATTATTGCTCAACACTATTTTACCACCTTGTCAAAGGTGAAAGTTTAAAATTGATCGATTCACTTTCAACATGGTTTTCCTCTATTGGGTATTCAGTTTGTACAAACTTCATGCTGAATACCGTTTTAATTTGATTGCTACAATCAGAAAATGATTTCAGGAGTGATTTAGATATGATCAAATTCAAGAGGTTTTAAATGGTGTGACCGCAATTTAATTTTAATGACTCAATCCCACAAATCTCAATTTTTTCTCGGTTGTGCAGTTTGGGCTTATAAAGACTGGATTGGTGATTTTTATCCACCGGGAAGTCGCTCAACAGATTTCTTAAAACTTTACATAGTAAACGACGGAAACCGAATGTTCCTGTTCAATTTAAAACAACAACATCCTTTAGTTTAGTTCGATTTATTTCTCATCCTAAATTGGCAATCAATGTTCCTTTTTTGCAAGAATGGGTGACTCAAATTAAACAATGGCTTTCTCAAGGAACTCGGGTTTATTTTTTCATGCACTGTCCGAGGGAAGAAAAATCACCTTCTCATGCACATCAGTTTCAAAAAATGCTTGAACAGTCTAGAGTTTGTGTCCCTACTCTACCGTGGGATCAACTCGATCAGAATCCAATTCAGTTAAGTTTATGGTAAATTCCAAGTCTGAATTTATTGAGCAAAAAAGATTCATCAAACAACCCATCCTTTTTAAATGACTAATTGAGACGAGCCATTGTTAAAATTCAGTTTCAAGATGTAGTCACTTCAGCTAATTAACAAAATTAGATTAATCTCAGATACCAAGTTATACTCTCTTTCAACTCCGAATGAAGGGACATAATTTGTCATTAAAACTCCACTTTAATCGTTTTAAATTTGATGATAAAACGCCCTCATTCTCCTCTATTTCAGTTCGTTAGTGTCGTGATATTGCCAAAAAAATTAAGTTAAATAAGCAAGATCATCTACTAAAGCCTGAGCTGCATCTTGTAAAAGTTCAACATCTGATGGCGACCAAGAACGAGAACTCTCACAATGATGAGCAATCAACAATCCCCATAACTGCTGGTGATTCAACAAAACAGGTACGGCTAAATTTGCTCTCACTTCTATACTCCGCAAAAAATCTTTATGACAATCCTGAATCGGTTCTACTTCTATATCTGAAATCGCTCGTGTTCGACCCGCAAGATATAACGCGGCATATTCGTCATTAAAACATTCATCTCCTCCTATTGAACCATAAATTGACCATTTGGGATGACTTAAAGCCTCAAATGTGACTTGTCCTTCCCATTGGCGATAAAAATAATACAGTACAACCCGATTGACTTGTAGCTTCTTGAGAAGACAATTCAATGTTTCTTGTACGGCAAAATCTCGTTGACCATTGGCTTTCAAACGTTTATTAAACTTTTTCAACTGAGGATCACTTGAAGGAGACAAAACTCTATTCGGGTTATTATCGGAGTTGAATTTTTGATTTGACATTATTGTAAAATATGAGATCAAGTTGTTCTAATCTAAGTTTACAGAAGTTCGCAATGTTTGACCCCAATCTTAAACAAAGCTTTAATTTTTCCGAAAACATAGAGCGAGTGACCGATCTATACACTCCGAGACAGCGAGAATACAACAGTATACCCGATAAAAAACACATCCCCTCAAAAAGAAGATGCGTCTGACGGAATTCAATAATCAAGTTCAATTCATACCTTTATTTGAGGTAGCGCTCAACTTTAGATTTACTCAAAAGGTGCAGGTACAACAAACAAAGTAATATTTTCTTTCTTGACAATATGAACAATAGTTCCGGGTCTGACTGTGGTATTCGTTACACATCGAGCATTCCACCAAGTTCCACGAAATTTGACTCGACCTTGACGATAAGGTTGAATTTCTTCAGAGACAATACCTTCTCCTATAATTGTAATCGGTTGAGAATCACAAGGCGTTGTGTGGATTTTATTACGAAAAAACATTGTTCGATCTCCCTTGAATAAATCTAAAATCAGCCTATAGAGGAAACCTTCGGTACTTATTCAGCTTGTAAGGTCTCACAAAATTTGTACGGTAGTTCTTATCTGGCGCGAATAGCTTTCTACTTAACTATCACTTTACCCTGGTTATTTTATGGAAGAAATTCAAGTTGTTTAAGTTCCGAAAGTGGAACCTCCTAACCTGACCGCAGAGATCACTGTGACTTCCCGATGGTAATCTAGCTGAGGTCTGCTTGAAAAATCCTAGTGGATAATACTCCATAGGAATTGAAAGCACTGTCCTCTATAGAATCTCTAATAGCATTGGATCAACAACGATGAGAGCAAATCCGGAATAAATTGAATTTAAGTTCTCTCTTAAGATGATTTCTGGTATCTCGATATACAGTATGAACCTAAAAAGATCATTGAATTCAAGTTCTCAAAACCAGTGATTTTAAGGACAGATCACGTTTCGTCCACTCCGGTGCAATCTATTCTCGCTTTCGGGTTCATTATCTTTTGAAGAATATGCCTGCTCAATCTATTTTGTTTTATAAACCTTATGACGTTTTATGCCAATTTACCGATAACGATCCGACCACTTCCCCCCGGAAAACCCTCAAAGATTTTATCTCAATTCCTGGGGTGTATCCCGTCGGACGATTAGACCGCGATAGTGAAGGATTATTGCTGCTTACCAATCAAGGCAAAATTCAACATCGTTTGAGTCATCGCAAATTTAATCACCCTCGAACTTACTGGGTTCAGGTGGAACACATACCGGATGAAACCGCCTTGAATGCTTTGCGCGCGGGTGTGCAGATCAAAGACTATCAAACTCGAAGCGCTCAAGTGCAATTACTTCCCACAGAACCCGCTTTACCTCCTCGTGATCCGCCGATTCGTTTTCGCAAAACTGTTCCCACCGCTTGGCTAGAAATCACCCTTACCGAAGGTCGCAATCGTCAAATACGTCGGATGACCGCAGCCGTGGGATTCCCAACTTTGAGGTTAGTTCGAGTGGCGATCGCTGATTTTCGTTTAGACGGATTAAAACCGGGTCAATGGCGAGACTTAACTCAAATTGAAGTGCATAATTTGTATAAGTTAACTGGTTTTTCCCCTCCGAAAAAATAACAAATCATAGCTTAAGGAATACCCGCTTGTTGAAAAAGTTGTTCGGGGATCAGTTCTAACCCTTCAAAACTGGAGTTAATAATCGGGGAAGTTCCTCGTTTGATTTCTGGAGGTACATCTATGATCATAAAATGAGAAATCATTAAACTAGAGTCAAACCAGTGAACTTTCAATCCGTCATTGCCACTTTACATCAATTTTGGAGCGATCGCGGGTGTTTAATCGCCCAACCCTACGACACCGAAAAAGGGGCGGGAACCATGAGTCCTCATACCTTTCTGCGGGCGATCGGCCCTGAACCCTGGTCTGTCGCCTACATCGAACCCTGTCGCCGTCCCACCGATGGACGTTATGGCGAAAATCCAAACCGTTTTCAACATTATTTTCAATACCAAGTCTTGATTAAACCTTCTCCTGATAACATTCAAGAGGTTTATCTCGACTCCCTGCGATCGCTGGGAATTCAACCCGAAGATCATGATGTGCGGTTTGTCGAAGATAACTGGGAATCTCCCACTTTAGGCGCCTGGGGAGTCGGTTGGGAAGTCTGGTTAGATGGAATGGAAATTACCCAATTCACCTATTTTCAACAATGTGGCGGAATAGATTGTCGTCCCGTTTCTATTGAAATTACCTACGGACTGGAACGACTGGCAATGTATCTTCAAGATGTCGATGCCATGACGAAAATTGCCTGGACAGATACGATTAATTATGGGGATATTTATCTTCAGGGAGAAGTCGAACATTGCACCTACAATTTTGAAGCCTCGAACCCTGAATTACTGTTTACTCTCTTTAGCTTGTATGAACAAGAAGCCGAACAATTAATCGACAAAGGATTAGTTTTGCCGAGTTTAGATTATGTATTGAAATGTTCTCACAGCTTTAACCTCTTGGATGCTCGGGGTGTGATTGCTGTGACTGAACGCACTCGTTATATCGGCAGAATTCGCAACTTAGCTCGACGAGTGGCTGGGCGGTATTTAGAACAACGAGAAACTTTAGGATTTCCTTTGCAAAAGTCTGTTTAATTTACACAATAAAAATAGAGTTTAGGGCGCGAATTGGGCGCCCCTTGTTTTTAGCCCTGAATTTGATCTCATTCTCAAAATTAAGTTCTAAGCTCGATGACTAGATACCAAACGAATTAAAGATAATGTTGCCGCATCTGTAATCAACTCTTGCAACATTTTACCCATTTTTTCAGGTGGCCAATGCCATTGGCTATCAGTCTTTTTCCCCATTGGTGGAAGAAACTTGAGAACGTAAGCGATCGCCTGGTTTTTATCAATAGATTGGGTAATCTCGCCCGGAAGGGTTCTCAGTTGAAGTTCAACTTCTTGAGCAACCCAGGATTCGAGAGTTTGGCACTCTGGTAGAATAGATTCGGTAAACACTTCACTCATCAGACTGGTATGGGGTTGAGATGAACTGACATTCATCAATGTACATAGGGCGCAGATGAACTAGCATCTGTCAAAAGTACATATGGCTTAAATTTTGACGCTTATGCAATTTTGATCGCCAGATAGCAAAAAAGACCTCTATCGTTAGAAGTAAGTTCCCCCCATCACAGTCATAAATATTACTCAATTCTCAATCCAATTTAGGTGTCTGGAGTTTCTGTAGAATGACTCTCTAGGGTGACATCTTCATAGAGATCAACCAAGGACACGGTTAAATTCAAACTGTCTAAGATTTTGTAGTCGTTGAATTTGTCGCCTCGTTCAAAAGCTTCGGTCTCAGGAGAGTTACTATAGAAAGAGTTCCCTGACCGTTTCAATACAACTTCACCCGATAGAGAGTCCTATTATCGTTGTTTGTTCTCTTTTCTCTTTTAAGATCACTTATTTACCATCACCGAGATAGGACTGTTCAGATAATCACTTTATTCAAGAATAATAGAAGTGACAACAGGAAAAACGATGAATATCAAACAAATTTTACCGTTAGGATTTGGAGTTATTCTTTTAATTGTGAGTATTAACAGCTTAATTACGCTGAATAGTACCTCCACTTTAAAAGAGTCTTCCGAGTGGGTTGCCCATACCTATCAAGTGCAATCAATGTTAAGAGGTTTAGAAAAAAGTTTAGTTGATGCTGAAACCGGACAACGAGGTTTTATTATTACAGGACAGGATGAATTTCTCGACCCCTATAATCATACTGAACAGAATTTAGATGATGACTTTGATCAATTAAGTGACAAAATATCAGATAATCCTGAACAACTCGAAAGACTTACTAAAGTTGAAGAACTAGCAAACAACAAACTCACCGAACTACAACAAACGATTAATTTAAAGAAAGCCGGACAAGATGACATGGTTTTGGATATTATGCTGTCAGCTCAAGGCAAACAAATCATGGATGAAATTCGGATACAAATAGCAGAGATGATCGCAGTCGAAAGTGATCTTCTCAGCCAAAGACAAGAACGGACTCAACTCGATTATCAATTAGTTAATTTAGGAGCTTGGATTGGATTAATCACTGTTTTTCTAGTCGGCATTCTCGTATTATTTTTGATCAATAGACTCGCGATTCAACCGATTAATACTGTTGCGAATACAATTGCAATTTCGGCTCATGAGATTGCCACAGCCATTGAACAACAAGAACGCACGGCTTCAGGACAAGCGGCTTCGGTTAATACAACCACGACAACAATGGATGAATTAGAAGCATCTTCACGTCAATCTGCCTCACAAGCAGATGCGGCATCTGAGAAGGCACAGCTTGCACTCCAAGCAGCAGAAAATGGAAATAATACCGTTTCCCAAACATTAGAAGGTATGAACCAATTAACGCAAAGAGTTAAAGAAATTGCGGATCAAATTACTAGATTAAGTGAACAAACCAGTCAAATTGGTAATATTTCTCTAATTGTTAGTGATCTGGCTAGTCAAACCAATATGTTAGCACTCAATGCTGCGGTAGAAGCAGTTAGAGCAGGAGAACAGGGTCGAGGTTTTTCGATTGTTGCTTCAGAAATTCAAAAATTAGCAGATAAAAGTAAAAAATCAACTGAAGAAATTAATACTTTGGTTGATGAGATTCAAAATTCAATTCGTTCTACAGTTATAGCAGCAGAGGAAGGTAAAAAAACAGTAAACTGGAGTATGAGCATGACCCAAAACACAACTCAAGCCTTTGTTGGTATTACTAATACGATTAATACAGTTGTGATGTACAATCAACAAATTTCTCTCAATGTTCAACAGGAAGTCCTCGCCATTCAACAAGTCGTAGAAGCAATGGAGAGTATTAATCAAGGAGCAAAAGAAACTGCACTGGGTATTCGTCAAACTCGAATCGGAACTGAAAATTTAAAGCAAGTCGCCGAGCAACTTAAAACGATTGTTTAAGTCTAAAATTCATCGCCATCAAGCCCCCATTCCTGAATACTGTCGCAGCCCTTTTCGCCATAACCAACGGTTTAATACAAACATAACTATACCCCAACCCAACATTACCATTAACCCTCGCCCAATATTGGTTGGTAGTCCCACTAACACTGAAGCGGGAAAATTGACTAAGTAAGGAAACGGTGTCCACAGAACAATTTCTCGCAAGGTTGGGGGGAACATTTCTAAAGGAGCAATCACTCCAGATAGGAACAAATAAGGTAAAAACCATAGTTCTTCTAAGGCGGATGCTCGTTCAGTCCAAAATGCAGCTAAGGCTAAGGTATATTGAATTAAAAATCGTAAGCAAAAAGCAACTAAAAGAATTAAAAGAAAGATTAAAGTGGTACTCAAACTCGGTAGCCAAAAAGCTTGGGGATAGAGGGTAAAAAATAGCAATACCAGTCCGATAATAAAGGGAAATCGGGCAAATCGTTCGGCGATATGCGAGAAAAAATGATGCCAAACGGGATCAATGGGTTGAAGTAATCGCGGCGAGAGTTTCCCTTGAATGACTTCTCGCTCAAATTCCCAAATCACCCAAACGACGTTAGATTGTCGAACTAAAAAAGCGGCAAGAAAATAACGTGCAAACTGAACTGGTTCTAGGGCAAGTTCCTGAGATTGAGCAGCTTTTACCCAAATTCCCATAACAATAAAAGGTAATGAACCGGATAATACCCATAAAAAAAGTTCAGCCCGATACTCTAACATATAGGCATAATAAGTCGTGAGTAAAGTTTTGGCAGTTTTCCACATTTTAAAACTAATATTGAGCGTTTTTACTGAATCAAAATATGTTTCTGAATGTCAACAATATCTTTAGAATTATCTAAAATCAAGAGGTTCATAAAAACCTTTAAATTAGCGGGAGATAATAAGGATGGAAATAAATTTTTATACGCTTTATTGAGCTTTCCTCGTTGCACGGCTGTTAAACCACTACGAAGTTTGAGATAGGTTTTAAGCTGCTGAGGATTGTAAATGTCGGCTTCTACATCGGGATGAACTGTGGAACGATTATTTTCTAACTCCGAAAAACTGACTTCAGAGAGTTTTGGTTGATTACGAGTTGCCATTGATAACAACAAAATTTTCCAAGCTTTTTGTGATAAAAGAGCAGAAGAAGCCATCTTAAATGCTGGATTTATTTTAGCTGATTTCAAGGCAACTAAGCCCCAATGTAATCTCAAATAATTACGAATTTGTGCCAGGTCAGGAAGCCGATGATGATGCTTTTGATGAATCAGAGGATAAATTTTCTCTTTGATTAAAATATTCGTTCTCAGTCGCTTTTCTAGAGACAACTTTTGATTATAAGCTCCCGGCCAAACCGTTCGGTAAGCTAAACAACGATTAATAAAAATAGCATCTCCAAACTGAGCGATTTTAATCCAAGAATCTATATCATCAAAATTCACATCCAAACTCGAATCCCACCCTCCAGATTTAAGAAAGGCATCTCGGCGATAAGCAACTTGTACCGGAGTTCCAAAGGGAACTTGTTCGAGTAACATTCCATAATGAATGTCTTCTTGAGGAATATAAAATGCTTTTCCAGGCCCAATAATTCGAGTGCGGCTGAGTTCTCGTCCGTTGGGATCAACCTGTGCTGCTTGAGCCGAACAAATCACGGCTTTAGAGTTTTTTTCAGGGGTGATTGTCGTCTGATGAATTGCGATCGCCTGTGCCATTTCTTCGATACAATTTGGAGCGAGATAATCATCATCATCAACAGGTTTAATCCACTCTCCCGATGCAACACTCACCCCCATATTCATTGTTTGGGAATGACCACTATTGCGCTCATTACGATGGTAAATTAGACGGCGATCGCTCTGTTTAAGTTGAGATTGACACAAATTTTTGACATATTCTTCAGTCCCATCAGAGGAACAATCATCAGCAACGACCACCTCACAGGGAACCGTTTGTTTTAAGGCGGAATTGATCGCCCGTTTCAACAAATTTAAGCGGTTATAAGTGGTGATGACGATACTAAACCGGATTGCCACTGTTGACGCTTCTTGAGGCATTGTTGAGTAAGAGTAGATGAGTAAAGTTGTCCCAGAATCTCGCCATACCGACCTGAGTCAATGTCAGGTAGAAGTTTGACTCCACAGTAGCACTACCGGGGAAGATTCGGCCAGATCTATTTTTGCAGTCAACTAACAACCCACTCAACACCAAAATTCATTCAAATTCCACGCCCTCCTGTTTAGGAAAAGGCATGGAATCTAATGTCGCGGAGACAGCTTCAATCTTTTAAATGTGAGCAAACGTTCCGTGTAAACCATAGGGAATATGATGCTTGAGATGCAATTGGGCAACTGGCCCCCTGTTAAGATCTTTTGCATCTAAAATCACAATATCTGAGCGATGATAACTCGCATCATACACCAATGTCAAGAGCCAGCCATCATCTTCGTTGACACCGTTAGGATGGGGAACAAACACAGGTTCACCGGAAAAGCCGTGAGGGGCTGCACTCCAGAGTTGACGTTCACCCGTTTGCAAGTCTAGCTTGAGAACTCCCTGTAACGGTGCATTTCCCTCCGCATCGTGGGCGGCGCCGAGGTAGACATAACGATAGGGACGTCCAACCCATTCGGGATTGAGGGTGGGAAACTCACAACAACGGCTGTCAACTTGCTGACGTTCGACTTGACCTGTTTTCAAATTAATCTCAAAATGCCACAATTGCCCTGGATCTAATGCGGTAAAATCTGTATCGTGAAAATCGGCTTGCGGATCAACTCCGGGAAGGGATTGATAACAAATTGAATCTACACAAATTTTATCCCCTTGTTCGTAGGCGTTGGCGTGATGGAAAACAAACCCCGAGTGAGTTTCAAAACATTTGATTCCCGGTTGTTCTTTTTGATTACGAGGAATGACAATAATCCGAGTCGGTTGTTTGGGTTTAAAGTTAACACATTCTCCCGCCCCACAAAACCCAAACAGAAAGGGTAGAGGATTAAAACTAACTGGATTTTGGAAGAAAATACAATAATTTGGGGTAATGGCGAAATCGTGAACAAAGGCAAATCCGGGTACAGAATGGGCGTGTTTGCGTAAAAGTTTGCCTTGGGGACTCAGTTCATAAATAGTAAATGTGGTAGAAAGTCCGGGTTTAATGGAGAAGTTCACGAGACATTGTTCGCCCTCGTCTAACTCACAATGGGGGTCAATACAAGGATGGGCTGAAAACGCATCGCCCGGTTCTAAAATGCCATCTAAATAATCAATTCCAATGGTTTCTAAGGTTTGAGGATCGAGTTGATGAGGTTCGGCTGCTTCCCACAAGGCTAACAGTTTATTACCCCAATAAATTACTTGAGTATTGGCAATGTTTTTTAAACGCAAATCAAACGCATTTGCCAATATACCGCCCGGTTTTTGAGTCCCAAATACACCCCGATAAAGAGGAATTCCTGCTTTTTGTTCTTCAACATATCCTTTCGTTCTTACATAACGGTTGCGATAGTGGGCGCGTCCTTGGGAAAATTGAATTGCCGAAATCATCCCATCGCCATCAAAAGGATGATGGACAGGATAACCATTAATATCTAATAAACCGGGGCCGTTCCTATACAAAGTTCCTGTTAATTCCGGTGGAATTTTCCCTTCGATATCTTCTATCGGATAGTCATATTCATGGGGTTGAGATTGATAGCCTTTTTGCCAGTCTTTGGTATTGTAAGATAATTCTTTCTTTACGAAAGGTTTCGGCATTTGTAGGTTAGTCATTGTTCTTTTTTTGAGTGTGAGAAGTTTAATAAAAGTCTATCCAAAAAATCATTGAGGAGGTGTTATTCGACTTTAATCTCGAATCCCAATCCCCTCATATTCTGGTACAAATTCGGGTACATGATTGTGTCCAGTGCGTTGAGAGATTGGCATTTTAGAATCAGAATTTTCTCCCTCTGCTTCTGCGCTAAGATTGGGCAACCAGTTAAGAAAGAGAAGGGGAAGCAGTGTGGAAATATTGGTAATCATCACCAGTATCCAGAGGTTTTCAAACTGATGTTCTGTTACTCCGAGTAGGTGAGTTAATAATGCTCCAGATTCGTGAGATAAGAGTCCGGCTAGATTATACACTGACATTAACAACGCAAATAAAGTTGCTTCAACTCCAGGCGGACACAAACGCGCTGCTAACACTAAAACAGGCATATAGGCGATTTGTCCCATGACGGTTAAAATTAGACTATCGCCTAAACTAAACCAATGATCATCTATGCCTAATGCACGGTTAGCATGGGTGACAAGCAATAACATTGTCAAGCCAAGAACTGCTGATAAAATTGTAGACCAAGTGAAGATTTTGCGAAAGGGAACGGTTTTAAAAAAGCGTTGAAATAGCAGCACACCGACTAAAGAGGCGATACTGGTCACTAGGCGAACTCGCCCTAAAAATTCGGGTTGAAATCCGAGTTCGTTTGTGGTGAAATAAAAGAAAGCTGAATCGGCTGTTGGGGTGGCTTGCCAGATGAATAAAAAAGCCATCGGTAGCCAGATTGTTTTTTGAGTAACAGCCTGACGGAGTTGACGAATTTGTTGTTTAACGGTTTCTAGATTTGAGCGATCGCCCACTTTTTCTTCTGTGATTAGCCAAGCCACTCCACAGACAATTAAAGGAAAACTTGCAGTGATTAAAAAGACAGTTTTTACGGTGACGATTTCTAATAAAAAACCACTGAGATAAGCAGTAATTAATCCCCCTAAAGCTGAACTTCCCCAACACAAGGATTGCAAGGAACCGACATCACTGAGGGATTCTTTTCGCGCCCGTTCAACTACTAATGAGTCTACAATCACATCACTGATGGCGACAGACAACGAACTGAGGGTGATGACGAGAGTGGCGGTGAGGGGACTATCTACGACTGTTGCCATCGCAATCCAGGCGATCGCACCCAAAAAACCTGATAAAATCAGATAGGGTCGGCGACGATAGCCAAATAGGGGTAAACCGTCGGAAAGAAAGCCAAATAAAGGTTTGATTACCCAAGGTAAGACGACGATTCCCAACATTGCTGAGACTTCAGCAGGCGTCATTCCCAAGTCGTCTTTGAGAAAGAAGCTCACAGCAAGTCGCGCCAGTCCTAAGATGCCTTGAACGAAGTATACGAGTAATATTGCTATTAGTTCTGGGGTGGGCTTCTTACCGAAAAATATATTCTTCTTGATATTGGCTTTGATTTTGGCTAGCCTCGTCGAAGATATAAACATTTGATAAAAAAAGATTAAGAAATATAAATACTTATAACACAGGTCTAGGGGGGACTGTTATCTGCCGATTGGGTTAATCTCGTCTCTCTGAGGGCTGAATGAGAGCGTATTTTAGTCGTTTTCTCAGAAATGGGGAGCAAAATCAAGGCGTTTGCAGTCTAAGAATGCGGGATTCTACAAATAATCTGGAGTAATCCGGAGCTGCCGATCACTTTTGGTTGGCAGTTTTCCTGTGAAGCCACTCAGAGGGCGCAAGCCTTGCACCCCTACAATTTTTGAAAAACGTTAAATAGATAGCGATCAAAAGGGTAAATCTAATTCAATCGTTTGATAATGGGAATATTTTTGAGGGTTTTCTGGATCTTCCGACCAAGATAATGGATTTTCGAGGATATATTTTCGGATATTATACAATGATAATTCATCTCGAATAATATGTTCATAATAGTTGCGCTGCCAAATCGAAACGCCTGAAATTTGACGAATTTCACTAATTCGTTTTGTTACTCCGGCTTTAAACCCTGAAATTAATGTAGACAAAGATCGGTGTTTTCTGGCACCGGGATTGTTTTCCAACTGTTCGCCAAAACCGTTATTAATTTCTGTTTTAATAATCACAATCGCGTGAAAATGATTCGGCATAATAATCCATTCATCTAATTCAATTTCTGATCGGATTTTGGCAGATTTTAACCATTCTTCAGCGACAATAGAACCAATAGAATTGAGGTGCATTTTCCCGTTTTTTATTTCGCCGAACCAACATTGGCGATCGCGAGTACATAAGGTGATAAAATAAAAACCAGCTTGAGAATAATCATACCCCTGAAGACGAATAGAACGGCGATGATATTGGGAATGATATTGATTCATATTTGGTATTGGGGATAGTCCAACCGTAGGCTGGGCGCAAGCATAAGGGCGCAAGCCTTGCGCCCCTACAACGCCCGTACAGCGCCCAATCTAACATTTTTCCGAGAGATTAGGAATGACATTGATTCATATTTGGTATTGGGGATAGTCCAACCGTAGGCTGGGCGCAAGCATGAGGGCGCAAGCCTTGCGCCCCTACAACGCCCATACAGCGCCCAATCTAACATTTTTCCGAGAGATTAGGAATGACATTGATTCATATTTGGTATTGGTGATGATCAAATAGTTTTCCGCTATTTTTCCCTTCGTAGGGGCGCAAGGCTTGCGCCCATAGAACGCCCATAGAACGCCCATAGAACGCCCATAGAACGCCCATAGAACACCCAGACAGCGCCCCTAAAATATTGGAAAATAGTTGAATTATTGGATGTCGTAGCCAAATTTATTGGGGTCTACTTCGGTTAAATTCAAATCTCCTAACCCATATTCCGCCCAACGTCGAGAAACCATCGCCGCGACATCAACATCAGACTCCAATGCTTCGCCCCATTCATGGTCGGTTTCGGGAGGAATTTTGGTCGTTGCATCTATTCCCATTCGTCCACCTAAACCAATTTTTTCGCTGGCAAAATCTAACGTATCAAAGGGCGTATTGGGAAGAATAAATACATCCCGAGAGGGGTCAACTTTAGACGAAATTGCCCAGACAACTTGACGCGGATCACGAATATTAATCGTTTTATCCACAACAATTACAAATTTGGTATAAGTAAACTGAGGTAATGCACTCCAAAAAGCCAACGCCGCCCGCCTGGCTTGACCCGGATACGCTTTATCAATGGAGATAATTGCTGCTTTATAACTTAACGCTTCCATGGGTAAGAAAAAGTCAACAATTTCAGAAACTTGTTGTCGTAAAATTGGGGTATAAATGCGGTTTAAAGCGATCGCCATCATCGCTTCTTCTTTGGGGGGACGACCGCTAAATGTGGTTAAATAAATCGGGTCTTTGCGATGAGTCATGCAGTGAAATCGAATTAACGGCGAATCTTCAACGCCACCGTAATACCCCATATGATCTCCAAACGGCCCGTCGGGTAACATTTCGCCGGGGGTAATGGTTCCTTCGAGTACAAATTCGGAGTCGGCGGGAACTTCTAAATCAACGGTTTTACACTTAGCGAGTTGTACACCGGAACCGCCATATAATCCGGCAAATAACCATTCAGATAAATCAACGGGAATGGGTGTAGCAGCCGCCATTATGATTAACGGATCAACGCCTAATGCGATCGCAATTTCTAGTTTTTTGCCGTTTTCAGCGGCTTTTCGCAGGTGTCTTGCCCCTCCCCGAACCGATAACCAATGTACAGTCATGGTTGTTTTGGACTGCAATTGTAAGCGATAAACGCCAACATTTGGAGTTCCGGTTTCGCAGTCTTTGGTAATCACTAAGCCTAATGTAATAATCTTACCCGCATCTTTAGGATAGGGGCGAATCATGGGAATTTTGCTTAAATCTAGTTCTTCTCCTTCGAGGATGACTTGTTGACAAGGAGGAAAGAAATTTCGTCCGGGTTTGGCTTTGACAACATCAAATAATACTTTCCCAAAGTCTACGGCTTGCGATATTTTTTTCGGGGGTTTCGGTTGTTGCAGCATTCCGAGTTTTCTCCCCAATTCTTCTAATTCTTGGGGTTTTTCCATATTCATTGCTAAACAGACTCGTTGTTCGGTTCCGAGTAAGTTGATAGCAACAGGATGAGGCGACCCTTTGACGTTCTCAAACAATAAACCTGGGCCACCGGATTGTAACATTCGGTTGGAAATTTCTGCAATTTCTAAGTCGGGGTCTACTAAAGCACTAATCCGTCGTAATTGTCCCTGTTCTTCTAGCCGTTTGAGGAATCCCCGTAAATCTCTCGCCATTATTTTTCTGGAGTGATGGTCTATTTAGTCTATTATAATGAACAAATGGATAAAATTGGTTATACAAGGGGTTTAATTTTCCTCTAAGTCTTTCTTTTTTTATTTGATTATTACAGCTTTTTTACTCTCTTGTTTTAGGTGATATTACCTGGAAACATATTTTTAAAGTCCGACAATCAAAATCATCAAATTAGCATCATATCACTCTCGATTACTCAAAAACATTGTGATTGTTAACCTGCCATTAACGAAATTAGATTATAATCAATCAATGATTTTTGGGAGAAATCGCTAAATGTCAGGTCAAATGCCATCCCTACAACGAGAACTTGGGGTTTTTGGTGCTACCTTAATGGGGTTAGGTTCAATTATTGGAACGGGGGTATTTGTAAGTATTGGAATTGCGACGGGAATTGCTGGGCCGTCTGTTATTTTAGCGGTGGCAATTGGGGCGATGGTTGCTTTATGTAATGGGTTGAGTAGCGCTCAACTTGCAGCTAATCATTCCGTGAGTGGTGGAACTTATGAATATGGTTACAAATATCTCAATCCCTTTTTTGGGTTTACCGCAGGTTGGATGTTTCTACTCGCAAAAAGTGCCTCGGCAGCGACTGCTGCTTTAGGATTTGCGGGTTATTTTCTCAACGCTTTGGGCTTGGATAATGGTTTATTGATACCGACAGCTTTAATTGCAGTTATCACGATTACAGTCATTGTTTTAAATGGAATTCGTCGTTCTAATCTAGCTAATTTAGGGATTGTTTCGTTAACGTTATTTTCCTTACTTATCTTTATTATCACGGGTTTACCAACGGCATTATCTCCAACGACTGCTAACAATTTAATGCCTTTTTTTACGGCTGAAAATCCCATCGCCGCTTTATTACAAGCCACTGCATTAATGTTTGTTGCCTACACCGGATATGGACGTATTGCGACTTTAGGTGAAGAAGTGCGTGAACCCCGAGTGACGATTCCCAAAGCGATGATTACCACGATGATTGTCACAATGTTGTTGTATTTGACGGTGGCTGTGGTGGGAGTCGCCGCAGTTGGGGTTGAGGGCTTGAGTGATGCGACGCAAAAGGTGGCACCGTTGGAAGTGGCGGCGAGTCAGTTTGGAATACCGGGAATTCCTCAAGTTGTGGCTGTTGGGGCGATAACGGCGATGTTGGGGGTGTTGCTGAATTTGATTTTGGGGTTATCCCGGGTGTTGTTGGCGATGGGGAGACGGGGAGATATGCCTCGTCAAGTGGCGCGACTCAACCCTTCTCAAACGACTCCTACAATTGCGGTGATTGTTGTTACGGTGATTATTGGGGTGTTGGTGTTGATTGGGAATGTGAAAACAACATGGTCATTTAGTGCGTTTAATGTTTTAATTTATTATGCTATTACGAATTTTGCCGCGTTAAAAATTCCGCCGGAAGGACGACTTTATCCGAAGCCGATAGCAGTGATTGGGCTAGTATCGTGTTTTTTTCTGGCGTTTTGGGTAGAGTGGCAAATTTGGTTAGTGGGTTTAGGATTAATTGCGGTTGGCTGGTTGTGGCGCTTCATTTTGCAGAGGGTTCAGCCTCAATAAGCCCGAAAGGGGGGTGAGTTTTTTGGACATGATCGCATTCCCGTCGCCCAACGTGTTACTCTTAAAGAATAGAGCATCAGATATCTTGATCGGACTTGCAGGGTCATGCCCCATCCAAATCACCAACTTGGGACTAATGATTCTACTGTAGTCGATACGGTTTGCCATTTTCTTTATCAAACTCTGGTTTCACTCCAGAAGCAGCATCCTCAATGGCTTAATCCTCGCTACCAAAATATTCCCTGGCATCAACCGCGCTATGAGTCTATCTTTTTCCAGAAGATTTCTCAAGGGTTGAGTCAGGTCAAGCCGCCTGAGAAATTACGGGCGAAAGTTCAAAATTATCTCAAGGTTTTGCTGAGTGGGGAATTTCTTCAATCCTCGGAATATCAGGCTGTTATTGCTCAACTCGAACAACTGATTTATCCAAACCCTAAACTGACTCCTTATCCACATCCTGGGGAAATCAACCCTCAACAACTCTATTTTAATGGGCGCAGTTTTTCAACCAGTGGAATTAGTATTCTGTTGTTGGATGTGGAAAATCTTCAATTGGATGTCGAAACCGAGAAATTTTTAGAAAGTGTTTGTACCTGTCCGTTGCAAATTAAGGTTGCTTTTGCTAATTGGCGTAGCATGGGAAAAAAAGATATTGAGTTGCATCAGCGAGGGTATCAACTCATTCATGTTCCGCCCGGAAAAGATAGTGCTGATTTAAAAATGGCGACAGTTGGTTCTTCTATTTTCGTCTATTATCCCACAGCCCAAGAAGTTTTGGTTTGTTCGTCTGATCGGGCCTTGACTCATCTATGCAATACTCTACAAGCTCATGGGTTAACAGTTTATCAGGTCAAGAAGAAAAAAGATCAGATTCTGGTGTTTGATAATCGAACCGGGGAAACTCAACAATTTAATTTAACATCTTCTAGCGATATTCCCTCGTTAGATAAATTTCTAGTACAGTTACAAGATTTAGTTCGCTCCGAACAAAAGCGTATTAATAGTCAATGGATTAAACTCTCGCGTCTTTCTTCCCTCTATAAAGATACCTACAAAATAACAATTAGTCAAGTTGTTTCTGCCCATTTTCCCGAATCTAAAGCCAGAGACATATTTATTAACAACCCTCAAATTTTTGCCATTCATCAACCTTCTGAAAAGTCCCAAACCTATGTGACTTTATTTGAACTCGCATATCCGAAAGATGAGTTAACGCCTGCTGCGGACGAAAATTCAACCAATGGTTTAGTGAAAATTCAATCCATTGAACAGTTAGAAATCGCCCTCGTTCAAATTGTTAAAGAACTCACTGCTAAAACCACCAGTTCTTGCATTTCGTTATCAATCTTAGGAAGTTACTTTAATAAAAAATATGGTCAAGCCATTACCCAAGTAATTAAACAACTTCAGCCGGGAGGTAAGTTCCCAAAATTTATTGATATGTGTAGTTCTTTTGAGTTAGAGGAAACCGAAAGAGGCTGGAGTGTGTGTTTACTAACGCCAAATTTCCCTTCATCTTCAGAAGAAGAATAAAGGGGAAAATCGGTTAAAAATCTGTTGATTTAATCCATATATAAAAATTCTTGATTCAGAATTTCTTTCCAAGTATTAAGCCCAACAATTCCGTTTGCTACTAATCCATGTTTAAGTTGAAATAGCTTAACTGCATCTAATGTTTTCACCCCAAAAATCCCATCAACGACTAAATTAGCCTCAATATTATTCAGATGAGTTTGCAATTCAAAAACAATTTTTCCAGTATTTCCTACTTTTAAAACCGGAAAATCATCATCAGGATTATCTAACGGGGCTGTTGTAATTTCTAATAAAATTCTCCAAGTTTGCGACCCAACAATCCCATCAATGATTAACTCATTATCTCTTTGAAACCGCTTAACTGCTATTTCCGTATCAGAACCAAAAACTCCATCTATTCTGAGATTAGCACCTACAATATTGAGGCTATTTTGTAGATAGATGACATTATCTCCGGTTTTACCTAACTGCAAAATGGGTAAAGATTTAACGGTTGTAGAAGAAATACTGGATGTTTGCATGATTAATACTTCCTGAAATTAGTGAACTTGAATAAATCTAATCTGCTTTTTGAGAATTGAGGAGTCACGGGTTTACATGACTCCTACATCGATATTCTCAGGGAATTAGAAGAAAGGATGCAGTAAAGCATTCCAAGTTAAACGACCAACAATTCCATCAACAACTAACCCTTTTTCGGCTTGAAATTTCTTGATGGCTGCTTCTGTAGCGTTTCCAAAGACACCATCAACAACTAAGTTTTCTCCCGAATAATTATTTAAGTTATTTTGAATCTGGATTACATCTTCTCCTTTACTACCTTGACGCAAAATTGGTAGAGAATTTAGAGTGCGGATAGGAACCGAAGTCGCCTGAGATAAAATATTGATTGTTTTCGGCCCAACAATTCCATCAACCGTTAATCCACTCTTTTTTTGAAACTCTTTAACGGCTGCTTCTGTAGTTGCCCCAAAGATACCGTCTTCAACTAATTTTGCCCCAAAAATATTCAGTTGTGCTTGGATATCTTTCACGGCTTAACCTTGGCTGCCCCGACGTACAATAGTTGTTTTTGATTGCATGATTGATTTCCCAACTAACTTGTTTCTATAGTTCTAATATAGTTAATCTAAACAGGATTGGGTAGTCACTCATTTATGTAAATGAATGTTTGGGTTTCAGTCCAAGTCAAGTCTAAAATATAAACAACATAAAAATTCCCTTAATCTCAAAAAAGGAGACTTCAGGGAGAGTCAAAGCTATTTTAGAGGGAAAATGAATGGTCAATTTAATCAATTCATCCTTTACCTAAAAGAATTCATGCAGCAAAGCATTCCATGTAAAAGGCCCAACAATTCCATCAGCAGTCAACCCAAAACGGCGTTGAAATTGTTTAACAGCTCCTTCTGTTTTTGAGGCAAAAATACCATTAACCAGCAAATTAATCTCAAAATCATTCAGACGATTTTGCAACCTAATCACATCATTTCCCACACTTCCAAAACTGAGAATCGGTAAAGATTGTAGAGCCTCAAAAGGAACGCTAGTCGCTTTCAATAACGTATTCCAAGTTTCCGACCCAACAATGCCATCGACTAATAATCGATTTTCTCTTTGAAATTGTTTGACCATTGCTTCAGTCGCCATACCAAAAACTTCGTCAATTAATAATTTGTATCCCAAAATACTGAGGCGTTCTTGCAAGTTTTTAATGGTTTTTCCTTGACTCCCCCGACGCACAATCGGTAGAGATTGAATCGTTTTCGGATAAAAATCTGTGGTTTGCATCTCTAAACTTCCAGTGGATTGATATTCATAGTTCTAATCTAATCACTGGGTTATCCATTGCACAGTCACTTTTTTGAGTGAATCTTTGCCAAATCAGAATATTGTCGTTAATTTGAGGGACAGATGGAGTTTATTTTTCAGAAGTTGAATAAATCTATCTTTTGTCTTTCCCCGACTCGGACGGTTGTGACTATACTAAGAAGGGAGTTTTTAAGAAATGTAACGAAATGCGAGACAAAGTAGCGGTAATCGTTGGGGGAACAGGTGGAATCGGTTCAGCCGTCGCCCGAAAGTTAGTCCAATCCGGGGTCAAACTGGTGTTGGCCGCCAGAGACAGCCATAAATTGGAAACCTTAGCTTCAGAATTGGGAACACCAGACGTTTTGGCGGTTTCAACTGATATCACTGACCCGCAGCAAGTTGAAGGATTGATGCAAAAAGCCGAAAGTCACTTCGGCCAGATTGATATTTTGGTCAATGCAGCCGGCGCCGGAATTCTCAAACAGTGGAATAAAATCGAACCCTCTGACCTCGATAGAATGTTGGACTTGAACCTCAAGGGGAGTTTTTATACCACTCAAGCGGTTGCGAGTGTGATGAAACAGCAAAAATCTGGTCATATTTGTAATGTAATTGGGATTTTAGGAAAACATTCGATGGCAATGGGAAGTGCTTATTGTGCTTCTAAATTTGGGGTAGTTGGCTTTAGTAAGTGTATGGCTGATGAAATGCGTCGGTATGGAATTAAATTTACATTATTCTATCTTGGGGGGGTTGATACTCCTTTTTGGGATAGTGTTAGTTTAAAGGTTGACCGTTCAAAAATGCTCAGTTCTGAAACGGCAGCCGATGCAATTTTATTTGCACTCTCAGCCGAACCTCAGGCTGTTCCAATGGAGATTAATATTCAACCCGATAGTCATTTATTCTTTTAGTGAGAAAGAATAGGGAATGAGGAATTGAGCGTTGATTCCAAACACCAAATAGTGGGAGTTTATGATGCAGTTTGATCATCTACATTTTTATGTCACCAATGCTAAGGCATCACGAGATTGGTTTATTCAGAAGTTGGGTTTTCAAGCTCAGGGATGTGTGACAACCTCTGATACTCATACAGAAATTATACAGCATGGATCGGTTTATTTTCTGTTATCTTCTCCGGTAACGGATGCGAGTCCGGTGGCTGAGTATTTGGAGCAACATCCGTCTGGTATTGTAGATGTGGCATTTCAAGTTGAGGATATAGAATCTGCGGCTCAACGAATGAAAGTTGAAGGGGTTAAAATGATGCAACCGATTCAACAATATTCTGTCGATAATAGTCTCCTAAAATGGTTTACTATTGTGGGCTGGAGTGGGTTACATCATACCTTAGTAGAACGGCAAAATCATCCTCACTGGAAGTTGCTTCCTTCTGTTCCTTTTCCCATTCCCTATTCTCAAGTTCATTCTCATATTGTCGGAATTGATCATGTCGTTTTAAATGTGAATGCAGGAGATTTACAAGCGGCTGTAAACTGGTATAAACAGGTTCTTCAGTTTGAATCTAAACAGACATTTGATATTCAAACAAAGCGTTCTGGTTTGCATAGTCAAGTGCTGGTTGATGAACATAAAAATGTGCAGTTTCCCATTAATGAACCTACATCAGAAAAGTCACAAATTCAGGAATTTATCGATGTTAATCGAGGTGCAGGAATTCAACATATTGCGTTGAAAACTCAAAATATTATTCAAGTTGTTGGTCAGTTGAGACAGCAAGGATTACAATTTATTTCCGTATCTCCTTTCTATTATAGCCAGTTACAACAACAGTTAAATCAAAATGAGTTATCACCCGCCGACTGGAAAACGATTCAAGAGTATGAAATCCTGATTGATATGTCTGATTCAGACGCAATGTTATTACAAATTTTTACTCAGCCTATTTTTGAGGAACCCACATTCTTTTTTGAGTTTATAGAACGTAGAAACAGTTGGGTTAATGGAAATCTTGTTGAAGCCAAAGGATTTGGAGAAGGTAATTTTCAAGCCTTATTTGAAGCAATGGAACAGGAACAAATTAAAAGAAGTCAGTATTCAAATCAATAGCCTAATTCTGAGTATATAAAAGGCTTCTAAACTACCAAGGGCTACCGATAATTGTAAATGCAGCCCAGTATTGAGGGTCAGAAAAAATTTCAATTCCAGAGTTATCAAATTCTGGAGGTAAAGTGATTTCTCGATCCGGTAAAATTAGGCGTGAATCTTCGATCCGAACTTCTCCCCTTAATAAAGCAATTTGAGTTTGTCTTAAGGCTTCGGCTTTAATTGGCGCTTGGGTTAATTGTTGATAAAAATCAACCATGAGTGCAAATGTGGCTTGATCATCGACTTTCCATAAGCTAGCGATTACAGATTCTACTCCTGCTTTCGCCGCAAAACCTGCAAAACCTAACTCGGCTTCACGATCTCCTAAAGCCGTTTGACAAGCGCTTAAGACTAATAATTTCACGGGAGGTTGATTCCATCCTAAATCTCGTACTTGATCAAGTCTAAGTTTATCATCCCAAAATTGAATATAAGAATTATTGGGTTGTCCCGTCCTAAATTCTGCATGAGTTGCTAAGTGAACAATACCAAAAGGTGTTGCAAATCGTTCTTTTTTTAAATTTTCAATTGTAAAGTTTTCATTTAAAAATGATTCTCCATTCCATACATTATCCGCAATAATATTGACTTCTGCTGACACCGCAGGTAAATCGTTTAATCTAGAATCAGCGGGAAATTCAGTTGAACCCATCGCCAAAACACGAGCTTGTTTAACATCACTATAACGAGTTTCAGTTAAGGTCAAACTAGGTGCAAGTCCTACGCTATATTTTTCAATTAAAAATTGTTCACCATCATGTAAAGCGGCTAAAGGTAAAGAACGTAATCCTTCGTCCATAATAAAGACTAAGTTATTGATTTCTTGTGCTTCTAACTCAGCTTGTAATGGAGCAATCAACCATTGATAAAATTGTTGAGCATAGGGTAAAAAACTACTTCTGCGAGTCGTTGGAAAAATTTCTCTAAAGAAAAAGTTTCGTTGTTTTAAAACTTGATCACGAGTCACCCCAGAAATTCGTTTCCGAATCGGTTGACCTTCAGCAGTAATCATTACTAATTCGAGCTGATAACTACCCTTTTGATCAGGTTTTTCTGATGGAGAATCGATTACATTGACCTGATTTTCTTGAGCTTCTATATCATATTCAACCGGAACAAAGTTAACATAAATAACAGCAGGTTTAATCCCTGTAATTCCGGCAATTTGACTTAAAGCATCACAGGTTTCCAGTAAACCTTTTGCAGATTTACTCGCAGATATTCCCCAATATTCTTCAAAATCTTGAGTGTATCCCTGTTCAACTGCTAACACTCCCGCATCTACTGGACTACAAGGAAGACTAGCAGAAATTGATAAAGGTTCAACAGGGTTTTGACGGGGTAAAATATCGCCAGGAAATTCCGGTTGAGTGGGTTCAATTGGAGTGGGTTCAATTGGAGTTGGTGTGGGAGTTGGGGTGGGAGTTGGTGTTGGTGTTGGTGTCGCTAGATCATCAGTTTGAATTGCAATATTTCCCACTGTAAAAGATTCGGGAAAAGAGTTGTCAGAATTAATCGTAAATTCACCTGTTGTAATAGCTGCGGCTGTACCATTATCATTCTCAGTTAGGTTTGTATTTCCGATTTCAAAACTAGCAATGGGTTCATCAGCTAACCCCCCTTGATGTCGAATTGTAATAGAACCTCCTCCCTGTCCACCTGCTGTAGAAATACTGGCATTAATGTTATTTTGATCGATAAAAGATCGAGTTGCTCGAACAAATCCACCTGTTGATTCAAGAAGTACATTTCCCCCTTGACCATTTTGCCCACCTTGAGCGTTAATAAACTCAACTTCAACATCACCAACCGGGTCAATAATTACGTTTCCACCATCACCAATGATACCACTACTGTTAATTTCTCCGGTAATAATTGCAGTCGGAGCGATAACAGTAATATCACCTCCTGTTAAGCCAGAACTGTTTAAATTAGCAGTAGAAATTGTTCCCTCTGTTGCGGTTAAATTAATATTACCGCCTAGACCTTGAGGATTACTAGAATTAAAGTTTATTTCACTATTAATATTGGTTCCTGAAAGGGTAATATCTCCTCCGGTTGTTTGAATAATTCCACTTCCTAAAAGTTGAATGGAATCCAAACTGTTGATATTAAAATCACCACCATTAGTCTGAACGTTGGGGTTATTGAAAGAAAAGTTTTGATTAAAATCGAGAGTAATATTACCTCCACTTGTCGTTAAATTTACAGAACGACCCAATAAATTATTAGCATTGATTGAACCATTATTTGTTGTGAAGTTAATATTACCGTTAGGATTAATAATATTACTGACATTAATATTTTGATTGGCGTTGAACGTAATTGCTGCGTTATCCGTTCCTGTAATTGTAAATCCTGTTGTTTCAATAGAAGTAGCAGATTGAAGTCTAACAGGGTCACGGAATGATATATTCCCAGCAGCAGTAATTGTTCCGGTGTTATTGCTCCCAACTGTGATTAAGTTGAAGCCATTTTGTAAAAAGTTTAGTTCAGTATTTGTTAAATTTAAAACACTCAAATTATTATTGCTATTTCCTCCAATTTCAACAGGAAAACTTGAACTAAAAGGCTGTAATGTTAAATTGATATTATTCCCAGAGACAGTATTATTAAAGTTAATTTCATCACCCGTTAAAGTAATATTATTTAAGATGTTCACTGCATCACCGTAGTTTTGACCATTCTCTCCCGTTGTGGTGATATCAGCGTTGAGTTCAGTTATTCCTGCTATATCTGTAGTTAAGCTACTGGCGTTCACAGTGGCGTTAAATTGAGTAATTCCACTGCTATTAACTGTAATTTCACCTAACCCATTCCCTGAACTTCCGATTGCATCTAAAATAATATTTCCGTTGGGTGCATTGAGTGTTAAATTGTTACCCGTTCCTGAGATTGGACTATTATTAAAATCAATATTACCATTGTTACTATTAATGATAACATCAGTATTAAGTTCAGTTCCACCCGTTGCTTGAGTAAAGTTAATACTCTCGTTTGTTGTGAGATTACCGTTAAGAGTTGTTAATCCTGTTGTTTGAATATCCAGTAAATTTAGAGTCTCATTTTGTCCAAATGTACTCAAGATAATATTACCGTTACCTGCACTCAGTTGTAAATTAAAATTCCCATCAACCGTTCCCGTTCCAAAATTAATAATTCCATTTCCAAAACTTGTATCAATCTGAACGTCATTGGTTAAAACAATATTGGCTGCATTTTCAAAGGTAATCCCATCAGTACCACTAATATTAATATTCCCTCCTAAATTCGTTAATCCACTTGTATTAATGGATAAAAGATTTAAAGGAATATTATTTCCGACTGTTCCCAATGTAATATTACCCGTTCCCGCATTGAGTTCTAAGTTAGAATTACCATTAATGGTAGCATTATTAAAGTTTATGCTTCCATTTCCTAAAGTTGTATTGATAATTACATCATTAATTAAAACAATATTGGTCGCATTTTCAAAGGTAATCCCATCAACGCCACTAATATTAATATTTCCCTCTAAATTGGTTTGACCACTTGTGTTAATCAATAAAGAATCAAGAGGAATATTAGTCCCTACTCTGTTTAAAGTAATGTTACCACTTCCTGCATTAAAAATGAGTTCGTTTCCGGTTGCTGTGGCTTCAATTGGAACACCTGAAAAGTTAATATTTCCATTTCCGCTGTTGGTTTGCAGTGTTACTGAACTTCCCGCAATATTAACAGTTGTTGCACCTACAAAGTCTAAACTATTATTTGTAAAGATATCACCAAATAAGTTAATACTATTAGCATTACTAATAATTAATTCGTTGAGTTCATTTCCCTCTTGACCGACATTGTTAAGTGAAATATTACCTGATGTATCAAGAGTTAAGTTATTTCCGGTACCAGTGATTGGACTATTTTCAAATAAAATATTTCCGGTGTTGCTGGTAATATTAACATCGGTGTTGAGTTGGGTTCCACCTGTAGCTTGAATGAAATCAATATTATTATTAATTGTGAGATTACCATTGAGAGTGGTTAAGCCAGATGTATTAATAGTTAAACTTTCAGGGGGGATACTATTACCAAAAGTACCTAAATTAACTTGACCACTTCCTGCATTAATAATTAATCCGCCACTTCCTTCAACCGAAGCATCCGAAAGATTAATATTTCCATTATCGCTATCGGTTTCGAGAGTAACTGTATCACTATTGAGGTTAATTGTTGTGACACTGGGAAAGTTAATACCGCCATCTGTATAGATATTACCCAATAGATTAACAATGTTAGCATTGGTGATGGTAACGCCTCCAATTTCATTATTATCCTCACCCACATTATCCAGAAAAATTTCTCCGGTTGTATCAAGAGTTAAGCTGTTTCCGGTTCCGGTTATCGGACTATTTTCAAATGATATATTCCCGTTATTGCTGGTAATAATAACATCAGTATTGAGTTGGGTTCCCCCTGTTGCTTGAGTGAAGTCAATATTATTGTTTGTTGTTAGATTATTATTTAAAGTGGTTAAACCAGTGGTTGTAAGGGTCAAAGAATTAAGCGGGGTATTATTTCCCACTGTTCCTAAATTTATCTCACCGTTACCTGCATTTAGTTCTAGATCAAAATTTCCATTAATGCTTGCTTGACTAAAGTTAATTAGTCCATTTCCCGAACGGGTATTAATACTAATATTATCACTTAATTCAACGGTTGAAGCATTTTCAAAGTCAACACCCTCAAAACCATTTGTGGTAATATTTCCTCCTAAATTAGTTTGACCTTGACTATTAACAGTTAAGGAAGATAAAGGTTGATTATCTCCGACGGTTCCGAGTGTAATATTACCTGTACCAGAATTAAGTTGTAAGTTAAAATTTCCGTCAACGGTGGATGCAAAGTTAATACTACCATTCCCATTACTGCTATCAAGTATTACATCACCCAAAAGGTTCACAAAATCATTATAGGTTTGGTTGTTTGTCGTCGTAATATCACCGTTGAGTTCAGTAGAACCGCCTGTATCTGTTGTCAGACTATTAGCATTAACTGTTCCGCTAAATTCAGTCATTCCACTACTATTGGCGGTAATATTTCCAACGGGTAGAGTTTCCCCAATTGTCCCTGAAAAACTAATATTTCCGGTTCCAGTTGTGAGGGTAAGGTCAGAATTTCCGTTAATATTTCCGTTAATTGTAATATCGCCGCCACCTGTATTATCAGTATCCAGTGTTGTGTTTCCAGTTAGATTAATTTCATTCCCTTGAATGGTAATATTTTCGTTGTCGGTTGTAATTCCTTCACTGAGATTAATTAAGTTAGCATTGAGAGTGATAGAAGCATCATCTATTCCCGTTAAAATTCCACCAATATCAATTGAACCCTCGGGAGATTGTAGGATAATTGGATCATTAAATGTAACGCTATTTGCAACCGTAATTGTACCAGATGAGTCGGTTCTTCCAACCGTAATTGAACTCAATCCATTTTCAAGTAATGCAAGTTCATTTGAGGTTAAATCAAGGGTTGTGGAATCTCCGCTGTCTGTTCCATCAATAACAATATTTTGATTAACGCTAAAGGGTTGTAGAGTTAAATTTCCACTTCCTGAAACTGTCCGATTATTTCCACTAATATCAAAATTTATCTCATCTGCGGTGAGGGTTAAATCATTATTTCCGGCGACAATACCGACATTATTAAATGTAATTGTTCCGGTTCCAGCGTTCAGAGTTTGACTGTTATTGAGTGTTAAATTGGCACCATCTAGACTCAATTCTTGCTGTTCCCGTCCGATAAAGCTACTACTGAAAGTAATATTTCCGCCAATCCCGCCATTAACAGATGAATTAATATTTCCAACAGTGATGTTACTTACTCCTGTATTTGTACGCGCATTCAGATTAACAACTCCTCCACTCCCACTAATAGAAGTTGAATTGATTTCACCCGTTTCTAGAGTTGCGTTTCCACTTCCTGACTGAACATCGAGATTAATATTACCGCCATTTCCACTGTTAGATGAGGTATTAATTGTTCCGGTTGTAATCGAATTAGGGGTTAAATTATCTATAAAGTTATTCCCCGCTAAAATATTAAGATTACCGCCATTTGTAGTAATATTTCCTGTCGTGACTTGTCCGCTATCGCCAATTGAATTTAAGTTAATTGCTTCGCCTTCAGTTGAGAGTTGACCGATATTAATTTCACTATCTGCATTCAAGGTAATAGAAGCATTATCTGTTCCAATAATTCCTGAATTGTTATTAGAAGTAATTGAACCATTACCAGCATCAATAACCACTGGGTCAGAAAACTCTGCATTTCCTTCAAAGGTAATATTTCCACTAAAATTCAAACCACCGATGGTAATTAACTCAAAATTATTTAATGTAGCTAAATCGCTTGGGGTCAGGTTGAGTGTATCGGTATTCGTATCTGTTGAACTTCCAACCTCAATATTATTAACTGTACTCGGTCGAATGTTTATGCTATTTCCGGTAACTGAATTATTACCGCCTTCAAAGTTGATTTCATCGCTCGTTAAAGTAATATTATCTGTGGTTAACGCATTGCTAAACGTCACATTAGCTGCACTATTAATTTGCAGTCTAGAGAGAGGAATTAAATTGCCAATTGCATTGTTAAAGTTAACATCTCCAACTCCTGCGATGACGTTTAAAGTTTCTGTATTCGGGTTGGTTCCGTTAACGGTTCCGAGAATAGTAATATTAGCACCCGGTTGATTCAAATTATTAGTCGTATCGAGATTAACAGTATTTACTCCGATAACAACGCTATCATTAATTGTAATGGGATTTCCAGCAGTAATAATATCAGCATTGAGTGTGGTTGTTTCGCCTAAACCTATTAATGTAATCGAAGCATTATCCAATCCCGTTAACGTTCCATCAACGGTAATATCACCCAATGGGGTTTGTAGGGTTAAAGGGTCATTAAAAGTAACGGGATTAACAACAGTAATGGTTCCGCTACTGTTATCACGTCCGATAATAATTGACTCAAAGCCATTTTGAATTAAGTTAATTTCAGCTTGAGTTAGATTTAGATTGGTAGTATCAGTATTGTCAGAATTAGCGACATTAATTCCTCGTTCTGGAGTAAAGGATTGTAGGTTTAAATTGCCACTTCCTGAAATCGTGCGACTATTATCAATATCAAAGTTAATTTCATCTGCGGTTAATATTAAGTTATTATTTCCCGCAGCTATACCCACGTTATTAAGGCTAATTGTTCCTGTTCCAGCGTTAAAGGTTTGATTATTATTTAACGTAATATTTGCACCATTTGTAGTCGAAGTGGGAATATTATCATCTTCAGTGACACTGGTGAAAGAAATATTTCCTCCTTTACCTTGATTAGCAGAGGAATCAATATCGCCAATTGTTATTGTACTATTTCCCGTATTAGACCCTGCATTAATACTAACATTTCCTCCGGTTCCCATGCTGGAAGTTGAGTTAATTTCATTTGTTAGTATACTTGTATTTCCGGTTCCAGACTGAACATCTAAGCTAATATTTCCGTCACCATTAATCGAAGTTGTAGTCAGAGAACCAACTTGAATAGAACTTGCTTGGTTGGCTGTATTACTTCCGGCTTGGAGGTTAATATCCCCTCCATTTGTGATGAAATTATTCGTAATAATATTACCTCCATTTCCTAACGCACTTAGATTAATATTACCTTCAACACCCGTAGAAGTATCTATTTCTCCCGAGACTTGAATAGAACTTCCTTGGTTGGCTGTATTATTTCCAACTACTAAGTTAACATCTCCTCCCGTTGTAATTAATTGTTGAGTCGTAATTTGACCGCCATTTCCTAAAGCATTGAGATTAATATTGCCATCACTTCCCCGAGATGTATTAATAAAACCAATATCAATAGAACTTGGTTGAGTCGCTGTATCACTCCCAACTGTGAGGTCAACATCTCCTCCATTTGTAATCATTTGTTGAGTCGTAATTTGACCTCCATTTCCTAAAGCATTAAGGGTTATATTGCCTTCAGGTGCGCGAGAAGTATCAATTGAGTTGATTTGAATGGAACTCGGTTGAGTGGCGTTATTCTCCCCAATATTTAGGTTGATTTCTCCTCCTGTTGTCACTAATTCTTGCGTAATAATATTACCACTTCCGATAATATTGAGATTGACATCTCCATCACTATCGCGAGATGTATCGATAAAACCCGTTTGAAGTAAAATGGGTTGATTGGTATTATTATTATTAAAATTAAAATCAACTACTCCTCCCGTTGTAGTTAAGTTTCCGGTGCTAATTTGACCGCCATTTCCAATCGCACTAAAATTAATATTTCCACCACTAATTCCTGTTGTATCAATTCCACTAATATCAATTTGAATAGGATTTGTTGGATTGACTATATCACTTCCAACTGTGAGATTAATATTTCCACCAGAAGTTGCTAAAGCAGCAAAATTGGGACTGGTTGTAACAAAAATTTGACCTCCATCTCCGAAAGTTGTGAGATTAATATCAGCAGGATTATCACCTGAAGTATTAATTCCTCCCGTGATTTCAATCGAACTCGGTTGGTTAGCCGTTTTATTCCCGGCAGTAATATTAACCTCTCCTCCAGTTGTTCTTAAACTTGCTAAGTCTGGAGTTCCTTCTATAAGAATTTGACCACCATTTCCCAAAGTTGTGAGATTAATATCAGCAGGATTATCACCACCACTCGATGTATTAATTTCACCATTAATTGTAATCGAACTCGGTTGGTTAGCCGTTTCATTTCCCGCAGTAATATTGACCTCTCCTCCAGTTGTGCTTAAATTTCCTACTGTAATTTGACCTCCATTTCCCAAAAAATTAAGTTCAATATTAGCTATTCTATCAGCCGGATTGTTAGGATCATCTAAAACCTCAACAAGATCGCCGAGATCCGTATTAATTCCGTTTCTTATTCTAATTAAACCTCCTTCACTATTAACATTACCAACATTAACATTAATCTCTCCTCCTGTTGTACGGAGATCCCCTACATCTAAGGTACTATTATTTCCAAAAAGCCTAATATTAATTTCTCCTCCTCTAATACTGGATGTCCCAATGTAATCTACTACTCTAATTGAACTAGATTGAGTAGCTGTTTCACTCCCTGCATTAAGGTTAATTATTCCTCCTGATGCTGCTATTCGCTGTACTACAATTTCACTGCTATTTCCTAACGAATTGAGAGTAACTGTTATGGGAAAAGGAGACATTGTAGAATTAATATCACCGCTTATTTTAATAGAACTGCGTTGATTAGCTGTCTTATTTCCAACCGTTAGTGTAATATTTCCTCTCTCTGTAACTATAGCCGCAAATGGATTATCTATGGCTGCCAATCCATTTGTAATAAGAATTTGACCACCATTTCCCGAAGCTGTCAGGTTGATCTCTCCTTCTCCGTTTGTTACCAGTGGAGTAGTAAGATCAACTTCTGTAGTATCATCATCTGGTGTTTTTATATCAATTAAACTGTTGTTTCCTAAAGCATTAATTTCAATATCTCCTCCTCCAGAATCATCAGCAGATGGGAAAATTCCACTGTTGATTTGACCATTGATTTGAATCAAACCGCCTTGAGTTGCAGTGTCATTTCCCGCCGTAATATTAACTACTCCTCCTCCTGTAGTTATAGAAGCAGCTCCTTGACCATCAAGATTAATTTCTGCTTGATTTCCTAAAGCATTAAGATTAACATTTCCTCCCTGAGTAGATAGTGTTCCCATCGTAATTTCTACTCCCGAAATGGTGAGGTTTCTTCCCACAGTATTAATGGATTGAGTTTGATCCATTAAGAAGTTACCAGTGTTATTATTGTCTGCATCTGCTGTAAAGGTAATTGAACCTTCCCCTTCTACAAAAGTGAGAGATATTCCATCTGCAACTGTTATATTTTCAGTCGCCTCTAAAATAATATTTCCGGTTTGAAACTCTAGCGTCGTTGAATTAACTGTAACATCTTGATTAGCAAAATCATCTTGAAAAATATCAGGTAATTCACCATCGGTTGGGTTGGCAGTTAGGTCTTGAATAATTGTAATATTTCGAGGATCAAGTAATAACGTCCCGAAATTACCATTCACTGCCGAAGTATCAACAATTCCATCAAAAATCAAACTTTCTTTCCCCGAAACTTCAACAAATCCCCCGTTTCCTAACTCACTCCCACCCCTAGTATTAATATTCCCATAAAACCCCGTGACTTCATCCGCCCAGACAATAACCCGTCCGCCATCTCCGCTTAATAAACCATCTGCATTAATAATCGTACTGCGATTAACAAACGTCCTTAACGCATTAGGAACTTCTCCCTGTCCTTTATAATCTCCGCCTATTAAAACAGTACCACCGCCATTTGTTCCAGAGGCGTTTATATTAGCATCAATTACCCCAACTCTTTCCCCAAAAATTCCCACAGTTCCGCCTATTTCTCCCGAAACATCCACCTCTCCCGACGCAATTGTTGTCCCAGAATTGACGGGAATGGTGGTATCAGAAACAGTTAAGTCTACACTTCCATCGGGGTTAACTTTAGCCGCCATGTCATAGCCACTCACCCCTCTAGTTAATAAATCGGGTAAACTGGTAATCGGAATTGACCAATTATTCGGTTGACTACTACCGGGAACTATCGGTTGAATTTCTAAACTTAAAAGTTGTCCGGCTTGACTAATTCTAACAAAATTTTCACCGGGAACAGAAGTAATAATCACCTGTCCTTCTGGGGCTGAAAGTTGTCCAGCGTTAACAACTGTTCCACCTAATAATGTTAAATTTTGTCCTCGTTCAACGGCTAAAGTTCCGAAGTTAATCACGCTTCCAGGATTTGCCATTGTAAACGCAAACCCCGTTGGATTTCCGATTAATATTTCGTAGTTATTTAACCCTTCAGCATTGAACCATTCCTCGCCAAACTGTACGCCGTTTGCTGTGGTTGCGGTAAAATCACCGGGAAGATTTAACTGTGAATTCGGCCCAAATAAAATTCCCGATGGATTAATTAAAAACAGGTTAGAACTGCCTCCTGTCATCTCAATTAAACCGTTAATAAAAGAGGCATCACCCCCAATAACTCGACCTAAAATGTTGCGAATTTCAGGATTAGATAAAAAGTTGGCAATTTGACCTTCATCGAGTCCAAACTTCTCAAAACTATGAAATAAATTTTCCCCATTTCCCGAACGAGTTCCGCCTTCAATATTGAAGCGATTTCCCTCGGGCGTTACCACCGTACCCGTACCATCATTTGCGGGGGTAATGGCTTGGGTGAGGATAATTTCAGAACCGGAAACGGGAGAAACTTGATAAAAAGTATCAGAATTTACCGCAAAATTTTCTATGGGTTGGGAAGTAACCGCAAAAGCAGGTAAACTGCTAAACAGTGTAATGGGTAATACAGATAAAACCGGAGAAAAAAAGCGAATTAAAATCATGATTACACCCCCCCCACAATGACAACA
>NZ_AAVU01000002.1 GCF_000169095.1 Lyngbya sp. PCC 8106
AAAGCTTGAGCATCTTCTCGTCTTTCCCCGGTAAATAGATTATGAATAATTGCTTCATCCTCTGAATACAGATGCAGTAACTTAACGTTATCAATCCGAGAATAAATGAGGGGAACACCCGCAAGTTTAAGTAAAGCGGCTTTTTTGCGATCGCGTTCTTTTGCTTTAGCAGAATCGTGATAGAACGATTGAAACTCAACGACTAAGCAAGGATTGTAGTCCGAGTCAATAATTAGTGCATCTACCGAACTGGAACTAAATAAAAATCGTCTCAATTCATACTCTAAATTATTCACCTGTTCACAAATTCTCGCCAGTGACACTTCTGGAAAGATTTTATATTCTGTTCCCACACAAGTCTGTAAAAAATCCAGCATGGCTTCGGCGTGGTAATTAATCAGTCGTTTGGCTTTGACAGACATTAGTTTTGCTCCATAATAATTTTACCAAAAGTGTTAAGAAATTCTTGAACAACCTCTGGAGATTTGATACAAAATTGCTTTGTATATGGAAAAAGCTTATCTTCCTGAAATGTTAGGTAAGTATCGGGATCTCCTAAACTAGCCATGTCAAAATCACCAGCCAAATACTCGACCTCCATCCCTGCTACATAACCTTCGTATTCACCACAAAAACCAGAAAATTCGTATTCACGACAAAAAGGATAAAAAGAACCAACGACTTCGCTATTTAGCTGCTCTAAACCTAATTTTCCATACTTTGATTGTATAGTCTTTAAAAATATATCCTCTTTACTAGGTACAACCCAGATTTGTTCTATCAAAACATCTACTGTATCAGGAAATTCTTCACCAGTTTGTTCACAGTTGAAAATTTTTAAAGTATTTTTTTCTAATAAATTTTCCGGTATTGAAATACATAACTCTCCTTTTCTTTCTTGCAAAATTAACTGATAACGTTTTGCACCTTTCCTCGGATTTTTGAGTTTATAACCAATATATTGAGAAGTGCGTTTCTCCTCAAATTTGTCATAGAAACCAAGTTCTTTTAACAAATTGATCGCTAAAGACATCAAATCTTCTCCACCTTCGATCACCTGGATGCGGGTTGAAATGACGCGAGGAACGCCATCCTCTATCCTGATGCGTTGAATTAAGTCAAACTCCTGTGGACACATAGGCTAATTTCCATGAATCTTGGCTAAGGTTTATAGAAATTAGTATAGATCACCCTTCCTAAAAGTGTCAATAATCTTGGCTAAGATTTTTAGATTTCGCCGAATTGACCAGAAAATGGACATTTTGGCTAATAGCCCCCGTCGGATGGAATTGGCTGAAATCCTTTTATAGCAGGGATTTAGCCCTCTTGAGATGAGTTGAGTTATTTTCTCAAACCTGTTACTCCCCTCGCTTTCTAGATACCGTTTTACACTCCCCCTAAATCCCCTGCCCCCTAAATCCCCCAATTCTGGGGGACTTGGAAAGATGGGGGACTTGGAAAGATGGGGACTTGGAAAAACTTAGTTCCCCCCAAATTTGGGGGGCGGAGGGGGGCAGAGGCTAAACTTGGGGGGCGGAGGGGGGCAGAGGCTAAATTTGAGGGACGGAGGGAGGCGAGGAGGTTAACAAAATTAGAGGTCTTTATGGGTAAAAGGTTTGGCATTTTCACCCGAATAAGTCGCCGCAATATGACCATTTCCGACCACTTTATACTTATAGGTTACTAACCCTTCTAAACCCACTGGCCCACGCGGAGGCATTTGTTGGGTACTAATACCAACTTCCGCCCCAAACCCATAGCGAAAACCATCAGCAAACCGAGTTGAACAGTTGTGAAAAACGCCCGCAGCATCAACAAAATCAAGAAACGTTTGGGCGGTTTCTGTGTCTTCCGTTACGATCGCTTCTGTATGTTTGGAACCGTAGGTGTTGATATGAGTGATCGCATCTTCTAAGGAGTCTACAATTTTAATAGATAAGATTAAATCACAATATTCTGTAGACCAATCTTCGACAGTCGCCGCTTGCATTGGGGTAATATTTTGAGTGCGTTCATCGCCCCGCAATTCAACCTTATGCTGTTTTAATTCGCCCACAACTTTCGGCAAAAATTCAGCCGCAATATCAGAATGAACTAACAATGTTTCTACAGCGTTACAGGCTGCGGGATAGTTTGTTTTCGCGTCAACCGTGATGTTAACCGCTTTCTGAATATCGGCTAATTTATCGATGTAAACGTGACAAATTCCATCCGCATGACCTAACACCGGAATTCGCGTATTTTCCTGAATAAATCTCACAAAAGCGTTAGACCCTCTAGGAATAATCAGGTCAACATATTCATCGAGTTTTAACAGTTCGATAATTTCTTCTCGGGTGGTTAACAGTTGGACGGCGTTGGGATTAATCGCCGTTTTGGAGAGTCCGGTTTGAATGGCTTTTACCAAAACTTGACAGGTATTTGTTGCCTCTTTTCCGCCTTTTAAAATCACTCCATTACCCGATTTTATTGCCAAAGCCGAAATTTGTATGACCGCATCGGGACGGGCTTCAAAAACAACTCCTAAAACGCCTAACGGACAAGTTAAACGCTGGAGAATTAACCCTTCATCTAGTTCTCGATGAATTTGAATTTTACCGACTGGATCGGGTAATTTACCAACATTTCTTAAACCCGTGATTGCACTTTTTAACTTGGTTTCATCCATCTTTAGCCGATTATATAACGGCTTGGGAATGCTATCTTTTTCGGCTTGTTGACAGTCGGTTTTGTTGGCGGCGATAATATCAGCAGTCGCGGCTTCTAAGGCTTGGGCGATTGCTTCTAAAGCTTGATTTTTAGCTTCTGTAGAAACAACGGCTAATTTTTGGGCGGCTTGACGAGTTTGTTGGGCGAGATCGGTTAGAGAGTTGGAAGTCATCATGTTGGTTGCTAAGTCTTAATATTGGCTTTAAATGTTTGCTGTAATGTAGATTTTAACCGAGTTGGTTCATTCATCAAACTATACGTTCAATTTTTGAAGTCAAACCCAGTATAATTACTTATCATTTTAAGGGATTTAGGAAACTCAATCCAAGTCTAAAAAAAATATAAAATTTACTCAAATTGTTCCATTTGATCATCACAATACAACTAGCTCTCAAATTGAAACTCAATTTAGGATAAAGTTATGGTAACCACAGCACAACCTCAAGAAAAAGTTAAAATCAGTCAGACGAAACTGTTGATTAATAATGAATGGGTAGATAGCGTTTCTGGGAAGCGTTTTGAAACCATAAACCCCGCAACAGGAGAAGTGATTTGTGATGTTGCAGAAGCCGATGCTGCGGATGTAGAAAAAGCGGTAACAGCCGCCCGGAAAGCGTTTAATTCGGGAGATTGGCCGAATATTTCTGCCCGAAAACGGGGTGAACTTCTGTATAAATTAGCGGATTTAATCGAACAAAACAAAGAAGAACTTGCCCTTTTAGAAACCCTTGATAATGGGAAACCTATCGGCGAGTCTATGACAATAGATTTACCGTTTGCGATCGCTTGTTATCGGTATTATGCAGGTTGGGCGGATAAAATTCAAGGTAAAACGATTCCCGTTGACGGCCCCCATTTATGTTACACTCGCCATGAACCTGTAGGCGTTGTCGGTCAAATTATTCCCTGGAATTTTCCCCTTGTTATGCAAGCCTGGAAACTCGGCCCTGCGTTGGCTGCGGGAAATACTGTGATTCTAAAAACGGCAGAACAAACGCCGCTTTCTGCTTTACGAATTGGGGAATTAATATTAGAAGCAGGGTTTCCGCCGGGAGTCGTTAATATTTTATCAGGTTACGGGCCTACTGCGGGTGCGGCTATTTCTCATCACATGGATATTGACAAAGTTGCGTTTACAGGTTCAACAGAAGTCGGACATTTAATTATGGAAGCGGCTGCTAAAACGAACCTAAAACGGGTGACTTTAGAGTTGGGTGGAAAGAGTCCGAATATTGTGTTTGCGGATGCCGATTTTGATGCAGCAATTGCAGGGGTTCATCTGGGTTTATTCTTTAATCAAGGGCAATGTTGTAACGCAGGTTCACGGGTGTTTGTTGAAGAAAGTTGTTACGATGAATTTGTGCAGAAATGTGCGGAAAAAGCTCAACAACGCCGAGTCGGAGATCCCTTTGATGAACAGACTCAACAAGGCCCCCAAGTTGATGATGTTCAGTTTGAAAGAGTGATGAGTTATATTGAGTCGGGAATGCGTGAAGGCGCTAAAGTTTTATGTGGTGGAAAGCGTGTAGGCGATCGCGGTTATTTTATTGAACCAACTGTTTTTGCTGATGTTCAAGACCACATGAAAATTGCCCGTGAAGAAATTTTTGGCCCGGTAATGAGTATTATTAAGTTCAAAGATGTTGAGGAAGTCATTCAACGGGCGAACGATACAATATATGGTTTAGCCGCAGGAATTTGGACAAAAGATCTCAGTAAAGCCCATAAAGTTGCTCACAGTGTTCGGGCAGGAACAGTTTGGGTTAATACTTATCATGCTTTTGATGTAGCAGCGCCTTTTGGTGGCTTTAAACAGTCAGGAATTGGCCGTGAATTGGGTGAGTATGGTTTGCAACAATACACCGAAATTAAAACGGTAAATATTCGATTGTAAGATGTAAGGTGCATCAAACTGGTTGATTTGCTGATGATTGAACAACATTAAAAACTTGATGCACCCTACTATATTTAGGGTAAGGTGCATTAAACTGGTTGATTTGGTAATTGTTGAAAAAAGATGTGTACTTTGATGCACCCTACTTTTTATCTAGATATTCCAAAGAGCTAAATAAGCATCCTTTGCACCTAGAGGATTGGGGTTAATTGCACCGGGAGTTGTCGCGACTGCGGGTTGATTAATCGTTGCAAAAATCGCTGCTTGACCATTACGAACTGCAAATCCATTGACATTCCCTTTGGAACCATCTGTATCACCTGTTTGAGTTAAAGGAGTCCAGAATTTTCGCACTGTATAATCAGGTGTTAATCCGATGACTGCAATTTCACCCAAAGTGTAATTTCCAACCGTTTCACCGTTTATTTGTTGGCTATTTCGGTTTTGGAGTTGGAACGCAGAGGAACCACCAATATAGACATTTCCAAACTCATCTGCGGTGATGGAATGTGGGTTAAAACTATTGGGTTTCGTTCCATCGTTAGTTAAGATAAATTGACCTCGTTCGATATTACCATTCGTTGGATTAATTTGAGAATGGAAGGTGAATGAACCTGCACCTGCACCCGCAAAATTATTGAATTGATCAACGGTAACTTTGGTGGCTAATTGTTGGGTAATATCTTCACCATCTCGTTGAAATACGTTATTTCCGCCATCTGTTTTACCCAGGAAATAGAGTCCACCATTTTGTCCGAAAGTAATTCGTTCTCCCCGTGTATCTGCCCCTAAATTTTGTCCGGTTACTTGTGCTGCGCTATAATCCCAAGTGTTCCAAATTTGTGCGAGATTAGTATCAAATCCTCGGATAAAGGGCGTTTGTAAGTTGGCAGTGACTTGATTAAATCCGGTTACATACACTTGTTTTGTGGTGGGATTAATGGTAATATCCGCCGGACGAATATCGGTTCCAGTTAAGGTTTGAGTGGCTAATTGAGTTCCGGTTGGACTCCACAATGTAACTGTATCATTGCTATTTGTTAGTGTGGCAACAGTACCATCATTTGCAACTGCAACTCGGTCAAATGTTCCGGTTTGTGACCATAAAACGGTTCCAGCATTTTGATTATAAACTTTGATTCCAAAGCTACCAACTGTAACAATTTCACCACTATCGCGATCAACATCCATATCGTTAACAACACCGCCTAAAGCTGTTGTTGAAAGGGGTGCTGTATTGGCATCAGTTAGGCGACGAATTTCACCCGCACCATTAAAGTTTCCTGCTACAATAATCGCTTGATCGATAGGAGAAATTTCAACCGCACTGGCTAAATCATCACTTGCAGTTCCTAAGTAAGTTGCACTGGTAAGTTGAAGATTACTACTTGGATCATTATCAACAATTTGCAATGAAGCTGTATTTTGTGTTCCCAAAGTTGCCCCACCAGTTGGTGTTCCTAAGACTAAGTTTAGGGTTTCTGTCGGTTCAAATGTGGTATCATTGATAATGGGAATTGTAACGCTTTTCGGTGTACTATCTCCATCCGCAAAGTTAACTATTATGGGTGCGTTGGTATAATCTGCTGGAGAAGTTGCGCTTCCATTTGTTTGAGTCAAATTAACACTAACAGCACCCTGACTTCCTCCAGTCCGGGTAACAGTAATTTCTGTAATTGGTGTACCATCTTCATTGACGCTAAATGTAGCCGCACTAAAGTTAATTGTTCCCGGCATCAACACATCATTATCAACAATATTAACGCTAGAAGTTGCGGTTCCTAAAGTTGCACCTCCTGTGATATTAGTGAGAACTAAATCAAACAACTCATTCCCTTCAACTGTGGTATCTTCTAAAATTGGAACCGTCAAAGATTGAGTCGTTTCTGTATCCGCAAATGTGAGAGTTCCAGAGGTAGCAGTGTAGTCAGTTCCAGCTATCGCCGTGTTATCATTGGTAGCATAATTAACGGTAACAATTCCATCAGTTCCACCCGTTCTATTCACCGTAATTGTGGCGGTTGTTGCATTCTCATTGACATCAATATTGGCGACAGAAAAGCCTAATGTTCCGGGATTGGTAACGACATCATTATCAACAATATTAACGCTAGAAGTTGCGGTTCCTAAAGTTGCACCTCCTGTGATATTAGTCAGAACTAAATCAAACAACTCATTCCCTTCAACTGTGGTATCTTCCAAAATTGGAACCGTCAAAAATTGAGTCGTTTCTGTATCCGCAAATGTGAGAGTTCCAGAGGTAGCAGTGTAGTCATTTCCAGCTATCGCCGTGTTATCATTGGTAGCATAATTAACGGTAACAATTCCATCAGTTCCACCCGTTCTATTCACCGTAATTGTGGCGGTTGTTGCATTCTCATTGACATCAATATTGGCGACAGAAAAGCCTAATGTTCCGGGATTGGTAACGACATCATTATCAACAATATTAACGCTAGAAGTTGCGGTTCCTAAAGTTGCACCTCCTGTGATATTAGTGAGAACTAAATCAAACAACTCATTCCCTTCAACTGTGGTATCTTCTAAAATTGGAACCGTCAAAGATTGAGTCGTTTCTGTATCCGCAAATGTGAGAGTTCCAGAGGTAGTAGTGTAGTCAGTTCCAGCTATCGCCGTGTTATCAGTGGTAGCATAATTAACGGTAACAATTCCATCAGTTCCACCCGTTCTATTCACCGTAATTGTGGCGGTTGTTGCATTCTCATTGACATCAATATTGGCGACAGAAAAGCCTAATGTTCCGGGATTGGTAACGACATCATTATCAACAATATTAACGCTAGAAGTTGCGGTTCCTAAAGTTGCACCTCCTGTGATATTAGTGAGAACTAAATCAAACAACTCATTCCCTTCAACTGTGGTATCTTCTAAAATTGGAACCGTCAAAGATTGAGTCGTTTCTGTATCCGCAAATGTGAGAGTTCCAGAGGTAGTAGTGTAGTCATTTCCAGCTATCGCCGTGTTATCATTGGTAGCATAATTAACCGTAACAATTCCATCAGTTCCACCCGTTCTATTCACCGTAATTGTGGCGGTTCCTGCATTCTCATTGACATCAATATTGGCGACAGAAAAGCCTAATGTTCCGGGATTGGTAACGACATCATTATCAACAATATTAACGCTAGAAGTTGCGGTTCCTAAAGTTGCACCTCCTGTGATATTAGTGAGAACTAAATCAAACAACTCATTCCCTTCAACTGTGGTATCTTCTAAAATTGGAACCGTCAAAGATTGAGTCGTTTCTGTATCCGCAAATGTGAGAGTTCCAGAGGTAGTAGTGTAGTCATTTCCAGCTATCGCCGTGTTATCATTGGTAGCATAATTAACGGTAACAATTCCATCAGTTCCACCCGTTCTATTCACCGTAATTGTGGCGGTTGTTGCATTCTCATTGACATCAATATTGGCGACAGAAAAGCCTAATGTTCCGGGATTGGTAACGACATCATTATCAACAATATTAACGCTAGAAGTTGCGGTTCCTAAAGTTGCACCTCCTGTGATATTAGTGAGAACTAAATCAAACAACTCATTCCCTTCAACTGTGGTATCTTCTAAAATTGGAACCGTCAAAGATTGAGTCGTTTCTGTATCCGCAAATGTGAGAGTTCCAGAGGTAGTAGTGTAGTCATTTCCAGCTATCGCCGTGTTATCATTGGTAGCATAATTAACCGTAACAATTCCATCAGTTCCACCCGTTCTATTCACCGTAATTGTGGCGGTTGTTGCATTCTCATTGACATCAATATTGGCGACAGAAAAGCCTAATGTTCCCGCAACAGGAATAGGTTCGGGGATAGGTTCAGGTAAAGGTTCGGGAATAGGTTCAGGTAAAGGTTCGGGGATAGGTTCGGGAATAGGTTCAGGTAAAGGTGTTGGTATGGGTTCGGGTAAAGGTGTTGGTATGGGTTCAGGTAAAGGTTCGGGTGTGGGTTCAGGAGTAGGTTCAGGTAAAGGTTCGGGTGTTGGCGTCGGTTCATTATCTGAATCTGGTAATGTAAAATCATCAGAATTCAGGATATTACTGTTAACATTTTTGAGAATTGCGAGGAATTCATTTGTATTTTTATTTTGAATGATAGTATCACTCACAAACTCGTCTGTACCTTGATAAATATTCAACTCATCAAAGGTGAGAAGATTGAGTAACCCTATTTCATCTTGTTCAACATTGAAGTCGTTAATAATATCTGCTTCAGCGAGACTAAATCCTCCAGTTCCTGCACCTAGAAAAAATGTATCATTTCCGTCTCCACCTGTAATTGTATCTGAACCGAGATCCCCAAGTAAAGTATCATTTCCTAAGTCACCAAATAGGATATCATCTCCTACTCCTCCTGCAACAAGATCGTTTTCTTTTCCTCCATAAAGAACATCATCTCCACTGTTTCCTAGTACCTCATCTGAACCGCGATCGCCAAATACAATATCGTTTCCAATATCACCAAATAGGATATCATTATTTTGACCTCCGGTGAGTGTATCATCGCCTTTTCCTGCATAAAGGGTATCGTCTCCTTTATTTCCTAACAAGAAATCATTATCTTGATTTCCTCCTAAAACATCATTTCCACTTAAGCCAAAAATTGTATCGTTTCCGGCTAAACTGAATATCATATCATTTCCTTCGGTTCCTAAAATGCTATCTGATCCTAGACTAGGAACGAAAGAATTTAGACTCAATATTAAGTCCGTATCATCAGAGGAGGGAATATTAGCTGTGTTGAAAGTTTGTAAATCATTATTGGTCAGAAAATTATCAAGGCTGTTAATCGCTAAAGCCTCTGTATCATAGTTATTGATAATCATATAAAGTTGTCTCCTAAAAGAAGAAGAATTTTTGCTTCTAACTTCTTCTTCTAGAATTCGTTGATTCATCCGGAGTTTTGAGTTTTTTTAAATTGAATTAATTTAAGTTTTATTGATGTTATTACTTACATAAAAACCGAATATAAGATCATCGGAAACTGTGATTTTAAGTAAAATTAACGAGAACAATATGTGATTTAAAATACTAAGACAAAAATATATAACAATCGGAAATGCTGATAAAAAAGATCTCGCCCCCAAACCCCCAATTCTGGGGGCTTTAAGCGGATCGAATTTTTACGGATCATTTCACACTGCTATATTCCTCTCGAATCAATTTTGAAGATTTATAAACGGTTTTCATCTCTCATTGCTTGAAGAAGTAAGACACAGGAAAAATCCGGCTTCTGGAGACTACTCTAGTCAAGGGTAATGTGAGAGTGCTTTTCATCTGATCACCTTTGTTTTAAAATAGATTAAGGTCAATGATCATAGGATAAAAATGACAATTTTGGGTAGCATTCAACCGGAACCAGATGAAAAGAGTTGGCAATATCAGTTAGATCGATTTGTTGAAAATAATCAGCAAGAGTTAGCCGCATTAGCTTGGGGATTTTATCAAGAACAAACTGAACATGACAATACATTAGGAATTGATCTCTTACCGACTCCTCATTTTATTTCTTGTTCGCGAGATGCTTTGGAAAAATTAAATAAAAGTGTAAATAACAAACTGCAAGAAATTTTAGGGTTAGTAGATGGCTATCAACCTGAACAAGAAGTATTAATGATTGGCTTTGCGAATAATGGTGTGAAACTGATCTATTTTGAACCTGAATTAACTCCCCCTGAATGTTTTCAAACTTTAGGTCAAAATATTTCAAGTTTATCAGAAAAACTAGAAGCAAAAATGATAGCAGAGATGAAAATCTAAATTAAAATCTAAATTAAAATTATTAATTCATTCGTTTAAATCCCAGTCTAAACAGAGATCATCAACAGGCCCGTTGGGATGAATAGCACAGTTAATTCCATTCTGACCATGATAATATAAACACACTTGGCAAGGTCGGATTTGATTCAGTTCTTGCTGTAATTTTTTCCATTTATTGTCGGTAATTTTTAGCGTTTGACCTGCTAATAAATGATTGGGGTCAATTGCTAACGTTTGCTGAAAGGCATTTACAGCACTTTTGTATAGCTTAATAATTTGATGTTCTGATGTTTGCAAAGCTGAAGTTCGATTTTCATAGAACTTAATCAGTTTTAGAGTTAAAATACCATAGCGAAACCAATCGTCAGATGAAACTTGATGAGTCGATTTTTTAGTCTTGAGTAATACTCGTTTAATCGTCTGTAAAAGTTCACGAGTTTTCCAAGGCTTACTGACATAGGCTTCGGCGTGTTTTATGCCTTCATAAATTGCTAGATGTTGTTCTTTTCCCGTGATAAAAACAACCGGAATATTCTGTGTTTTGGGGTTAGCTTTAATTAAACGACAAACTCGATAGCCATCAATTCGAGGCATAACAACGTCTAACAAAATTAAATCTGGACAGGTAGCTTGCAGTTTATTTAAAGCATCAATTCCATCACACGCTTGAATTACATTCATGCCATTCCAGGCTAACTGGTAGGAAATACATTCTCGCTGAGTGTGAGAATCTTCAACAATTAAAATGGTGTTCATGGGTGCAAGGACAGGATAAAGATAGGCACAAATAATCAACTCTTGTGATTAGTTTACCCAGTTTGACCAATATTGTTGTCACTAATGGTACAAATTGTACCTACAACTTTGATCTAAAACATTGAGAGTCAATAGCAACCTAATTTGATTGTAGAAAGTTTAAAATATATTGTGCAGTGAGTTGAGGTTGTTCTAAATGAGGGACATGACCACAGTTTTTAATCCAGATTAACTGAGAATTGACGATAGCTTGCTGAAATTTTTGGGCATCTGCTGTTCCTAAAATCCGATCATTTTCCCCCCATAAAATTAAGGTTTGCTGCTGAATTTTATGTAACATTTTCCGAAAAGATCCATATCCTCCATTTTTAGTAAAACTAATTAAAGCCCGATTCCACAAGGGCATTTCTAAATGTAATGCTGCACAAATTTGAGCATCACGAGAAGCAAAAGTTTTGTCAAAGTAAGCCGTTTCACTAATTCCTTGTCTAATTTTAGGGTTGCGTAAAAATCCAGTCGCTAAAGTATCAAGCGGAGGAAAGAGAAACTTCCCTAAAATGGGGCCAGGACTCATTCCAGCACTGCCAATTAAAACTAATGATTTAACAGCTTCAGGATGATTTAAGGTAAAATCAAGAGCAGCAGCACCACCCATAGAAGTACCAACTAATATTACAGGTTGCTGAATTAAACTCTGCCAAAAACAGTATAAATGAGTGGATATTGTCCGAGGACTAATCTGGATATTAACATCTCGTTCTGTAAACCCAAATCCTAATAAATCAACTGCCCAAGTCTCATTTTGAGGTGCTAATCTGGGCAATAATCGTCTAAACTCTAACACAGAACTATCAAAACCATGCAAGAGTAAAATTGGTGTTCCTTCACTTCCTTGATGAATATAACTGGTGAGAATAGGTTTTTTTCTTAGAGGCGTAGAAATAGGTTGATATTCAATTTTTTGGGCGAGATTAATAGAAGTAGATTCAGTGAGTTTTTGGACTGGAGCAGGGAGAAAACTAGGAAACATGATCGAGTTTAAAGGGTTAAATTAGCTGTTAGCTTGATTAATACGCTAACTTTTAAAGCCTGTGACTAGAGCAATAATACCAAATGCTAAGATAATTATACCAGAAATTCGGTTAATAATTTTGAGAATGCGATCGCTAAATTTTTCTCGGAATAGACTCACCCCACTGGCTAACAATAACCACCAAAATGCTGAACCCATAAATACACCCAAAACTAAAAGAACAGCATCAAAATTAGTGCTTGTTGTGGCGAGTCCTAATCCTGCAAAGATGGCTAAAAAGGATAAAATAGTCATGGGATTAGTAATCGTCAAGAAAAATGTTGAAGCAAAAACTCCTACAGATTGTGTTGAGGTAGCTGCTTCTTTAGCAGGTTTTTCTAAAAAGGTTTTAAGACCCAAATAACAAAGAAATAATCCGCCAATACTTTTAAACCAAATTTGTTGATTGACTAAAAAATTAGCAACTAAACTGAGTCCAAATCCCGCAATACAACCATACAGAGCATCCGCTGTTGCTGCACCCAAACCTGAGATAAACCCGGTCATTTTTCCGTAGGTTAAAGAACGACGAATACATAAAACTCCAATCGGCCCAACGGGAGCAGCAATGGAAAAACCGATTAATAAACCTTTTAAGAAAAAACTCATTTCCATCAATTTACTCAACTTTTCTTTCAAAAGGGAGGTAACGGAATTGCTGAAGTTTCTTTCGCTGTTGATAAAACAACCGTTGTGCGAGTTTTTAAAATCCCTGAAATCCCTTTAATTTCTTCACTGACAATTCGTTCTAAATGGCGAGTATTTTGACAGCGAACCTTCAATAAATAATCATCGTCTCCGGTGATGTGGTGACACTCCATGACTGCGGACATTTCCTCAATACGCTGCAAAAAAGCGGCGCGATATTGGGGTTGTTGCAAAGTAACTGCAATAAAAGCCGTGAGTTCACAACCGACTGCTTCAGGGTTTATACGGGCGTTGTACCCTTGAATGACACCTCGTTCTTCTAGCCGTTTGACTCGTTCTGCTGTTGCTGGGGCCGACAACCCTAACACGGAAGCCAGTTCAGACCAGGTGATACGACCCTGCACCATCAGATGCTGAATAACTTTTATATCTATTGTATCCAAGACAATTAACCTTATTTTATTAAGTTTATAAAGTTTATAGCACAAAAAATAAGGTATTTGCAAGATTATACCCTATAAAGCAAAGTTGAGTTATTGGAACGAAGACAGCAAAAAGTATATAGAGACACCCATCTCTACAGCAAATTTAACTCAACTGGCTTCTGATTAACTTTTTGAACTCACGGTTAATCACTGTTTAACTTAACTTGTTCAACACTCAAATCTTCGATTAAACTCAGACTAAGAGGTTGACTCTCAAGGCCACTCATTTGAGAATCTTTAACCACTTGTCTAACTTGTTCAGAACTCAAATCTTCGATTAAACTCAGACTAAAAGGTTGACTCTCAATGCTACTAATATAGGTTTGAGAAAGATAGGGATAATAATCCGAGTTTTTCTGAAGATAAGTATCAAAAAAAGTCAAGCTTAATGCTTTTAAATAAGGATAGGCAAAATTAGGATCTGGGCCAATTAATTTCGGAGGAACAGTTAACCGTCCGCCACTTTCTCGCAAAAAAGAAAAATGAGTTCCTGGCTCAACTAAAACCAGATGTTTTCTAGAAGTTTTTAACCAACTATAGGGTTTAATTTGCTCTGTAACTGCCGGAGTCACATAATCTTTTGTTCCCCCAATGATCATAGTTGGAATACGAATTTGACTCATTCCTTCCTCTCCAAAAATCAAACTGGTGAGAGGATTAATCGCAATGACAGCTTTAATTCGTGGATCTTCAAAATTTTTCTGCTGTGATGCAACTTCCAAAGAACGACATTGTAGTAATGTAGAAATATTTAAGGTAATTCGTCGATCTTCAGACTTTCGACAACCCTCGGTTAAATTCTCTGGATTCATTTCTGCTCCGGCAACAGCGAGTGCTGTATACCCTCCAAAAGACTGACCTAAAATCCCCACATTATTAAAATCAATTTTCCTTTTCCAGACTGGATTCGATTGATATTTTGCCTCTAATTCATCGAGTAAAGAAGTAATATCTAAAGGTCGATTGGCAAATACAGAGGGATTCGGAGGACGTTCAAACCCCTCAAAAAATCGAGCAAATGTGTTGGCACTGGTATCAATATGTTCTGGAACTGCGACTGCAAAACCATGAGAGGCTAAATGTTCAGCAATATAACTAAATGTTTGGGGATCGGAACCCAAACCATGAGAAATAACGATTAAAGGAACAGGCTTTTTGACTTGAGGTAAATAAAGTCTCAAAGGCGAAGGCTGATCACGATTGGGATTGCGAAAGGTCAATTCTTCCTCTGTCCAGGGAATTAAACCTTTTTTTCTCGGATCGGGTAAATTAAAAGTATAGTTTTCATTAATTTTAGCCTGTTGTGCTTGCTGTTCAACTGATTGAATAACTAACTCATCTTCAACCAAAATTTGAAGAACATCTTCTAAGAGTTCTAAACTAAAATTCAAATCAACTCGAATACTTTCGCCGGGAAATTCTTCTAAAATACGCAATATTGTTAAACCTTCTGGATGAGCTGAGGCTTGACCAATTGCTATTCTTAATGCTGCATAACCATTCTCATTTTTGTCTGTTTTCAACACTTTTCCGATCCGAGTCAAAAGTACGCTTCCGGTTGGTGTATCAAGAAACTGTCCAACACTCCAAGGACTAGCTTCTAAAGGAGTCTGTAAAATTTTTCTGAGCTTCTCCCCATCTTTTAATTTCAGCAGTGTTCCATACAATGACAAGATCGGGGTAACTTTACCTTGTTTTGCAAACTGTTGAATTTCATTAATGGAAACAGAGGATTCCGCCGGGCCATAAGAAATGGTAATTTGTTCTGCACCTAAAGCAGGAATTGCAGTTAGCACGCTAGAAACAATTCCCATACTCAGCGCAACTAAACGAGAATTGAGACGAGAGAACCTCCGTTGACGCTCAAAAAATAGTTGATGTAATCGGGGGTTTAGTCGAGGTATACATTGAAACATAATGGTATTCTCCCAAATCAAAAGACTGAGAAATCAGAAAGAGGATTGTTAAAATCGGCTTCTGAGATTAAGAATATTTTGAAGCCTAAAAAGTTTTTCTTTGGTCTTCAGTGATTTGCCGGAAATTTTGCATTTTTGATCGGCAATTTTCCTTTCCTCTTTCTGTCTACCTGTCTCCTTGCCCTCTGCTTAAGACTCGATACTCCGCTCAAGTTGTACAAACGGAATCAACCACTTAACATCATAGGGTTGCAGAGTAATGACCATTTTATCGTTTGTTGTCGTCCAACCCCGTTGACCGACGAGATCATACCAGTGAGTTTCTGCTGCTTCAAGTTCCGATAAAGGAATTTCAACTTGACAAATTTTATTCGCAACATTGGTTAATGTCAGGATAGATTGATCCTGTTTTGGAGAGGTTCGTAATACAGCAAATACTTCGGGAGAAATCATCAAAATCTTTTGTTCTCCATTGGGATGAAAAGCGGTATAACGTACCCGAAGATCGAGTAAATGTCCGAGTTTCTTAAGAATAAAAGAAAGCCGGGATTTGCGATCCTGCACATCTTCAATTAAACGGTTAACATCAATCACTTTGCGGTTAATATCTCGCTTAGATTTAGTTCGCAACACGGCATCAATATCATTGCGAGTCCCAATTAAACCATGAAAATAAATCCCCGGAACCCCTCGTAAGACTAAAGCAATACTGCGGGAAGCTACAAAACGTTTCACTTGAAAACTAATATCTTCCCCATTATTATCCAGGTTGAGAGCGCTATACCAAGTTGTATTAATTTCATAGGGTTCTTCGCCATTCTCTCCGGTTTTGTAGGAAACAAATGCTCCATGTTCTCTCGCTTTTTGGATAATAAAATTAATTTCTTCTTTAGGTAAAATACTCTTAATTCCCATCAATCCTATGCCATCATGGGTATCTAGCATATTCAAAAATGTCGTCATTTTGGACAAGTATTTGAGTTCTTTTGCCCAATTAGATAAAGCGGTTGTATCTTCTCGATAAAAGGTGTAAAGCACTAGCGGTGGTAAGGCAAAGTTATAAACCATTTGTGCCTCATCATCACCCTGACCAAAATAGGAAATATTTTGTTCGTGAGGTACATTAGTTTCGGTAATTAATCCCACAGTGGGAGCGACAGCTTTGACAATATCACGAAAGAGTTTAATAACTTGGTGAGTTTCTTCTAAATTTGCACAGGGCGTTCCCGGTTCTTCCCAAAGATAAGTCACCGCATCTAAGCGCACTAAATTGGCTCCCCGTCGAATATAAAGCAGGAGAGTTTCTATTACACCTAATAAAACTTTAGGATTTTTATAATTGAGGTCAATTTGATCCGGTGAAAAGGTTGTCCATACCCAAGTCGGGCCGTTAATCGATTGAAATTCTGTTAAAATATCGGAAGTTCGAGGACGAACAATTATTCGCCTTTCTTCGGGTGTTAGTTCATCGGGGGAATGATAAGTCGTAAAGTAATCTTTGTAGTCGGGGTTGCCATTGAGCATCCGTTGAAATAAAGGACTTTTGGAGGAAACATGGTTAAAAACACCATCAAACATCAGTTGATAATAGTTTCCCATTTCCTCAATATCTTTCCATGATCCTAAATTGGGATCAACGCTATCAAAATCTATCACAGAAAAACCGCGATCAGAAGAATAGGGAAAGAACGGCAGAATATGCAGGGTGTTGATACTTAACCCCAAATAATGATTTAAAAAATGAGCTAACGTTGAGAGTGGAGATTGTCCATCTCCCTTGAGTAAATCACCGTAAGTAATCAAGATCAAATCCCATTCAGTAAAGCGATTATTGGGATCAAAATCTTGTTCTTCTTCTATGAGTTCGGAAGGTTTATGAGCATAATGAACTTTCAGAATTCTTTCTAATTCAGGCATAAAATTTTTAGCCTGTTCTTCACTATAAAGAAAGCAAAATCGCTGGAACATTTGTTGATATAATTCGGGCGCAATTTCTAAGGTCGGTCTGGTGTAGTCCGGTGCGTCATTGTAGGGAATTCGGACTCTCCGCATTGATTTTTGAAGCTGCTGACTGGTGTGATCCATAACGATTTTTTGAATTATTGCACTTATTCTTGAAGATTATAACGGTTTCTGGGCGGATCAGCATCTCGATCAGAGATTCAAGAAATAAAGTTATTTTATTTTAGTAAATTAAATAATATTCTTAATTATAATTGGAGTTTAATCATCCGTTTTATTCATTTGTTCAGCCGTATATAAACCCACTAATCGAGCTAAAAAAATCGCTGTATACATTTGTCCGATCAGTGCTTCTAAATTGGAAAACATCATTACTTGATAATTTTGTGGTAAAATATCGCCATATCCTAATGTTGTTAACGTTGTAAAACTATAGTAGAGGAAGATATTAAAAATATTTGTTTTTTGTAAGTTAATAGCTGCTGAAAAAGAATCGCTATTTAATAAAAAGAGAAGATCATAAAAGAATGCCCATAAAATCCCAATTAAAAGATAAATACAAATTCCCCCTCGAATCGTATCGCTTCCTACTTTTTGAGCGGAGGAAATTCGCTTACCAATTACCAGAATAGCTAAACTTATAAAAATAATCTCAATAATCCGATTGACTAAAATTAAGCTTTCAATCCAGCTTGGAATGAAATTATATTGAGCGATAATTCCACAGAGAAAAGCTAAAAACGCCAGCGATACATAAACCAAAAAGGTTACTTTATTAAGATTAAATGTATTAATAATTAGGAGCAGAGTCGAAAGAAATGTAATTGAGATAATGACTGATCCCCATGTACTGCTTTCTAAAAATGGAGAACTAATCAACAAGAAAATTAGAACACCTAATAATCGAGTATATTTAGTTTGAGATAAATTTTTCTGAGAGAAGGATGGAAAGAATCTCATATATTCTGAGATAAAAAGTAGTATTCAACGTGGAGTCAACTGTACTGCTCAGTAAATTTACGGAGAGAAGTTTATTGTTCTCTGATTATACAGAAAACTATACATGAAACTATACAGAATCTTGTACCTGTTCAGCATAATCTTTGAGTTTATTGGCAAACTCATCGCTGTTAATCAGTTGAGTCAGTTGACTGGCCGCTTTTTGGACTCGCTGAATATATTCCAACTTTTTCTCCTCAGACCAACTATTATTGTACCGACTCAATAATTCGGCTGAAATTAAAATTGTCGTCAAAGGGGTACGCAGTTCGTGGTTAACGACGGCGATGAAAGATTGATGATGATTGGGACTGAGTGGAGAAGTATTCATGGTTAAGCTGATCCATTATCACGAACAGTCTATACTTCTCTATCATAAACGGAAATCAAATTAACTTCATCCGAAAAAATACGGAATAAAAAAAGTGATTTTGAACAGCGATCGCAAAACAGACTATCGTTGTAAACTTCGAGGATCAAGAGCATCTCGTAGTCCATCGCCAAGTAAATTAAACGCCAGTACGGTCAAAATAATCAGTAGAGCAGGAGGTAAAATCAACCAGGGTTGTAAGACTAAAATAGAAGCATTTGTTGCCGATGAAAGTAAATTTCCCCAAGAGGGATCGGGTTCTTGAATACCTAAGCCAATTAAACTTAAAACTGACTCAGATACAATAAATCCGGGAATTGCTAATGTTGCAGAGATAATCACATAAGTAGCCGTTTGAGGCAGAATATGACGCCAAATAATATAGAGCGGATTTGCACCCATAGCTTGAGTTGCTTGTACAAATTGTCGCTCTTTAATCGATAAAACTTGCCCACGAATCACCCTAGCTAAACCAGCCCAACTAATAAAAGAAATAATTACAACAATTAATAAATAACGTTGAGCGCTACTCAGTTCACGAGGTAATATAGCGGCTAAAGCCACTAACAAATAAATGCCAGGAATCGTCATTAAGACTTCCACTACACGCATAATCAGCGTATCAGTCCATCCCCCAAAGTAACCTGAAATTCCACCCAAAATCAGACCAATGGGGAAGTAAATTGCAATTCCCACAAAGCCAATACTCAAACTAATTTGACTTCCAAAAATTAAGCGACTAAACTGATCGCGAGCTTGTTCATCGGTTCCTAGAATATGAATTTTACACTCTCCAGTTACTCCGAATAAATGTCGATCTCCGGGAATAATTCCCCAAAGTTTATAGGGGGTTCCGGAGACAAATAACCGGAGCGGACAAGGGTTATCTCTATCAACTCTTAACTGACGTTTTCCGGTTTCAATTTCGACTGGCCCCTGAGTATTGGGATAAACGTGCGGCCCAATAAATTCTCCTTGTTGATTTTGCCAATAAATGGTCGTTGGTGGAAGTAACGCCCCATCAATTTTAGTCTCATAGGCACTGTAGGGGGCGACAAAATCTGCAAAAATCGCACAGAGATAAAATACAATTAAAATAATTGCTCCGAGTCGAGCTAAGGGATTTTTCTTGAGCCGATGCCACCATTTCATATTAATTTTAGATTGAGTTTCAGAGTACGATTAACACCAATTATAATCTACAAGTGATCTAATTATTGACAATCAGGGAGGATTTGTCTTCAGTTTTCTGACTGTTATTATTTTCCCCTTCAACTTCATCTAAAGGATTGGTAAAAAATGAACCCGTCTGGGGAGGTGAAGCTGGATCGAGAATCACTTCAAAAATACTTTTGACCACACCTGTTAATGGAATTGCGAGAATGATACCTAATAATCCACCAATTCTACCCCCAAGTAGGAGAGACGAGAAAATAATCACTGGGCTAAGTCCGGTAATATTTCCCATAATTCGAGGGGTAACAAGATTATCTTTGATTTGCTGAAAGATGATCGCCACAAGCAAAACTTGCAATGCTAACCACCAATCAATAAAAGCGACAATAATGGTCACAGTTCCAATTCCTAATGTCGCCCCGACAAAGGGAATCACTTCTAAAATGCCAATAAATACGGCAAATAATAGAAAGAAGGGAACTTTCAGCAGGAAAAAAGAAATCGTTAAACTCACCGCCATAAATAACCCCAGGATAAACTGACCGACTACAAATCCTTGGAGGTTACGGGCGAGACAATCTGTAAAAATATAGCGAACTTTTGGCGATAAAAAACTGGTAATTCCATCCCATAACCGTTCACCATCGAGTAACATATAAAAAGCAATCACCAGAATCAGAATAAAATCAATAAACCAGTTAAATGTACCTACAACTAATCCTAAACTGGTTGCGGCGATCGCTTCGGCTTTTCCTTGCAAATTAACGAGCAGTTTTTGTTGTAAAATTCCTACATCAATCGGTAAACTTCGTTCTAAACCCCAAGCCTGAAATTCAGCTAACTGTTGCTTTCCAGACTCGATCAAATCGGGTAAGCGGGTAATCAGTTGTCGTCCTTGCATAATCACAGGAGGAACAACCGTTACAGCAATCACAATCACGACTAAAGCAGCAACTAAATAAACCAATGCTGCGGCTAAACCTCGGGGAATTAATCGTTGTAATTTAGCGACTGCATAATTGAGGATAAAAGCAATTAATCCCGCTGTCACTAAAATACTAATCAGTTCACCGATATACTCAAATGCACTAATGGTGAGTCCACTCGCCACTAAAACCAGCACCCATGTGATCAAAGAGTTTTGAACAGGGGAAAACATTCTGTTCATAATTCTAAAGTCTAACGTTTTTAATCAGAATATTCTTGAGAGACAGACCGTTTCTAAGCCTTCGCAACTTGTTCAGCGATGTCGTCATGCTCGACCACAAACACATTAGAATAAAGGTTGGCAACGATCTGCTTTCCTTGTTGTGTGAGGGTCAGATAACGCAAGGCATCTTTAATATAAGGGTAAACGCCATTCCAGTAAAATTTGTGGTAATTTTTTCGTAAATCTCCTGGACTTTTATAGCCCACTTTTTCGTTAAAGCGAGTTTCCTCAAATTCATAAAACAAAGCACTCACCTTTTTCAAGTAGCGAGGATCGCTGAGTTGACCGATTAAATCAGCCCCTCGGACTAAACCGGGATAATTGATGGTATCTTGATGATCGGATTCTTTGGGGATCGGAAAGCGGGTTAGCTCGATATTGCGCTTGATAACTTGTGCATCAATCAGTTTGTGACCTCCAAACCGTTCATCAATAAAGAGTTTAGCTCGATCTACATGATAAGGGGTTAAACTAGCATCAGTGCATCCTTCAGGCAAATTCACCATATCCCCATTGTGTCCGGTGGCATACAACCCTTCTCGATCTTGCCGACAAACCCCCTTAACATAACCAATATCGTGACAAACCAGCGAGATCAAAAAATGGAGCCAGTCTTCACAGGAAACACCCCCTTCTCGGATATGTCTACCGCGTAGGATTTCCTGACCGACCAGAGTGACGAGGATAGTATGTTCAACATCGTGGTACAAAGCATCACTATTGGCAATATTTTCTAAGGCCATGTTACCTGCCCAACCCACAATATCTTCGTAGTCTGACTTATAGCCTCCATAGGTGCGGCGATAGCCCTCTCGAATTTGTCGAACAAAGGTATCAATCAATAATTCAGTTGCGTTGAAAAACATACGAGGTATTGACTTTTTGCAGTCGGTTGTATAAGGGTTAGCGAGATTGATCAGCGGCGTTACAGCCCATCACAACAATTTCGGAAATACAAACAGTGATTGAATTCTGACCCTGATCAACGATGAACTGTCAACTGTTAGCCGCCCTGATCGGGCGATATCTCCCATCAAGTTACACCCAGGTTGTAGAGGCAACTCATCCGGAAAGTTCACAGAGTTTAACGTATCTGATCGGACAAGTGGCTATTTCTAAATTAGACGATAGAAGACCCGATGAGGATCGTTTTGATGGAGAATCATTCCCCTAAAACTGTTAAACTTTCTCTAGTTCAGTCCCCAGGGAATAATCTCGGCGATCGCTAGAATCTCAAGTCCTTTTCAATTTTAATTTAACTTTTTATAACTTTACATAAAATTAATCTCATCTCAATTGTGATCAAATCAACTCAAATACTTGATAGATATCAGTTTCAGTTGATTGACTTGAGAATGAACGACGACGGTAACAACACGCTACAATTAAGAATATTAATAAAAGTCCGTAATGTTAAACATATATTTACAAAATCACAGAACCCTAACCCGGAGGACTCCTTAGTGGCTTATCAAGATATCATGTCTAAACTCAATGATCAAGATCTCCCGTCCCAGAGAGAATCACCCTCTGTTGAGGATGAAAACGATCAGAACAATCAACCCATAGACAATAAAAGCGAACTCAAAGACGAAAATCAGACCCCGACCTCTGACCCCAACTCAGGCCGATGGGGAGGGATGATATCCGGTTTAGGACTAGGTATTCTCGGGACAATAGCGGTGATGCACTTCTATGTTAACCCCAAAACTCAAACCCCAGAACCCACCAACCCGGAAAACCAAGTCATTGAAGTTTCCACCAGTCCAGCTTCTGGGCAAACCGTCACCGTCGCCCCTGTGGAGTTAGCCACCGTTACCCGCCAGTTAGAAGTCACGGGAACCGTCGAAGCCTATGATCTCTTACCTATCCTTCCACAAGCCAGTGGGCTGCAAATTCAAAAGGTTCTCGCCGACGAAGGAGATCTCGTCGAAGCCGGGGAAGTTCTAGCAGTCTTAGATAACTCCATTCTGCGATCGCAAATCGATCAAGCCGAAGCGGGGTTAGCCCGAACCCAAGCCAACCTTAGCAAACTGCAAACGGGTAGCCGTCCCGAACAAATTGCTGCCGCCCAAGCCAAGTTAGATCGGGCTAATGCCCAGTTAGCCGAACTCGAAGCCGGAACCCGTCCGGAGGAAATTGCCGTTGCTCAAGCTAAACTCAATGAAGCCGAAGCCAGACTCGCCGATGCACGTTCAGGGAGTTTGCAAGATGAAATTGCCCAAGCGGTCGCCAGACTCGAAGCCAACAAAGCCGATCTGCAACTGGCTAGCGAACGGGTAAACCGTTATCAAAAGTTAAAAGATCAGGGGGCAGTTTCCGAAGACAGTTTGGAGGAATACTTGCAAAATGAACGCCGACTCCGGGCATTAGTCGATGAGGCTCAAAGACGCATTCAACAGCTTGAACAAAGTCAGCGATCGCAAGTTGATCGCTTAGAAGCAACAGTTGACATGGAACGCCAAGCCCTACGACAGTTGCAAAATGGCGCCCGTCTTGAGGAAATTGCCGCAGCAAGGGCCGAAGTTGCAGAAGTTCGCAGCAATTTGAATGAGTTAATCAATGGAACCCGCTCCGAAGAAATAGCAGTAGCGATCGCCGAAGTTGCCGAAGCCCAGGCACAAGTTCGTTACTACGAAGCCCAGTTAGAAAATACCACTGTTCGCGCCCCGGCAACTGGTATAATTGCCAACCGAGTCGCCCGAATTGGGGATGTCACCAACGGCACCAAAGAACTATTTACAATCATTGCCGAAAATCAGTTAGAACTCCACGCCAAAGTCCCCGAAACTCAACTTTCTCAAGTCAAAATCGGATCGCCTGTCACGATCACTTCTGATGCCGACTCCAACTTAAAAGTCCAGGGAACTGTGCGAGAAATTGCGCCGTTAATTGATCCTGAAAGTCGTAAAGCAACCGTTAAAATTGACCTCCCACCTCTCGGGGCTATTTCAGGGTCTTTCTTGCGTCCCGGAATGTTTTTAAGGGCAGCGATCGCCTCCAGCAGCACTCAAGGGTTAAAAATTCCAGCTAAAGCTGTTGTTCCCCAAGCCGACGGAAGTTCAATTGTTTATCGGTTAACCGATACCGAAACCGTAGAAGCAACGACCATTCAAGTCGGTGAAATTCGCGGAAATTTCGGAGAAGATTTAACTCAGGCAAAAGTAGAAATTAAAAGCGGTTTAAATCTGGGTGATCAGGTTGTAGTTTCCGGCGCTGCCTATCTCAAAGATGGTGATGTAGTTAACGTGGTTAGTCCTGAACTCAGTAAATTTTAGATTCACTTACTTCTGATTATTTAAAAATGTCTCAATTTAGTTTATCCGCTTGGTCGATTAAAAGACCTGTTCCCACTTTAGTTTTATTTTTAATCCTGACCTTAGTTGGGTTGATGTCTTTTCCACAGTTGGGAATTGATGACACTCCTAATGTTGATATTCCGGCTGTAAATATTACCGTTACTCAACCCGGGGCCGGGCCGACAGAATTAGAAACTCAAGTTACAAAAAAAGTCGAAGATTCGGTTGCGAGTTTAGGCAATATTGATCGTTTAACCTCAACCGTTCAAGATGGAATTTCAACCACAACGGTTAGCTTTATTTTGGGGACAGATAGCGATCGCGCCACGAATGATGTCCGCAATGCGATCGCCCAAATTCGTCAAGATTTACCCCTAGATATTAACGATCCGGTTGTCCAACGGTTGCGGTTTGCGGGGGGAGTTGTGATCACCTATGCGGTGACATCTCCTCAAAGATCTGTCGAAGAATTGAGTGATTTAGTAGATCGAACTATTAGCCGAGAGTTACTCAATGTTCCGGGGGTGGCGCAAATTCAACGGGAAGGAGGAGTTGATCGCGAAATTCGCATTGAGTTAAACCCAGATCGACTGCAAAGTTTGGGAATTACGGCGACGCAAGTTAATGATCAAATTCGGGCTTTTAATATTAACTTACCTGGAGGGCGATCCCGGTTTGGCGGCACAGAAAAGAGTATTCGTACTTTAGGAAGTGCTAAAACAGTTGAAGCCTTAAGAGATTCTCCGATTGTTCTGCCGTCAGGGGGTTCAATTCCGCTTTCAAGTCTCGCTAATGTGGTTGATGGATTTAGCGAAGTTCGTCAGATTGCCCGTTATTTTGAGGTCGAAAATTCTGGGGCTTCAGATTCTACAGAAGTTGGAGAACCTGTGGTTGCTTTTTCGGTGTTTAGAAGTACAGGTAGCACTTTAGTTACGGTTGAAGAAGGAGTGCGAGAAGCGGTTTCTGAGTTAAAGAAAACTCTACCTGATGATATCAATTTAGAACTTATTCTCACGGATGCTGATTCAATTCGAGATTCCTATCAAGCCTCAATTGATGCGTTAGTTTTGGGATCATTTTTAACCGTGATTGTCGTCGGTGTATTTTTGCGGAATTGGCGACCTACATTAATTACAGCGATTGCTTTACCTCTCTCAATTTTACCCACATTTATGGTCATGAAGCTATTGGGATATACCCTCAATAGTATGACCTTATTAGCCTTAGCTTTGGCAATGGGAAACTTGGTTGATGATGCGATCTGTATGATGGAAAATATCGACCAACACGTTGAAATGGGTAAAACACCCTTTCAAGCTGCCCTTGATGCTTCTGAAGAAATTGGGTTAGCGGTGGTCGCAACGACAGCAACCATTGTCGCTGTGTTTATACCCGTTGCCTTTATGGGGGGTGTTCCGGGTCAATTCTTTCAGCCTTTTGGCGTAACAGTTGCCGTTTCAACAATGTTTTCAACCCTAGTCGCCTGTACCATGACCCCGATGTTAGGCGCGAGGTTATTAAAGCCCAAAAAGTCAAAAGAGTTAACGGTTTCTGATTATCAATTAGCCCAAAATCGGATTCATCCTTATCGAAATTTATTACGTTTTTCATTAAGAAATAAAGTTTTAACGTTAGCAGTTGCCGTTGTATTTTTTATCGGTAGCTTGCAGTTAGTTCCAATGATTCCCAAGGGATTATTTGATAGCGGGGATACTGGGTTAAGCAAAGTATCCATTGAACTTCCGCCTGGTTCTACGTTGCAGGAACTCGATAAAACCGCCCAACAAACAACAGCGTTAATTGGAGAAAATTCAGCAGTTGTAAATGTATTAGCCGTAGTGGGTAGCGGGGGTGATAGTGATTCTGGGGTGAATAAAGGAACGCTTTATGTTAATCTTAAATCTCGGGAAGAACGGGATATTTCCCAACAAGAATTTGAACAGCAAATGCGCCTAAAGTTTGAACAAGTTCCCGGCGCAAGAATTAGTTTTATGGCTGAAGGTGCTGGTGGTGGAGGTAAAGATCTGTCAATTGTTTTAACGAGTGAAAACCCTCAAGCTTTGACTCAAGTGGCGAATGATTTAGAACGTCAAATGCGAGAAATTTCGGGTTTAGTAGAAGTGACATCTAGTGCAAGTTTAGTCAAGCCAGAAATTCTGATTAAACCTGATTTAGAAAGGGCGGGAGATTTGGGTGTTTCAGTACAATCAATCGCTCGTACTGCCAGACTCGCAACGTTAGGCGACAATGAATCCAATTTAGCAAAGTTTGATTTAGCCGATCGTCAAATTCCGATTCGAGTTCAATTAGCAGAAGAATTTAGAAATGATTTTGATATGATTCGGAATCTACAAATTCCCAGTCAAACGGGTAATTTAGTCCCCTTATCTGCTGTTGCTGAACTGACAATTGGTAGTGGGCCAGCAACAGTTGATCGATTTGATCGGGCGCGTCAGGTTTCGATAGAAGCAAATTTACAAGGGATTTCTTTAGGCGATGCGTTAGCGAAAGTTCAAGCTTTACCTGCGATGAATCCCCTTCCCTCTGATGTCGAAGAAAAGTCAGATGGAGATGCCAAAATTATGATTGATATCTTCACTCGATTTTTGAGTGCGTTGGGTTTAGCGGTATTAGGAATTTATGCGATTTTGGTATTGTTATACAACAATTTTTTACTACCCTTTTCGATTTTAATGGCGTTACCGCTATCAATTGGGGGTGCATTATTAGGGTTGTTGTTGACGCAGAAAGAGTTAGGATTATTTGCTTTAATTGGGATTGTATTGTTAATGGGATTAGTCACCAAAAATGCGATTTTATTGGTAGATTGTTCCCTCGCTAATGAACGAGACGGAAAGCCTCAATTTTATGCAGTGATTGAAGCCGGAGTCTCTCGTCTAAGACCCATTTTGATGACCACACTTTCGACGATAGCGGGAATGATTCCGATTGCGTTAGAATTGGGCGCAGGTTCTCAAACTCGTAGTCCGATGGCAATTGCAGTAATTGGCGGAATGACAACTTCTACACTGTTAACTTTGGTTATTGTTCCGGTTTGGTTTACTTACGTTGACGGCTTTCAACATCGACTTCAGAATCTATTTACAGGCAAAAAACGGAAAGCTAAACGTTCTTCTAAGTCTAAAAACTCAAAAGCTAAACTTCCGATCACAGATTAATCAGAATTCAGACTAGAGTTGAACGGATCAATAATAAACTAAAGCTTAAAAAATCAATAATTTTTAAGTCTAAAGTATACTTATTAATTTTTTCATAAAAACTTTAGTCTGATCCCGTACCCAAGAAGCTGAAGTTTTGAATGAGGTACAAATCAAGTTAGATTGAATCTAATTTATTTTTTCTATTGATTCAGAGGTAAAAATCATAGATAATTGATCATCATCTATATTTTTGTCTATTAACATGAATTCACCGACTGCAACAATATTATTATCTTGTCCCGATCAACAGGGATTAGTAGCAAAAATTGCGAATTTTATTTATTCTAATGGCGGAAATATTATTCATGCTGATCAGCATACAGATTTTGCGTCAGGAGTCTTTCTAACTCGCATAGAATGGCAATTAGAAGGATTTAACTTACCGCGAGAAGTAATTAACCCGGCATTTGGGGCAATTGCTAAACCGTTAGCGGCTAATTGGCAACTACATTTTTCGGATAAAATTCCTCGAATTGCAATTTGGATCACGAAACAAGATCATTGTTTATTAGATTTATTGTGGCGATGGCAAGCTAAAGAAATGGCTGTAGAAATTCCAGTGATTATTAGCAATCATACTGATTTAAAGTCTTTAGCTGAACAATTTGGGATTGATTTTTATCACATTCCTATTACTAAAACCAATAAAAAAGAACAAGAAATTAAACAGTTAGAGATTTTAAAACAATATCAAATTGATCTGGTTGTTTTAGCCAAATATATGCAAATTTTGAGTTCAACCTTTGTCGCTCAATTTCCAAATATTATTAACATTCATCACTCATTTTTACCTGCATTTCCCGGTGCAAATCCCTATCAACGGGCTTACACGAGAGGCGTTAAAATTATTGGGGCAACCGCTCATTATGTGACTGAAGATTTAGATGAAGGCCCGATCATTGAGCAAGATGTTGTCCGAGTGAGTCATCGAGATGCGATCGCAGATTTGATTCGTAAAGGTAAAGATTTAGAACGATTAGTATTAGCAAGAGCAGTTAGACTACACTTACAAAATCGGGTATTAGTTTATAACAATCGAACTGTGGTTTTTGAGTAAACTTGATTAATTGTATTAAAATTATGATTGTCCCATCAAAATAAATCCCGCCCATTCAAGAGGTTTAGGATGTTTTTTTATGGTTTCAATCATCGCTTGACGCAAAGCAAAGGAACAATTGACAGTCGAGTTCAAGGCTCAGGTGCAAACAATGAACGCATCGCCGGACAGGGAAATGCAGGGAGTATTACCTTCAATATTACGGAGTCAATGACCTTGAATGAAGCCTATATTAATGCTAATATTGGTAATAATGTTTTAGGAAATAGTGGCTTCATAGAAATTCAATCGGGTTCCTTGTTAATGAGGGGAGGTTCTCAACTCAATTCTAATACTTCAGGAGGCAGTTTTGAGCAACCCTCACAAGCGGGAGAAGTCCGATTAAATATTCGCGCTCACCTGAATTTAGAAGGACTAGGAACTACTGTATATCCCGCCCAGCAAACTAAAATTACTACCGAAGTTGATAATGGCGGAATTGGAGAAGATGGACAAGTCAAAAGTTATCGATCCCGCCGCATTAATTGCTGAATATCCCTGCAAACAAGGCTCAGAAAGTGAGTTTATTATTACCGGACGAGGAGGAATACCAACGACACCTGATAATCGGTTTACAGGTGAAAATGTGCGGGTAGAATTAGTTAATCCGAGTTTTGAAAAAGATTTAATAGAAGATTCCGGAGCAGTTCAGCAACCGATTGAAGAAAAGGTTTCTAGTGCTAATATTATTCCCGCTAGAGGATGGATTCGCACGGCTAACGGTGAGATTATTTTAGTCAGTTATGACCCCACTCGTCGCGGAATTCGACGTCAACCGCGCAACTCCGGTATTTGTTCACCTTCTTCTGAAGAGTCAGAAATGAACTCAAAAATCGAATAAAAAAATCGAACTTTCTAATTAATCTTGTCGTCAAAGAGAGAATTAGGGGTAGGATACTGAGGGGGAAAATCACTCTAGCATTTCTCTGGAGATTCTAGCTATGATTAACCTAACCTCTCTTTTGTTCATTTTAGCGAACCCATTACAGCAGAATAAAAGTGCAATCGCTTTATTGTTGCGTAGGATGGTCTAAACAGAGATTAAACCAACCCGGAGATTTACCTGAATGCCTTTCACAAAATCTATTGATACTTCCCCTACTCAAACTTTGAATTTAACTCAAAATCCTTTAACTTCTGAACAATTTCAACAGTTTCAATCTCATTTATTAGAGTCAACTTTTACTCCTTCAAGTTATTCTTCTAATCAATTTTTTGTGGGAAGTTCTATCAATCTTTTTTTTGATCCGCGTCATCCCCGACAGTTTAAACGTCCGGATTGGTTTGGTGTTGTTGGAGTCGATAAACTTTATCAAGGTAAAAATATTCGCCGATCCTATGTAAGTTGGCAAGAATCTTTTAATCCTTTTATTGTGATTGAATTTCTGGCTGATGAAACCGCCACAGAAGATTTAGGTCAAACTCCGGTTGGTATAGATACTATTCCGACAAAATGGGATGTTTATGAACAGTTTCTTCGGATTCCCTATTATATTTTGTTTGATCCTGAAAACAATAAATTAGAAGCATTTCATTTGGTGGGAAGTCGCTACGAACAACTCGAACCCACTGATCAACAACGAATTTGGATACCGGGTTTAGAGTTAGGATTAGGGTTATGGGAAGGTGTTTATCAGGGGATTGAACGGCAATGGTTACGCTGGTCTGATGTTCGAGGAAGTTGGATAGAAGTTCCGAAGAATAAACAGCCAATTTCTCAACCGAAGTCCGAACAAATTCAAAAACGAAAACTAATTGATCAACAGCAAAAAATTGGACAAAAGTTAAGAGAAAATTTAAAAAATATTGGACAAAAAATCGATTCAATCTAGTCATTTATTGCGTGAGTTAGATGAGCCTAACGTATCTTTGTTTTATTGTTGATTAGAAAAGATCAGTGATACTATCTCTAACTCATGCTAAAATTTTGATCGAATGAATTTTTGATCAAAACGTGCTGAAGTTTATTGACTTATTTGCTGGAATAGGGGGGTTAAGATTAGGATTTGAACGGGGAATAGCATCTCTGGGGTTGAGAGGTGAATGCTTGCTTGCTAGTGAAATTGATGCGGAAGCCAGTCAAGTCTATTCTCAAAATTTTCTACACGTTCCTGAAGGAGATATTCGTCAGATCAAGTCTTTACCGAAACATGATGTTTTACTGGCTGGTTTTCCTTGTCAGTCCTTTTCTTATGCCGGAAAAAAACAAGGTTTTGGGGAGATTCGCGGAACGCTATTTTTTGAAATCATGCGGCTAATTGACACCAATCAGCCTAAAGTTTTAATCCTAGAAAATGTCCGGGGTTTAACTACCCATGATCACGGCAAAACCTTCGCAACAATTAAACATGAGATACAATTAAGAGGCTACAGTTTTTATCAATTTATTCTCAATAGTGTTAATTTTGGTTTACCTCAAAATCGAGTCAGAGTTTACATGATTGGAGTCTTAAACGCCTCTCCTCAATTTAACCTAATTTCTGACTTAGGGCCGAAAGATTCCCACAGTTATAATGCAGTTCAGCTTAACCTTTTTAGCTTACAACATTTTCCGCCAAAAGTCAAAGATATTCTTGAAGAAAATCCCGATTCATCCTTTGATTGTTCACCCGAATTTTCACAAGCTTTAAACAAAGTTGTTCAGGGAGATCTTAACAAGTTACATGGCGTGCGGTTAATAGACTATCGGGGTGGAAATTCTATTCATTCTTGGGAGTTGGGGTTGCGAGGAAAATGCAGCGAAGACGAAATCAAATTAATGAATTTATTGATTACCGAAAGACGCAAGAAAAAATTTGGTAAACATCAAGATGGGAAACAACTCACCCGCGAACAAATTGCCAGTTTTTTTGAACATCCAAAATTAACTCATCTTTTAGAATCTCTCGTCAGTAAACGTTATTTAAAAGTAATTAACGGACAGTATAAACCCGTTTCAGGTAACTTTTCTTTTGAAGTCTATAAATTTCTTGATCCGGAGAAAGTATCTGTTACATTAGTTGCCAGTGATGCTAACCGAATAGGTGTTTATCATCAGAATAGAGTTCGGAGAATTACCCCCAGAGAAGCCGCCCGTTTACAGGGATTTCCAGATGACTTTCAACTCCATCCTAACCTAACCAAAGCCTTTTATCAACTGGGAAACTCAGTGAGTATTAATGTAATTACTGCGATTACTCAAGATGTGATTGCCCAGGTTTTTAAGAATAATTGTCCTGAACTTCCTCAACTTAACCTGAATCAACAACAAGAAAATGTTTATTCTATTGCCGAGTTGAACCCTATATGCCATGATAGAGAATAAGTCAGAACTTGGTGGAAAGATGGCTCAAAATCTCGTTTCTGTTGATCGACTCAGACAGCTAACTAATCTATCGATAGAAACTCTAGAATCTCTGCTCAAAAGTCCCGATGTTTCTTCCCAACAAAAAGCAGAGATAGCCTTTAAAATCTTAGAACTGGTGGGTGTGTCTCCAGAAACTTTGATCTCTCCTGCTGTTTCTCCGAAAACAAACGGATTTTCACCCCAACCGACACCCCAAGCCGATCCTATTCCCGCCCCTGACTATCAATCAGTTATCCAGAAAGAATCGCTATTTTTAGCGGGTGATCATGTTTTTATTGAAAACTTTTTATCTCCGGAAGAAAACCAAGAAATCTTAAAAATTGCCCTCAGTAAAAGCGATCAATTTATCGGTTCTACCACCACAACTCAAGCTGTAAACTATCGTCAGTCTTCGATTTTGTATGCGACTCTATTTCCCGAATTTTATAACTTGATGAGAAACAAAATCTTAAACGCTTTACCCGACATTTTACCCCAACTCAATCATCAACCTTTTAACGTTTCTCAAGTCGAAATGCAACTCACCGCCCACAATGACGGTTGCTTTTATAAAATTCATAACGACTCGGGAAGCGAAAAAACCTACACTCGCACCCTCACCTATGTCTATTATTTCCATCAAGAACCCAAACAATTTTCTGGGGGAGAATTAAGACTCTATGAAACCGAACTCAAAAACGGTTCAGCCATTAGTCAAGGTCAATATAAAACCATAGAACCCCGCAATAATAGTATTGTCTTATTTGATAGTCGCTGCAAACATGAAGTTATGCCCGTTCGTTGTCCGTCTCAGCGCTTTGAAGATGGACGTTTTACCCTCAACGGTTGGTTACGACGCCCCGACAATTAATCACGTCTTCAAAGCTCAAAAGTAAAATATGAGTTAATATTAGGACACTTTAGCAATCAGAACTCATTACTTCAAAAAAACCTTGAAATATCCCTCCTCTCCAGTGAAAATTTGAGGGGGGATATATCTGGCGCTAGGACTTCTGAGGCTCGAAGAATTTAAATACCTACAAAGTCATTTGCTGTTAAACTTGTCGCATCCACACTAACTAAGGTTGCCAACACCTCTGAAGTTGAAGTCAAGATAATATTACTACCCGAGAAAGACAGGTCGCCAAATCCGATGCCACCGGACAAACCGATGCTGTCAGGAGTATCGAAGTCGGTAATGGTATCAGTTCCATTGCCGGGGGCGAGGACAAATACATCTGGTCCCGAACCACCCGTTAAGATGTCGTTGCCAAGACCGCCATCGAGGAGATCTGGGCCGTTATCGCTACCGTCACCGCCCAAAGTGTCATCGCCGTCACCTCCGTAGAGTTCATCGGCGCCGTTACCGCCGGACATCCAATCGTTACCCCCAGTACCGATGAGGGTATCTTTCCCATTTCCGCCATTGAACATACCTCCGACTTCGACTGCCACAGAACCAATATCTGTGTCAGTACCATCGGAAACGGTATACTCAAAACTGGCAGTACCGCTGAATCCGGAGGTCGGAGTGAACACCACATCCCCATTAGCATCCAAGGCAACAGTACCGTTGAGGGGATTACTGACTTCGGTCAGGGTGAGAGGGTCGCCATCTTCGTCGGTGTCGTTGGCGAGTAGGTCGGCAGCAAGGATTGTCTGGGAACTGTTTTGAGCGGCAGTTGCACTATCATCAACGGCAACTGGTGCAATGTTCAGTGGTGCGAACTCAAATGCAAAGTCATCATAACCAATCCCACCCACATCTGTGATGGTATTAACATTAATGCGGGTAACGTTTGTGAATGATGATAAATCCACAAGCTCTGGGGTAAAAATGTTACCATCCGTGATCAGATCGACAGTTGTAGTCAATCCATCGGCGGTATAAACATCGATGAGTGCGGCTGTACCATTGGTGTTATCGCCAATCGTGAAAAACGAAAAATTATTGACGGGTGACTCGAAAGCAACGTCAAGGGTTAGGTTTCCATTCAACCCGCCATTTTCGAATGTACCGATTATGTTGGGTGCAGAGGTTCCGAATAATGCTGCAATTGGAATTGCTACAACAGACCCCGGATCGGTTGAAAATGTGACTCCAGAATATTGATCGCTGACGACTGTATTTCCGGCTAACTCATCGAAATTTATGATTGTTGTCATTTATGGGGTTGCTTACCTGCTGTTTAAAACATACAAGTTAAACTTTCTTTGAACAACTCAAAAAATACCACTACCTTCATCAAAGCTTTACATTGGTGGAAATCAAGTGGTGAAAATTTGAGGATGTCGTTAGCTGCGATTGCTCGGGTAACTGGAGTTTCTTGACACTGTTTTGCCAAGGCGCGGGCGCATCAATTTAAGTTAACCGTCAGTCACGGACGGAGCTTGTGTCCCGCTTTTCTTGGTCAAAAGCAAAAAAAACAATGGATTTTGCTTGCAATTGACGCATTGACATACTCCCCATTTCTAAAGAAAGGGGATTCTTAGCTATTGCTAATTCTTGGTTCATCAACACCACTTATTAAGTCGGATATCTCCTCGTCAACAGAGGCGGAAGTCACGCCCTCGCTTTCCGCTCAACTTCGGTAACTTTCTATCTCTAGAGAGCTAGCTAGAATGAGGAGGCGATCGCATTTTACCCCGTGCGGAAACGCCAAATTAAACCGGAAGACAACTCAGACTCTATCTAAAATGCAAAAAGAGGACTCCCGTTATATTTCTCCCGAAAAAGACTCATAGAAATTAACGGGAGATGACTCGCGCGTGCTTTAGGCGAGGAAACCTCGCCAAGTTCGCTCGTCTTTTTGCCAACAAATAAACCGACCTACGGGAGACAGCTTACACAAGTTTACATATTGTGTAGATTAAACTAAAGTAAGAGAAGTATTAACAGTGGTCGAACTAATGCTTACCTTGACTTACGAGTACAAGCTAATCCCAGACAGACAGCAAATTGAGGTAATAGAGCATACCTTGAGTGAAGGCCCTTCGGTCTGGAATTATGCTTTACGTGAGCGTAAAGATTGGTTGGCTTCTCGAAAATCCCCTGTTAACGCTTGTTCATTAAAACAGGAGTATATTATTTCTCCTGATGCTCCTTATCCCAATTATCACAATCAAGCTAAATCATTAACAAAAGCTAAGAAGATTAACGAAGTTCTCAAATCAGTTAATGCTCAAGTTCTACAGCAAGTTTTAAGAACTTTAGATAGGGCTTTTGCTGATATGCAGTCTAAAAAGTTAGGCTTTCCTCGCTTTAAAAACAAGTACAGGATGCGGTCTTATGCGTATCCTCAAATGCTTAAAAACTGTGTCAAAGGCAATCAAATTAAGTTACCACAACTAGGGTGGGTGAAGTTCAGGAAGTCCAGAGAAATACCTGATGGGTTTGAATTAAAACAAGCTCGCATTGTTAGGAGAGCATCAGGCTACTTTGTGATGCTTTCTCTGCAATTAGATATCAGTATTCCTGACGTTCCGTTTCACGGACATCCATTAGGAATTGACTTAGGCTTAGACAAATTTCTGGCTACAAGCGATGGTGAACTTGTGGATAGACCAAGATTCTTAAACCAGCTACAACGCAAGCGGAAGTTGCTGCAACGTAGGTTAAGGAATAAGAAGAAAGGCTCTAACAATCGACAGAAGTTAAATCAAAAAATAGCTAGATTACATCAACGAATTTCTGACACTCGTAAAGACTGGCATTTTAAGTTAGCTCATCACCTTTGTGACCAAGCTCAATCGATATTTATTGAGGATATTAATTTTATCTCTTGGGCAAAAGGGATGTTTGGGAAACATACTTTAGATGCTTCTTTTGGACAATTTGTAACCCTTCTCAACTGGGTAGCTTGGAAACGAGATGTTTTTGTTGCCAAAGTTGACAAAAATTATACATCTCAAATTTGTCCTAATTGTGGTTTTTATGCAGGTAAAAAACTGTTATCTGAAAGAGAACATAATTGTCCTGAATGTGGATATAAAACTCACAGAGATGTAGCAGCAGCCCAAATAATCAGAAATCGTGGTGTAGAAGAATATGCGCTCTTAGCATAGCGTATCTGAAAATGCCTGTGGAGATGGTCTGACGGGGGTCGTAAGGCTTAGTCAAGAATCTGTGAAACAGGAAATCTTAAATGTAAATTTAAGAATCCCCCGTTATAGCGACATAGGAGCTTAACGGTGGGAGTATGTCAACTTTTGAATCAACCTTCTGTGGCAATCTAAGCTAAAATGCCTTGTGACCTGCATTAAAATTAGAGACTAATGACGGATCGAACTGTAGCCCCCTATGGATCTTGGAAATCTCCCATTACTGCCGATCTAATTGTAGCGGGAACGGTTGGACTCGGAAGTGTTGCTTGGGATGGGGAAGATATCTACTGGCTGGAAGGACGTCCTTCAGAAGGAGGACGCAATGTATTAGTTCGACTGACTCCCGATGGTAAACAACAAGACGTTACCCCAAAACCCTTTAACGTGCGGACTCGGGTTCACGAATATGGGGGCGGATCATATACTGTTTATCAAGGCATTGTCTATTTCTCTAACTTCATCGATCAACGTCTCTATCGCCAGGTCATTCACAACAGCGCTACTCCTCACGAAGTCACTCCTGAACCCCTGACACTTGATGGAAACTACCGTTACGCCGATGCGGTGATCGATACCCAACGTCAACGGTTAATTTGTGTCCGCGAAGACCACACAGGCGAAGGCGAAGCGGTTAACACCATTGTCAGTATCAACCTGAATAACCCCGAAGATGTCAAAATCTTAGCATCGGGGATGGACTTCTATGCTTCCCCTCGCCTCAACGCTGATCATTCCCAACTGTGTTGGATTAGCTGGAATCATCCGAATATGCCGTGGGATGGTACCGAACTGTGGTTAGCCTCCGTCGAAGCCGATGGTTCTCTCATTAACCCCAAAAAGATCGCTGGTGGTCAAGAAGAATCAATTTTTCAGCCTCAATGGTCGCTGAGAGGTGTACTCTATTTTGTCAGTGATCGTTCTAATTGGTGGAACTTTTACCGTTATCGATCCGGTGAGATCGAACCTCTCTATCCCATCCCGGCTGAGTTTGGCTTACCGCAATGGGTTTTCGGAATGTCTACCTACGGTTTTGCCACTCCCGACGGGATTATCTGTGCCTACACTGAAAAAGGTAACTGCTATCTCGCCACCTTAAACACCCAGTCTCACCAACTACAACAGTTTGATATTCCCTACACAACGATTTCTGGAATCAAAGTTTCTGGAGGCCGTATCCTTTTTATAGGGGGATCTTCGACTGAACCGAGTGCAGTTGTCCGCCTCAACTTTTCCGATGGGGAAATGACGGAATTAAAACGTTCAACCGATCTTGAGATCGACACCAACTATCTGTCTGTTGCTGAATCGATTGAATTTCCCACTGATAACGGTCAAACCGCTTACGGCTTTTTCTATCCGCCCACAAATAAAGACTACACCGCCCCAACAGGCGAAAAACCACCTTTATTAGTCAAAAGTCATGGTGGCCCGACGGCAGCGACATCGAGTAACCTCAGTTTAAAGATTCAATATTGGACGAGTCGAGGGTTTGCTGTCTTGGATGTCAACTATGGCGGAAGTACAGGCTATGGCCGTGAATATCGTCAACGGCTAAAAGACAATTGGGGAATTGTTGATGTCAATGACTGTGCAAATGGGGCGAAATACTTGGCTAAAAAAGGTTTAGTCGATCGCGATCGCATGGCAATTACAGGCGGAAGTGCGGGAGGTTACACCACATTATGCGCCCTGACGTTTACAGATGTGTTTAAAGCCGGGGCGAGTTACTACGGGGTTAGCGACTTAGAAGCATTGGTTAGAGATACACACAAATTTGAGTCGCGCTATTTGGATAATTTAATTGGCCCTTATCCTGAATGCAAGGAAATCTACATTCAGCGATCGCCCATTCATCATACTGAAGGGTTGTCCTGTCCGGTGATTTTCTTTCAAGGTTTAGAAGACAAAGTGGTGCCGCCCAACCAAGCTGAAACTATGGTGGAAGTGTTGAAAGCCAAGGGGTTAACCGTTGAATATGTGGTGTTCCCCGACGAACAACATGGGTTTCGGAAAGCGGAGAATATTAAACGGGCGATCACAGATGAGTTTCGCTTCTATGCCCAGGTATTCGGTTTTGAACCTGCGGACGCTTAAGTTTGGGTTTTGGGTAGACAGAAAGGAAATTTGATCTGTCTATCCAACTGTTATCATTCAATTGTTAAGCCACTAGAAATGGATTTGCCGCCATTAAATCCGACGAATCTACACCCTTAATACAGCTAAAGTTTCACTCTCAAAATTGATGATGGTATCACGATTACTCTGAGTTATCGATAAAGTTTCTGGAGTCAAACCCCCTTCAAGTATCAACAAATCAGTTCCGATTTCAAAATCTAAAAAAGCTACCCTAGAATCTGCTAGAGTAGCTTAAATATTATTGAGTTGTAGATCAGAAAACAGAAATCAACTATGCGATCGCCGCAACCCGAACATCATTATTCGCTAACAAATCTTGCAACTCCTCAGAGTCAACCGTCTCTTTCTCAATCAACATATCTGCTAACTTATTGAGAATCTGACGATTTTCTTCTAACACATTTTTAGCGCGAACATAAGCTTCATCAACTAAGCTACGAACTTCTTCATCAATTGTCGCTGCTGTTTCTTCCGAGAAATCGCGCTCAGACATGATATCACGACCGAGGAAAACATTCCCCTGTTGACGACCTAAAGCTACAGGCCCCAAGCGTTCGCTCATCCCGTAACGAGTAATCATCTGACGAGCAACCCGAGTCACCTGTTGCAAGTCATTAGAAGCGCCAGTTGTGACTTCTTCATGTCCAAAAACAATTTCCTCAGCCAGACGACCTCCCAAAGCGACAGCCATCTGATTTTGTAGATAAGAACGACTGAACAAACCTGAGTCCATCCGATCTTCACTGGGCATAAACCAGGTTAACCCACCCGCACGACCGCGAGGGATAATGCTGATTTTTTGTACGGGGTCATAGTCCGGCATCAACGCACCGACCAAAGCATGACCCGCTTCGTGGAAAGCAACTAGGGTTTTGCGCTTTTCGCTCATCACCCGATCTTTCTTCTCAGGGCCAGCTAACACCCGGTCAATGGCGTCGTTCACCTCATCCATCGAAATTTCAGTTAAATTACGACGAGCGGCTAAAATTGCAGCCTCGTTGAGCAAGTTAGACAGGTCAGCCCCCGTAAACCCAGGAGTCCGACGGGCAATTTTTTCGAGATCTACGTCTTTGGCAAGAGTTTTGCCGCGAGCATGAACCTGCATAATTTCTAGACGACCAGCGAAGTCCGGACGATCAACAACCACTTGACGGTCAAAACGACCCGGACGCATTAACGCCGCATCCAAGACATCGGGACGGTTAGTTGCAGCAATAATGATAATTCCGGTATTGCCTTCAAAACCATCCATCTCGGTGAGTAACTGGTTGAGGGTTTGTTCCCGTTCATCGTTACCGCCACCTAAACCTGCACCCCGTTGACGACCAACAGCATCAATTTCATCGATGAAGACGATACAAGGGGCGTTGGCTTTGGCTTGTTCAAACAGGTCACGTACCCGAGAAGCACCGACACCGACGAACATTTCTACAAATTCTGAACCGGAGATACTGAAGAAAGGAACACCTGCTTCCCCGGCGACAGCCTTAGCCAGAAGGGTTTTACCTGTTCCCGGAGGGCCAACTAACAGCACGCCTTTAGGAATTTTCGCACCAACGGCCGTAAACCGATCGGCGTTTTTCAGGAAGTCTACTACTTCACTCAGTTCGAGTTTAGCCTGTTCAATTCCGGCTACATCCCCAAAGGTGACTTGAGTTTGGGGTTCCATTTGAACTCGGGCTTTAGACTTGCCGAAGTTCATCGCTTGGCTTCCAGGGCCGCTTTGGGCGCGACGCAATAAGAAAAATAAGCCAACTAAAAGTAAAATAGGGAAGAATAAGCTGCTGAGAGCTTTGAACCAGAAACCCTCATCACTTTGGGGCATTACGGAAATGTCAACGTTATTCTGACTGAGAATATCGATCAAGCCGGGATCGGGAGGAAGGTTAACCATGATTTTGGCACCATCCTCGGCGGTCACGAGAGCCTTGGATCGATCAGCGCTCAGGCTGACGCGCTCAACCTGATTATTCTCGACTTCTTGAATAAAGGTGCTATATTTCCAAGTTTCCCGTGTTTGAGGTTGTTTATCAAAAAAGGCTGTTGCCAGAGCGATGACAACAATTGCTAAAAGTGCGTATAAGCCTGCGTTTCTCCAGCGTTTGTTCACCGGGGTCTATCCTCCTAATGTTGCTCCGAGTCCTGTGGACTCTGGTATCTTTTTTATTATGTTTACTAATCTTAACGTATTTTTCATCAATCCTGGGGATCGCGATCGCAGATTCGCGGGTGATATACTCAATATTCCTGTTTCCTCTCTATTCCTGTCTCCTCTGTGAGATCTGCTTGTCATTGATCGCGATAAAGATTAATAATGATCAGGATCTCGAAGTTTGAGGTTCGTCGCCAATCGATGCTACCACAGAGATTTACCTCAGAATTGGGCTTTCAGGCAAGTATCAATATCAAGCTGAAAATATTTTATCTCAAGTTTAAAAATTACTATGTCTTGCAAGATTTGTGGAAACACTTCTTCATTATTTTCTCAAGCTACGATTTTAAATCGCTACAATATTAGTTACTTTCAGTGTTCAGTTTGTGGATTTGTACAAACAGAAGATCCCTTTTGGCTGCAAGAAGCTTATTCTAGTGCCATTGCAATTAGTGATGTTGGATTGGTTTCTCGAAACTTACAACTTTCTCAAGTTACTGAAAAGTTAATCTTATCGAATTTTAACCCCCAGGGAAAGTTTTTGGACTATGGTTGTGGTTATGGCTTGTTAGTGCGGCTGATGCGAGATTTAGGATTGGATTTTTATGGTGATGATAAATATTGCCAAAATCTATTTTATCAAGGGTTTGAAGCCGAACAGACAGACCGTTATGAATTAGTCACTGCTTTTGAAGTTTTTGAACATTTTGTTGATCCAATTCAAGAAATTGAAGAATTGCTAAAATTCTCTAGAAATATCTTCTTTAGTACGCAGCTATTACCTTCACATAATCCCCAACCAAAGGACTGGTGGTATTACGCGCTTCACGAGGGTCAACATATTGCTATCTATACTCAAAAATCACTGGCTGAAATTGCCAAACGATTTGATATTAACCTATACTCAGACGGTAACAGTTTACATTTATTAACCGAGAAAAAAATATCTGAATATTCTTGGAAAAATTCTTTATCCATTCAACAATTAAAATCTCAGATTTCCTCTTTAACTGAAAAAGATTTTTTAAAAGCAGTGGAAAGCTATAAAACTAAAACAGCCATAAAAATTATTATTGACGGTGTGTTTTTTCAAATTACAAAAACGGGAATTTATCAGGTTTGGATATCATTATTTAAAGAATGGGTCAATAGTGGATTTGCTCAACACCTTCTCATTTTAGATCGGGCGGGAACGGCTCCAAAAATTCCCGGTATCAAGTATCGAACGATTCCCGCTTATGACTACAATAAAACTGATGCAGACCGACAAAGACTTCAGCAAGTTTGCGAGCAAGAAAAAGCTGATTTATTCATCTCAACCTATTATACAACGCCCCTAACAAACCCATCAGTATTCATGGCTTATGACATGATTCCTGAGCGTTTGGGATTAAATCTCAATGACCCGATGTGGCGAGAAAAACATTATGCAATTCGACAGGCTTGTGCTGCAATTTCTATTTCTGAAAATACTGCTCGTGATTTAACCCATTATTTTCCTCAATTTTCCTCTGATCAAATTACTGTGGCTCATTGTGGAACGAAACCCATCTTTACTCCGGCATCAACGGAAGAAATTCAAAACTTTCAATCAAAATATGGGATAGCAAAACCTTACTTTATTTTAGTTGGAGAACGAGTGGGAGTAGGAGGATATAAAAATACAATCTTATTTTTTCAAGCCTTTGTTCAACTTCCAAATAAATTTGACAGAGAAATTGTTTGTGTGGGTGGAAGTGCTGAATTAGAACCCGAGTTAAAAGCTTATGTTCAAGATTGTCAGGTTCATCAACTGCGGCTCAGTGATGAGGAGTTAAAAGTTGCCTATTCTGGTGCGATCGCTTTAGTTTATCCCTCAAAATATGAAGGCTTTGGGATTCCAATTGTTGAGGCGATGGCTTGTGGTTGTCCTGTAATTACTTGTAGAAATGGTGCGATTCCCGAAGTAGCAGGAACGGCTGCAATTTATGTCAAAGATGATCATGTTGAAGAATTGGTTCGAGCTTTAGAGACTGTTCAAAACTCAGAAATTCGTCAGTATTTAATCTCGACAGGTTTAACCCAATCCCCAGGTTTTTCTTGGTCAAAAATGGCAAATATTGTTAGTTCTAGTTTGATGAAAACCGCTCAAAATTTAAAGCAATCTGATCTAAAGCAAAACTGGAACTGGCAGAACTTTACCTATTCCAAATATAGTCATTTTAATCAATTTAGACGCTTTGGATATTATGCAAATCTCAATCCCGATCAGTGCGATCTGAAAGCCTATCAGGATTTATTAATTTATAATTTGATTATTGAACATCTCCCCCCCGGATCTAAACTCTTAGAAATTGGGGGTGGAAATTCGCGGGTAATTCAAGCGTTAAAACAGAATTATGAGTGTTGGAATCTGGATAAATTAGAAGGCGCAGGGAATGGCCCGACTCAAATTGAGGATCGGTTAGGTTATCGTTTGATTAAAGACTATATTGGGAATTTTAACTCAGAACTTCCTTCGCAATATTTTGATTGTGTCTTTAGTATTTCTACTTTAGAACATATTCCCGAAGATGAAACCGAATATCAAAAAATTTGTGAAGATATAGATAGAGTCTTAAAGCCAAAAGGATGGTCTTTTCATTGCTTTGATATTGTCATCAAACCTCAAGAAGTTTGGACGAATAAATTTTTAACCTATTTATATAATAATATATACACCTTGCATTCTCGAATTCCCTTTGAACAAATGCAGGAAGATTCAGATTTATATGTAATGTCAGAGTTAGCTTATAATCGCTACTGGAAACATATAACGAAAAAATCCTATCAGGAATTTGGTCAACCTACTTCTTATAATATTTTTTGGCAAAAACAATCCTCACCAAAAACAGCTTATTCTCCAGAAATTAGGGTGCGTCAGTCTCTCCCTAAAATTTCCATTGTGACTCCTTCTCTTAATCAAGCTGAGTTCTTAGAAGCTTGTATTGACTCGGTGTTAAGCCAGAACTACCCGAATTTAGAATACATTATTATGGATGGTGGAAGTGTAGATGGTTCGGTGGAAATTCTCAAAAAATATGAAAAGTATTTAACTTATTGGCAAAGTCAACCCGATGGGGGTCATTATACTGCAATAAATACGGCATTTAGCCGAGCTACAGGCGATATAATGGCTTGGTTAAACTCAGATGACAAATATCATCCAGATGCTTTGTTCAAAGTAGCGGCTATTTTTACTGAACATCAACAGGTGGAATGGATCACAGGAATTCCGACAGAATGGAACCGACAAGGAGAAGCGATTGAACGGCAAAATTATCAGCTTCCTTGGTCAAGAAAACTCTTATTAGAAAAGCAAAATGTTCGAGATAATCCTCAACTTCAACATTTATGGATTCAACAAGAAAGTACATTATGGAAAAGATCATTATGGGAAAAAGCCGGAGCAAAACTAGAAATAGATCTGCAATATGCGGGAGATTTTGAACTGTGGTTACGTTTTTCTCGCTATGCTCCTTTATACCGATTTCAAGCCTTGATTGGTGGTTTTCGTGTTTACGATAATCAACGTTCACAACTCTATAAAGAACAGTATTTTAAAGAAGTTGAACAGGTGACAACATCCGAATTACAATTGATTCAACAAGGATTGTATAAAACTGAAAATCCAGCACCGGAAATCTTAACCATCAATGAAGAAAAAATCATTAATTTGAAAGAGAAAGCCAAATCATTACAGTCATCTCACAGGGCTGATCCTATGAGTTCATCTCTTTTAAATATTGCTCAAAATATCAAAGAAAAAATAACAATTGTTACCAGTATCGCACCCAACAACTTAGAAAAACAAAAAACAGCGATCGCCAGTTGGACATCTCTAGGCTTTTCTGTCGTATCCCTCAATACTACTTCGGAAATTCAACAGCTTCAAACTTTATATGAAAATATAACTTTTTATCCCGTTACTCGCGATGCTGAAGCCGAAGTTGGAAAACCCTTAATCTATCTCGATGATATTCTCAGTTTCTTACAACAGCAAAACTCTAAAATTTGTGGAATTGTTAATTCTGATGTACAGCTTAAAGCCGATAATAAGTTTTATTCTTGGGTTCTAGAACAGGCTAAAAATGCCGTTGTGTTTGGTTCTCGCATCGAGATTGAGTCTTCTAATAAATTGCCAGGAGAAATTTATGATAAAGGGTTTGATTTCTTCTTCTTTCACCAGCAATTTTTAACAGCATTTCCCAAAACTTCATTTTGCTTGGGTTTACCTTGGTGGGATTTTTTAATTCCTTTAATTGCTGTACAACGAGGATGGACGTTAAAATATGTGGTGACACCAATTGCTTATCATGTAAAACATTCTGTGAATTACAGTAATGAAAATTGGCAAAAATATGGTATTTTGTTTGTTGAGTTTTTTAATCGTGAATTATCAAACCAACTTCGAGAACAGCAGAAAATCAATCCCGTTCAGTTGCAAGGAAATTTAATTCAAATTGCCAATCAGTTTCTAGCAGAAGTTCAGAAAAAATCTATAACTCTAGAATATCAGCCTTTTGTGAGTCAATCTGATGTCAGTCATAGCAGTCAGCAAGACAACCCGTTACGATCTGTAGAACCCCAAAATATGATAATTGCTGAAAAAAACAATAAACAATTTCCGAGTATTGAACCTTTAAATACTGATTTAAAACGACCTTTATTTTCGGTGATTATTCCCACATTTAATAAAGTGAAGTATTTAGAAGAAACGCTGAAAAGTGTTTTAAATCAAACATTTGATCCAGAGGAAATTCAAATTGAAGTCATTAATGATTGTCCAGATTCCTCAGTACAAGCAGAACTAGAAGCAATTGTTAATAAAGTGGGAAAAAATCGAGTAAAATTTTATCGTCATCCCGAACAAAATATTGGTCAAACCGCAATCTTTAACTTGTGTTTACAACGCGCTCAAGGCTATTGGATTCATCTATTACATGATGATGACTTTGTATTACCCGGATTTTATCAAAGTTTGCGAAATGGAATTGAACAAGATCCAAATATTGGCGCTGCATTTTGTCGTCACTTTTATGTTGATGAAAATAGTCGTCAACGTTCTCTCTCGGTTTTGGAACGAGAAACACCGGGTTGGTTGGACAATTGGTTAGAAAAAATTGCAACTTCTCAACGCATTCAACCCTCTGCAATTGTCGTTAAACGAAGTACCTACGAACGTTTAGGAGGTTTCTGTAAAGAAGCTGGATCGGCGGCGGATTGGGAAATGTGGAAGCGAATTGCAGCTTATTTTCCGCTTTGGTATGAACCTCAAACACTCGCTTGTTATCGCTTGCATTCTACCTCTTGGACATCTCGTTTATTGCAAACGGGAGGGAATATTTTAGATACTTTGAAATCCATTGAAATTTCTCATTCTTATCTTCCTCCGGAGAAAGCAGAAACTCTCTCCAAACAAGCGCGAGAACATTATGCTTTTTATGCGCTGAATACAGCCAAACAAATGTTGGGAGTCGAAGACGAAAAAGCAGCGATCGCACAAATTAAAGCCGCGCTGAAATGCAGTCAATCTCAGTCGGTGAAAAAGGCGATTATTCAGTTATTCAGTTCTGAAAAATTGGTAGATGAAAATTTAAGCTTAAACGAGATTTTAGCAGAAGTAACCAGCTTATCAGAACAATATCGTCAAAACCCCAAAAATTCAACGATTATTGAAAACCTGCGAAAAATTCGCCAAACTTTAGCACAACTCTGGTTGAACACCTCCTTAAATCAATTGGATAGTCTTTATTCAGAAGATGGCGGAAAAATTCACCAAACTTTACTCAATAGCGGGATTAAAAATGAACCGCTAACCGAAGCAGAACAGTTAACTGTTAATCAGTGGATAGCCTATTTTTCTCAGGGTTTAAATCAACAAAATGCGATTCAACATCTCCTCGCCACAATGTTATATGGCTATCCCCATCAACTTCCTTCTCAATGGTACAAAAACGCTCCGATTCCTAACTGGTTTGTGAATGATTATCTGACATTTATGCTGACAGCACCTCATTTCTTTCAGGAAAAGGGAGAAGTTGAGCGTTATTATTCTTATATTCAAGGATGGGTTGACTATCTTCATAGTCGGATTTTTAGCGATAAAAGCTCAAAAATTTGGAAAGATATCGCCAATGTATTTTTGCTGAGAATGAACGGGATTCCGCTTTATTTTAGTTCGGAAAATCTCAAAGAACTCTACATCAAACGAGCGGAAATTATGGAGTTTGCGATCTTAAGTCAGGGAAATAAACTCAATTATATTTTTCCGAAACGCTCCGAAAACCGAGATAAAATTCGCTTGGGAATTCTGAGCAACCACTTTAACCCACAAACGGAAACCTATTCAACTTTACCCGTTTTTGAACATCTCGATCAAAATCAATTTGAGATTATTCTCTACACTTGTCAGATCAACAATCATCCTTTAGAAAAATATTGTCAGAGTCGTGCTGATCGCTGGTTAAAACTTCCCAAAAAATTAAGCGATCAAGTTCAAACCATTCGACAGGATGATTTAGATATCCTTTTAATTGGTACGAATGTAACCGCAGTTACTAATTCTATTACCCTGCTTGCGTTACATCGACTCGCAAGAATTCAAGTCACTTCTACGTCTTCCTGTGTGACAACGGGAATGCGAAATATTGATTATTATATCTCGGGAAATTTAACGGAATCTCCCCAAGCACCCCAACAATATAGTGAAAAATTGGCGGTGATTGAAGGAACCGCACATTGTTTTAATTACTATGCGATCGCACCCGAACAACCGACGGTTAACCCCCAACGTTCGGATTTAAAACTCGATGAGAATACGGTTGTGTTTATCTCCGGTGCGAACTTTTATAAAATTATACCCGAATTGAGAGAAACTTGGGCAAAAATTCTCGCTAAAGTTCCTAATTCTGTTTTAATTCTTTATCCTTTTAACCCCAACTGGACATCAAGTTATGCTCGGATTCCGTTCTTAAATCACTTGAAAACATCTTTTGAACGCTACAACGTTCAACCCAGTCGTCTACTGATTTTAGACACTCAACCCAGTCGAACGGATATTAAACAATATTTAAAATTAGCGGATGTTTATCTCGATTCCTATCCCTTTTCTGGGGTGAATTCTTTGGTTGATCCGTTGGAAGTGAGTTTAGTCACTATTACTCAAGAGGGGGATTCTTTCCGTTCGCGGATGGGTGCTTCTCTGTTGCGATCGCTGGCTTTAAATGACTTAATTGTTGACAGCGAAGATGCTTATATTAACTTAGCAGTTCAGTTAGCAACTAACCCGCAACTTAGACAGCAATATAGCCATCAAATTCAACAAAAAATGCAGCAAAATCCTTCATTTTTAGATAGCTTTAGTTATTCTAAAAAAATGGAGTCACTATTTAAACAACTATTCAATACTTGGAAACAAAATCAACAATTTCCTGAAATTCCCCTCAATACTCCGATTCATAGACGAGACTATTTATCGGAGTTAGTTCATTATGTAAATCTTTACGCCCTCAATCCCTCTGATCAAGCCGTTATCACACGCTTACGCCAACTTCGTAAAGCAATGGCGGAATATTGGTTAAAAATTTCTCTGGAACAGTTAGAGGAAGTTTATAAAGGACATATGGGAAGTGGCTATCAAGTTTTACTGAGTCGAGGAATTCAACATGAACCTTTAATCGAAGCTGAACGTCAATTTGTTGATGAACTCACGCAAGTCGCGACGGGTTTAACACATCCAAAAGCACTGAACTGTTTGATTGCGGCGATGTTGTATTATGTCCCCGGAAAAATGTTAGTTCGAGATGCAGAAAAACGTTTACCCAGTTGGTTAATTAAAGACTATAAAACCGTATTTGAAAATCAACAAGCTTTACAGAACGTTGAACAAAAATTAGCCGCAGCACAGATCAAAACAACACCCGAAATCTTAACCACAAACACTTCTACTCTCACCACTCAACAATTTCAAAATCGTCTTCAAGGTTGTCTAAACTTGTATCATATTGATCCGTCAACTCAATCAGTTGTAGAAGAATTACGTCAAATTCGGCGACAACTTGCAGATTTTTGGTTGAATTTGGCAGAAACAGATTTAGAATCAGTTTATCAGAGTTCTATCGGACAATGTTCTCAATTGTTTTATAAAAGTGAGTTTATTCACGAACCCCTCACCGAAGCAGAACAGCAAATTTACCACCAATTAACCACTGAGTTGAGTTCGAGATTAAATACTCAAAAATTTGTGAATTATGTCTTAGCTTTAAAGTTTTATTCTCCTCTAGAACGATTACAAATTCCAGGACTTTCGGCTTTACCTTCCTGGTTACAAACAATAAGTTATAACTATTAAAAATTGAGTCGTAATTAAACGAATTTACCCCCAAAATTGTTTTTTTTGGGGAGTGATATCGAACCTGATTTCTGTCCTAATACTTCATAAAATCAGGACTTCCTAAAATCAAAGCTGCTTTAATATCTGGCGAACTTTGAGCAATCACTTCTCGGGTATTTGCAGAAAAATTATCGCCTAAAGTTTCAATTAACTTTTGAGTATCTACAGGTTTTTTATCATGGAGTATACCTTTAGAAAGCTGTACCGCTAAACTACTGCGACGAATCATGGTATCTGGATTTAACCAAGCATCCTGAGTATTTTTATAGCCATCGGGTGAAGAACAACCATACAAAGGCATTCCCAACTGTTTTAATAAACCATTCGCAGAGTTAAAATTACTCACCTCACCCACTGCTCGCATGACTGATATAATATAACGATAGGGGGTTTTAAATTTCCCTTGATAAAAATCTGAATTCCAAAATTCTGAACTGGTAAACAAAGTATTGAGAACAAGACGAATTTCCCCGTCAGTTTCTAAGAACTTATTCGCCATTTTTTTGACTAAAGATTCAGTCGGATTATCCGCCACAAAAGCTTGCGCTAATTTATAGCTAATATATCGAGCCGTAGAGGGATGACGTGCTAAAATATCTAAAGCTTTTTCACCTTCTTCTATGCCTTTAGCTGCAATTTTTTGACCTAAAAATACTTTATCCTCAAAATCATGGCGATCGCTTTCAAAGTAAAAACCATCTTCATCTTCTATCCGTTTCGCCGAAGGATGAGGAACCCCCCAACCTGTTAAAATTCGAGCTAAGGCAATAATATCTGCTTGAGAATATCCCCCATCAACTCCTAAAGTATGAAGTTCCAACAACTCCCGTGCATAGTTCTCATTTAGCCCTTTAAATCTTCCTTTCGCTTTTGGACTTCCGGGGGCTGTATTTTGCCAATTATCCAAATAAACTAACATCGCTGGATGCTTGGCTGTAGCACCCAAAAGCTGGCGAAATTTTCCCAGAACATGAGGTCGAATTGCGTGTTGCTCGTAGGAACTAAAATATAGCTTAAGTTGTCCACCTTGCAAACCATTCACATTAAAGTGATTGTACCAAAAATCAACCATCACTTCTTCAAGCTGTCGGGGACTTTGATAGGCTCGAATTAAACGTCCTTCTTCAGCGTGTTGACGAATTTCTCGTTCAAAATCTCCTCTTATTTTTCTAATTTTTTTAGACTCTAGCTTTAGTTTTTTGGCTTCTTCGATCAAACGCTGGTGTTGCTTATAGAGTTGACCCGGCGTTAACACAAAAGTATCTAGAGTTTTAATTTTTTGAGTTAAAGCCTCGGGAACCGCAATTGATGTGGGTTTGAGTTGAGATTGAATATAAGCCTCAATTCCCATCTTTTTAACTTGTGGAATCAGTCCAGCGGTAGATCCAAAAGTTAAGCGATTAATGGTATGAAAAACACGAGTATCATTCATCGGGATTTTTAGGGTAAGAGCGTTTAGGGATTAGGGTAGATTCAGCCGGGCTTTTAAGATAAACTTATTAATTGAAGTGTCAGAAAACCTTCTACTTCTATGATATCGAGTGATTTATGGCAAGCCAACCAAGACCTAATCATTGCCTGCCTTGAACATCCCTTTGTCCAAGGTATTGCTCAGGGAACTTTGCCGCGAAATAGCTTTGCTTTTTATGTGGGTCAGGATGCCTTTTTTCTCAGATCCTTTGCTCGCGCCTATAGTATTGCTGCGGCTAAAGCTCCTGACTGGGAAGGCTTTCAGCTATTTCACTATCTCGCCAACGGAGTCCTAGAAGAACTACAACTCCATCAAAATTATGCCCAAATGTGGGAGATTAACTTACAAACCACTCAACCCGGAGTCGCTACCCGTCGTTATACCGAATTTTTATTAACTACAGCTTGGAGTCGAGATATCGGTGCGATCGCAGCGGCGATGACCCCCTGTATGCGATTGTATGCTTTTTTAGGTCAAAAACTTGCTCAACCTGAGATTCCCAATCATCAATATACGGACTGGATTAAAACCTATAGCGGCGATGAATTTGAACAACTGACCCAAAAACTCGAAGACCTAACGAATCGCTACAGTGTTGATGAATCCCAAGCTCATACAATCTACCGTTATGCGATGTTATGTGAACAAGAATTTTTTCAGTCGGCTTGGGAACAGAGTCAAACGATTGCCTAATTTACCGTCCTAACTTATTAGGAATCCCTTCACAACCACCAGGAATTGTTTTTCTTGACTGCTCTCCACACCAAGTACAACAATAGTAACGATTTTCATCAGACAAGCCATCAACCCCCGTAAAATTGGCATTTTCGATCACAACCCCTGTATACTGACCTGTTTTATAGTCCGGCATTTTTGTGCGACTGCGAGGAGTTGCGGTTTCTGATGAACCGTAAAATAATTTTGTTGCTCTGAGAGTTGCGTCAGAGAGATTGGCTTCATAAAGGATCGCACGGGATAAGTTCGCTCGTACTAAATCACAACCACTGAGATCCGCTTTGACTAAATTAGCTTCTGCTAAATCGGTTCGGCGTAAATCCGTTCTGGCTAAATCTGCACAAGCCAACATTGCACCCAAGTCGATCACCCGAATTCCTTCTAAACGATCTTCAGCATAACTACCATTCCCATCGAGAATAGGCCGACCCAGATGGCGATCGCGTTTTAGAGGAGTAATCAGTTTAGCTTGGGAGAGAAACCGTAAAATCTTAGCTTTTCCTTCTGCATTCACACTGCGAATAATAGCTGCCGTTCGTCCCTCCGCAATTACCCGTTCTTGGGGCCAGTCTTCGAGGAGTCCTTGGTCTCCTAACGCCAGATCAGAAACACCTTGAAAATAAGCATCAATCGTTTGCTGTTGAGTAATCAGGTTTTGTTGAATCGTTAAATCTCTAGAAATCACATATTGACGCCACGCCACATAAACCGCCAAAATCGCAATTAAAATCTGACCTAACGCGCCGATCAGTTCTCCTAACGCACCAATCGCATCCCAGTTAATTACTATATTACGACTGCCAAAATCTTTGTTTGAGCCGCTCAACATCAGCAAACCTGCGATCGCCGCTAAAATCCCAAAGCTGGCAATAATCAAGCTGCGCCATACCGGGGGAATCAGCGAAGTCCAAATATTACCCCAACTCGGCCAGATCATCCGCAGGGATGCAAACAAAGCCACGAAAGCACAGAGATATCCCACCCAAATATTATCCAGTGCCAACCCCAAAATCATCACCGCAACGGCAGCTAAAGTAATCACAGATGCCAGGAAGTTGCTGGGAGACTTTACTTCTAGATTTCCGGTTAAGGTGTATTGACTCGCCGGCGCCGAAACCGCTTGTTCAAATTCTTCGCGGGTTGTCGAGATTTGCGCTTCCCCAGTATTGATGATCACTCCATTGTTTGCAGGTATTCCATTTGAACTCTCTATATTTCTATCGGATTCTGTAGGATTCGGCGATTGGGAGTTAGGTTGCTCGGTCATAGGTTAGGGGAACTGGGTTTAAATAGCGATTAATTCTAGGATGCAATCCTTATGTCGATTGTACCGAAACTGATCCCAAGCTGACTAGCGTTCGCGAACGGAGGTGTATGTTAAGCTCGAACTTGAGAGCATAAAATCCCTAATCTGCTGATGGTCTTTAATTGTGGCATACATTCCAGGGTCTAGTGCGGATACCGAGCCACAATAAATATATTAATAAGGGGAAAAAGCTTCTGTTCTTTCTACCCAATTTGTTCGAATCCTATTTCTGTTTACCCACGACAGGAGGTTGTAGCAATGTCATCTCGTTTGAGACTATTGCTGAGATTTTTAAACGCACGTTTATCTAAACGAATCTCAGTCTGGATTTTAGCCAGTATTTTTTTAATTGAGTTCATTATTTTAGTGCCTTCTGTTTCTCGCCGAAAGCAGGAACTTTTACAACAACTTACCATGATATCTTCAGGTAAGGTTGCTTGGATTATTAAGACTTATCCTTATCAATCCGAAGCCGAACTTTTAAAACAATTAATGTATCTCGAACAGCTTGATGCCAATATTAAGGGGGGTTTGGTTTACAAGCTTCCAGACGGAAAACGCATCGGCGAATTTGGTGAACCCCCTCAACTCTCTTTTTCTCAAGCCAAACTTGGGGAGGATGTTTATCTCAACACTCCATAGCCGCGATCGCTATGACGTTGCTTGTAATCTCCTCTCTTTAAAAGATGAGTATTTAGTCGTCATTCGCCATGATGCTGATCAAATAAAACAAGAAGTTCATTTTTTTATTATCCGAATTGCTGGATTAGTTCTGATTATTTCTATTTTTGTGGTGATCGGGACAATGATTGTCTTAGAAAAAATGGTAATTACACCGATTTTAAACCTTCGGCTTGATTTAATTGCCGCTGGAAAATCGATTTACAAAAATCAAGAACCTCCCAAATTTTATTCGGCTTCAACTCAACGTCACGATGAGTTAGGAGATGTGATTTCCGCTTTTATACAAATGTTTACTCAAATTCATCAAGCGATTACCGAACGTCAACAAGCCGAAGATGCCTTGCGAGTCGAAAAGGAAAAATCAGAACAGCTTTTACTGAATATTTTACCTCAAGCTATTGCCGAACAGCTTAAAAAACAACCCGGTTTAATTGCTGATCGCTTTGAACAAGCCACGATTTTATTTGCTGATATTACTGATTTTACCGGACTCGCCTCTCAAATTTCTCCGACAGAATTGGTGAGTTTACTCAATCAAATTTTTTCCAGTTTTGATCGCCTGGCGGAACGACACGGTTTAGAGAAAATCAAAACCATCGGAGATGCTTACATGGTTGTCGGAGGACTACCCAAACCCAGAACAGATCATGCCGAAGCGATCGCAGATATGGCGTTAGATATGCAGCAAGAAATTTATCGATTTAAACGAGAAGATAATAAAATTCTCAATATCCGGATCGGGATTAATACAGGACCCGTGGTGGCGGGTGTGATTGGGTTGAAGAAGTTTTCCTACGATCTCTGGGGGGATGCAGTTAATATCGCTAGCCGGATGGAATCTCACGGAAAAATCGGTGAAATCCAGGTCAGCAGCAGCACCTATGAATTATTAAAGCATAAATATGTATTAGAAAAACGCGGTATCGTTCAAGTCAAGGGTCGCGGCGAAATGATCACCTATTGGCTGAAAAGTCGTCAACCGACTGCTGTAGAGTCTCAAGTCAAGACTTAATTTATTTTTAGCATTGAGAGAATATTAAAAATTTCAAATTAAGAGAGTTTGATAACGGGATAGAGGAGATTAATTCAGCCTATTTTTTCTTTATAAAATAAAATTAAATAACTTTTCAAAAGGAAAAATAGAGAGTTAAATTTGGATTTAAGGCTTGTTCTTAGGATAACATTTTAAGTTTTTTCGATCAGTGCAAACAGATACGGATTCAAAGTGGAAGAAGCTATAAAGTAATAATTAAAGCCAAGTAAGTACAGTATATACTAGGAGGTTTTGGATGAAGAAGCTTATTGGAATCATCAGCGTTGCTTTCGTCGGACTAAACGTAGGTCTACCTGCTCAAGCAATCGGTACCACAGGACAAGACATCGTTTGTGGCTACAAGTACAAAGTCGGTGACAGTGGTTGGACAAACGGCAGCATCGGCGGCACAACTCGTCAAAATGCTCGTCTCAGCCGTACCCAAATTCTCTCCGGTCTAGAAACTGAAGCTGTTGACTCTGGAGAAAGCTTTGATGTTACATACTTGGGATGCCGCGACCCCTATGGTCATAACTAATTTGGGAAAACTTCTCCAGTTTTTAGGCACAACCCAACACCAATATTGTATGGGATGCCAACCTGAGCATATTCAGCTCAACAGTCCTCTAGCAACGAATATTTCGCCTGAATAAAGGCTTCTGCTGATTTGCGATCGCATATCTCTTTATCTATTGTTGCAACCAATAGGTCATCAAGCATCTGCTTAAACTGAGGACTCGGCTTATACCCTAGTTCTTTCAAATCATTACCATTGAGCAACGGTTTAATATTCCACCACTGGGTTAAATATTGCCAAATTCGATGTCGAACCCATCGCGGACTTTGAACTGCGATTAGGATTAATGTTGGCAAATCATAAGGCACTAATAGTCGATAAAATTGACTGGCTAATTGGCATTCTGGCATGAATTTCACCACCTCGGCTAAAGCCGAATCTAACTGTTGAAGTCGTTCAATGCTGTCTAGAGAAAATTGTAACGTTTCCGCCACATCACCTCGATATTGCGGTGCTAAATGAGCAATTAAAACCTCTAGTCGCATTTGCCAATGAGTTAAAGTTTTCTCAGGATCAAAACGACGCAAACCCCGATCTACCAATCGAATTTGTCGCCACAACTCCGGGTTTAATTCTAACGTCGGGTGAATACACCGCAACGCTTTTAATTCTCCCAAAAGTTGTAAAGCAGGTTTCCAGTAAGGCGCTTGCAAAATATATTTTAACTCACTTTTCAGCCGAGTTTCCAAAGCCGGAACTCGTTGGCGAGTCGAGTAATTTTCGGATTGGACTTTTTCATAAATCCCGCTATTAATCGCATACAGAATATAATCTTTAGTTTGAAACTCGATTTCAAATCCTAACCGTACTGCAAACCGTACCGCTCGATAAATTCGGGTTGGATCTTCAATAAAACTATTCGCGTGTAAAACTCTAATATTTCGCGTTTGTAAATCATTCATTCCCCCAAAAAAGTCTAATAATTCACCTTCATAGGGTTGAGTCAAACGCAACGCTAAAGCATTAATTGTAAAATCTCGTCGGTACAAATCTTGACGAATTGAACTCGCTTCGACTTCCGGGTTCGCTGCGGGATAGGGATAAAACTCTGTTCTCGCCGTTGCAATATCAATCCACAATGAATCTAAAACCGGATCATTATGCCACAATAAAGCAGCCGTTTGAAACTGACCATGAACATCTAAACGAGCATTAGCATAGGATTTTTGTAACGCAGAGGCTAATTCAACAGCCGGGGGATTTGTACTGTTTTGTTGATTATTTTCTGCATTTTCATAACTTTGATGACAGCCATCAACCACCAAATCAATATCCGTTAATAATAGCGTTTTTTCGGGGTCAGCTAACAACAAATCTCGTACCGCTCCCCCCACTAAATAAAGTTGCCAACCCCGTTGTTGGGTGAGTTTAGCCAGTCGGTTCAACAGTTCTAATAATGGCGGTGCCAAACGCTGTTCAAGTAACTCTTGAATAGAATTACACGTTGAACCGGGAATACAACCTTGACCTGCTTTTTTTTGCGGACGTTGTTGTTGGTGTAGGAGTCGCAAAACATCAGTTCGAGTGACAATTCCCACTAAATTATTCCCGTCTAAAACAGGCAAACGTCCGATATCATACGTGACCATTAAAGACTCAATTTCGTGTAACGTTGTATGGGGTGTAATCGTTTTTAATTGGGGAGTCATATACCCTTTTACAGGAGCATGACTAAAGCCATGATGCAGTGCAATATCAAGGTCACGTCTGGAAATAATTCCGACTAATTGATCTTGTTCATCTACTACTGATAAACCCGAATGACCATAACGCAGTAAAATTCGATGTGCTTCTGCAATTGTTGTTTCTGGACGAATCGTTCTAACGGGAGAAGACATCAACTCACGAGCAACAGGAGGATGGGGAATTTGTGTTTTAAATTCTTCGACAATTTCAGCTAACTTTTCTTGAGGATTGGTATCTTTAATCACGACAGAAGCGGCTTGAGCATGACCCCCACCTCCGAACGGTTTAAATAATTGATTGAGGTTTGTTTCTTCGATGCGAGAACGTCCGATAACCGTTAAACGTTCGGTTTCTTTCTTCTTATTTTGCTGACAATTTCCCAGTAATAACGCATCACTTTCGGTAATTTCTAGCAGTTGGGAAGCTAAACTCGATAAACCCGGAACATAATCTTCTGTTTCGAGTAAAACCCAAGCCACTTGATAACCATGAACAGTGACTTGATTGAGTTGTTCTAATGCAACTGTTAATAAATCTTGTAATTGGTTGGAAAATCCGGGTTGAATATATTCTGCTATTACCTGTAAACTCGCGCCATTTTCCATCAACCACGCCAACGCCAAGGCATCTCTGGCTGTACTTCCTTCAAACGTTAGTGAACCCGTATCCACATGAATTCCTAATGCCATTACCGTTGCTTCGGCGGCGGTTAGCAGCCATTTTGTGTCTTCAGTTTGGCGTTGTTTTTCAGCATTTTGTAGTTTTTCAACGATTAAAGTTGTTGTCGCACCAATGGATTCTATTTGAGTGCTGGTTGCGGGAATATTTAACTCACTATCGGGATGATGATCACAGACTGTTATTTCATATAAATTGGGTAAATCAAACCATTCCGATGCTTTTCCCAAACGTTCGCGATTTTGAGTATCAACAACAGTCAAATAGCGAATATTTTCAGGGTTAACAGAACGCCGTTCAATGAGGGGAAATTCATCCCGATGTAAGGCTAAAAAATCTCGCACGGCTGGATGAGAACCGCCTGTTAAAACGATTTTACTTCCCGGATACAAACGCGACAGTCCAACAGCGGCGCCCAAAGCATCAAAATCTGCGGTGGTATGACATAAAATTAGGTGCATGAGAAATAAAGAAACGACGTTAGGAAATAGCTTGAGTTTATTTTAGTTCTTTTTGAGCCAAATTATAACCATCCTAAGACATGATCTAATTAAACAAGGCTCCTAACTTTTACCTTTGAGAGTTGTGATAAATACACTTATATATACTGTTGTCAAAGATATCTATAGAATTTATTCCAGCACTCAGGAAAAATCTTGTGATCACGAACATCTTCCCCAACCCCCACTCTTGCTGTTTAAGAGATTCAATAAACCCTAAGAAAGTAATAATATTGAGGATTTGAAAGATACAATTTTAGACAAATTTACTGGTGATATTTATGGAATAAATAAGTCTGGTTTTATCACACTTATTGCAAATAACTATCAGCACTTGTTTAAACATGAATTAAGTCCCCGTCTTACAATTGAGGTTTTCAATATTTATTCTGGGTCTGATATTGAGTTTTCTGCGATTATAGCGGCGCAGCATAACAATTCCAATGCAGCCAACTATGAACAACTTGGAATCAATTTTTTGAGGATTTTCCCAAATGTTGAGATAATAATTCCTCACAAATCTCAACGGGAATTCCTGACAAACGACTCAATTCTTCGGCGTCGGGTACACCACCGGGAAGACGAGTAACTTCCCAATTTCTACCATTATTAATTAATGCGACCATTCCCCCTGCTTCTCCCATCACCCAAGTTGCTAAACCAAATAAACCTTCTACTGTTACTTTGGTTACTTCAGGTGTGGGAAGTCCTGGTTGTTGAACAGCTTCAACCACCGCAGTCTCAAGGGGACTGGGTAAACTTTGAGCAAAGGTTTTAGGAATTTCGGATAAATTGATTAATCCAATTATCGGAAAAATTAACAGCGATCGCCATAACATCTTACAATAATTTTGACTCATTTGCTGAAATTCCTTAAATTGCCATATGGATTAAGAGGTAAAAGTGAAATGCTTGCTGTAATTAAATTTTAGCTTCTTCGCGTGTTCTCAAGCCTAACCCGAGAAAATCTCTATGAATTTTCCCAAAAAAATAGGGCGGTTAAAAACCACCCCTATTCATAAACAACTTTACCGAGTCAGAACTCAGATTTTTGATATCCCAGAATTAGGCGATCAGAGTAAAGGGATCATCAGCCGTTAAATCAGCCGCGTTTACACCTGTTAAAATCGCTAAAATCTCGCCATTGAAACTCATTTCAGTATCACTTCCGACTTGAGAAATCGAGAGTTGATCCGCACTGAGTTCACCTTTTAACCCTAACAAATCAATTCCAACTTCAAAATCAACAATCGTATCAATACCTTCACCAACGGCCAAAACAAAGGTATCAGCACCCTGACCGCCTGAGAAATCATCCCCAGTTAAGGTATCATTTCCTAAACCGCCATCAATCAGGTCATCGCCATCATCGCCCCAGATGAGATCGTTACCTTCATCGCCGAACAGTTGGTCATTCCCCGCTTTACCGCCAATTTGGTCATCGCCCAAACCGCCATAAATGATATCATCACCGCCAACCGTACCGCCCGGAGAACGGCTATTTTCGTCACCTCGCAGGGTATCATCCCCTTCTTCACCGTAGATGATATCATCGCCCAAACCGCCTGCGGCCACATCGTTACCGATATCCGCCCGGATCAGGTCATTGGCATCCTCTCCGACCAACGTTTCATCGGCGGGTGTACCATCAATTAAGTTGGGGAGAACATCACCAAACAGCGTCCGGTACATGACCTCGTAGATTTCGGTATTATCAACGGTACTCGGCAATAAATCCGCATTCAGACCGTAGGTTTTGGAAACAATACTACCCGCAAAGTCCGGCGTTCCCACATAAGCAATACCAAAGGGATACTGATCGCCATTGGCATCGGGTGCAGAAATAAACGGTTCGCTGTCGCGTCCTTCCGCCCCATCAAAAGGAACCTCAATGGCATCGGAACGATCCGCTAATGTGGGGTTCACACCAACAGTTCCCACCGTTTCCCCACTGCGATCGTCAACTTCCAAACCCCCCGCATCGCTATCTGCTGCGGTAATAATCAAGGTGTTGGGGTCTTGGTTGTCAACGAAGTCCATCGCCACACCGATCGCATCATCAGCCCGTTGCATCGCTTCCACAAAGCCACGAGCGTTATTATTGTTGGGGAAATTATCGGTGCCTTCTTCTTCCATGACCACAAAGAAGCCATCGGGATCTGTGGATAAGATCGGCAATGCCGCTTCTAACATCTCGGCAATGGTGGGCGGATTTTCGTTTCCGGGTTGACCGTAGTTTTCTAAACCTTCCGCAAAGTTCGCTTCTTCGGTGGTGTCGTTGTAGGTGTCAGTTGCTGCAAAAATCCCCAGAACTTTTTGAGCATCTTCCGGCAGACTTTGCAGTTGTTCGTGGGTGTAAATGACCGTGTAGCCCATTTCCTCGGCTTCTTCGATCAGGTTGCGACCATCTTCGCGTCTTCCAACTTCCCCAAAGAAACCCACTTCTCCCTCTGGCAGATAATCAATTTCACCGCCTCCGAAAATAATATCAACACCAGATTCTAAAATTTCTGCGGTGATTTCTTCGGTTTCGCCTCGGTTGACCACATCGGCTAAAAATGCCCCGGTTCCGGGTTCGGCGATAATACCGGAATTAATAATAGCGGTGGCTTTGCCGTCGGCGATCGCTTCTTCCATGATGGTCATTCCCCGCTCCCCGGAACGAGAAATAACGGGAACGCCGTTTTCATCGAACCCAAAAGAAGGCGCAGGTGCTTTGGTTCCGGTGGCGTGTGTTACCGCCCCAGAGTTGGAAGTCCCCACCAGTTGGTCTTCCATGTGTCCGAGATAAACCCCGGCGTTGGACATCATATCCCAATTCAAGCGACCATCCGGCCCTTCCTCCACAAAACGGGCGGCGGCAAAATGGGAGGGGCTGGTACCGTCCGGGTGAATAAAGATGACGTTTCCGGTGTCTTTGGTCGGTTCCGGTGCGGGTTGGGGCGGTTCGGCGGGAACGGGCGAGGGCAGTTCCACATCGAACAGCGTTTGGTACATCACCCGGTAAATGTCGGTGTTATCCAATGTACTGGGTAACAGATCGGCGTTGTAACCGAAGGTCTTAGAAACAATACTCCCCGCAAAGTCGGGGGTTCCGGCAAAACCGACTCCGAAGGTGTACTGGTTACCATTGGCATCGGGTGCAGAAACAAACGGTTCGGTGTCGCGGCCGCTAGCCCCATCGTAGGGAACTTGAACGGCATCAGAACGATCGGGTAAAGTGGGGTTAACACCAACGCTGCCAACGGTTTCACCTCGACGGTCAGCAACTTCTAAACCGCCTCCATCGCTGTCTGCTGCGGTAATTAACAGGGTATTGGGTTTAACGTTTTCGATGTAGTCTTGAGCAACACCAATGGCATCATCGGCCCGCAAAACCGCTTCGATTGTACCCCGAGCGTTATTATTGTTGGCAAAGTTGTCGGTGGCTTCTTCTTCCATCACCACAAAGAAGCCGTTTTCGTTTTCCGGGGAGAACAGATCCAAGCCTAATGTTACTTCTAACATCTCGGCGATGGTGGGCGGATTTTCGTTTCCGGGTTGACCGTAGTTTTCCAAACCCGCTTCAACGTTGGCTTCTTCGGTAGTGTCGTTGTAGGTGTCTTCAGCAGCAAAAATCCCCAGAACTTTTTGGGTATCTTCCGGCAAACTTTCTAGCTGTTCGCGAGTATAAACGATGGTATAACCGATATCTTCCGCTTCTTCAACTAAGTTGCGGCCATCTTCGCGAGTCCCTTCTTCGCCAAAAAAACCGAAGGTTCCGACGGGGAGATAGTCGGTTTCGCCTCCACCCAAGATAACGTTAACGCCGGATTCGACGATTTCGGCGGTGATTTCTTCGGTTTCGCCTCGGTTGACCACATCGGCTAAAAATACGCCTGTTCCGGGTTCAGCGATAAAGCCGGAGTTGATCACGGCAGTGGCTTTTCCGGCGGCGATCGCTTCTTCCATGATCGTCATTCCGGGGTCAATGCCCAGGTCGGGGCCACCGAGTTCGGGGCTGAGGCTAGACAGGGAAACAATCGGATCGCCGTTTTCATCCAAACCGTAAGATCCGGCAAAGGGTTTAACGCCCATCGCATGAACCACCGCCCCACCGTTGGAGGTTCCCACGAGTCGGTCTTCCATGTGTCCGAGATAAACCCCGGCATTGGTCATTTCGTCCCAGTTGAGGCGACCATCCGGCCCTTCTTGGACAAAACGACCCGCAGCAAAGTGAGATGGACTGGTTCCATCGGGATGAATGAAGATAACGCTGTTAGACATTTTGCTGTGTTGTCAGGTAGATGTTGATTTTGTTGACGTAAAAACCTCATCGAGCTTGAAGTGAATTTGTTCAGACTTCAAAGCTCAATTCAAGAGACGAACTTCCGGCAAAAACTTACTGGTACACCCAGATGCACAGAGTGAAAATCTTTAAAAAACTTTACTCTCAAAGTAGATTATTTCATTGAGATTAAATATAAATTATGCTTAAGTTATTTTTCGGTTAAACTCGAATACTTTTTTTATAAAAACAATTCATTCACTTAAAATGTCATTATAATTTTCATAAATATCGCTCATCCTATCTATAATTTCCCCTACAAGGAGAGATACAATTGTCCTACTAACCCCATCAACCCCGAAATTTTTTGTTTAGAATGAAATAACCCTGGCCTTTCAAAATGGCGCAGGGAGAATTGGAGAGGGTAGGAGAGAGGTTGAAGTTGAGGTGAATATACAAAACTAAATTATTACTGACGAATTGGAATTTCTATAGAAAACTCTGTTCCCTCTCCAACAACAGAATGACATTTCAGTTCACCTTTATGCTGTTCAGTCACCACTTGATAACTAATTGACAACCCTAAACCTGTTCCTTTTCCTAGTGATTTCGTAGTAAAGAAAGAATCAAAAATGCGATTTTTAACCATTTCAGACATCCCAATTCCATTATCAATAATACGGATGAGAACCCGATTATTAATCATCAGTTCTGTAGAAATCCGAATTATTCCTGAATCAACCTTTTGTTCTTCAATAGATTTTTGTTTGTTTCTGTCTCTAATCGCATCAATAGCATTACTTAAAAGATTCATAAACACCTGATTTAGTTGTCCGGGATAACACTCGATCATCGGTAAATGTCCATATTCTTTAATCACCTTAATCTCAGTTATCTCTCCATTTGCTTTCAAACGGTGTTGTAAAATCATCAATGTACTGTCAATCCCATCATGAATATTCACCGCTTCAACTTCTGATTGATCAAGACGAGAGAAATTTTGAAGTGATCGTACAATCTGACGAATTCGATCTACACCTATTTTCATAGAATCGATGACTTTTGGTAAATCTTCGGCGACAAAATCAAGATCCACATCTTCAGCATATTTGACCATTTCTGGATCAGTTTGATCGCAGTTTTTTTGAGACAAAGAAAACAACGTTAACAAATTCTCCGCATATTCAGAAATCGGCGAAAGATTAGCATAAATAAAGTTAACAGGATTATTGATTTCATGGGCAACACCTGCAATCAGTTGTCCCAAGCTGGACATTTTTTCAGTTTGAATGAGTTGAGTTTGGGTTTTCTGCAACTGATGTAATGTTTGGGTTAACTTTTCAGTTTGATTTTGGGTTCTATTTAATAAATTAGCTTGCTGAATCGCGACTCCAAGTTGAGCAGCAACCTGAGAGAAAAAACCCACTTCTCGCGCTTGCCAACGTCTTGTCGTTGAATGTTGATAAGCCACTAATAAACCCCAGAGTTTATGTCCAAAAAAGATAGGAGTAATCAAGTAGGACTTGACCTGTAGTTTCTCTAAAATCTCTAGATGACACGGAGAATATTTAGCCTTATAAATATCATTAATCGCTAGTGTTTTACCCTCTCGAAAACGTCCGCCCTCAGTTTCTTGTAAACAACTATCTTCCCAACTTGTTACCCCTAAATCGACTAAACTTTTCCATTGAGGAAGCACAAATTCATAATCATGAATAAACTCCCCACTCCAGTCTTCATTAAACTGATAAACAACCACCCGATCTGCTTGTAAGACACGTCCTGTTTCTTGAGTTGTGGTTTGAAAAATTTTCTGAATATTGAGAGAATCGCGCATTTTTGCGACGACATCAAACAAAACCTGTTGTTGTTTTACCGTTCGTTGACTATCGACTGCGGCTTGTCTGAGTTTTAGGGCTTGTTTACGAGTTTGAATTAAGAGTTGAGCTTGCTGAATAGCTACACCTAATTGAGTGGCGACTTGAGAAATAAACTGAACCTCTGAAGTTTCCCATTTCCGAGAACAAGTATGTTGATAAACGGCTAAAATTCCCCACAACTTTTGTCCGACAAAAATAGGTGCAGTAGCAAATGCTTGGATCTGAAATTGATGAAGAATATCAAGATGACAATCTGTTAATCCCGCTTGTTCAACATCATTCACAACAAACGTTTCACCATTGCGATAACGTCCCCCTTGAGTTTCTTGTAAATAAGTATCATCCCAAACCGTATTTACACCAATTTCTAGGTTAGACCATTGCGAATCAACAAACTCATAATCTCCAACAAATTCACCGCCCCAGTCACTATTAAAGCGATAGACTGAAACTCGTTCTGTTTTGAGAAATTTACATAATTCTTTTGTGGTTGTGCGAAAAATTATCTCTAAATTGAGTGAGTTTCGCATCTTTGTCACTACATCAAACAACACTCGCTGTTGTTCTGTTGCTTTCCGAAGGTTATGGGCTGTTTCTTCTAGTTTTAAAGTTCGTTCCTGAACCTTTATTTCTAAACTCGCATTGAGAACGTGCATCTGTTGACGCATTTGATATTGATAAATCGCTGAGGAAAACTGATGTCCGAGTGATCGCGCTAATTCCAGTTCATTTTCCGTCCATTTCGGCCTTTCTCTCCGTTTTTGTTCGCGCCAGACTTCAAACGAAATCTGCGGATAAAGCTGTCTTTTGTCGTCTTCAACTCGTCCTGCCCACAACTTTTCGGTTTCCAGTTCATCTCGAAAAATACTGAGATATCCTAATAATTCTTGTCGATAATGAAGCGGAATCATTAATAAACTGCGGATTTTTGTCTGATAAAAAGCAGATTGTAAGTTCCGAAGTTTGTCTTCTTTAAAGATATCTGAAATCGCCCAAATCTCATAATTTTCTGATTGATAATGCTCTGACCAAACACTATATTGTTCCATCAACGGATAGAGAGCATTTTCAGCAATCTGAGGCTGTTCCCCTTGTATATAAATCTGTACACTCTGACTTTTTAGACAATCCTCAAAGCTTTTAATCGTGTTATCTTTGAGATTAAAAGGATTCGCTTTAATACACAGTCGCCCGCCTGATCCTGCTAAAGTGGTAATAATTTCTTCTAAAGCAGGTTGCAACTCGATAGTCGAACTTGAATGGAGAAAACTATTAATGCGATTAATACAAGTTTGTAAGTTAGCTCTTTCTTCGGCTTGAGTTAATAATTCTGAATGAGTGATCGCTACCGAAAGCTGATCAACCACTGTTTGTAATAATTGCAATTCCTCATCTGGAGTTGTTCTAGATTCACTATGATGAGAAACAAGCAATCCCCAAAGATGATCTTGATTCATAATCGGAACAGAGACTGAAGATTTTACCCCCATTGCAGTCAAATATTCCAAATGACAAGGATTCAGAGGACGATAGCGAATATCTTCACCGTGAGTTGTCCCATCATCAAGTTCTTGAAAGTGACTATGACCAATTTCCTGAGTTTCAGTATTGATCACAGAACGAACTCGTGATTTAATATATAAATCTCGGGCTTCTGGTGGAATATCTCCGGCTGGAAAATTCAACCCCAAAAGTGAGGGTAAACGGTTTTCAAAAATCGATTCAGCCACCACTTGACCGCTCGCATCTGGATGAAACTTGTAAATTTTGACGCGATCTGTTCCTAACAGTAAACGAACTTCTGCGGCTGTTGCGGCTAAAATCTCGGTCAGTTCTAGGGACTGTCGAATGCGATTAGTAATTCGATGCAGTACACTACCATACTCTAAGTTAACTTTGATCGTCTGTGGTTTTGAAATTTCCACGCCCAACCTCTCAAATTTCTATAAATACTGAATTTAAACATTGCCCCAATAGGATGAACCCCATCGTGTTTGATCAATTGCCAAATTGATTGTTAAAGTCGCTGATCCTGTTCACAAAGCTTCAATCTGTGTGTATCTGTACTCTAAAAATCAATAAATTCAGGCAAAAAAGTAAGATGCAGAAAAAAAGTAAGATGCAAAGAGATCGAAGTTCACCTGATCGATTTTAACGTTTCTCCTTCTCACTTGGATAGGATGAACCCAGTGAACCTCTTGATCAATTGTCTAAAAAGTTGCAAATCTTATCAAACATCCCAACTCCCAAGTTTTGATAAAATAATCAAACTACAATCGATCAACTGTCGAGCTACGAAACGTCAGCACCCCGCTCTAAAGAGACGGGGCATCATGCTTCTCTTTTTAGGTAGCTGACCAGCCTAAGTCCCTTGAGGGCTACGTTATCGGCAAGAGTTAACGTTCCTACCCGGAGATGCGTGGCCAGTCTCCGGCTCTAGAACCACAGCATTAAACAGTCCTACGAGGGGTAAGACAGTGTGTTGTGGAAAGTACCGACCGATAACTTATGCGAGGCAAACATTACCCCAGAAATGGGTGTTGGGGGCAACCATACCCCCATTAATTTTTTTACAGGCGGTTAAAACCGCTCGTGTCGAGTTTCCTCCCCGGTCTAAAGACACGGGGCTTCCACTCTACCGGACTATTTCCCGTGAATGTTTTAGTTATTGGAAATGGGGGCCGTGAACACGCCCTCGCCTGGACATTACTGCGATCGCCCAATGTTAAACAAGTGATCTGCACCCCAGGAAACGGAGGAACCGCTACTCTCAAAGGCTGTCAGAATCATCCGATTGCTGTAGATGACTTTGAGGGAATCAAACGTATTGTTCAAAAGTATAACGTTTCTCTCGTCGTTGTTGGCCCGGAAGTGCCACTCGCGTTAGGGATTACCGATTATTTACAACAAGACAATATTCCTGTATTTGGCCCCAACCAAGCCGGGGCGCAACTCGAAGCCAGTAAAGCTTGGGCGAAAAACCTCATGCAGCAAGCCCAGATTCCCACCGCCCAAACCGCAGTATTTACTGATGCAGAGACAGCCAAAGCCTATGTCAAAACAGCGCCGATAGTCATTAAAGCCGATGGTTTAGCCGCCGGAAAAGGGGTGACGGTTGCTGATCGGGTCGAACTCGCCCATGCTGCGATTGATGAGATTTTTGCTGGCGTATTTGGCCAGGAAAATCAGACGGTGGTGGTCGAAGAATATTTAATCGGTCAAGAAGTCTCTGTACTCGCCCTCACAGACGGTCAAACCATTCGTTCGTTAATTCCCGCCCAAGATCATAAAGCGATTGGTGAAGGGGATACAGGCCCAAATACAGGGGGAATGGGGGCTTATGCTCCGACACCCATTTTGACAGATTCCTTACAACAACGGATTCAAACTGAAGTTCTCGAACCTACGCTTGCGACTTTGCAAAAGTGGGGAATTGACTATCGAGGGGTGATTTATGCCGGGTTAATGATTACCCCAGATGGAGAACCCAAAGTTTTAGAATTTAACTGTCGGTTTGGTGATCCCGAAACCCAAGCGGTTCTCACGTTGTTAGACACTCCTCTCGATGAACTCATACTGGCTTGCTGTCAACAACGGTTAGCTCAATTTCCGCCCCTATCCTGGAAACCTGGAGTCGCGGTCTGTGTGGTTTTGGCGAGTGGTGGCTATCCGGGATCTTATCAAAAAGGTTACGCTATTACTGGACTAGAACAGGCAGAAGCCAAAGGTGCAACAGTATTTCACGCCGGAACAAAACTGCAAGGGGATCAAGTGATTACCGATGGGGGGCGAGTTCTAGGCGTTACTGCTGTCGGTTCGACTTTTGAACAAGCCATCACAAATTCCTATGAAGCGTTAGACTGTATCCAGTTTGAGCAGATGTATTGTCGGCGCGATATTGGCTTTCGGATAGCCTCGCTTTAGCAGAGATCTCACCCCATGACTCGTCATTTATGAGGAGTTCTGGAAATAGAGAATTTGCCTGTTTAACAAAACTTAACTTAGAATCAGCAGTGGGCATGATAGTGAATAGTTCGGTAAACTAACCCTATGGTTCATGGCTTCATCCCAACTGCAAAAATCTCAGATCTCAAACCGTCGGGAGATGATAGCAATTCTGAAAAAAATTGGTGAAATTATCGCAAACTGGTGGTCGGAGTTTACCCTCCAGACCCGATTAATGGCCGGAGCCACTCTGGTTGTTTCCTTATTGATGAGTGGTTTAACCTTCTGGGCGGTTAATGCCATTCAAGAAGATGCACGTCTCAATGATACCCGCTACGGTCGAGATTTAGGCTTACTGTTAGCCGCCAATGTTGCTCCCTTGATCGCCGAAAACCGACGCGATGAAGTTGCCCGTTTTTCTCGACAATTTTATACCAGTACCTCCAGTGTCCGGTATATGTTGTACGCTGACCCAGATGGGGAGATCTTTCTCGGTTTACCCTTTTCTGATTCTGCCGTTCAAAATTCTCTCACGCTCAGACGGCGGATGCAACTCCCCGATGATTTTATTACCAGTATCAAAGCCGGAGATTTTACTTCTATTCCGATGGTACGCCAACACATGACTCCCGGTGGACAGGTGACAGATGTGTTTGTTCCCTTAATGGATGAAGGACAATATTGGGGAATTTTAGCCATTGGAATTAACCCGAATCCCACCGTTGTTGTCTCCTCAAATTTAACACGGGATGTAACTCTGGCGGTGTTTGTATCAATTTGGGTTATGGTGATTTTAGGGGCGGTCTTTAATGCGTTAACCATTACTCAACCGATTAAAGAACTATTAAGAGGAGTTCAAAATATTACAGTTGGGAATTTTCAGCAACGAGTTGATTTACCCTTTGGTGGAGAACTGGGGGAATTAATCATTAGCTTTAATAAAATGGCTGAACAACTCGAAAGCTATGAAGCCCAAAATATTGAGGAGTTAACCGCCGAAAAAGCCAAACTAGAAACCCTCGTTTTAACGATAGCAGACGGAGCAATATTATTAGATGCTCAGTTGAATTTAATCTTAGTGAATCCCACCGCTCGACGTCTATTAAACTGGGATGGAAAAAGCATCATTGGGGAAAATGTGATCAATCATTTCCCTTTACCGTTATTACAAGAAATCTCTCTACCCTTACAACAAATCGCGAGTGGAAATCAAGAAGGAGGAGAATTTCGCTGTTCTTTAGGCGAACCCACAAATCGCACTCTCAGAATTCTCCTCAATACAGTTCTATTACATAAAGCACCGGGATTAGATCCCCTTTGTGGAAGTTGTTTTAGCCATACCAATAAGACGTGTAATTCTCCCGAATATCCCCAAGCTAATGAATGTAATTTGTATCAACACAACGATCACTTAAAACTCGAAGATCAATATCGGGATAGTCTGAAAGGAATTGCGATGACCATTCAGGATATTACCCGAGAAGTTGAATTAAATGAAGCCAAAAGTCAGTTTATTAGTAACGTCTCTCACGAACTGAGAACCCCACTATTTAATATTAAATCCTTTATAGAAACCCTTCATGATTATGGTGAGGATTTAACCGAAGCTGAACGACGAGAATTTTTAGAAACTGCTAATTATGAAACGGATCGTTTGACTCGTTTAGTGAATGATGTATTAGATTTATCCCGGTTAGAATCTTGTCGAATTTATCACTTTGAAGGTATCGATATTGCTCAACCAATTGAACAAACTTTACGCACCTACCAACTCAACGCCAAAGACAAAGGAATAGAATTGAGTCAGGATTTTGAACCCGACTTACCGGCTGTCTTAGGTCATTATGATCTATTGCTACAAGTCTTTGCAAATTTAGTCGGGAATTCCCTCAAATTTACTGAAGCCGGAGGACGGGTGATTATTCGCGCCTATCTTTTAGATGATGAGCAACCCAAAGTTCTTAGCAAAGAAGCCGAAGAAATCGAAAAAGGGGGCTGGATTATTTCACCACCCCCCCCTCGTCCATTAGATGACAAAATCGCGTTAGAAATTCCTTATACACCTCAATATGTGCGAATCGAAGTTTCTGATACGGGAAGTGGAATTGCACCCGAAGATCAAGAAGCTGTATTTACCCGATTTTACAGAGTTGAAAATCGAGTTCATACCTTAGAAGGAACTGGGTTAGGACTATCCATTGTTCGCCATATTATGGAAAAACATCGCAGTCAAGTACACTTGATCAGTGAATTGGGTATCGGTACCACATTTTGGTTTGATTTAGCTGTCTACCAAGATGTTCAAGATTTTCAGGCTCACACACAAGATATAGAATATATTAATAAGTCTTTACCGAGCAACAACAACTAAAGGGGGGCGATCATCTTGGATTTTATCTTACCTTTTTTGTTTTTTAAAACAGCGATCAGAAGATAGCTAATCCCCTTGATCGCCCTGTAAATCCGCTAAAATGGCGAGTCTAATGATGATGGCGGTGCGGTATTAACCGGAAAATTGCTCTCAACGGCATTGTTTTTTTATTTGGGTATTAACCGCTTACCAAACTGAGCGTAAAGAGCGGGAATAACCAACAACGTTAACGCCGTAGACGTAAATAAACCGCCCAAAACTACAATCGCCAAAGGTTGTAAAATCTCATTTCCAGCACCACTAGCGATCGCCAAAGGTAACATACCCAAAGCCGAAGTTAAAGCCGTCATCAAGATCGCATTTACCCGTTCCAAAGAACCGTTAACAATTACATCTTTAAGAAACATTCCCCGAGCAAACTTTTTGTTATAGTTATCCACCAACAACAAACCATTACGAACCGCCACCCCAAACAACGTAATAAAACCGATCAGAGAAGCAACAGAAATCACGCCGCCCGTCACTAAAATCGAGACAATACCGCCAACCAACGCCAACGGTAAATTCATCATAATCGCAATTGTAGCCGGGAGTGATTTAACCGAAAAAAACATCAACACCCCAATCACAAACGCCGCCAAAATGCTGTAAATTAGCAAGTTATTGGTCGCATTTTGTTCGGCTTCAAACTGACCCCCATACTGAATAAAATAACCGTTGGGCAGTTGAATATTCTGTTTAATTGTGGCTTGAATATCGCCAACCACACTCCCCAAATCCCGCTCGGCAACATTGGCAGAAACCACAATTAACCGCGAAACATCCTCGCGATTTACAACATTTGCTCCCATGCCATATTCAACCTCAGCAACCTCACTCAGAGGAATAATTTGACCCGTCGGAGTAGAAATCGTAATCCCACGAATGGCATCCAAACTATTGCGAGCATTCTTGGTTAACGAAACAGAAATATCGATCAGTTGCTGATTTTCCGCCACCTGGGATACCACCCGACCATTAAGCGCCGTTTCCACTATCTCTGATAATTGTTCCATACTCAACCCATAAATTGCTGCCGATCTACGATTATATTTAATTTGCACCTGGCGGATAGGTAATTGCGGTTCAAGCTGCAAATCTACAACCCCATAAATCGGCTTGATCACATCTCGAACCCGTTCGCCAATTGTACGCAGTTCTCCCAAATCAGGCCCAAAAATTTTAATCGCGATCGCACTTCTCACCCCTGATAAAACCTCATCCATGCGGTGAGAAATAAACCCGCCAATATTAGGAGCAACCCCCGGTAATTTTAAAAAAGTTTCTCGCAATTCCTTAACACTGGCTTCGCGATTTTTGAGCGCAATATCGCTGAGTTCCACATCAACATGAGCCATATTTACCCCCGCCCCATCCGCATCGCCGGGAGTTCGCCCCGCCCGCACTTGCACCCATTCATAACGGGGATTATCCTGAAGTAAATTCGATAACGTCATCCCCGCCCGGTTCGTCATATCCAGAGAAACTCCCGGATACAATACCATTGAATTTACCAACGATTTCTCTTGAAATTCGGGCAAAAATACCCGCCCCAAAGACGGAACGATCGCACAAGTTCCAACCAACGCAGCGAGCGCCATTGTTAATATAATTTGAGGCGATCGCAACGACACATTCAACCAAGGACGATACAAACGTTCCGCCCAACGGGAAATAAACGTGCCTTCTTGGGGCAAAGTTTGGTTAGCCAATAAAATCGCACAAAGCGCCGGAGAAAGCGTCATCGCCACCAAAGTAGACGCACAGATCGACAGCAAATAAGCCAACCCCATCGGCGCAAAAATTCGCCCTTCCACACCCGTTAAACTAAAAATCGGGGCGAAAACAACCACAATAATTACCGTCGAAAAAATCACCGCCAAACGCACTTCAACAGAGGTATCATAAACCACCAGAAAAGGATGTTTAGGATTATCCTGAGCTTGATTGTTTCTCAGTCCCCGATAACAATTTTCCATGTCTACGATCGCATCATCAACCACCGATCCGATCGCAACAACTAAACCGCCCAAAGTCATCGTGTTAATGCCCAAACCGAAGGCTTTCATAAACATTAACCCGACCAATAAAGAAAGGGGAATGGCGCTCAAAGTAATAGCAGCAGTCCGCCAATTCATCAAAAATAGCAGCAGAATTACCGACACGATAATGATCCCTTGAATCAGAGAACCGCTAACATTCCGAATGGCAGAATCAATAAAATTAGACTGGCGAAAAGTGCGAACGATTTCCACGTCGGGGGGAAACGTTGGCCGCAACGATGCCATCACCGCTTCGACTGCTTTGGTAACAGTTGGAGTATCCACATCGGGCTGTTTATTAATCATCAAGACAACCGCAGGTTGCCCGTTAAAACTCGCATCACCCCGCTTGAGGGCGACACCGATTTTCACCTCCGCCACGTCTTGTAGCAAAATGGGGATGCCGTTTTGTACCTTCACCACCGACTGCTGCAAGTCTTCGATCGAGTTAACCTGTCCAATTCCCCGCACCAAAAGTTCTTGACCCCCGCCAATGAGGAAACCGCCCGGAGCGTTAGAATTTGCGCCTCTGGCGGCATTGGTAACATCAGTTAGGGAAACATCGAGCGATCGCAATTTTGCCGGATCAACCAAAACCTGTTCTTGGCGTTCGTCGCCCCCGTAAATGGTCACTTGAGAGACTCCCGGCACCGAGAGAATTTGATTGCTGAGGGTGACTTCCACCAGGCCGCGCAGATCCATCAGGGAAGTTTGCCCCTGTTCATTGACCGTGAAAGCATACTGTAATATCGTGCCGAGGGGGGATACCAAAGGCGAAATTTCTGGGGGATGTGCGCCCTCTGGTAGCTGGTTGGTGACTTGTTGGAGGCGCTCTGTTACCGATTGCCGTGCTTTGTAAATGTCGGCATTTTGGTCAAACACCACTTGCACCATCGACAGCCCTACTTTGGAAGACGATCGCACCGTCGTTACTCCCGGCAAGCCATTCACCGCACTTTCAATCGGTACGGTAATTTGGGTTTCGACTTCTTCGGGTGCCAATCCCACCGCTTCGGTTTGAATATCAACTTGAGGAGGAGCAAATTCGGGAAAGACATCTAGGGGCATTTGGCTGATACTGAAAACCCCCCAAACGGTAACGAATATCGCACCCGCAACGATTAGCCAACGATGGGCGATCGAAGTTTTGAGCGTATTATTGAGGATTGAGTTAAACATTCTAAATCAGAAGTCCCCTTTACTTGCGGTTGCCCATAACAACAAATCCCCCAACTAACAGCACTACTCCCCCAGCCAGGGCTGCTAAAATTCCCATCGGGAAACCTCCAGATTCTTCAGCTATTTCACTGGTTTGTTGAGCAACAGCATCCGACTCAACCAGATTTCCCGCAGTATCGTGGCTATGAGGGATTCCTTGAGTATCTGCTTGAGCATGAGTAATATCGGTTTGGGGAGAAGATGTTGGGGCTGGACTGGCTGCTACATCGACGGTTTGGGTTTTGCGGGATTCGGCGTAAAGGGATAAGCTACCCTGAGTGACTAGATTTTCCCCAACAGACAATCCTTGAGTCACTTCAATTAATTCGCCTTCGCTGGCGCCAGTTGTCACGGGAACCGGTTCATAGAAACTTTCATACTGCACAAAAACAAGCTGTTTGCCATCGGAATCAACTAATGCCGTTGCGGGAACCATCACCCCGTTTCCATCGGTTGTAGCTTGTTCGATGGGGGTGACAACGATACCTAACATTGAATCGGTTTCGGGATTAACTTGCACCCGTTCGATTCCGCCTTCGGCTTGAAATTCGTCTCCGTGTCCAACGTGGGCTAGTACAAGGTTAGGCGTACTCAGGGTTAAACCGATAGTCAAAATAGAGCTAATAATAGAAATGGGTTTCATACTGCCTCCTCACAAAAATGCAGGTTAAACAAAGATCATCCATAGTGTGCCAAAGGACGGATGAAATTCAGGTGAAATCGCAGACTGTTCGATAAAATCTAGCTCGTGAGGGTTTGTTTAGGATAATGCGAATTTTGTTAGCCGAAGATGAAACCGATTTGGGACTAGCTGTTAAACAAGTTTTGGTCAGTGAAAAATATGTGGTTGATTGGGTAATTGATGGCACTCAAGCCTGGGACTATCTGGAAAGTCAGTGGACAGATTACACTGTGGCGATCTTTGACTGGTTGCTTCCGGGTTTGTCCGGGTTGGAGTTGTGTCAGCGTCTGAGAGTGCATCAGAATCCTTTGCCGATATTGATGTTGACGGCTTTGGGACAATCGGAAAACCGCGTTAAAGGGCTGGATGCGGGGGCGGATGATTACCTCGTTAAACCGTTTGTGATGGAGGAATTGCTAGCCCGGTTGCGGGCGCTTCAAAGGCGATCGCCCCAGTTGCAACCGCCTTCGCTGACTATTGGTACATTTAGCCTCGATTATGCCAATAATGCCCTCTGTGTTAAGGGAAGTGAGGTTTCTCCTACCGTTATTCCTCTGACAATTAAAGAGTTTCAAATTCTGGCTTATTTAATGCAAAATCGCGATCGCATTATTCCCGGAAGCAAAATTCGCCATCAACTTTGGGATTTTAATGAGGAACCGATCAGTAATGTTGTTGCGGCACAAATGCGGTTATTGAGACGAAAATTAGCCAGTTACGGGTGCGATTGTCCGATTGAAACGATTCCCGGTCAGGGTTATCGATTTAATACGTCATTAATTGAATATTGAATTATCAATTATCAATTATTCATTATCCATTATCAATTATTCATTATCCATTATCCATTATCCATTATCCATTATCCATTATCCATTATCCATTATCCATTATCCATTCCCTGTTCCCTCTCTTGGTGCGCGTTACGCAGAGCGGATTGAGAATCCGCAGGGTCGCACCGCTGTTCCCTGTTCCCTGTTCCCTTTTTCCTATGAATACTCACAAACTTTTTCGCCGCAGTCGGATTAGGTTGGCGCTTTGGTATGCGGTTGTGATGGGAGTTATTTTAAGTCTATCTGGGTTGGGAATGTATCGGGCATTAATTCAGTCGAATTGGAATGCTTTAGAACGGGAAATTGAATCAATTGCTGGAACCCTCCATGATAGTCTTGAACCCATGTTACCCGCTTCTGGTGATCCGGTTGTAATTTTACAGCAAATTTTTCCAGAATTGTGTCTATCCGAGCAATCTTGTAATGTGAGCCAGAGTTTAATTCAGCGTCATACAATCGGGATTAGCGATCGCAGTACCTATTATATTCGACTGTTTGATTATCGGGGAAATCTTTTGGCGTTTTCGCCCAATCAACCCGCCCAAATTTCCAACCGTTTAACATCGACTTCCTGGCAAACAATTCATGCCGCCGATGGCACACGTTACCGCCAATTTACCACAATTCTGCACGGAGCCGATGCCAATTTTGCCAAGGATAATTCGACCTCCTGGGGTTATCTACAAATTGGGCGAACGCTGGCATCTTTTGACGCGGAAACGAGAAGAATTAACTTAATTTTAGTGATTGGATTTCCGATAGCATTGGGTTTGGTTGTGGCTTCTAGTTGGTGGCTTTCCGGGTTGGCAATGCAGCCTATTTATCAATCTTATCAACAGCAGCAACAGTTTACAGCTAATGCAGCCCACGAATTGCGATCGCCCCTGGCGAGTCTTTTAGCAACGGTAGAAGCGATCTTGCGGGTTCCACCGTCCGACCGACAAAATATTAATATGATGTTGGATACTATCGAGCGCCAAGGAAGACGGTTGAGCAATTTAATTTCGGATTTATTATTACTCAGTAGTCTCGAACAAAATACCGTTTCCAAACCGTTTCAAGTTTGCTGTCTCAACGACTTGGTTGGTGACTTATCGGAAGAATTTTTAGAACTGGCGATCGCCTCGGATATTCAGCTTTATAGTTCTGTTCCTGAACATCTAATCTATGTTCTCGGAAACGAACAGCAACTCTATCGATTAGTCTCCAATTTAATAGCAAATGCGATTCAATATACTTCCTCGGGCGGTTCGGTGAGGATTGATTTAAAACAACATGATTTCACTGCAATTATCGCGGTAAAAGATACTGGAATTGGGATTCCATCCGGCGAACAAACTCGCATTTTTGAACGGTTTTATCGGGTTGATAGCGATCGCTCCCGCAAAACGGGGGGAACTGGTTTAGGATTGGCAATTGTCCAAGCGATCACCCAAGTTCATAGGGGTCAGTTAAGCGTTGAAAGCCAAGTTAATCGAGGTAGCACCTTTACGCTACAGTTAGCCGCTCATTCTTTTTCAGTATTTTATCGGGAGAAAAAACAAAATTGAATTAATTCTTGTTTAGGGGGCTATTTAACAAGAATGTCGGATTTTATCGGCTTATTTTTTTGATTTAACCGTAGAGTGAGTTAGATTGTAGAGTTACAAAACAGACAACAATAAACTGACTGCTAATAAACCCAACAAGACTAACCAAACCCCATTATTTTTTACCCAATATTTGATTGCTCCTAACCCTTGAGGAGAAGATTTGACTGGGGGAGGCGGTAAAATCGGTTCAGAACGATCATGGTACAAAGTGCATTCTTTGGCATAGGGACGTTGAGGAAAATTACAAGTATCATCCTCATGGTAGAGACAACTACTACACAGATAAGTCTCTTGAGTCGCTCGATGCAACGGGATACCGGGATGACCAAAAGCCTTAAGCTGAAACTTGCAATGGGGACAAGCGAGCGCCTGAGAATCAACGGGTTGATGACAACGGGGACATTCTGGCATTTTGAATAAAATGTTGTTGTTGAAAGAGATCAAAGCGAAAGATCGCACAATAGATAGAATGTAAGCCAGGATCAATTAAAGTGTTGAGTTTAATCGTTTTACTCTAACTAGACCATTTTAGCCAAATCTCAATCTAAGAAAATGGACAATAATAGTAACAACATACTCAAGCAACTCCTGATGCTTGGCATTGGAACCACCTCTCTCGTTGCGGAGAAACTCCAAGAAGTTACCGATCAGTGGGTTAAAGATGGTACCCTCAACCCAGAACAAGCAAGCGTCTTTATGGACGATATGATGCAGCGACTCAAGCTTGAACAAGGAAACTTTGAGGAACTACTTCAGCGACAAATGCGAAATGTCATGCAAGATGTTGGGGTTCCCCGTCAGACTGAACTCGATGAGTTGCGGGGACGCCTTGATCGTTTAGAACGTCAAATTCGGGATTTAGAAAATCGTCTCTGGCGTTAGGGACTCGCAACGCGGTAAAGTAAGAAACGGGTTGATTCTGATGCAGACTGAGGAAAGTTAACCGTGAGAGAAATATTAGTTAGCCTGGGTATTGTGATTGTTTGTGCTTTCGCTTTGTTGGTTGCTCAAGTGACGACCACCGAAGAAGCAACAGCATCAAATATCCAAACGACTCAACAGACTTCCACTTCAGAGGTGAAAACTTCGAGTAATCCTCTGTTAACCCAAGGCATTGCTTCCAAAGCCAATGTCACTTTAGCTCAAAATATGGATAGTGAAGAAAAGATGGTGACAACTGACTCCGGTTTACAGTACGAAGACGTAAAAGTAGGAGATGGTGCCTCTCCTCAAAAAGGTCAAACGGTTGTAGTTCACTACACTGGAACTTTAGAAGATGGCACAAAATTTGACAGTTCTCGCGATCGCGGTCAGCCGTTTTCATTTAAAATTGGTGTCGGTCAGGTGATCAAAGGTTGGGATGAAGGTGTTGGTTCGATGAAGGTCGGCGGACAACGTAAACTGGTTATCCCTTCTGATTTGGGTTATGGTGCCCGTGGTGCGGGTGGCGTCATTCCTCCGAATGCCACTTTGCTTTTTGATGTGGAATTGTTGGATATTAAATAATCGCTTTTCTGCTTCTGGGAATGAGGAGATCGGGAGATCAAACCCTGACCTCATTTCCTCCTCTGTTTGTCTAATCCTAATGAGCCGGAGGAAGGGTGTTAGATTGAGCCGCCGGAAAATAGCGATCGCCTCCTGCTAGGTTTCGGAATTTGGTAAACTGAGGATCAAAGAGTAATTTAATGGTTCCAGTCGGCCCGTTACGGTGTTTGGTAATAATCACTTCAGCAATTCCGCGATCAGGTGAATCCGGGTTATAGTAGTCATCTCGGTATAACATAATCACTAAATCGGCGTCTTGTTCAATGGAATTATGAACAACGATATTATTAGCAATAAAATTATGTAAACTAGGAACAGTCAAGTCAAATACTTCTTCTTTCCCTGCTGGTGTGATTGCCACAATTTCATCCCAATATACATCACTGTTAGCAAGCAAGGCTACTGTTTTTGATTTAACAACTTGAGCTAATTTTCCGGTTCGTTCATCTATAAAACCTAACTCAGCATCACTCATCAATTGTAAATTAGAACTCGGTAAACATTTGGGTACAGCAATCGGACAACCACAACTTAACTCATCTAAACGTTGCCAACCGTGAACGGTTAAAAATTGATGATTTCCTGTGGCTTGAATAGTACGACCCAAACGAGTTGTTAATCTAAAAACTGGCTTAGTTCCTGTTGAAAAAGCATTACTAACAATTGCTGTTTCTAGCTTCATGGTTTTTGTATTTAAGGCCGAAACTGAAAAGCCTGATTCCCCTACTAATTCTTTAATTGGTACTTGTAATCCGGTATCTGCTAATGTGATTAAGCTATCACCTGTTAAACAACCAGATTCTCTCAAATCCGACATCATCGGGCGTTTATTCGTGCGAGATTCCACACTCCGACTCAACTGTGAAAGCGCAATCACCGGAACATTTAATTCCCTCGCTAATCCTTTCAGCGATCGCGTAATTCGAGATAATTCTTGTACCCGATTATCGCTCCCGCCCTCCATTAATTGCAAATAATCAATTAAAACCAATCCCATTGCGCCGCCCTGTTCTGCTTGTAAACGGCGTACCTTTGATCGCATTTCTGTTACCGTAATATTAGGGGTATCATCAATAAAAACAGGTAATTCTGATAACGTCCCAATCGCGATTGTTAACGGTTCCCATTCACTCTGACTAATTCGCCCAGAACGTAGGCGATTACTTTCAATTTTTGCCTCACTAGAAAGCAGTCTTTGAACTAACTGTTCCTTCGACATTTCCAAGCTAAAAATCGCCACAGGTAGCTTATGAATTTTAGCAATACTATAGGAAATATTCGTACAAAGTGCCGTTTTTCCCATCGAGGGACGACCGGCAACAATAATCAAATCAGAGCGCTGAAACCCGCCCGTCATCGCATCTAAATCATAAAAATCACAATTTAAACCCGGAAGGGCAACACCTTCGTGACGATCTTCAATATCTTGAAATGTATTAATCAGCGTCTCAGCAATTGAAACTAAATTTTGTTGCGGACGAACTTGAGTAATATTAAAAATCTGTTGTTCTGCTTGATCTAAGACTTCTTCAATATCAACTGCTGTATCATAACCCAAATTAATTGTTTCATGTCCGGCTTGAATCAAATTGCGGCGCATGGCTTTTTCAATCACCAACAAAGCATATTGATCAATATTCACCGCAGAAACAGTTCGATCAACCAGTTGTGCTAGCTTCATTTGTCCGCCCACTTTTTCTAACTGATCGTGATCAGCAAGCCAAGTGGTAACAGTCATTAGATCAGTCGGTTTTCCTTGTAAATGTAAATTTAGCGTTGTGCGATAAATCGCTTGATGGGCTTGAATGGCAAAACAACTCGGATCTAACAATTCAGCAACTCGACTAATCGCTTCGGGATCGAGTAAAATTCCCCCTAAAATCGCCTCCTCTGCTTCAATATTTTGGGGAGATAAGCGATCGCTGGGGAGTTGAAAGTTAGATCGATTTTTCATAGTTAAGGATGAATAAAAATAATCCGTTATCAGTAGTTTCAGACGCTCACAGAGAACGTCTGTTTACAACTTTGCTCTCAGTTTAAGTTTACTCAAAAGAAACTCCGGCGTGATGAGTCGTTATAAATTCATACTGATAACGGCTTATCCTAACTCGGGACAACGTGAACTTCGATTTCTGCTGTAACTTCAGGATGCAGCTTAATTTCTGCCTTATAAAAACCAATGTGATTGATATCGGGTAATGTAATAACACGACGATCAATTTCTTTATTGGTCGCGGCTTGAATCGCTTCTGCAAGTTCGGCCGCTGTTACTGTACCAAAAATCGCTTCATTTTCACCCATCTGTTTAGCAATGGTAAAGCGACCAATGGTTTCCAGAGCGGTTTTGTTCGCTTGCGCTTCTTGTTTATGTTCGATTTGTCGTTGACGTTCTTCTTCCCGACGACGTTCAACCTGTTTGAGGATACCCGCAGTCGCTCGAACTGCTAAACTTTTCGGGAGGAGGTAGTTACGAGCATAACCGGGAGCCACTTCTACTAAGTCCCCATTTCGACCCAGTTTGCTAATGTCCTGTCTGAGGACAACTTGAACACGTTTTGCCATGATCGTTCCTAATAATCTTTTAACCCAAACACTCTATAATAGCGACCTGAGTGATGCGATCGCAAGAGACATGAGAGGAAATTTGATTGAGTAGCCCATCGCCCTACCTAGCAGAAGTCGTAAAGTCAGAAGTTTTTTCTCTCTCCCCGTCTCTCTACCTCCCCATATCCCTATATCTCTACCTCCCGATTTTATGTCAAAAAATATTCATCCGATTCCTCAAGTGAAACAACGATTTCAGCACACCGCACCCACCACCGTTCATCAATGGATTGAAGGTTTGATTCGCTTGGGTTTTGTCGCGAAAGGTAGCATTTATGGAACCATTGGGTTACTGGCCACAATCGCCATATTTGAAAGTAATCAAGAGATTGTAGGGACTCACGGTCTATTGCTAAAAATTGCCGCACAGCCCTGGGGACAACTGCTGATTGGTATTTTAATCATTGGCTTAACGGGTTATGTTTTACGACGATTAATTCAAGCTCTATTTGACCCCAAACATCCGGGTGAATTCAATCTCAAACGTCTGATTCATCGATGTGGCTACTTCATAAGTGGATTAACTTATAGCGGTGTTGTTTATACAGCCAGTCAGTTATTCATGGGTTTAGATGTAGACAATGATGATACGATTGAGGACTTAGCGGCAGAATTATTTGAGCAACCTTTTGGACTGTGGCTGATGATTATCGGCGGAATCGCGACAATAGGTGTGGGATGTTCTTACCTATATGGGGCTTATAGCGGGAGTCATATTCGGGAGTTTAATTCTACTCTCAATCATCAGGTGAAAAGGTGGGCAATTGGTATCGGGAAAGTCGGAATAGCAGCCCGAGGGATTGGTTTTATGATGATTGGTATTTTCTTACTGCAAGCGACGTTTCTGGTTGGATCTGATCCCGCAGGTGGACTCGCCAACGCATTAAAACAACTTCAAAATCAACCTTTTGGCTCGCTGTGGCTAGGCGTGATTGCCTTTGGCTTTATGGCTTATGCTCTCTATATGTTACTGGTCGCCTTGTATAGTCGCGATTGGATTTAAAGTATTTTTCCTGAGTCTGAAACCATTGATCAATTGCAGAATTGAGCAAATATCAAAGATTATTTCAAATCATTAAGATCCCTACAGATTCTCATCTCATCCTTTAGATTGAGCGAAATCCTTCTTCTGAGAGAATCGCCCCTCTAGATGTAACTGATATATTTAGTCTTACTGAATCTCTAAAAACCACGCATGAAGTGTGAGATCTATATTCTAAAGCAGAGTGTAGAGAATATTGACAGACGGAGATTTAGTGAATTTAGTTAAGTAAAGTGGAAAAAATGATTAATATGTTACACAATTCTAAATCAGAAAATCCTAAAAATATTCGTTTAGGAGCGATCGCATTATCCTTGATGGCTGCTACTTTTCTACCCGCTTGTACATCATCAGAAGTCGCAACAACAGATGATACAACCGAAAATATCACCGCAGAAGAAGTTGCAGATGAAACCTCTAATTATGCAGGTCAAACCGTCACCATTCGAGGAGATGTTAATGAAGTTGTGGGTGAGGCATCATTTCTAATGGATGATGAACAACTCTTGGGCGGCGAAGAAATATTAGTGGTCAATGCTTCCGGCGAAGGAATAACTCTTCCAGAAGGAACAGAAAACCAAGTTCAAATTACAGGAGAAGTGCGGAACTTTGTGATCGCAGATCTTGAAACTGAGTACGGTTTGGACTTCGATCCGAATCTCTATGCAGAATATGAACAAAAACCTGCGGTAATTGCTCAGTCTATTGCGTTGTCGCCCGATCCAGGTGACATCACCGCCAACCCCGAAAATTACTATTATCAGCGGATTGCGGTACAAGGAGAGGTTGAAGAAATCAGAAGCACGGGTGTCTTTACCGTTGATGAAGAACAACTTTTTGGGGGTGAAGATTTATTAGTCATTACAGCTAACCCTGATCCTAGAGTGAATGAAGATGAAAGTGTGACCATTGTTGGAACTTTGCGTCCGTTTGTCGAAGCGGAATTTGAGCGTGATTATGATCTGACTTGGGATTTAGACTTCAAACAAGAAATTGAAGCTGAGTATGAGAATAAACCTGTATTTGTCGCTGACGAAATTTATCCTTCCGCCCTCTAATCTAACCCCAGGATGATCTTCACGAAGGATTCATTCCTCCACGAAAATTAACAATAAATACAACAAGACACAGAGAAAATTCTTTGTGTCTTTAGAGTTAGTCTCCTAGTTCTCAAAATAATTAGTTTTCAAAATTTGAATCCTTAAAATTGATCTTTCATTCCTCGCAAACGTGCAAAAGTTTGAACCGGATCTTGACTCTTGACCTTTGACTGGAGAGCCACATCATCCCAACGCATAAACGGATTGGTCAACTTTTCTAATCCAATTGTAGAAGGAACGGTTGCTTGATCTCGACTACGATCCACTTTCACCTGCTCAAAACGGTGTTTTAAATCAGCGTTATTTTCATCAACCGTGAGGGCAAATTTGAGATTTTTTAAGGTATATTCGTGAGCGCACCAAACACGGGTATTATCCGGTAAAGACCGCAATTTCGTTAGAGAACTCACCATTTGTTGCGGTGTCCCCTCAAATAAACGACCACAACCCCCCGCAAACAGAGTATCCCCACAGAATAGTTCTCCGGTTTCACCTTCAGTTTGAGCCGGAAAATAATAAGCGATATGCGCCCGGGTGTGTCCGGGAACAAAAAAGACTTCACCGGAGCGATCGCTAAATTTGACTTGATCGCCTTCGGAGAGAAATACTTGTTGTCCTGGAATGCGATCTTGATCTTCGGCTCCCCCGTAAACTGTAGCTTGAGGGAAATGTTGAAGCAGTTGACGATTTCCCCCGACATGATCGCTATGATGGTGAGTATTGAAAATGGTCACTAACTCAGCATTGAGTTCTCGCAGACGATGAACAACTGGAGCAGCTTCAGCCGGATCAACCACGGCGGCTATATTGTGAGTGGGATCATGTAGTAAAAAAATATAATTGTCTGATAATACGGGTAGTCGCTCAACCTGCATAAAAAATAGTCTCCTGGTTTGATATTTTGAAGTCTCGTGATCGGGGACACTTAGAGTTAAGCATCCAAAATTTCTAAGTTTCGAGTACAATTGCTCTGTTTACTCAATCTTGGCTCAATGATGAGCAACTTCCGATATTGTAGCGAACTCCTCTTAAGGGAATAGCCCAGGAATGGTAACTTATGCGTTGGTTAAATCAAAATCAATCTAATCCGACTCTGACTCAAATGCTAGATCGTATCCTGACATCGGGACAGCTTGATCGCAGTGAGTATCTAAAGCTGATGTCGGTGATCCTTTCAGATAGTCAGATTACTGATGCTCAACGCAATCAGATTAACCGCATTTTTGACTATATTCAAACCAGTCGCTTCACTGTTATTGACTTCTAAAGTGAATGTCCCAGATCCATCCTGATCTTCCGAGTCCCAGTCAATCTCCTAGTCTTGTCTGTGAACCGACAGGTTTATTGGTCATTGGGAACCCGGTCACACAATCTACACCTGATCATCGTAATATTCGACTGTCGTTAGTGATTCCCACTTATTGCGAAAGTGAAAATATTCAGCAAATGATCGCCGGGTTGAGTCAAATGCTGGATCGGGTTCTACGAGATGAGTATGAACTGATTGTTGTTGATGATGATAGCCCGGACTTGACCTGGAAAACGGCAAATGATCTCTGTTGGGTTTATCCCCAGTTGCGGGTGATGCGTCGTCAATATCAACGAGGACTCTCAACGGCGGTGATTCGGGGTTGGCAGGTGGCTAATGGTGAGATTTTAGGGGTGATTGATGCTGATTTGCAACATCCCCCGGAAACACTTCTCCAGCTTTGGGCTGAAATTCACAAAGGCGCTGATTTAGCGGTTGCGAGTCGTCATGTAGACAATGGTGGGGTGAGTGACTGGAGTTTGGGGCGACGGTTTCTGTCTCGGGGGGCGCAGGTTCTCGGACTGGTAATTTTACCGGGGGTTGTCAGTCGGGTGTCTGATCCGATGAGTGGTTATTTTTTGGTGAGACGAGAGGCGATCGCAGAGAAACCTCTGAGTCCGATTGGGTATAAGATTTTAATTGAGGTATTAGCTCAAGGTCATAGTCGCTGGATTGCTGAAGTGGGTTATGTATTTCAAGAACGCCTAGAAGGGGCGAGTAAGGTTACTTGGAAGCAGTATATTGAATATCTACAACACTTGATCCGATTGCGGTTAACTCTATGGCCTGTTAAACGATTTCTGCGGTTTGGAGTCGTGGGGTTAAGCGGGGTGTTTGTGGATCTGACGATGTTTTACCTCTTTCGTCATCTGGGTTTGGGATTGACCTTGAGTGTGATTTTGTCGGGTGAGATTGCAATTGTTAATAATTTTCTCTGGAATGACCGATGGACTTTTGCCGATCTGACCCATCAACAACGGAGTTGGACAAAGGGGTTTAAAAGGTTCTTAAAGTTTAATATCATTTGCTTAACGGGGTTGGTCTTAAATGCAATAATTGTTAATCTACTGTCTCGGGGTTTGGGGATGAATGAATATCTTGCCAAACTGATTGCGATCGCTCTAGTGACGTTCTGGAATTTCTGGGTTAATCTAAAGTTGAGTTGGCGAGTCACGCAAGTGGATAAGTCATATCCAGATTTATGATATTATTCTCGCAGACTCCTCTGTTTTGATCGGTTGTAATGGGAACTTTAGAGATAAGTTTTAGGTGTCGGGTGAAAAGTTTATTATGGTTATGATTCCGGATCAATCTGAAACAAATGTAACTCAAAAATCAATCGCTGTTTTTTATCCCAGTTTTGCTGGAGGAGGGGCTGAATCTGTTGCTTTATGGATCTTAGAAGCACTGAAAAATAAATATGATATCACCTTATTTACTACAGCGAATTTAAACCTCAACTCTCTCAATTCAATGTATGGCACTCAATTATCCGAGCAGCGTGTCAAAATTCGCTATATGTGGCCGGAATCGATTGCACCTACACTAAAATTATTAAGGGCAAATAATGATGAGTTTCGGATGCTATTTGCTCATCTTTTTATTAAATATTTCAAAGAAAATACGTCTGAATATGACTTGGTTTTATCCGCTTATAATGCTGTAGATATGGGTCGTACTGGGATTCAGTATCTTCACTGGATTAAAGTTTTTGATACGGATCGAAAGCTTTATCAAAATATTTCTAAATTTTCCGAGAAACAATTAAAAAGCAACTGGTCAATGTCAAATTCTTACTATGTTGCTGATCGGGTAAAAAAAGAGTATGGAATTGATTCAACAGTTGTGTATCCACCCGTTGTGTTAGATGTGCAGCAGATTCCTTGGGAAGAAAAAGAAAATGCCTTTATTTGTAGCGGTCGATTAACTCAACCCAAACAACCACACAAAGCTATACAAATCCTCAGCCAAGTTCGTAAAAAAGGATTTGATGTTAAGCTATATTTGACAGGCGGTGGCGGCGGAATCTATGGCTGGCAGTATATGCGATTTCTGAAAAAGATGGTTGCTGAAAATAAAGATTGGGTAGAACTTTATGAAAATTTGCCTTATAAAGACTATGTTAATATTGTGCGTCGGTGTCGATATGGAATTCATTGTAAGCGAGAACCGTTTGGCATTTCAATCGCCGAGATGGTGAAAGCAGGTTCGATTCCCTTTGTGAAAAGTCAGGGGGGGCAAGTTGAAATTGTCGGTCAAGAAAATGTCGATTTATTATTTCAAAAGGATAATGATGCTATCGAGAAAATTATTGAGGTTTTAAGTCATCCTGAAAAACAAGAAAAGCTCAGGACAGACCTAGAAAATCGAAAAAAGCTTTTTTCAACTCAAAAGTTTATGGAGGACGTGCAAGCGTTTGTTGAAGGTTACTTTGAATCAAATTGATACTGAATTTTCTGGAAATTTAATATATTTTTGCGAAATTCAGAGTTCGATAGAGAAGGCTTCAATGTGATTAGGAGAATGCAAAATGCAAATTTATTTTTATAGAAGAAGCGAACAACAACCCAATTTCGGAGATGAACTCAATGATTGGTTGTGGGAGAAACTGCTTCCAGGTGTATTTGACGATAATGAAACAACTGCCTTTCTAGGTATTGGAAGTTTACTCAATCATCTCGTCTCCGAACGAGTTCCGAATGCTCGTCAGATAGTCGTTTTCAGTACCGGAGTGGGATATGTGGGCTACAGTGGAGCCAGCTATAAAGAAGGAATGCCAAAAATAGATGATTCTTGGACAATTTATTGTGTTCGCGGCCCATTCTCGGCTTATAAATTAGGTCTTCCTCCCGAATACGCAGTTACAGACGGGGCGGTTTTGGTCAGACGAGTATTTAAACCCACAGAACCCAAACGCTACAAATATAGCTATATGCCCCACTTTACCCAATCGATACATGGGGGACAAAGCTGGAGCGAAGTTTGTCAGCTAGCGGGAGTCAACTACATTGATGCTCGCTGGCCGATCGAGAAAGTTCTCACCCAAATTAGCCAAACCGAAGTTCTGCTCACAGAAGCCTTACACGGTGCGATCATCGCCGATAGTTTGCGAGTCCCTTGGATTTGCATTCAAACGGCTTTAGAAAGGCTGTTACCCTTTAAATGGCAAGATTGGTGTGAGTCGATACAAGTCGCCTACCGACCCTATGGATTAATGGAGTTACGAGATCTAAAGCCTCAACAGGGAATCTGGAAAATTCGGGGCAGTCGAGCGGCAATTATGACATCTCTGACTCACCACCACAACAAACAAAAAACGGCCGAGAAAATGATAGATTTGACTCAGAGAGTGCAACCTAATCTCAGCGATGATGCTCATATTGAGGGACTCACGATTGAGTTGGAGACTCGCCTGGAACGATTTAAGCAGGATGTGCAAGCCGGTAAATTTAGTTAACATCGAGTTGGCATCGGCGGGTCTGCATTGAATCAAAGTAATCAGTGACTAGCGGTAAACTCAAGCTTCTGTCAATCGCTCGTCTACCCAACTAGCCCATCCAAAACCGAGAAAGGAGGATGCGTACTTCGTGAAGATTTCAGTTGTAGTCGGAGATCTCTCTAGCAGCGGTGCAGGGCGATGGGGAGGAGCAGTACGCCCCTTTTTATTATCTCAAGCCCTTCAGCAACTTAACCTTGAGGTAGAAATGGTTGGCTTTGTGCAGAACGAGGATCAGCCAGTCACTACGAATACCCAAATTCCGATTATTTCAGTTCCGAGAAAACACAACTTTTATCCGCAATTCTTCATTTCAGCCCAGCAGTTGCTTCGTCAAATTACAGGCGATATCATTTATGCTTATAAGCCCAAACCCACGAGTTGGGGTTTATCTTTAATCAAAAAATGGCAAACTCATCGTCCGGTAATTTTAGATATTGATGACTGGGAGTTAAGTTGGCATGGAGGAGATCAGTGGAAATATAGCCCCACTTTCAGACAACTAGCCCGAGATGTGCTGAAACCCGATGGAGCGTTAAGACAACCGGATTATCCTTTTTATCTAAAGTGGATGGAGAGTCTAGTCTCAAAAGCAGATGTGATTACCACTCACAACCAATTTCTGCAAAAACGCTTTGGTGGGGTTTATGTGCCGAATGGTAAAGATGTTCACCTTTTTGATCCGGCAAAATACAACCCCCAAGACAGTCGATCACGTTATGGTTTGAGTGAATATCGCATTCTGATGTTTCCCGGCGCGCCCCGACCTTACAAAGGCGTTGAAGATGTTTTAATGGCTTTAGATCGCCTCGATCAACCTGACTTGAGACTTGTTATCGTCGGTGGCAGTCCATACGATAATTACGACCAAGAGTTGACGGATAAATGGGGACGTTGGATCATTAAAATACCCAAGTCACCGTCTACAGAAATGCCAGGAATTGTGGCAGCAGCTCATATTATTGTCATTCCGCAGCGAGATAGTCCTGCGGCTCAAGCTCAATTTCCATTAAAGTTAACCGATGGCATGGCAATGGCTAAACCCATTTTGTCCACGCGAGTGGGAGATATTCCCGAAATTTTAGGAGATACAGGTTACATCGTTGATCCGGAGTCTCCTGAGCAACTAGCTGAAAGTATTCAATCTATCTTCACTCACTGGGAAGAAGCTGAAGCTAAAGGAAAACAAGCCCGACTAAAATGCACAGCCCAGTATAGCTTGGAAGCAATGTCAGCTATCCTATCAGATGTAATTGCCAAAGTCTCAAGTCAATAGAGGCTAGCTCTTACGGTTAAAATGAGAAAATGATTAGAGTTTTTTCTAGATCAAAAAGGATAATCGCTATATGTCACCCAATCTTAGATTTCTTCTTGAATATGCAAAACGCTATCCCCTCAGAATTCTGGTGACGATTATCCTGGGATTTTCCGGAGCAATTTTTAATGGGGTGAGTACAACGCTAATTGTTCCTGTGGTTCTCACCTTCTTAGAACAAGATATCCAACTGACCACAGAAGCTCCCTTAATTAAGGCGATTGTATCACCATTTGATGCCGTACCAGAACAATATCGCTTGGGGGTAATGGCGGGAGCAATTGTACTCGCAATTGTCTTAAAAAATTTGATGACCTATGTGGGAAATTTGACGTCTAATTCTCTGAGCCGAAGTCTCGTCTGCGATCTCAAAGAAGATGGTGTGCGGTTGCTGTTAGATGTCGATATCGACTACCACTCGAAATCACAGCTTGGAGATATAATGAGTCGTCTGTCTAATGAAGTGGCGAGAACTTCATCGGCAATTAGTACGTTAATTCAATTTTTTACCGTTTCAAGTACCCTCTTAATTTATGGAATTATTCTAATTTCTATTTCCTGGGAATTAACTTTGGCTTCTACGATTTTAATTGGATTGGTCACGATCTCAAATCAGTTTTTTATCCGATACTCTAAACGCCTGGGGGAACTACTCAGTGAAGCTTCTCGGGCATATTCAATTGCCATGATTGAGATTTTGAGTGGAATTCGTTTTGTGAAATCAGCAGCAAGTGAGGAGCAGGAATATACTCGTATCAAGAAGTTGATTCGAGATCGGGAGAAAATTGCTTTTAGAAATCAAGTCAATGAATCAGCGATCGCTCCTCTCAACGAAGTCACAAGTATTATTGCTATTCTAGCCATTGTAGCCATTGGTCGGGTATTTTTTGCAGATCGAATTGAAGCTCTTTCTACAATTATTTTAACTTATCTTTTTATTCTCTTTCGCTCTCTTCCCTTACTGACAAATTTGAATGGAGTTCGCAGCAGATTTGCTAATTCTTATGCAGGTGTTGAATTGGTTAAAGACTTCCTAAATCGGAAAAATAAACCGATTATGAGTAATGGAACAATAGCCTACAACGGGATTAAAGAGGGAATTCATTTGCAGAATATTTCCTTCGCTTATCCAGACCATGATACTCTTGTGTTGAAAAATATTGATATTTTTATTCCCCGGGGAACGACATTAGCTTTAGTGGGCGGATCGGGTGCAGGAAAATCAACCTTAGCCGATCTAATTCCTCGATTTTATGACCCAACTCAAGGCAACATTACAATCGATGGGGTTGATCAGCGGCAATTCGATCTCAGAAGCTTGAGAACAGCGATGGGAATTGTGAGTCAAGATACTTTCCTCTTTAATGCCTCAGTTTATAACAACATTGCCTATGTAAAGCCCGATGCGACAGAAGAACAAGTTATTAAAGCTGTAGAACAAGCCAATGCCTACGAGTTTATTATCCAGTTATCTGAGGGATTTGAGACGAAAATAGGCGATCGCGGCGTGCTACTTTCAGGAGGACAACGACAGCGAATTTCGATCGCACGAGCTTTACTCCGAAATCCAGAAATCTTAATCTTGGATGAGGCAACTAGTGCATTGGATACAGTCTCCGAACGATTGGTACAAGAAGCTATCGAAGATCTTAGTCATGATCGGACAACAATTGTAATTGCTCACCGCCTCTCCACTGTACAAAAAGCTGATCAAATCGCAGTATTAGAAAAAGGACAAGTTGTAGAGCTAGGGAGTCATAATGAATTATTGTCAAAAGGAGGTCAATATGCTCGTCTATATTCAATGCAATTTGCGGATGAGGCGGAACGAGATCGAGCCATTATCCGCAGTTCCTATGAAGTCCGATCCCGCTTAAATCCTTTGATTGGCTTTCTTCAGCTACTTGCTGATGATTTGTTGGATGATCCCGATGAACGCTCTGAATTGATCAATGAGTCCTATCGCTCCGCAAGTCATATTCTTGAAAGTTTGGAATTTATAGAAGACAGTGTTAAACTACGAATTGATAGGAAATAGTTTGATTTGAAAAGATTAAGTTTTTTGAAAGAGATTTATACTAAATCTATATTGACTCTCTTTCATAATCTTCAACGTAATTGACTTCGGTGTTTGCACTAATAATCAAAGTCTGTTAATAAATCTTAAAAAAGATGGATGGAATTTGTACACTTGCTAACGACAAAGTTTATGATCAGCTCCTTGCCCTTTTAAATAGTATTGAGGCAAATCATGGAGCTGATATACCCGTTTGTATTTATCCCTACGACGACAATATAGAGCAAATAACGGCTGAAATTGCTCATCGGCCTCAAGTCCAAATTTACAATGATTCTGATTCAATCGAACGATGGGATCAGTTTTTTCGGGATGTTTGGGATGCTCACCCTAACGCTCATCAACGCCGACAAGAACGGGGATTTGTTCCCTATTATAGGTTTGGTCATCATCGCCCTTTTTGTGCCTTTGATGGGCCGTTTGATCGGTTTCTTTACATCGATGCAGACGCTCTACTCATGGCACCTGCTGATCCGATTTTTGAGCAACTCAATCAGAATGACTGGGTTGTTTATGACTTTCAATACAAGGATATCGGTCATGTTTATGATGTCGATTCTGCTCAACTGAATCAATTATTTTCTCCCGAACAGATTCAATCTTCGATCTTTTGTTCAGGGCTTTATGCTTCTAGAAAAGGGATATTTGATTCTGAAAAAACCGATCACTTGCTTAAACAGTTGCGGGAAGGAGAAGCAGAGGTTTTGTATATTTGGGCAGCTGATCAACCAATTCTTAATTATATGGTAATGAGATCCGGTTTAAAAGTCTATAATTTGGCTTTGAATTTACCCCCAGGTGATATTACAGGAAATAGCGTTACTTCTTCTCATTTCCAAGAAAAAGATCATCTTATTTATGATCACGGTAAACGTTTAACCTATCTGCATTATATTGGGATATCTTCTAAAGTTTTTGCGCGAGTTTGTGACGGAGAAAATTTAGATTTTCCCTATCGAGATGTCTTTTTACATTATCGCTATTTACACGAACCCGAAAAACAACCGCAATTTAATTCAAAACCCCAACCGTACAACCAACCCCCCAGCTTCTTCCAACGAGCTTTGAAGAAGTTAAAGTTCACCCGTTAACTGAGGATACTTTTATGATTCGCGGTATTTATATTGTCGCTAATGATCGGGTAATTGAACAGACGATAGCACTTCTCAATAGTGTTCGTTTTTATGACTCAGAAACTCCGATTATTTTGATTCCTTTTGATGAAAATCATCAGCAGGTTGCTGAAGCAATTACTGAGAAATATAATGTTAAAACCTTTGAAGATCTAGAATTTTTAAGTCAACTCTGTAACCGTTTGCATAGTATTTTTGGTCAAGATTTTTTCAATAATCCGAATAAACATCGCAAACAAGCGTGTTGGTTTGGGCCATTCGATGAATTTCTGTATCTTGATACTGATATCGTGGTTTTTGAAAAAATTATTGACAACCTGAACTATTTTAATCATTATGACTTTCTCTGTTGTGACTATCAGCACAAAGGTGGAATTGAAAATGTCTTCACCCCTAAAGTTTTAGAAGATGGAATTTTTACCGAAGATGAATGCAAAGATATCTTTAATAGTGGGCTATGGGCTTCTAAAAAAGGTTTGTTTTCTCTAGAGGATTTATATCAAACTTTTGAGGAATGTTCATCCCATCCCGAATATTTTGACTTTTCCCAAAAAACCACTGATCAACCGATCTTTAATTATCTCATTTTAAAGCGAATTCCTCGACGATTTAATATTGTGAATCGACCCGGAAAAGCACCGGGAAGTTGGGGGGGAAGCCCACATTTTCAACGACAGGGTAATCAACTTTTTGATCCAAAATTGAATCAAACACTGCAATATCTTCACTGGGCGGGAATTAAAATAGAACCCGGATGTCCCTATTGGGATATTTGGGAAGATTACCGCTATCTTGATGAACCCAAACCACCTTCAGTGATAAAAAACGAACCAAAAACAGACTGGAAAGGAAACATCGTCAACAAAATCAAAAAAGTTTTTAAGTCATAGTCTTGTCAGTTTATACCTTTATTCAGGGAAATTTTCGATGAACAAAAAAGTTGTATTTGTTTTAGGCATTGGTCGTTCAGGTTCTACACTACTGAACTATATCTTAGGAAGCCATCCCGACTGCTTTGACTTAAATGAAATTAGTAAACTTCCCGAAATTTATCAGAACCGCCAACGTCATCAAGATTTCTGGGAAGGACCCGGAAAATTTTGGGAAGAAAAGTTTAATCCCGAAGAAATAAAAATGCTGATAGCAGGATTAAGTAATCATCGAATTAATCCTTCTATTCCGTTGAAAATTGAGAGATTGGTTCGAGAAACGGTGGGAAACGATCAGATTCTCAATCCCTATTCATTAATGTTTTCAAAGCTTGATAAACAAGTATTGATAGACTCCTCAAAATATGTAGATTGGGTGTCTAAGAAACTGCAAGCTAAAGAATTTCGTTCGGGACAAATAGACGGCTATTTAATTCATTTAATTCGAGATGGTCGCGCGGTTCTAAACTCTTATCTACGATGGGATAAAAATATGACTGTCGAAGATTTTAGCAAAAGATGGTCTACTTTAATGAAAGAGGATCAAAAGTATTTTGAACAGTTCCCATCCGAACGTAAAATGCTTGTTCGCTATGAAGAACTTGCGAGTGAACCGGAAGCTACAATTCAAAAAATCTGTAAAATGCTAGGGATAGAATTCCAAGCGGAGATGCTCGAATATTGGAAATACGATCATTTAGGAATTACGGGAAACTTTGGGACTCGTTCGCTCATTGCTAAATATAAAGGTCAAGAAACAGAGAGTAAAGTTGAAAAAGTTCATGGTAATTACTACGAGAAACAAGGATTTAAAATCAAGTTAGATTTACGATGGAAAAATGAACTAGACTCTGAAAAAATTGAACAATTTTATAGCTTGACTAATAGTTTGAATAAATCCTATGAATGGGATTAAATATCCTGAAGCAGCACTTTCAAAATAGCCAAATCAGTCAAAGTAAAATAGAAATAGACTTGTCATTAATTTGAATAGACGAAAATGAAAAGTACAAAACAACCTTCTTTCTTTATTGTCGGAGCGCCGAAGTGTGGAACAACAGCAACTTGTAGATATCTAGCTCAACATCCTGAACTGTTTATTCCTCCTCAAAAAGAACTTTATTATTTTGATTTTGATTTACATTCACAGCCCAAATTAGAAAGCTTTGAGCAATATTTAAGCTTTTTTGAACCGGGAAAGGGAAAAATTTGTGGAGAAGGTTCTACGAGTTATCTCAGAAGTCAGGAAGCACCAAAAGCGATTTATGATTTTAATCCTGATGCTAAAATTATTATTATGTTGAGAGAACCTGTTTCCCTACTGTATTCCCTTCATAGTCAACGCTTGTATGATGGAAATGAAACGATTCAAGACTTTAAACAGGTTTTAGCAGCAGAACTCGACAGCGATCATAATGTGATCATTAGAGAACATCGAAATAAAGAATTTTTTACCTATCGAGATGTGGTTAAATTTTCAGAACAGATAGAACGTTATTTTGATCTTTTTGGAAAAGAACAAGTTTTAGTGATTTTTTATGAGGATTTTAATCAAGATACATCAAAAACTTTTCAAGAAATTTTAAATTTTTTAGAAGTTACTCCTGACTTTCAACCGGAATTTGTGCGAGTGAATTCTAATAAAACAGTTAAAAGTAGATTTTTATTAAATTTAGTCAAATATCCACCCTCAAAACTGCTAGAAATTGGTAAATATTTTATTCCTTTACCTCAAGCGACTAGACGAGCCATTTTAGAAGGAATTAAAGAAAAAGTAAAAAGAGCAAATACTCAGTTTAAACCTCGCTCATCTTTAGATCCTGAACTAAAGAAAACGCTTCAAAAAGAATTTACTCCTGAGATCAAACGACTTAGCCAGTTACTTGAACGAGACTTAACGCATTGGTATCAAAGTTAGTTTAAAATTTTAAGTATTTATCATTAACTCATTTCAATTACTTTAACCAAGCAGATAAATCTCGATCCAGATAATCTTGTAACTTCAGAACATCTTCACGGTAGTAGTCTAACAAAACCTGACGTTCTTCAGGAGAAAGGGAAACAGATTGCTTAGATTGGGAGTTTGCAGAAATTAACCAAGAACGAATTTTTTGTCGTTTTTCCTCAGGTAATAATATTCCTAAAGTTGAGCTAAAAACGGTTTTCAAGGGGTTTTGTTTTCGGAGTAAACGATTGATAAAACTATTTTTAGGAATTGATGCAGTTTGATACTTCTGAGATGTGTCGGGTTCAAAATCGGTTGAAACTTCAATAAAGTTGTATATATCTTTCATCATTTTAATTGAATCTTGACATAAATCGTTGTATAAATAAACTCGAAATTGCTCAGTTCCAAAGGTATCTTGAAAACTTTTTATAGATTCATAATATAATCCTTTCTGAAGCTGAAAAGAGGAAGGAGATTGCTGAACTAAAGGGAGAGTTTGTTTACTGTCAATTTCATCTCGTAAGTGCATGAGATAATCTGAAAATGCTCGTTCAACCGGATGACGCAAAATGACAAAAATTTTGGTATTTGGAATATATTTTTGAATCCGAGGGATAGATGTTTGATAATGAAATAAACAATTGACAGAACCATCTCCAATTGCTGATTCATTAGTACATTCTAAGAAGTTCTCAAGGTAATTTTCATAAGAACAGCGCCAAGTCCGTTTTTCATAGTAAGCTTGATTATTAGCAATCTTTTCTGGAGTTAACTCACTCACTAAAAAATTAGGCTCTTTAACAGTTCCTAAACACACCTGGGGATGCTGTTCTAGATACTTATAAACAGAACTTGTTCCGGCTTTTTGGAAACCCGCAATTAATAAAGTAGGTAAAGGCATTTTTAGACAAAGTTGGTTTAACTTTTGCAAGGATTATAATTTTTGATTTTATTATAATTATCAAAAATCATGATAAATAAATTCTGCAATAAAAATTTACGCAGATTATTTTGAGATCAGCTTCTATCGTTTAGAAAAAATCAGGAAAAGGGGATTTAAAATCAATATTTTGCATGAGTTAGCAATCAGCTTTGCTATTACTCTAGCAAGTTTATCCCTTTCCTTAAACCCAAAAGCCCCTCGATATTTTCTTTAAAGAATTTGAGATAAAAACTTCTTCGTGCGTTCCTCTTTTGGATTACTAAAAAAGACTTCAGGAGTGCCTTCTTCCACTAATACCCCATCTGACATTAACACCACTCGATCCGCAACTTCTCGCGCAAATCCCACTTCATGGGTGACACAAACCATCGTCATTCCTTCACTCGCTAGGGTTCGCATTACATCCAAAACTTCTCGCACCATTTCGGGATCTAAAGCAGATGTAGGTTCATCAAATAGCATAATTTTCGGCTGCATCGCTAACGCCCGTGCAATCGCTACCCGTTGCTGTTGACCTCCTGATAACTGTCCGGGAAACTTTTTCGCCTGTTCGAGAATACCAACCCGTTCTAATAATTGTAAAGCAACTTCTTCAGCTTTGGCTTTTGGCCATCGACGCACCCAGATTGGAGCGAGGGTAACATTTTGTAAAATGGTCAGATGGGGAAATAAATTAAACTGCTGAAATACCATCCCCACTTCTCTACGAATTTCTTCAATATTTTTCAAGTCGTGAGAAAGGTTAATCCCATCAATGATAATACTTCCTTGCTGAAATTCTTCTAAAGCGTTGAATGTACGAATAAAAGTTGATTTTCCAGAACCACTTGGCCCCATAATCACAACCACTTCTCCCTGTTTAACACTGAGACTGACTCCACGTAAAACATGGAAATGGTTTCCATACCATTTGTTAACATCTGTCGCGATAATGGCTGCATTATCAATGGGGGAATGGGTTTGAGTTGTGTTTGTAGAAGTTTTTGTCATCTCTAGTTCGGTAGATTTTTTCAAGTTTATTGTTAGTTGTTAATCGGATCAAGGATCTGTCATTGTTTGTCACGAATGATGAACCTCTGACGAATCTCAGTTGTTTGGAAAATATTTCCAGGATTTTGACTCGTCCAATATAGCTCTCTCTTTTTTATTGTATGCGCTGAGCGCGCTTTTTCTGTCTCCTAAATGAATAAACCGAATGATCCGCAGAAAAAAATCACTAACCGCAAGATATTATATAATATAAGAGTAGCCTAACCGAAAATCAAGCAGGAGGCTAATTATGCTAAAACTTATCCCGACCGGAAGCGATCAAGTCGTAGGTTTACACGTTCAGGGAAAAATAGAAACCGCAGATTTGGAAAAAGTGATTCGAGAAATCGAAGACAAGTTAAAACTCCATCCGAAATTAAGAATTTACGCTGAAATTGAAAGTCTCGAAGGAATGTCACCTGAAGCACTTTGGAAAGATCTCAAATTCACTTTTCAACATTTCCGCGACTTTGAACGAGAAGCGGTTGTCTCTGATCAACGGTGGTTAGAAAAATGGAGTAACTTCAGTAATAAACTGTTTTCCAGTATCGAGGTTAAATCTTTTAGTTTTGACCAAAAACAACAAGCTTTAGAATGGGTAAACCTATAAAATTGTAGAAGATAAACGGATGTGTTAGCCCTGTGCAACGCATCTGTTTTCTTTAAAATGAGTGATCAAGTTAGTTAATTTTGGTTGTTAAGTTTTTCACCGTATTCGCCATTTCTTCCGGTTTTCCAGAAAGTGGAAAAAACAAAATACTCTTGACATTAGGATTATTTACTAATTCTTCTAGGCGATCAAATTGTCGCTCACTAATCGAAATTCCATCATTCGCTTCTACATATTTGAGTTCGTCATTAAAGTTTTCTTCTCCATAAACCTGAATAAATACTCGATCAACTCCCCAGGTTTCCCAGTCCGCTGCAAAATATCGTTTCGCCCAATAGGGGTTATGATGACAAATATCAAAACTAACATTAGGATTGGCTGCTTTCATCTCCTTAATTGTATTCTGGACAAAATTGGTTAATTTTAACGTGCGATCAACTTTACCTGGTAACTCCGCATGATATCCTAAATAATCATCCCATTGAACTGCATCAATCGTCGGATATTTTGTGACGAATTCTACAACAATTTTAGTAAAAAAGTCAGCCACTTCAGGAATACCAACATTTAAAACATAATGATCAACTCCCGGATGAGTTCGATCAACTCCAGCAACAATCCAACCTCGTTCAACTGCTAAATCAAACATCGGACTATCTTCGTCTATTTTAATCCCTTTCTCAAAGTAAGCATGAACTTCCATTCCTTGTTTATGGGCTTCATCAATTAACCAATTCAGCCATTGATCTTGAAACTCATTTGGACAACTTTTATAGCCCAGTTTTGCTTGCATAACTTCACTGTTGTACATGGTACAAGCATTACCCCAAACCCCATGAATAATCGTATTAATTCCTTGGGAATGATAATAACGCACCCTTTCACGAATCATTTGTTCACTCGCATTATTTGTAACTTGGTAGCGACTCAAATAAATACCTCGAATCACTTTTTTATTCCACGGTGTTTGAGGGGGTGATGGTGTTACTGTTGGTGTTGTTGGTACATTTTTATGGGCGTTAATTTCAGGATTAGGTATTGGGGGAGAAGGGGTAGGATTTGGCTTTAATGTCTCGGTTTGAGGAGGTGATGGGGTTGGGCTGGGTGTTGGTTTTGGTAAGTCTTGCTGCGGGTTGTTTTTAGAATTAGGAATTGGAGGAAAAGGCAGAGACGTCGGGGTAGATTTGGGCTGTAGTTCCTCAGTTGGAGAAGACTTTAAAAACGGAATATGCGTGTATAAATCATTGGGTAAAAACTGACTAATTTCTATATTTTCTCGCTGCGTAAATAACCAATACCCCCCACCTAAGATCAGGAGAATTACAGAAAAAGGAATACTTCCACATCCACATCCACTTGATTCTTTCTTTGGGCGCGACATAATTTCAGAAATAGTAGGGTGCTTGAGAAGCAATGAAATCAAGATTTTTGTAATTGGAAACGCCTGATAACTTGCTCTCTAACTCTAGTTTAACAGTTTTGATGCTCCTCCCGAATTCTTAACTGTTGTGAGTTAATAGTTGTTTAGTTTTCGCCAATTTTACCCAACTGGGATATTCAGTCATCAATAAATCATAAAGTTGTTGATCGCTAATCGACTCGGGATCTTCTAAACTGAAAAAGTCGGCATTATCAATATAGCGATCACTCATATTATCCAGTTCTTCTAGAAAGATAAAATCACTCACAAACGCTTTAGATAACCAACCGAAGAAACCCTCTCCTTTTACATCTTTTCGCGACTTCCCAATTGCCAGAAATTGCCAGAAAATCGGTTCAAACGAAGACCACTGAATTTGTTGTTTTGTCTCCGCTTCATCCATCGTCGCCCCATCCGTGACAAACATCACATAAACTGGTTCATTAGCTGTACAAGGTTGACTGCAACTTCCCCCTTTTCCCCGGGGAAAATAGAATTTTCTGATTATCTGAATGACTTTTCCATAGTTAGTTCCCCCTTCGAGTGGATATTCTTTCTGTATATCGGCGATAAAGGTTTTGAAGTTATAAATGCTCATTTCACCGACGGTATGAGCTTTCTGTCCAAATAAGAAAATATCAATCGCTCCATTATCATCAAACTGACATCCTAAAGCCAGTATTTTTTCCGCCAACCGTTGAATTTTACCCGATGAATACAGAGAACTCATTGATCCAGAAATATCAAGGCAAAGTGCAACCTTTGCATGATGATTTGTGAGGTTTTTCTTTTCAAGAGAAATCCGTGCTTTTTTGGTTAGATCGATTAGCTTCGGTGCTTCTTTTTCCAGTTTTTCGAGTGAGATAGCCATTGTTAATGCCCTCGTTATTTTATACTGGTCAACGGTTTAAAGCCTTTCTAAATCAATGCTTTGAGGTTTAAGAGGGAACATTCTTTGATTCCATGTTAGAAGCCCCTCTTTGGTGTAATTTTGTTGGCTTAGAAAGTCTCTAAGAAGCGTATTTATCTACAAAGCTTTGTAAGCCTGAGTTGTAGCCTTCTCCTACCGCCTGAAATCTCCACTCACCGTCTTTTTTATAGAGGCGACCAAACTCAATTGCAGTCTCTCGCGAAAAGTCTTCCTCTAGTTCATATCTAATAATTTCTTGGTTTGTGGTTTGGTCATAAATTCTAATAAAAGAATTACGAACTTGTCCAAAGTTTTGTCGTCTTGTTTCTGCTTCATGTATCGTCACAATAAAGATGATTTCCTCAACGGCAGCTTCAACTTGAGTTAAATCAATTTGAATGGTTTCATCATCTCCTGAACCCTCTCCTGTTCGACTATCTCCTTGATGTTTGACCGAACCATCGGGTGATTGTAAGTTGTTGTAGAAAACGAAGTATTTTTCGTTGGGAATTTTCCCATTTTCTCCTAACATAAAGACTGAAGTATCTAAGTCAAACGCTGCACCTGTGTCGGTGGCGTTGATATCCCATCCCAAACCTATCCCGGCTGTTTTTAATCCGGGCGCTTCTTTTGACAGATTAATTCTTTCACCTTTGCTTAGATTTATCGGCATAATCGGATGTTAACTCTACTAACTTCAATTATCTCATAATCGAACGAGCAAATGTCGCAATTATAAATTTTTGTAATCAGACTCTACCTGACTGTTACTGTTCAAGCCAAGCCCGCATTTTTCCAGGGTTTAATAAACCATGAGGATCAACTTGTTTTTTAAACTCCAATTGTTCAAGATTAATCGTTTTCATCCCACCATCTTCTAAAATATAGGTGTGAGGATTAAAAATTAAGATTCCCTTGTCTTCGTGATAGCGAATAATCTCATTTAACCGTTCTTCTGTGGTAAACCGAACGACTTGTAAGGCGGCGGGAAGCATTTGTCCTTGAGTTCTTAAAAACTCTAAATGCAGCATCACTTCATCCCCAAAATAATCATAACAATGTTGGATTAAGTTTAAATCAGGATCAAGTGGAAAGAGGGCTTGCAAATAGGTTAAAGAGGAATCAGCACTGCGAGCGTGTAACGTGGTATGATTCCAAGTATATTCAATAACAGTTGTCCCTTTATTCGCGTCTTTGGATGATTTTTGATAGCAAACTTTACCGTTAAATTCTTGTACTAAATCTTGAAAGGGTTCTAAACTCGGTTCAGCAATGATTAATAATGCACAATGCTTTCCTTCAGGAATGACTTCTCGAAATGCTGCAAAGTAAGAGGGAATAGGCGATGCACAAATACAAATTAATTTCTTGATAATGCCATCAGAGTTTCCTAACGCTTGACCAAACTGTGCTGAACTCATAAAATCATCAAAAACAACAATGAGTTCCGCCCAAGGATAAGCAGGTGCGAGGGGAATTTCTAATTGGGTAATAATGCCATTTGTACCATAAGCATGATTGACTTTCTGCACATCATCTCCTCGCAATTCTAACACACGAGGTTCATCTTCCAATGTCACCACACGCACCGCTTGCAGATTACCGCGATCGCGAAGTTGTCCATAATTAATCGAACCAATTCCCCCACTTCCACCCCCAATAAACCCGCCAATTGTTGCAGTTCTATAGGTGGAAGGAACCATGCGTAATTCCCAACCTTGTTCACGGGCTTGTTTGTCAAAAGCAGCTAATTTAACGCCCGGTTCAACCGCAGTGAGTCCGGGTTTTATCCAGTTGATTTTATTCATTTTGGATAAGTCTAAAACAATTCCACCTTCTAGGGGAACACACTGTCCATAATTTCCGGTTCCTGCTCCTCGAACCGTGAGGGGAATTTGATGTTGAACGCAAATTTTAGCAACTTTTAGGACTTCGGCTTCGTTAACAGGGCGAACAACTAAATCAGCCGTTTTATCCTGTAATAAGGGTTGTAAAATGGGGCTAAAGTGATAATAGTCTTGAGAGAGTTTGCTGAGTTGGCTGCGATCGCGAATTAATTCTAGTCCAGAGAGTTCGCGACAAATTCTATCCCAGTCAATATTTTTAGATGTTGCGGTCATGGTACTTTTTCTATAAAATTTAGATCCTTTCTAATATTTTTACATAATTGTGACCTAAAACTCGAGAGTCGAATTAAATTCTGGGAAATCTCACAAGAGTTCTAGGGTTAACTGCTGCGGAAACTGCGATTTTAAAAGAATTGAGTGGAGTCGGCACATCTCTGAAAATAGAATTGAGGGGGCTATAAACCCCCACCAAAACACTTTACTTCAACAACGCGATCGCTCGTTTAACACTCTCGGGAAAAATCACGACTAAACTTCCTTCTGAAGCCGAGGCTAAAGCACTCTGAATAGCTTCTGTTTCATCCCAAATCTCTTGATAATTAAACTGGGGTTTTTCCTGACAAATTCCTTCTCGAATTAAACTCGCTGCTTCTCCACGCGGGCGATCACGAGTATTATCATCTTCTTTGATAATCACCCAATCAAACATCTGAGTCGATAACCGTCCTAACTCTTTTAAGTCTTGATCACGGCGATCGCCAGGACCCCCAATAACCCCAATTCGTTCACCCTCAGACCACTGACAAACAAACTCTCCAATCGCTTTATAACCAGCCGGATTGTGAGCATAATCAATTAAAACATGAAATTTGCCCAATTCAATCAAATTCATCCGGCCGGGAGTGTGTTCTAAAGAGGCTTGAAAGGTTCGTAATCCTGTACTAATATTTTCGATACTCACCCCTTGCACATAAGCGGCTAAACTGGCTGCTAAAACATTAGCAATCATAAAGGAAACCAAACCCCGCAACGTTGAAGGAACATTTACCATTTGTTCAACTTGAAGGGTATCTTGTCCATTACAAAAGGTGAGAAAATCCCCGTCATAAATGGCTGCAATTCCCCCTTTTCGCAGATGTTCTTGTACAATTGGATTGTGAGGATTAATCGAAAAATAAGCGACTTTTCCTTTAACCCATTTTGCCATATCCGCGACTAACGGATCGTCAGCATTCAACACGGCATAACCCTTGTCATCGGTTGCTTCTGCAACTACAGTTTTCACCTGTGCCATATCTTCAAGGGTATTAATATCTTCTAACCCTAAATGATCGGCAGCAACATTTAAAACCACGCCCACATCACAGCGATTAAATCCTAAGCCTGACCTTAATATTCCCCCTCTTGCCGTTTCTAAAACTGCCACTTCAACGGTGGGATCATTGAGAATCAGTTGAGCGCTTTGACGCCCGGTATTATCGCCTGATTCTAACAAAAAGTCACCGATATAAGTGCCGTCTGTGGTGGTGTAACCAATCACCTGTTTAGTCTGTTTAAAAATATGGGCAATCAGACGAGTTGTTGTGGTTTTTCCATTGGTTCCTGTGACTGCAATAATCGGGACTCGATAGGGAACTCCTGGCGGATAAAGCATCTCTAAAATTGGTGCTGTTACATTGCGAGGTTGTCCTTGACTGGGCTGTAGGTGCATTCGTAAACCAGGGGCGGCATTGACTTCGATAATGACTCCATCCACTTCTTGGAGAGGACGACTAATATCGGTACAAGTGATATCAATTCCAGCAATATCTAAACCAATAATTTGGGCAGCCCGTTCAGCCATCCAAACGGTTTCGGGGTGAATAATATCTGTGCTATCAATGGCAATTCCACCTGTACTCAGGTTTGCTGTGGCTTTGAGAAAACAAATTTCATCTTTTTCTAAAACACTATCGAGATCGTAGCCTTGTTGAGCGAGAACATCATCGGTATGACGGTCAATTTCAATGCGAGTTAGAATATTTTCGTGACCACTTCCTCGACTGGGATGACGATTGATATCTTCGATTAATTCCTCAATTGTTAAGTAACCATCGCCCGTGACATGAGCGGGAACTCGTTCAGCAACGGCTTCTACTTTACCATTAATGACTAAGACGCGATAATCTTTGCCCCGATAATACCGTTCGACTAAAATTCCGCCTGCTTTGGATTCTTCCTTAGCAACATCATAGGCATTTTCTGCATCTTGCCAACTGTTAATATTTAAAGTGATTCCCCGACCATGATTTCCATCTAGGGGCTTAATCACAATCGGAAAACCACCGACTTGATCAATTGCATCTTCGAGTTCATCAAAATAATAGATGACTTCTCCGAGAGGTGTTGGTAAACTGGCTGCTTCCAATAATATTTTTGTGGCTTGCTTATCTCCAGCAAATTCAATACCGAGAATATTTGTTTTGTCGGTTTGAGCGGTTTGAATCCGACGTTGATATTTACCGTAGCCCAGTTGGACGACATGACGAACGGGTAATTCTTGCCAAGGAATTCCTCGTTTTTGGGCTTCATTAACAATTGCTTCTGTTGTTGGCCCGAGGGAATCTTCGGCTTTGATTTCTTGTAAATCTTCGAGATCAATTTCCAGTTCGGCTTGTGGATAATAGCCTCGATTCATTAAACTTTGACAGATCCGGACAGCCCCTCGCCCTGCATAACGTCCCGCTTCAGGATTTTGATATTCAAACACAACCCGACACATTCCCGGTGTAGCAGCCAGACGAATCCGACCAAAATCAACAGGCATTCCAGCCAAGTTTTGTAACTCTAGAGCGACGTGTTGGATAATTTTGGCGATGGAGATTCCTTCTTGCATCTGCTGCAAAAAGCCACCTCGACAACCCCGAGATCCATGATGTTCCCTCAATCCGGGAAGCACCTTGACGAGTTCATCACAAAAGTCAGACATCTCGTTGGAGAGGCGATGTTCGTGTTCTTCGAGATCGAGTTGCAGGACAATTAGATGAGGGTGATTAATACTCCAGAAGTTTGGGCCATAGAGAGTTTGAGTTTTAAGGATTTTCATTGTTGCCGCCTCCTAAGGGGTAGATGCATCAACACAGATACAAGCTATTGTCATTTTTACGAATATTTCTACTGTCTCATACTTGGAGAGTTTTCTACTTCCTTCTCTCAACATGAGTCTTGAAAAATAGATTTGTCACCTTTGTTAAATTTTATCGTTAGTCTCCAGGAATGTTCCGTGAAACTACTGTTTCATCTCTCGGTACGAAGCCATAAAATAGAGAAAGAATCCATGTCATATTTTTTTAAATTGATGAATTGGTCTATTTCTTCGATTGTTACGATTTGGGTGGGTGGAGTTGGACTTCTAGCTTTAGTCAGCTTCTGGTTAAATTTTTCTCTATTTTCGAGTGAATTTTTGCAGACATCTTTATCACTCCACCTCCCGATTTTATTCTCTTTTGTCCTGTTCAGTCTTGTTCTGAAATTGCTTCAGAATAGACAACAGCGACAAGGGTTTAAATCTATCACTCAATTGTGTAGTGTCCTAATTATTGCAATTGGATTCTTTACATTGAGTGAAGAGGTGCGAAACTGGAATTTTTATTTTGAACCGGGCTTAATTCAGGATCATCCCTCCTTATTCATTTTACGTGTTTTTTTACCTCTCTTTGAACAGTCAAGTTTCGTGTTGATTTTCTTGGCCATTGTGCTATTACTACTCATTCATAAAACCCCGAGTCGAATTAAAGTTGCTCAAATAATAACAAGTCTAGTTTTAGCCATTGAAACAACAAACTTAATCACATTTTTCTTGGACATTCCCTGCTTGGACTTTGGAATAGTTTTCTCTAACAGAGGAATACCTCTAAAAACGATTAGCTTTATTATACTCTGTTTGGGTCTACTTTGGATCTATCCCCATCGCGGTTTAATGAGAACTTTTACTCATCGTTCTGTTTTTGGGATCAGACCCTATTCTTTATTTATAGGAATCATTTTTCTAGTATTATTTGATAGGATTGTACTCGACTTACCGCAAAATTTACAACAAGAACAAGCATTTTTATTAGGACTAAAAACAGTTCTAGAAATTTCAGTAATCTTAGGATTGGTTTACTGGACGAACAATCGCTTCTCTGCCGTTAATATTCGTTTTAAACGCTCAAAAAAACAACTTAAATACACTCGTCAAACCTTACAAACTTTACATCAAACTGTTGAAGATCAAGTGATTGAATGTCGTGATTATCAACAAATGATCGCTGCACTTCAGCAGCAAGAGCAAGATTTTAGAGTATTGGTAGAAAATTCACCGGATATTATTTCTCGGGTAGATCGTCAATATCGCTTTTGTTATGTTAACCCTCAAGTTGAACGAGAAACAGGAATTCAGGCTTCAGATTGGATAGGGAAAACCGAGCTAGAATTGGGATTTTCTGAAGACATTGTTCTTCCTTGGCATCAAGTGATTCAGCAAGTGTTTGAGACGGGTAAAGAGCATTTATACGAAACAAAATTTCCCACCTCTGATGGAATATTCAAATATTGGCAATGTCGAATAGTTCCTGAATTTAACGCTCAAGGAATGGTTGAGTCAGTGTTAACGGCAAGCCGAGAAATTACCGAGGAAAAAATTGCAGAAGAAGCACTGAATCAATGCGTTCAACATGAAAAATTATTAGGAGAAATTAATGATCGTATTCGTCAATCTTTGGAACTCGATCAAATTTTAGCAACTGCTGTAACAGAAGTACAGCAAATTTTGCAAGTGGATCGGGTATTAATTTATCGGTTTAATCCTGATTGGAGTGGTACAATTATTACTGAATCAGTTGTGGCAGGTTTTAACTCAATTTTAAACAAAAGTTGCCAAGATTCCTATCTGGTTCAAACCCAAGGAGAAGCTTTTAGCCAGGGGAATATTCAAGTTATGAATGATATTTATACTGCTAACTTAACTCCTTGTCATCAAGAATTACTCATTCAGCTTCAAATTCGAGCGTCTTTGCTATTACCGATCTTAATTTTTCCCACTCCTACTCAGTCTGAAGTCGTTCAGCAAAACGTTTGGGGTTTATTGGGAATTCATAGCTGTGTTGAACCCCGTCATTGGCAAACCCATGATATTGAATTCCTGAAACGTTTAACCGGAAAATTAGCGATTGCGATTCAACAATCAGCCCTTTATGAAAAACTCCAAAATGTTAATCAAGAACTCAGCTATATGGCTCATTATGATCAATTAACTCAAATTGCTAACCGTCGTTATTTTGATGAATATTTTGAGCAAGAATGGTCTCGAATCAGGCGAGAACAGGTGGCTTTATCGTTAATTCTTTGTGATGTTGATTATTTTAAACATTACAATGATACCTATGGTCATCTGGCGGGTGATCAGTGTTTAGTACAAGTGGCTGAAGCGATTTCTCGGGGAGTTAAACGCCCAGCAGATTTAGTGGCTCGTTATGGCGGAGAGGAATTTGTGGTGATTTTACCGAATACAAATATGGAGGGTGCTATTGAAGTTGTTCATTGCATTCAAAATGAAATTCTAGCATTAAATTTACCCCATTCAACCTCACTTACCACGAAACAAATTACCCTCAGTTTTGGGATTGCTTGTGTTTATCCGGCTTCGAGGTCTTCGAGGTATGATTTAATTAATCAAGCCGATAAAGCACTTTATCAAGCAAAAGATGCTGGACGAAATGGTTATGCAATTATTGAGATTGAATCGTGATTTTATAGAGAAACTTTAGATTTAGATTGATAATCTGTTCTATTTAAAAGAGAAGAATCCTTGTTTGAGGAATTTTTAGGAGAATATAAACAAACTTCGACGAGCATTTCTAGATAAGATAAAGGAAGAATAATAAGGAAGAAAATTAGGGCTTTTAAAACAGAGAAAAAACGATTTTTAGAAGTTGATGGTAAGGGGTTAGACGGGGAAGGACGGAACGTTAAAAATCCAGCTCGGAGAATTCCAACGGTTGTGACTAAAAGGATGAATGCAGACAATATCAGGAATTTCATAAGTTACGCTTGCGAATCTGACTAAACTGTTTCTACTTCTAGTTTAGTCATTGAGAGTTGCGAAGTGTAACCGTAGAATTACGGAAATTAATCTGTGTGATATTCAGAAAAACCCGTGAAATTACGGATAACGAGAGTTCAAAATTCAACCCTAAAATCAGAGATTTAAAAGTTTGAACTTTGAACTCCTCAAAACTAAACCTTTACACCAGAAGTCTGGGATGGTTCTGTGGGTTTTCCCTCCTCAGGGTTTCCCAGAACTCGGTTATAGATTTTAATGTACTCGTAGGCTGACTTTTCCCAACTAAAGTTTTGCCACATTCCTCGTTGTTGTAGCTTCCGCCAGTAGTCTTTGTAGCGATAAGCTTCTAACGCTCGGATCATTGCCGTTAGGAAGTCCATCGGTTCATAACGATCAAAACAGTAACCCGTACCCGCCTCATTCATGGGATCGTTATAGAACACCGTATCCACAAGTCCACCTGTCCGACGAACAATCGGAACACAGCCATAACGCATCGCTAACATTTGGCTAATCCCGCAAGGTTCAAAGCGACTGGGCATGATCAAAGTATCACAACCGGAATAGATGCGTCGAGACAAGGCTTCATTAAACAGAATATGACTCGACATACGACCCGGATAGCGAGATGCCATCTGCCACATTTGGGTTTCATAATAGCGATCGCCTGTTCCCAAAACCACAAGTTGGGCATCGGTATAAGACAGGAACTGATCCATAATTTGAATGACCAGATCGAGTCCTTTTTGTTCAACCAGTCGGCTGACCATCCCCACCAAAAACACACCCGAGTCTACGACTAACCCCAGTTCTTCTTGCAACGCTACCTTATTGGCTTTACGTCGTTCGACGGTATCGGCATTATAGTTTTCGACAATAAAGCGATCCGTTTCCGGGTTGTAGCTTTCGACATCAATGCCGTTGAGAACACCTGAGAGCTTACCACTGACAAAGGAAAGTAACCCTTCTAGGCTTTCACCGTAAGCGGCAGTTTGAATTTGTTCGGCGTAGGTGGGAGAAACAGTTGTGACTTCATCGGCAAACTGGATTGCGGCCGCCATCACGTTATGACCTTCCATATACCAAGGACACCAGGTAATCCGTTCTAGGAACCACCGCCAAGGCCCTTGATAAGCTAAATTGTGAACGGTGAAAATGGTTTTAACATCGGTCGTCTCGTTCATCCAAACCGGAATCATGGCAGTGTGCCAGTCATGGCAGTGAATCACATTCGGCTTCCAATAATTCCAGGTAAATTCAGCCGCACCATTGGAAAATAAGGTGAAACGCCACTCCTCATCTTCTCCGTAGTAGACACGACGGGGCATAAAGGAAGGATGTCCAAACAGGTAGAGTGGTACATCAGACTTAGGCAGCCGGGTTTCATAGACTGCAAACTTTTGATACATGGCTGTTCCCCACCAAATCGGTTCGGAGGGAATTTCCAGTTTATCGGGGAGAAAACCGTAATAGGGCATGAATACCCGTACATCGTGTCCCATTGCCCGCAGCACTTTTGGTAAAGCGCCGACGACATCTCCCATGCCACCCACTTTAGCCAAAGGTGAGGCTTCAGCAGCTACAAATAGAATTCGCATGATTGACTTTGCGTTCCCGTACTATGCTTCGTAATATCACCATAGTTCCAAGTCGGCTCTGTTGTTGAGACTAAAACTTGGTTTGGATAGAGTTTTGATTTCTATCTGGGCAAACTATACACCCTCGATCTCCTGACCCAATCGGTTCGCTTCTTCAATAATGGGCAGGCTCACTCTGTTGAGTTGATTACCTACTCACCGTTGTCCTTCAACAACAGCGATCAAACTGAGGGGTTCGATCAAAATTCAGCCTTAGCAGCAGTCACCTGTGAGAAGACAGACTCTACCCCTCAATCAACGATTGTGGTCTGTTGGAGATTCTCAACGATTCTACCGTATTTCTTAACATTTCTAATGATTGGTTTTAATCGCCTCAGAAAGCGGACTGTTTGAATATTTTGATACAGTCGAGGACAATTCAAGTCAGTTAGGCTAGACGGATTATAGGCGCCCTCTATTTCTTATTGTATGTTGGAAATAGGGTCGATTAATTTTGGGATCAGATCAACGAATAGCAATATTGTTTTTTCTGCCCTATTGACCATCATGTTTGAGGATTATCAAAATGCAACGAGACCAATTACTTAAATCTGGGTTTCAAAGGGTGTGTCATCGCAATTTATTCAATAACTGCAATCCTATCAATTTTTTATTTCTTTTAATAATTAGTTTTTTGAATAGTCCATTGCAGATGCAGATGGCGCGAGCTAATCTGACGAATGGGTTCCAACCCACGACTGTAGTTGCTCAGTCTTTTGAACAAGGAACAGGTTTTCTTGACAATGGGGTTTACCTCTATGGTCAATCTCCCCAACGGGATCAAATAGGCCAAGCTTACATGGTGTTTGAGATCAACCAGGGTCGGATGATGGGTGCTTTTTATATGCCGCATTCTTCGTTTGATTGTTTTTGGGGAACTCCTCAAGGCAATGGGTTAGCTTTAACTGTTGTCGATACTTACACTCAGGAAACGCATCCTTATGAGATTGGCTTTAATCCCTCAGTTGTGGCTGCTTCCACTTCCGGGGGAGCCGATATGCGTGTTTCACTAGAGGGATTTTACCCGATTGAATCTGTAAGTCAAGCGGATCGTCAAATTTTAGAGACTTGTAAATCAGATTTAAGTCAAAGAAAAGCGGGAAATTAGGCTGTAAACCTCCCATGAGGAGAGGGTTTGAGAAATTGGGGAGACTTTTTCCTGAATCTGTATATTTTTCTAGATTTTCTGACATTTGTTACTTTTTCTTCTCAATAGCCGGATCGGATTTCTGAGGAGGACGATTTATAGCAAGTCGCGAGTCGTCTATTTACAGATCGCCATTGTAAGAAATTGCTCAAAGCCTTGCACTATAGGCATTTATCTCTTCTGTTCCCTGTTCCCTGTTCCCTGTTCCCTGTTCCCGCCCGCGTTGCGCTATAACTTTCGACTCCTTGAGTTGATCTAATACGTCTTGGAGTAAGTTGATCGCTTGCTCTAGTTTGTCTACAATTTCAGGAGTTGGGCAATTGCCTGAAATCGGTTGACTGGGAGTAGGGGTTTGAGTTTCTGGATTTTCTTGCAGTTGCGAGATATAACTGAGTAGATCCCGATCTCGTTTTAGCCATCCTTCTAGAAAGATTTCCTGAGAAGCGTTGACTTGAACTCGTTGGTAGCGATAATTAATCCGAGCTTGACAATAACGTTGGGCTGTTTCTAAGCTGTTATTCTGTTCTAAAGTGGCTTGGGTATTGGGGCCAAAACGTCCATCAATTACTAATCCCCCCAAGGCTTCTTGTAAAAATTCAAGGCTTCCTCTAACACTAAAATTAACGGCAGTATCAAAATGAACCACAGCCAGAGGTAAAATCATTAAGTCGGCTTTTGAGGGTTTCCAATACATCTCTAAGTAGACTTGTTCGACTTCCTCAGCAGTAATATCTATAACTGATTTTAAAGGTAAACCTTGACGGCGAAGATAGGTGTCAAACGTGGCTTGGGTAATGCCATATTGAACAATACCGCCCAAATCTTGGGGATGTCCGCCCCCGCCTTCCCACTTCAGGGTAAACTGGAGGGCTGTCAAAAACGGATCAAGTTTTTCAGTCATGTTGGGTGAGGAGTTAGAAAAGATATTGTTATCGTTCTTTCTAATTCCTCATTTTTCCCTCCTAATCCTTATAAAACAGTTTACACCGAAGGCGCTCATGCAAAAGGCGCTCATGCAAAAGGTGCTCATGCAAAAGTAAATACTGTTCCCTGTTCCCTAAGATTGCAAACTTTGCTCTCGCCGGAAACCGCGCCGGGCCGCAAGGCAAGCGCTGTTCCCTGTTCCCTGTTCCCTAATTACTGCCGTTGAATCTCAGCGAAGATTTGATCTAAAATTTCTTTAGCGCCTTGTTCTCTCAAACGATGAGCGAGATCAATTCCTAACTGTTCGGCGTTGGTTGTTTCACCACTAACCGTATCTCGAATTAGGCGTTTTCCATCTAAACTGGCAACCATTCCAATCAGCGTCAGTTGGTTGTTTTCGACTTCGCTATTCACCCCGATGGGAACCTGACAACCGCCTTCTAATTCGCGTAAAAAAGCACGTTCAGCGTGACAACGTTGGGCTGTGGGGGTATGTTCTAAGACTTTGAGGATTTCTAATATATTTTCATCCCCATCCCGACATTCTATTCCTAAAGCCCCTTGTCCGACTGCGTGTAGGGAGACATCAGGGGAAATGGTTTGATGAATGCGATCGCCCATTCCCAAGCGTTTGAGTCCAGCTACTGCGAGAATAATGGCATCATAGCCGCCTTCATCGAGTTTTTCGAGGCGAGTGTTGAGGTTGCCGCGAATATCTTTAAATTCTAAATGGGGAAAATGGTGACGCAGTTGGGCGAGTCTCCGTAGAGAAGATGTCCCGATAACCGCACCTTGGGGAAGGGTTTCTAGTTGTTTGTCTTTGTGTCTTTCGTGAACAACTAAGGCATCTGCGGGGTTTTCCCGTTCGGTGACGCATCCTAACATTAATCCTTCGGGGAGATTTGTCGGAAGATCTTTGAGGGAGTGAACGGCGATGTCGGTGTCATGGTTGAGCATTCCGACTTCGAGTTCTTTGGTAAACAGTCCTTTATCCCCAATTTTAGCGAGGGCGACATCTAAGATTTTATCGCCTTGAGTAGACATGGTATGCACTTCAAATTCGATATCCGGGAAGTGCTTTTTGAGTTCGGCTTGCACCCAATAGGTTTGGACGAGTGCGAGTTGACTTTTGCGTGAACCGATCCGAACGGTTCGAGTGGGGGCAGATACGGTTGTCATGCTGTGTGCGATCGCTTGTTATCGTTGGTTTTTTGTCCATTCTTTAGCGTACCGCAACGGGGGACGTCGGTTGGTGTTTGCCGAAAAATTAGTAACTATCCTTAACACTTATCTGTTATCAGCCTTTATAGTGTAAGGAAAGCTGTATTTAACGTTTTAAATTGACATTCAGAGGAATTTAACGTGGTTAAAACAGATAATGAGACGGTAGATAAATTTGCTCAACTGATAGAAAATTTACCGAGTGATTCCTTTCTCAGCATTGATTTAACTGAAGATCAAAAGCAGTATTGGCATCAAATGAGAAAAAGTTCTATTTTTGTTGCAAAAGCTTTTAGAACTCAGTTTAGTCCTAAAGAATCTCTAGAAGCGTCTCGATTTGAGCAGTTTTGTGAACAGCAAGGTCTTGATCCAATTAAGCAAAAATCTCTTATAGCAGTTGCTAAACATTATAAAATATTGTGGGAAGTTGTACAACTTGGGGAAGACTATGTTATGGTTTTTCACTTTTTACTCCCTTGTATTTTAGAGTTATGGAGTCAAGATAAATCCAACAAAAAAGCTGTCTTACTTCAAAGATTTATTTGGGAAATATCTCAGAAAGAATATACCTTTAATTCTCCCGAAGATTTATTTTGTGAAATCTTAATCGAAGACACAGATTTATTATTCAAAGACTGTCTAAAACCATACTATGATGTCTCAATTTATGAATCCAAAAAAATCATAAACATACTCAAAAAATTGTTTATTAACTATAATCCGCTAAATAAAACACCATTCAATTTTGAAGATCCCCCTAAAAATTCGGAACAGAACTTAAAAGATTTTACGCATTATATCAAAAATCAACAAATGACCTATTCTTGGAAAGAATTAACTATTTTCTCATGCTGCATTTTAATGATATTTGAACCCAATTGGAGAAACAGAAATCTGATTAAGAAGTTAATAGAATATGGTAAATCTGTAATTGAACTAAGTTCTATCAGTTTCACTGCTTTTCGTAAACGTGAGTCACCAACATGGAAAAAACTTCACTCCTATCAATGGATGAACGGAGAAAGACTTTATGGCTGTGAGAAAGGTGGAACTTATTGCAAGCCTTAACAAAACTTCACATCTGGATCACACTTATTCTATCGTCTATAAGTCCGTACTAAGTTGGAAGAATCAAGCCTAATCTCAATAGCTTAACTATCTGTATATGCAGAATTAGCAGAGGTTAGACAGATATCTAACTTATATCCAGTTAAGCTGGAAGGGAGTATTATGAGTCTACCAAATTTTGCTGGAAATGTCGAGCAATCGGATTCGTTTGCTTTGGTTCCGTTGGTGTTAATTCCAATGAACATTGATGACTTCAAGCAGTTTTTGTCTGAATTCGGTCAACTTGTTCTCATTTCTAGTCAGGAATTTAAAGAATTGAAAGAACAGATTAAACATTTGGAAATGCTTATCCGAACTAAAGATGAGAAGATTCAAGAATTAGAATGTTTACAAAATCATTATTTTAATGATGGGGATGCAATTTGTAACTCTGAGTTCTAAAAAACGGAACTAATTTATTTGTAGGTTGGTGTTGAGTTTAGTTAACTCAATATTCTGAGAGGATTATTGGGTTTCACTTTGTTTAACCCAACCTACGACCTGTATTGATTATTTTGTCAATAAATATCAGGTCGATGACTCGAAGTTAGATCTTTCAGGTCTATTGCAATGATATCAAGGGATGCAGCACAGTCCATCTTGACAGTATTTATGTTACTTTGTTACTATGTTACATAGTATTTACGGATGGAGTATGAGTAAAGTGATTCGGATATCTAATCAAATTTTTACGAGGTTACAGGAAATTGCAGAACCGTTGACGGATACTCCTGCTAGTGTTATTGAACGGTTACTAGATTTTTATGAAGAAAACTATCAAAGTGATAGTATATTTCAACAACCAGAAACCTTCATAGAAGAAGATTTCAATATAAAGAGATTTGACCCAGAAACACCGCCCAATCTAAAATTTTCTAGGGTTAATAAAGCTATCATAGGAAATTCTGCTTTGTCGAAACCAAACTGGAATAAAATAGTGCGCGAAATACATTTGTTAGGCATGAAAAAAGCTAGAAAATTTGACGCGCTACAAATGATTACCACCTTTAATATAAAACAAGGTGAACATAACGATAAAGGTTTCTACTACGTTCCAGAAATCGGTATTTCTATACAAAATGTTGATGCCAATACATCTTGGGAAGGAATATTAGCAATAGCCAAAAAATTAGAGATTCCAATTTCTATATATTTTGAGTGGCTAGATAAACCCGAAGCAGAAATTCCAAGAGGTAAAGGATTATTGAGTTGGAGTCCTGATTAAAAGTTATTGTTTGTTCTTACAGAGCAAAGCTGATGACAAAGTTAACTAAGCTGGTCAAACGTTTTTTATCTGAGCCATCAGAGCTTAGATTTTCTGAAGTATACTCTTTACTAAACGCATTCGGATATCAAGAAATTCGCTCTAGTGGTAGCCATCATATTTTCAGGAATGCTCAGGGTCAGAATTTAGTTGTCCCTAAAACAGGTGGTAAAATGGTTAAAAGAACATACATTAAACAAATTGTATATTTTCTAGAGCTAGAGAAATGGTATGCAGAACATCAAGACGAAACGTGAATCACTGGATTATTATCTGAATTTACCCTATCCAATTACCCTTTATCCTGAACCAGAGGGAGGATATGTAGCAGAAATTAAAGATCTTTCGGGATGTCTGACTCAAGGCGAAACGATTGAGGAAATTATGGAAAATATTGCAGATGCGAAGCGTTTATGGATAGAAACCGCTTATGAATTGGGCGATGAAATTCCCCTTCCCTCTACCGTATCAAAGTGATAAAAACTGAAACTTATTTATCTGTAGGTTGGTGTCGAGTTAACGAGACCCAAGACTCTGAGAGAATTTTGAGGTTTCACTTCATTCAACCCAACCTACTATTTGAAGTTATTGAACCGAGTTTAACTTATCACAGAGTTACGAAATCATCTGCACTGATAACGGCAGCATCAACCCCGTTTAACGTGGCAATTAATTCATTAGTGTCGGCAATCCGAATAACAGTTGAATCGGTATCTTGCGCGATCGCTAACTGTTCAAAAGTTAATCCTTCTACTAATAACAGTTTATCAGTTCCGTTAGCAAAGTCAAGCAAAAAGTCGCTTCCCGAACCAATGACAAAAGTATCATTTCCGCTTCCTCCGGTGAGGGTATTATCTCCCAAGTCTCCGCTAACAAAATCATCGCCACTTCCGCCGGAAAGACTATCATTATCTTTCCCTCCAAACAGGCTATCATTTCCTTCGCAACCCGTAAGAATATCAGCCTCTAAATTACCGAATAGTTGGTCATTTCCTTCACCACCGCAAAGCGTATCATTTTGTTTTCCGCCAAAAATTGTGTCGTTTCCAGTCCCCCCATTAACGGAGTCATTATCAATATTTCCATAAAGTTCGTCGTCGCCATCTCCTCCATCAAGGCTATCATTTCCAACACCACCAAAAAGAGTATCTTCACCCGCATCACCAAATACTAAGTCATCTTCGGTATTTCCAAATAACAAGTCGTTTCCGTTTCCACCACTAATACTATCGGCGCCAATATCTCCCCAAATATGGTCGGCGTTATCTCCACCAAATAAGATGTCGTTGTCTTTTCCCGCGTAAAGGGTATCTAAACCAAAGTTACCGTTGATAACATCATTTCCCTGGGAACCGAATAACACATCATTACCTGCTTCTCCTTCGAGGTTGTCATCACCTCCCATTCCAAACAGGGTATCATTACTCCCAAAACCATGAAGTTCGTCGTTATCGGCGCTTCCCATTAGGGTTTCTGACCCTAGAGTACCATTTTGAATATTTTGAATTGTGTTGACTTGGAAACTGGTTTCAATATCAAAACTGGGGAAGGGTTCACAATTACAGTCATCTTCAGGTGTAGGTTCGGGTGTGGGAATAGGTTCGGGTGTAGGTTCGGGTGTAGGTTCGGGTTCGGGTGTGGGAACAGGTTCAGGTGTAGGTTCAGGTGTGGGAACAGGTTCGGGTGTGGGAACAGGTTCGGAGTTAACTACACCAGCAACAGCAAAGTTAAATAGATTTTCATCGCTATCGTTGGTTGTAAATGAAAGTTCACCCGTGACGTTATTAACAGCAGTTGTATCAAGTTGAACATCAAAAGTTCCTTGAGAACCCACAGCAATTGTTGTTGGGAAGTTTCCGACTAAAGTTAACCCGGTGGGAAGTGTTAAGTCTGAAAGCGTTAATTCCGCAGTTCCATTATTTTGTACAGTGAACGTTTTGCTAACAGCAGTTCCAACCGTCGAAGTTCCGAAGTCAAACGAGGTGTTATCTATTATATTAGTCGTATTTTGAACAACGTCTATTTCAGGAATTGGGTTAACAGCAACAACACCAGCAACCGCAAAGTTAAATGGGTTTTCATCCGTGTCGTTAGTTGTAAAAGAAAGTTCTCCCGTAACGTTATTAACAGCAGTTGTATCAAGTTGAACATCAAAAGTTCCTTGAGAACCCGCAGCAATAACGGTTGGGAAAGTTCCCGCTAAAGTTAACCCGGTTGGAAGCGTTAAGTCGGAAAGAGTTAAGTCAGCAGTTCCGGTATTTTCGATAGTGAAGGTTTTGCTAACTACGCTTCCAACCGTCGAAGTTCCGAAGTCAAACGAGGTGTTATCTATTATATTAGTCGTGTTTTGAACAACGGATATTTCGGGAACAGGGTTGGTTGTCACTTCACCAGAAACAGCAAAGTTAAACGGGTTTTCATCGCTATCATTCGTGGTAAAAGAAAGTTCTCCGTTAAAAGTATTCGCAGCAGTTGTATCAAGTTGAACATCAAAAGTTCCTTGAGAACCCGCAGCAATAACGGTTGGGAAAGTTCCCGCTAAAGTTAACCCGGTTGGAAGCGTTAAGTCGGAAAGAGTTAAGTCAGCAGTTCCGGTATTTTCGATAGTGAAGGTTTTGCTAACTACGCTTCCAACCGTCGAAGTTCCGAAGTCAAACGAGGTGTTATCTATTATATTAGTCGTGTTTTGAACAACGGATATTTCGGGAACAGGGTTGGTTGTCACTTCACCAGAAACAGCAAAGTTAAACGGGTTTTCATCGCTATCATTCGTGGTAAAAGAAAGTTCACCATTCAAGCTATTAGCAACTGTTGTATCAAGTTGAACTTCAAAAGTTCCTTGAGAACCCGCAGCAATAACGGTTGGGAAAGTTCCCGCTAAAGTTAACCCGGTTGGAAGCGTTAAGTCGGAAAGAGTTAAGTCAGCAGTTCCGGTATTTTCGATAGTGAAGGTTTTGCTAACAGCGGTTCCAACGGTTGTTGTTCCAAAATCAAAAGTTCCTGTGTTATCGGCAATATTAGTCGTATTTTGAACAACGTCTATTTCAGGAAGGGGAAGAATACTAACAAATTCAAAAGCACCACTATCAACCTCTGAAGTCCCATTATTATCGCCATCAACGGGACGAGTTTGACCTCGTTGGTCAGTGGTTAAGGTAACAGAAGCACCTGCATCTATCGCGGAACTTCCTTCTAAGAGAGGATGAATAAAAGTGCCGTTAATGTTTTGTAGAGTATCGAGTTTGGCATCAGTAAATGTGACATTTGTGGTCGCTTTATCTTTATGTAATGGCCATTGAATATTACCACCGAGGTCGATTAATTCACTTCCTGTTTGTTGTTTAATATCCCAATCATTTAACCCATTGTCAGCAGTATTATTGTAGAAAATAGTGTTTTTAACTTTAACTTCTGCATCTGAAGACGCAGTTATTCCACCACCAACCCAACCTGCATAATTATTAGCAAAAGTTGAGTTTGTGATATCAGTAGGGCCGTATAATGCTAATCCTCCCCCATTTCCTTGAACCGTTAAAGATTCGGCTTGGTTTCCTGAAAAGGTACTATTTGTAATAGTAGTAGGAGCTTTCATCATCCAGATGGCTCCTCCTTGACTACTAGCGGTGTTATTAATAAAGGCAGTATTAATGACATCAAAGCCTTTATTTAATCCATTATTCATCTGAACAATTGCACCACCATTTCCTTTATTACCTCCGTTAGGAAGTTCAATAATTTTATTGTCTTTGAAAATGCTATCTTGGATAATTACGTTGTCTTGAGTTCCGGTATAAAGATAGGCTGCACCACCTTCGCCTCGTCCTTGATTTCCTTCAAATACACTGTTAGTAATGCGAATTGTTCCTGAAGTTGCATCACTTCCGGTACTTGCTCTGTCAGTATAGATGGCACCCCCAAATCCTCTTAAAAATGGTCTAGCTTTATCAGTATCATAAAAAGCTGCGGTTGTTTTGTTATTGACAAAGTTAGAGTTATCAATGGTAAGTTTACCATTTAAACTGTTGATTGCAGCACCATTAATTCCTTCGTTATCAATAAAATCACTATTGGTAACGGTGATATTATTCGGCCCCCAAAACGCAATCGCTCCTGCTCCCCGTTCGTCATTTCCTGCAACCGCTTTATTACGATTGAATTGGCTATTATTAACGGTGAGATTGCCTTCAAAAGCACTAAAAATTGCGCCGCCACCTGTATCGGCAACGTTATCGTTAAAGGTAACATTATCAATATTTAAAATACCTTGATGTTCGGTTATAATTGCTCCCCCTCTTTCATTGGTATAACCATTGCTTAGAGTTAGATTTTTTAGAGTTAGTTCAGTTGGGTTAACCGAAGTAGATTGGAGGTTAAAAATCCGAGAGGTGTTGTTTCCGTTAATGACGAGGTTAGGATTCGCTGAACCATCAATAATTAGATCTTTTCCGACAATAACTTCTATTTCACCTGTTGTGAGAGTGACCGTATTTCCCCCTTGTAAGTTCGGAGAAAAAGTAATGATATCTCCAGCTTGTGCATTAATTATTGTATCTCGCAGTGAGCCGATTCCAGAGTCATTATTATTGATAACAATAAGTTCAGCCATTTTTACTTGTCCTGAGTTGTCCAAAAGAATAAATAAAAAAGAGTTTCATCTACTTTTTATTGATTAACTCCCTTTAATTTCTATTTCATATTTCTATCAAATCAAACAGTTTCCGGAGATAATATTCATCAAAATTTATTGAATTAAAATTTGGCTGGATGATTTTTATAAACTTTATAAAGTCTTTACAAAACTTGGGAACCATGCGGATTTATGCAACTTTTTATCCAGTTTCTGAAACCTCAATTCAAGTAGAGAGATAAGTAGATACACCCTTGGATGAATTTTAGTCGTCAAGACTTGAACAGATTCTAGAATTAGAAACTAAATTGAGTGAAATCACTAGAACTGATTTGAGCGGGTAAAATTCCGGTTAATATTGCCAACTCCTCTCCGGTACTTTCTAGAGTAATAACAGTGGAGTTTTGTGTTAAATTTAGACTCAGTTGGTCGAAGGTTAAATTACCTGTTAGTGCAATTTTATCTTGACCGATAACAAAATCAGCAATTCTATCCTTTTCTGTTGTCGAACTTATTAAAAATGTATCCTCTCCCTCACCCCCAATTAACAAATCATTTCCCAAATCACCACTAATTAAATCATTCCCATTTCCCCCAGTTAACGTATCATTTTCTTGACCTCCATATAAACTATCGTTTCCTTCACCACCCCGAATTAAATCCGCACCCAAATTTCCAAACAGTAAATCTTGATCATTACCTCCACAGATGCTATCATTATCTTTACCTGCAAAAATGGTGTCATTTCCCGAGTTACCAAATAATTCGTCATTTCCTTTATTTCCAAACACGTTATCATTGCCATCACCCCCACTAACGACATCATTTCCGATATCACCAAACAGCCAATCTTCTCCTAGTCCACCCCAAAGATAATCATCTTCTTGACCGCCATAAATGCTATCATTTCCAGAACTTCCCATGAGAGAATCTGAATCTAAATTCCCCCAAATCATATCATTTCCATCTTGACCCCAAACAGCATCATTATTTTTACCGCCATAAATGCTATCATTTCCTAAACCTGTATCGATGTGGTCATTGCCTTGATTTCCAAAGATTAAATCATCGCCATCTTGACTATAAATATTATCATTTCCCTCCATTCCAAAGAGAGTATTGACATTTATATCTCCTCTAATTTCGTCATTTTCAACTGTTCCTAATGTCGGTTCACTATCAGCAGTATTGATGGTTTGAACAACGGAATTTGGGTTAGGTGTAATTTCTGGAATGGTTCGACATTCCCAGTCAATATTTATGTCGTCAGGTGTTGGTTGAGGTTCGGGTGTTGGTTGAGGTTCGGGTGTTGGTGTTGGGGTTGGTTGAGGTTCGGGTGTTGGTGTTGGGGTTGGTTGAGGAGTAGGAACAGGTTCGGGTGTTGGTGTTGGGGTTGGTTGAGGTGTTGGGGTTGGTTGAGGAGTAGGAACAGGTTCGGGTGTGGGAACAGGTGTAGGAACAGGTTCTGAGTTAACTACACCAGAAATTGAGAAGTTAAATGGGTTTTCATCGGTGTCGTTAGTTGTAAAAGAAAGTTCTCCGTTGAAAGTATTAGCGATAGTTGTATCAAGTTGAACTTCAAAAGTTCCTTGAGAACTCGCAGCAATAACGGTTGGGAAAGTTCCCACTAAACTTAACCCAGTAGGAAGTGTTAAATTAGAAAAGGTTAATTCCGCAGTTCCGTTATTTTGTACAGTGAACGTTTTGCTAACAGCAGTTCCAACCGTCGAAGTTCCGAAGTCAAACGAGGTGTTATCTATTATATTAGTCGTATTTTGAACAACGTCTATTTCAGGAATTGGGTTAACAGCAACAACACCAGCAACCGCAAAGTTAAACGGGTTTTCATCGGTGTCGTTAGTTGTAAAAGAAAGTTCACCATTCAAGCTATTAGCAACTGTTGTATCGAGTTGAACTTCAAAAGTTCCTTGAGAACCCGCAGCGATAACTGTTGGGAAACTTCCCAGTAAAGTTAACCCGGTAGGAAGTGTTAAATTAGAAAAGGTTAATTCCGCAGTTCCGTTATTTTGGATAGTAAAGGTTTTGCTAACAGCAGTTCCAACCGTCGAAGTTCCGAAGTCAAACGAGGTGTTATCTATTATATTAGTCGTATTTTGAACAACGTCTATTTCAGGAATTGGGTTGGGAGCAACCACCGCAGAAACCATAAAGTTAAACGGGTTTTCATCGGTGTCGTTAGTTGTAAAAGAAAGTTCTCCGTTGAAAGTATTAGCGATAGTTGTATCAAGTTGAACTTCAAAACTTCCTTGAGAACCCGCAGCAATAGTTGTTGGAAAAGTTCCAACTAAAGTTAACACGGTGGGAAGTGTTAAGTCGGAAAGGGTTAACTCAGCAGTTCCGTTATTTTCGATAGTGAATATTTTACTAACAGCAGTTCCAACCGTCGAAGTTCCGAAGTCAAACGAGGTGTTATCTATTATATTAGTCGTATTTTGAACAACGTCTATTTCAGGAATTGGGTTGGGAGCAACCACCGCAGAAACCATAAAGTTAAACGGGTTTTCATCGGTGTCGTTAGTTGTAAAAGAAAGTTCTCCGTTGAAAGTATTAGCGATAGTTGTATCAAGTTGAACTTCAAAACTTCCTTGAGAACCCGCAGCAATAGTTGTTGGAAAAGTTCCAACTAAAGTTAACACGGTGGGAAGTGTTAAGTCGGAAAGGGTTAACTCAGCAGTTCCGTTATTTTCGATAGTGAATATTTTACTAACAGCAGTTCCAACCGTCGAAGTTCCGAAGTCAAACGAGGTGTTATCTATTATATTAGTCGTATTTTGAACAACGTCTATTTCAGGAGTGGGAAACAGATATTCATAAGACCCAATATCAACAGTTGCTACACCGTTATTATCTCCATCTAACGGACGAGTTTGACCCAGTTGGTCTGTGGTTGGTGCATTTGTATTTGTTCCCGCATCTATCGCTGAACTTCCAGCCAGTAAAGGATGAACCCATATTCCATTAATTTCTTGTAATGTATCTAATTGAGGGTCAGCAACTAGAATATTTGGTGTAACAAATTCTGATTTTGGATGAGTTGTTAAGCCTGGAAATTGTAAGTTATTTCCACCATCAATTAGCTGACGACTGCTATGATGAGTAAAATCATTTCCGTTAGCAGAATTATCGACAAAAATAGTATTGCTAACGGTAATTGGAATAATATTATCGGGGTCCCAACTAAAAATTCCGCCGCCTATTCCTTGTGATGTATTATTGACAAGGGTGGTATTGGTAATATTAGTCGGGGACTGAATGGTCATTGCACCCCCATAAGCATCTCCAGTCGGGTGTTCGGCTTTGTTTCCTGAAAATGTGCTATTAATAATGTTAGATTGAGTTGACCTAACATCAATCCAAACCCCACCTCCACTAATAGCTAAATTGTCATCAAAGGTGGTGTTTTTAATCGTAGCTAAAGCAACATTTCCTGTTCTCAGTCCACCACCATTACCAATTCCTCGACTATCGGCGATAACAGTATTTTGAGAGAAACGACTATTGTCAATCAAAATTTGGTCATTATCATAACCAAACAAAAATGCACCACCACCACTACCCGCACCAATATTTCCCTGAAAGTAACTATTTTGAATTAAGGCTGTACCTCCTGTTTGACTTCCGTCGGGATAGGTCACTTTTAAACCATCGGTATAGATACCTCCTCCATAACCCATTGTGTTGGGGCCAATTGGGCCTCCTGCTGTAGTATCATTATTAATAAATTGAGAATTTTTGACCGTTAACCAACTGGCGAGGCTGTTAATTCCACCACCATTAATACCTTTATTGTTCTCAAAAATACTGTCTTCTACAATTAGTTCTACATCTCGAACATGAATAGCGCCGCCTCCCTGTTCACTTAAACTGAGAGTTCCATCATTATTGGTAAAACGACTATTTTTAACAATAGCTTTACTTAAGTGATAAACGGTTAATGCACCCCCTTCTCCGGCTGTATTATTTTCAAATTCAACATTTTCAATGGTAATATTTGTCCGTTTTTCTGCAAAAATACCACCCCCTCTGTCGCCTAAAAGTTCGTTCTGGTCATTTGCATTGCCATCGGCTATTTTGATATTTTTTAAGGTAAATGTGGTGTCAGGCTGTTGATGAAAAATGCGGGAGATATTGTTTCCACTTAGAGTTAAACCTGTAGCATTTACACCATCAATGATAAGATTTTTATTGATTTCTAATTCACCGCTAGTTAACGTGATTTTTTGGTTAGCTAAACTTGGGTCAAATTGAATAATATCTCCGGGTTGAGCGAGGGAAATGACTTGCCTTAATGAACCAACTCCGCTATCATTAATATTGTCAACGGTGAAAACGGTTGAGATTAAAATCCCCTGATAAGCGGTTAAAGTATCAGAGTTAATCGGTAAATTTGCCTGAATTTCTCCGATTTTATAGTCTAAATTCCAGCTTCCTCCTTGCTTAAAATCACCAATAATATCTGTTGAAGCTGCAATATTAACGCCAGTCAGTTGGCTGAGTTTTTGAACAAAAACTGAACCTATTCCCGCCGCGACTTGACACCCGTAAAGTAGAATATTGGCGGTTTTAGAAAGATAAATGTGCCAATTTTTTAACTGATTTTGATACCGAGTAATAGTTTCAAGTTTGAGTTCGGTGTTACCGAGTAATAAGCAACCCGGATGACCATGAGATAGAATATGTATGGCATCAATTTCTGTCTGATACTGAAGTTGATGGTTTTTTAGTGTTTCAGTAATTTGCTGAATACCATCTTGCTGAGAGTCGAGAATAATAACAGTTGCATTTTTATTTACTCCAGCTACCAAATCGTGATAAGATTCTAAACTAGCATCGATAAAGACCAGTGTTACAGATTGATAATTGTCATAGTTGTCGGCAATTTTATCAACACAAAATGAAGAGAACATTGTTGATACTCCAAGAGGGTTTGTATTGGTAGATACGTCCCTGGAGTAATCAATTCAGGCTAAAATTTTAGCCATTTTTTAGATAAATTTTCTGACAAAAAAACACAAATAAGCCTAAGCAGTAAATAGTCAGGTAAGATCAACCTTATTGTCGCTCCTCCAGCAGAGAGAAACAAAATATCTACTTTGGTTTGAAGTTAAATTTAGAGCAAATAATCATCATTCAAAAGTCTCCAAGAGTCAAATTGAAGGTAGATACACCCTTGGAAACCCTGAAAATTAAGTTCTAACGTTTGATCGCCCTGAGCAATAATTAAGAAATAAGTAGGTTGACACTTTCACCCAGCCACCATCAGAAAGTGTCAATCCTACACGACTCAATGATTGACCATAGAAGTGCACCATCAACACCTAAACTGAGTTTAGGTTGTCTTTTTGAGTCCTATCTCTATTAATAACCGATACCGGGGAGAAATGCCCTCAGGAAATTTACGGATTTTATAGGTTTATTTAAAACCAATTCTTCTGCAAAAATCCGCAGATCATCTCCTAATTCACTCTTAAAATCATAAAAATTAGTCTATAGCCTTTGCTTTTCTGAGCAGTTTTGCGATCGCTTGATCACCTTGAAATTCTGCCAACATCAAAGCCGTACATCCGCCTTGATTTTTCAGATTCACCTCAGCGCCCGCCTCAATTAAAGCCTGTACAGCCTCTAAATGCCCTCGGTGAGCCGCCCACATCAATGCCGTTGCTCCCACCTCATCTTGCTGGTTAACCAGCGCTCCTGAAGCCACAAACTCCCGTAAAACCTGAGTATATCCCCGTTCTGCTGCTTTCATCAATGCTGTTTTTCCTCCCTCACCCGAAACATTCACATCCGCACCCGCCTTTAATAACGCCTTCACCGTATCGAGATCATTGTGCAGCGTCGCCAGAGTCAGAGCCGTTTCCCCTAAAATTTTAGTCGTCAGGAGAGAGGAAAGATTTTCAGGGGAAACCCGTTGTAAAAGAGCAGTACAAATCAAGCGATAACCCTGTAATAACGCCACCATAACAGGCGTATCCCCGAGTTTATTAGCAACCGTAACATCCGCTCCTCGACTCAGGAGAAGCTCAACCATCGAGGCATATTCTTCGACTACTGCTAAATGTAAAGCCGTTTCTCCATCTTGATCGTGAGCTGCGACATCAGCACCCGCATCTAAAAGTTGAGAAGCGATCGCCACATTTCCCGAAGCAGCGGCAGCCATCAGTGCTGTAAATCCCTCCTCTGTACTGGTGTTGACCTCTGCACCCAATTGAATTAAAGTTTTGACAATTTCGAGATGATTCAAGTCTACCGCTTGCATCAGGGGAGTTTCACCGCGATCATTCGGGAGGTTCAGATCAATCCCGACACTAGCAATCACTTGAATAAGTTGCAGATTTTGCTGTTGTATCGCTTCGCTCAACAAAGTAGAAACAAATTCTCGACTCCCGACTCCGCTTTCGAGTAAAGCTTTAATTCCCTGCCAATGTTGGCCTGACAACGCCAGAGAAAAAGCAGTTTGGTGTTGATTATCCCGCAGATGAACATCAGCACCCGCATTTAAGAGCAACCGGATCACGTTGACATTTCCCTTTAAGCAAGCCACCATCAGCGGTGTACTTCCGGTGGGGTTCGTCGCATTCACATTGGCGCCATGCGCTAACAACAACTCCACAGTGTCCAGTTTGCCATGAGCAACAGCCAACATCAAAGCCGTTAAGCCATAGCGTTTGCTGGTGTAGTTAACAGATGCTCCTTTGTCTAATAAAATTTCTACGATGTCGGTATAACCCTGACGAGCCGCAAGCATCAAAACCGTAACACCATCTTGATCTTTAGCATTGGCGTTGACTCCTTTGGCGAGTAAGGCGCGAGTATGAATCAGGTTTCCCGTCTTAACGGCTCGAATTAGTGTACTGTCTTGTGTTGTAGAACCCATGAATGTCTCTCATCCCACTCGTCGTTAAAGACCGACTGCACAAATACCCTCGCGATCGCAGAGTTACGCAATTTAATATACACCTTGCATATTCCCAGGAACTCTCAAAAACCGTCAATCCCCTTAACACTGGTGACTGGTCACGGTAAAGACTGTTATGCTAACTTTTATGAAGTTTCTTAACGCAACTAGATAATACTATGGAGTTACCCATTCCCGAGTCTGTCAAACCTTGGCTTAACTTTTTTCATCCCGTTTTAATGTTTATTTTGCTCGCCCTGACCGTTTATGCGCTGTATCTGGGGATTCAAATTCGCCGCACCCGCAGTGCCGAAGGTGAGGTCAAAAAAGAATTAATCAAAGGTAAATTTAATCTCAAACACCATCAGGTTGGCTCTCTGTTACTGGCATTTATGGTGTCCGGTACGATTGGAGGAATGGCAGTTACCTATATCAACAATCAGAAATTATTCGTCGGCCCTCATCTACTCGCTGGGCTAGGAATGACAGGTATGATTGCCATTTCAGCCTCTCTAACCCCCTGGATGCAAAAAGGATTTGATTGGGCCAGATATACTCATATTGCTCTCAATGTGACATTACTTGCTTTATTTAGCTGGCAAGCCCTAACTGGAATTGAAATTCTTCAACGGATTATCAGCAAAATGTAGATTTTGATTTTTGACTGAAACTGCGGCTAATCTTCAGTAAGAGGCAAAGAGGGAAAGGAACACCGAAGAACAATCTACGTTTCAAGAGCCTTTTACCTTTTGCCTTCTTCTGTGTGATTGTCACTGGATCTCAACCTACGCCTTTTTTACGCTTTCCTTGAGTTAGAAAGGGAATATTCTCAGTCGTATGAAAATCCATCTGGGTTTTGTAACTTAAGCGTCTGGAGACTTGCTTAACAATTTGAGCGAGAAGTCCATCGCCTGTTTTTTGAATCAGAGACTCAGACATTGCTCGAACAAATTTGGGAAACTTCACCCCAACATATAAATCTAGCGTCCATTGCGCCCCAGTAATTGCGGATGGACGTTGATTTGGCTTGATTTTCTGTTCTCGACAAAATTCATCAATCGGCAATTCCACTAATTTCATTGTGGCTTGAAAATCAATTTCATATCCTGGAGCAGTATAGCCCGGAACAGGAACACTGCGAATGCGATAGATTCCCTGTTCATCAGGGGGAAGTAACTCTAAGCCAATCCGAGCCTCAACCTGATAGCCAAAGGAGCCAAAACGACCAATGAGTAAGTCATAAGCATTCTCTCCAATGGGCTGAGTTTGCATGGGTTCCGCACAGCGACAAAACCAACCCCGATGATTGCTGAGATATTCCGCAACCGTATCTAGGTTGGCATACATTTCCATACAATCTTCAAAGCGGGTGTAGAACCATGTCGGTTCTACTTGCTCTAATCCTACTCTATCGATGGGTTCAGCTTGAGGAAAACTCAAAAATTCCTCAGAGATCGCGTGAGATTGTAGGTTAACTGAATTTTGGTGCATCGTGGGTTCTCCTGCCATTTAATCTGCCTAACTCTAGGATGCCTCTTGTTAACGTCTGACCGCTACCATGAATATACTGAACTTTTGAAATTGACCCTGATACAGTTTAACTTCTATACTCAGCATATTCATCTACCGAACAGGATAACGAATGATGAAAGCATTTGTAGCGGGTGCAACAGGTCAAACAGGTCGCCGAATTGTCAGACAACTGGTGGAACAAAATGTTCCCGTGCGAGCCTTAGTTCGCGACCTAGAAACGGCTCGAAAAATTCTTCCGAGTGAGGCTGAATTGGTTACAGGAGACGTTCTTCAGCCTCAAAGTTTAAAAGCGGCGATCGCAGACAGTACGGTGTTATTCTGTGCCACAGGAGCTAGCCCGAGCTTTGATCCGACCGGGCCGTATAAAATAGATTATGAAGGTACGAAAAATCTCGTAGACGTGGCCAAACAACAGGGCATAGAACATTTTGTTTTGGTTTCTTCGTTGTGTGTCTCGCAGTTGTTTCACCCTCTCAATCTGTTTTGGTTGATTCTGGTTTGGAAGAAGCAAGCTGAAGACTACATCCGTCAAAGTGGTTTAACCTACACCATTGTTCGTCCGGGAGGTCTCAAGAATGAAGACAATCAAGATGCGATTGTGATGAAGTCCGCCGATACCCTGTTTGACGGGAGTATTCCCCGGACTAAGGTGGCTGAGGTTTGTGTTGAAGCGTTGTCTATCCCGGCGGCTCGTAATAAAATTGTTGAGATTATTGCCAAACCGGAAGGAACTCAACCTTCTTTTGAGCAGTTGTTCGCTAGTGTCGTTTAAAACTTCTTGACATCCTCTCCTCCCTTTAGGGAGAAGATTCCTAAACTTCACAATGCCCTGTTTCTGCTTCATAGCAACAGCCTCTACCCGATTCTGAGTTTTATGGTCTTACGTTCGCTCCACAGACTATCCCCGCAAGCCCTGCGGTTCTATGTGTCGAGAACCTCAAAGGAATTCTCTTGTTGTTGTGATTCAAGGGATGTGCTTGTCCATTGCCCCGTCCTCAATTCCTGAGTCTACCGATTTTGCTGCGCCGCCAGTCTTTTTCCTGGACTTCGCTCGCGCTCGGCTGTCTGATCCATCGTCTCGGGTGGGTCATTGACCAATTCAATTATACCACGTAAAGCCGTCCTAAAGGACGGGGTTTCAGACCCAACATTTTGATGAGTCGAACAAGAAGAACAAAAAACCGAGTTCAACCGCAGAATATTCCGTCGGGAACTCCTATGAACCCTCAAAATTTTTCGTCTGCTTCCCAAAAGAGGACAGCCCTAGCTTTGAGAGAACGTCGTCAAAGACGGACGGTCGGCCGAGGTCGTGTTTTCCAACGCTTGATTTTGATGAGTCTGGTCTTGGCGGGAATTGTCGTTTATTGGCCGGAAGCTCAGTTAGACGAATATGTAGGGGATCAGCTTGATATTGTTCTCGAAGAAATCAATCGAGATATTGATCGCAAGTGGCCGCCTTTGGTCATGGAAGGCGGTGATCCCTTTGTGCGTGCCTTGATGCGAACGATCTCCGCCAGTGAGTCCAATTCCTCTAAGCCCTATCATGTCCTCTACGGTGGGCGTCATATTTCTGATCTGAGTCATCATCCTGACCGTTGTGTAACCATTGTTGTTGGCCCGAATACAGGACGCTGTACAACGGCCGCAGGTCGTTATCAACTCCTGACTAACACTTGGGAACAAATCGCTTATCGCTATCATCCTGAACCTAATCAGTCTTGGTTTCGTCAATCTTACAATTTTGATGCCCAATATCAAGATATTGTGATTTACCGTTGGTTAACCGATGTTGAATTTTGGGAGATGGATATTGCTCAAGATTTGCGAGAGGGTCAACTCAGTGAGGTCTTACGTTCTCTCTCCGATACTTGGACCAGTTTGGGTTATGGGATTGAAGATAATGTGATGACTCCCTATTTACCTAAAATTTATGAGGAAATTTTGCGGCGAGAATTGGATGCGGTTAATGCTCCGCCTGGCTCAAATCCCTATTCTTCTTCGTCTTCAAAATTAGATTGAATGATTGGATTGAATTGAGTTCAGTTCGAGTCAATTTCTCTAAATAGCCGGGGATTGATTGATGAACTGATTATCAATAAATTGACCCCCACGAATGGATTGACGCAACCACTGAAGCTGAATTTCGGCTTGCTCTAATTCACTGAGTTTCCAATCTAGATTGGATGCTCTCAATTTTGTCGTGATTTCATACAAACACAGGGCTACACTCACGGAAATATTAAAACTTTCACTAAATCCAACCATCGGAATTCTGACTAAATAATCGGCTTGGGACACAGCATCATCGGATAAACCATTTAACTCGGTTCCAAACATTAACCCTAACTTTTCTTCGACTGATATCTGTTCGATAGTTATTTCTTCTTCGTGAGGTGTTGTCGCGACAATTTTATAGCCCTGACTTTTCAGCTTTTCTAAACAAATTTTGGTATTGTTAATCTTCGGTTCATTGTAGCGAGATATCGTTAACCATCGATGTGAACCTAAACTCACCTCGCGATTGAGATCAAAATCATTCCGGTTTTCAATAATATGAACATCCTGAACTCCAAAACTATCACAGTTTCTCAAACAAGCACTTGCATTGTGAGGCTGATAAATATCTTCTAAAATCACGGTCAATTGTCGGGTTCGCTGCTGCACAACAGCCTCGATTTTTTGGGAACGTGTCTCGGTCACAAACTGACTTAAATGGGTGATTAGATCTTTTTTTGATTGAATTGACATCTGATCAACAAAGAATAGTATTCGTCTTAATTATAAAGGCTAAAATCAGACTTTTTTAGTCCGGTTTTGAAGCTAAATAATCCGCCCAACGAGTGGTTTCAGGTAAACGATATTTAGGTGTACATTGCAAGACAAAATCAATCGCCGTTTCTAAGCTAATTCGATGACCAGGAGAGACATACAATGGCTTGACATTGGTTCGCGATCGCACCACAGCCCCAATTACTTCTCCCCGATCTATTAACGGTTCCCAACTTCCCTTTTCTGTGGCTAATTCTTGATGGGTTCCGATAAATATTGATTTGGCTACCCCAATTGTGGGAAGATTAATTAATACTCCTAAATGACAAGCTAAACCAAAACGTTGAGGATGAGCAATTCCTTGACCATCACAGATGATTATATCAGGAATTATCGTCAGTTTTTCTAACGCATCTAAAATCACTGGAACTTCCCGAAAGGATAAAAAACCGGGAATATAAGGAAAGGTCGTCTGACGTTGAGAAATCGCTTGTTCTTGCAGTTGTAAATCGGGAAAACTCAACACCGCTACAGCCGCCTGAGAAATGGTATAATTGTCTAGAAATCCGACATCAACTCCGGCTACATATTGGATAGATTCAAATTGATCTGTGGTGACAACAAGAGATTTTAACTGGTTTTGAATGGGGATTGCTTCTTCTACGGTTTCTGGCCAAGTTTGAGGATGTTTAATCTTCATTTTTTCATTCTCAAGTGTTTTTCAACTCCTATTGTACTTTTTTTGATTATCTTAAGTAAAACGCAGGGTATTAGAGATTTTTCACAGAGTTTAAAATCATCAGTAAGCTGTCACCCTAGTTTATAATATTTGAAAAGGATTGTGTTGAGGATTGAGAATGAATTTATTATCTAACAGACGACACAGAAGCATAACTGGAGGAGTCTTGGCATTACTGATTCCTTTCTTGGGCTTAGATATCGCCGTTGCTGATCCGATAACAGAAACCGTTCAACGCTTACAAAGTCGGGGATTAACGATAGAAGAAATTAACGGATACTCTGTTACTCTGAATGGAAAACCTGCCCAAGTTGGGGATATTTTACAAGTTGGTGATCAAATTAATACAGGTCAAAATACTATTGTAAACTTACGAGTCGATAGTTATATTGGGTTGGTTGAACTTGCTGAAAATACAACCGTTGAAGTTAAAATACTTTCCGGTGAGGCGGGAATTAATCCCAATCAAATCACCGTTTTATCGGTAACAGCAGGACAAGTCAGATTATCTGTTTCTCGGTTTGTCAGTTCGCCTTTTTGGAGTGAAACAATTCCTGAAAATCAACGTCAAACTTCAGTTACTAATTCTCCCTTTAGAATCGAAACACCAACGACAATAATCGGAGTTAGAGGAACAACTTTTGGAGTCAATGTTTCCCCAGATGGAAAAACAGCAATTCACACCATTGAAGGAACAGTTGGAGTTGTCAACGCTGGGGAAGAAGTCAGACTAGAAAAGGGTCAGGTTGCTATCGTTAACCCCGCCGAAAAACCGACACCAATTGACAATATTCCCCCGATATCTCAACTGCGGGTGAGAAGTTTAACAAGATTGGGTTTAGAAACGGTACAATTACGAGGAAAAGTCGATCCGATGGATTTGGTGTATATTAATAGTCAACCCATTCAGACGGATGCTGAGGGCAATTTTGACTTTATCGGACATTTACCAGTCAGTCGGCGTTTACAGGTGACAGTGCGGGGGCCATCGGTACGAGAACGATATTATGTCATTGCTGTTCCTTAGTGCTAAATTATTAATCAGGTATTGTTTAAATCAGGATTTGAACTATGGCAATTTTACAATTGGAAGACGGCATAACTTACACCCAAATCGAGGATATTTCTCGCCAACTAGAACCGTTAAATGTTCGTTTAAATCATTGGCCTGTTAGAGAAGATTCTGAATTTCAAGCGTTGTTAAATCAACCCGCTTTAAATGATGCCGAAAAAGAACAAGTTCTTCAGGGATTAGATCATTATTTTGAACAGTTAAAACAAACGGATGGTTATCAATCTCGAGATTTAATTGCGTTACATCCTGATATTCCCAATCTTGATTCATTAATGACAAAGTTTGAAAGTTGTCACACTCATGCGGATGATGAAGTTCGTTATATTATTGAAGGGGAAGGGGTGTTTGGGTTTGTTTGTCCCGATGGTTCACAGATGGAATTAACCATTCAACCCGAAGAATATATTAATGTCCCGGCTGGAACAGAACATTGGTTTCATTTAACCGATAAAAAACGCATTAAAGCTGTGCGTTACTTTATCACTACAGCGGGTTGGGTTCCTGAATATACGGAAACAAAAATTCGCATAGATTCTCAAAAAAACTCGTTATTAATCGGTTAAAATAATATCCTCCCTTCTCTCAAAGATTGGGGGATTATTTATTGATTTTTTTTAGAAAAAGAATGACAATAGAAGTAGATTATCGTTTTCCTGCGGGTGTTGATGCGGAACGTCAAGCAAAAGTGATTGCGATTGGACAAACTGCCGGAACTTGGGATGCACGGTTTAGCCACCGGGAGGAAATTATCCGATCGCATTTGGGCGAAGTGATCGGGATTCAACCCCATGAAAACGGCGATAATATTGCAACAGTTCGCTTTCCTGAAATCAACGTTGAAAATGATATTGCTAGCCTGCTGACGATGATTTTTGGGAAGTATTCAATGGCGGGTGTGGGTAAGGTTGTCGGATTACGTTTAGATGAAAATTATGGCAAGTTTCCCCGCTTTGGAATCCAGGGAATTAGAAAACTATTGAATGTCTTTGATCGCCCCTTAATTATGGCAATTTATAAGCCAGCTTTGGGGTTATCAGCAGCCGATCATGCTAATATTTTAGAACAGGTGGCTTTTGCCGGGTTGGATATCATTAAAGATGATGAAATTATGGCAGATTTAGATGTCGCCCCGACGTTGAAACGGTTAGAAGCTTGTTATCCGGTTTTAGAACGAGTCAAACAAGAAACCGGGCGAACCGTTTTGTATGCAGTGAATGTTACAGGTTCAGCCGAAAAATTAATAAAAAAAGCTAAAACTTTAGTTCAAAATGGGGCAAATGCTCTATTATTAAATGTACTCACTTATGGGTTTTCAGTGTTGGAAGCTTTAGCCGCAGATCCAGATATTAATGTGCCGATTTTTGCTCATCCAGCTTTGGCGGGGGCGATGTGTGCTTCAGCAGATACGGGGTTAGCTTATTCAGTGGTTTTAGGAACATTAATGGCGCATGGTGGGGCGGATGCGGTGCTTTATCCGGCGCATTATGGAAGTTTACCATTTGATGCGGTAGAAGAAGGTAGAATTAGAGATATTTTGCGATCGCGAAATGTTTTTCCGGTGCCTTCTGCGGGAATTCATCCGGGTATTGTTCCCCAAGCATTAAGAGATTATGGGAATGATGTGATTTTAAATGCGGGAACGGGAATTATGGATCATCCAGAGAATCCGGGGGCGGGTGTAAAAGCCTTTTTTGAGGCGTTAGAGCGATATCAAAATCAACAATCTTTTGAGTTAGAAAAAGTGCCAACCGGAGCGTTACGTCAAGCCCTGGAAAAATGGGGAATTTAATCAGATCAAAACAGAGATGAATACCGATCCACGTCAAGATTTAATCACCGCTTCTCGTCAATTTTATCAACTCGGTTGGATGGCGGGAACGGCAGGCAATTTGTCAGCTAGACTCGCTGATGGGAGTTTTTGGATTACGGCGAGTGGGAAACAAAAAGGCAAGTTAAGCGAAGAAGATTTTGTGAGAATTTCTCTGCAAGGAGAAGTGATAGAAAATCCCAATTTAGCTCATCGCCCCTCTGCTGAAACGAGTATTCATCAAGCCATTTATTCGCTATTTCCCGATGCAAATGCTTGTTATCATGTTCACTCTGTAGAAGCAAAACTGGTGACGAACTTTACCGAAGGCGATCACTTGAATTTACCTCCAATTGAAATGTTAAAAGGTTTAGGGGTTTGGGAGGAACATCCGAAAGTGGTGATGCCCGTGTTTAAGAATCATTTAGATGTCTCTAAAATAGCAAAAGAAATTAGCCATCGCTTTAAACAATCAAAACCTGACGTTCCGGCGTTATTGATTAAAAATCATGGTGTTACGGTTTGGGCGAACTCGCCTGGGGATGCCGAAAATTATATTGAGTTAACTGAATATATTTTCCGTTATCTTGTCGCAGCGCGTCAAGTCGGAGTTTCTCATTAATCTCAATTTGCTCCTAAAATAAACTGCTCTAGCCCTGAAACCTGACTAAAGCAGCGCAACTATCTCAATGGAATTCAATGCTACTCACCCTGTTGTCAAAGATTTAACAATAGATTGTGAGCAGTCTACATGGTAGCACCTAGTTTGAGATCTGGCTATTTCTTTAGATAAATTTTACTTAAACATCAAAAATCCCGTTTTTTGAAAAAACCCAGTTTCGATAAAGTTACCGAGTGTTTCAAGAACTATCGAGCTTTAGAAACCTCCATAATGTCATCTAAAAGAGTTCCTGATTCTTCCAGCTTGCCAATATCGAGAATTGTCTTAATTACAGAGTCTGGGTTTAAACTAATTGAATCAATTCCCAACTCTACGAGGAAACGAGCAAATTCAGGATAATCACTCGGGGCTTGACCACAAATTCCAATCTTGCGATCATATTTTTTCGCTGCTTTAATTGCAATTTTGACCATCCGACGCACTGCTTCATTCCGTTCATCAAAGAGATGAGCAACTAAGGCTGAATCTCGATCTAATCCTAATGTTAACTGAGTTAAATCATTAGAACCAATCGAAAATCCATCAAACACTTGAGCAAATTCATCGGCAAAAATAACGTTACTAGGTAACTCACACATCACATAAACTTGTAAGCCATTTTCGCCTCGTTTTAAGCCATTTTTCTCCATCTCAGCTAACACTTTTCGACCCTCATCAGGAGTTCGACAGAAAGGAATCATTGGCACCACATTTGTCAATCCCATTTCATCTCGAACTCGCTTCAAAGCTTGACATTCAAGTGCGTAAGCTTCGCGATATTTCGGGTCATAATATCGAGATGCACCCCGCCAACCAATCATCGGGTTTTCTTCTTTCGGTTCAAACTGACGCCCCCCTAACAAATTGGCGTATTCATTACTCTTGAAGTCCGACATCCGCACAATCACAGGATTGGGATAAAACGCAGCCGCAATCATGCCAATACCATGCGCCAATTTATCTACAAAGAAATCGGGTTTATAGTCGTAAATTTTGGTCAATTCAGCAACTTCTCGTTTGGTTAATTCATCTTCTAATTCATCGTAATGAATCAACGCTAATGGGTGGGCTTTAATATGGTTGGCGATAATAAATTCTAACCGGGCTAAACCCACACCATCGCAGGGAATAGACGCCAACCCAAAGGCTTCTTCAGGGTTTCCCACATTCATTAAAATTTGGGTTTTAGTTTGTGGTAAATTATCAAGTACGGTTTCTTCAACTTCAAACGGAACTAATCCTTGATAAACCCGACCTTCTTCGCCTTCTGCACAACAAACAGTAATATTTTCACCTGTTTTTACTACTTGTGTTGCATCGCCACAGCCCACAATTGCCGGAATTCCCATTTCTCGCGCAATAATTGCAGCGTGACAAGTTCGCCCGCCTTGGTTGGTTACAATTGCACTGGATCTTTTCATAATCGGTTCCCAGTCAGGGTCAGTTTTATTGGTTACTAAAACTTCTCCGGCTTGGAATTCATCGATGCGATGAACATCTAAAATTACCCGTGCTTTTCCTTGACCAATCATTTCGCCAACGGCGCGACCCCGTGAGATAATTTCGCTTGTTCCTGTTAGTTTATAACTCCTTAAAATGCTGGCGGATTTTTGAGATTGTACGGTTTCCGGACGGGCTTGAACAATGAATAATTGATCGGTTAAACCGTCTTTTGCCCATTCAATATCCATCGGGGTATAAGTTCCCCGCACTTGTGAATAATGATTTTCAATGGTACAAGCCCAGTCTGCCAGTTGCAGAATTTCATCATCACTTAAGCAGTATCTTTCCCGTTCATAAACAGGAACAGAGACGTTTTTGGTCAGTTTGGAACCGCCAATATCGTACACCATTTTCATTTCTTTGGTGCCGAGACGTTTTTCGAGAATCGGGCGAAATCCTTGTTTTAATGTCGGTTTAAAAACAAAGTATTCATCGGGGTTAACGGCACCTTGAACGACGTTTTCACCTAAGCCATAAGCTGCGGTAACTAGGGCGGCATTTTTAAAGCCTGTTTCCGTATCAATGGAGAACATTACCCCAGAAGAAGCGAGGTCAGAACGCACCATTTTCTGTACGCCAACCGACAAGGCAACGGTAAAATGATCGAAGTTTTTGATGGTACGATAAGAAATAGCCCGGTCAGTGAAAATTGATGCAAAACATTTATGACAAGATTCTAAAACAGCTTCTTCACCATAAACATTGAGGTAGGTTTCTTGTTGACCTGCAAAGCTAGCATCGGGTAAATCTTCTGCGGTTGCACTAGAACGAACTGCAACATCTACATCAGCAATATAACGTTTAGATTCTGCTGTATATTCGGGGCTAAATTGATCGGTAAATTCGGTTGATTTTGTATGATTTTTACAAAGTTGACGATAAGCATTAATGATTGCTGTTTCGATTTCAGGTGGGAAAGGTGTATCGAGAATTAATGAACGGGCTTGTTTACCTCGTTTCCGTAAGTTTTTAACATCTTCTACGTCTAAATCTGCAAATAATTTGCGTAGTTTTATTTCCAATCCGGCTGATTCTATAAAGTGACGGTAAGCATAAGCGGTTGTGGCGAAACCAGTAGGAACGTTCACGCCTTTGGGACTAAGTTGTTGAATCATTTCTCCCAAAGATGCGTTTTTCCCGCCCACTAAGGGAATATCAGAAATTCTGACCTCTTCAAACCAGAGAACAAATGCTTTTTCTTTGGGGGTTTCGGTCGATAGGGTCAATGGGGTTGTCGCAACCATATTAAAGTCCTCCAAACTTTATAAATAGTCTCGTACAAGTTCGATTTATTGTTTGAGTTTTAACGGTTTGTGCTTGAGAATGTCGTCACTATTCAATAACAGTCTAACTAACCGAGATGGGTTGATAAATATACAAATTTTATCGATCTCTGGTCAGCTATACTCAATTGAATTCTCTTGATTCTTCTATGTGCCTTCTCTTTTGTTGGATTTGGAGATTTGATTCTCCTCTACTCATAGAGTATTACTTTTGATATCATTTACAATATAGATACATTATTTTCCCTTAGTTACCAAAAGTAAAGAAATAGCGTCAATTCGTCCGTTGAGGGTATTATTAAAAAAGATGAATCCTGGAGATGGAGACGTTTAATAAAAATTACTAATTTTTGCAAATGAATATTAACAAATCTTGCAGCAATCACGATTCAAATCATCCGAAACAACAATTTGATCAAAACTATCCGATTGAGTATACGATCGATCTGATCGGGAGTAAGTGGTCGATTGGTATTTTGCGAGAACTTTTAAATGGTAATCGCCGTACACATCAACTGACTAAAGCCTTACCGGGGATTAGCTCAAAAATCTTAACTTTGCGCTTGAGAACCCTAGAAAAGCATGGTATAATTCAACGTAAGGTATATCCTGAGATTCCGCCTCACGTTGAATATTCTCTCACGGAAAAAGGGCGGGAACTGCAACCTGTGATCGCGATTCTTAAACAAGTTGGGCAGCGTTTACTCTCTCAAGAAGATGCTTTTTGCCCATTGAAAATGAATGCAAAAGTTACTTAGCAAAAAAAGCTGAAAATCTTAAAAGAGAGTTAATAATCCCACTTTTTTAAAATAATCTAAGTCTAAAAAGTGGGAATAAACTTCTTTAATTTTCTCGGGTTCCATTTGGGTTCCCTGATAGCTATCTAAGCTTGACATGGCATCCAGCTAACAGTTGAGAGCGTTGAACTTCAAACGTTATTTGAAACATTTTTGAGTTTATTGCATCTCTAGTTTCACAAAAATTAATGATTGAATCACAAATTAACGGAATCTAAATTTCATCACTACAGGCAAATGATCGGAAGCTAAAATGTCTGTCACGACTTGCCATTCTATTGCTTCAATTTTATTTTGATTATAGAAGATATAATCAATAGTTCGATGAGGTTGATCAGAAGGATAAGTCCCATTTTCGGGATGATTTAGAGTTTTTGGGGGAAAAGCAGACTGAATTCCGGGTGTATTGAGAAATAGATTAATAGTGGGTTCTAGATTTATTTCTGAAGGCGGTTCGCTGTTAAAATCACCAATTAAAAGAACAGGATATTTTTGAGAAAAACTGAGAAAGAGTTCTAGTACAAATTGAGATTGTTTGAGGCGAGTGGGTTGATCAAAAGCTTCTAAATGAACATTAATTAAAATCAGAATATGGTTAGCAATTTTAATTCGGCTAACTTGGGCGAGTCTATCCAAATAAAACGCATTTTCATAAAAAGGCTTATTCGTAACTTGTTCTAACACAATGCGTTCATTTAACTCTATCGGATATCGACTCAAAATGGCTTGTCCTGACAACATTTTACCAAAATGTGCATAAATAGGAAATGTTGGAAAAGGAACATAATTATTATCCCAATTAATAGCAGTTGCTTGTACAGGAAACTTTAACGCCGTTGCTAACTCTTGAACTTGATTAACATCATAAGAACGTTGAGAGGCAAAATCTACTTCTTGCAAAGCAATAAAATCAGCATTGAACGGTTTTAAAGCTGCAATTGCTAGTTCTAAATTTTCATCGAATAACACTTTTTCCCGTTTGACTGCTTGATTATTCGTTAAACCCGAAAGATAACCAATATTATAAGTAATGACGGTATAGGTTTCTTTTGGTTTGCGTTGTAGTGGCAAATCAGAAGTTAAAATTTCCGCATATTTTGCTTGAGAATAACTCTTGGAACTTGCCCACCAATAGAAAAGAATAAAGCTAATCAAAAAAGTGGTAAAGATTAGCAACAAAAGCGTTATTAAGTCTGTCATTGTTGTTAAGGGCAATTCATGGAAATGGTTATAAAGTTGGAGTATCACTAGAGGTAAATTGAGTAACAACTAATCGTAAAATCGATAATCCGAGAACAATTAAAAACAACATTAATCCAATCGTACAAGCATAACCAATCTCTAAATTTTGAAACGCTTGTTCATAGAGATAATAGACAATTGTTTTGGAACTATTAAGCGGGCCACCTTGAGTCATAATATAAACTTCTTCAAATACTTTGGTCGCTGAAATTGCCGAAATAACCGCAACTAAAACAATATAAGGACGCATCAACGGAAGGGTAATATCCCAATGTTTTTGCCAACCCTCAGACCCCTCTAAACTTGCTGCTTCATATAATTCTACGGGAATAGATTGTAATCCGGCTAAATAAATAACCATATAATATCCTAACCCTTTCCAAATCGTTACCGCCATCACACTAAACAAGGCTAAATTAGGGCTGGTTAACCAAGGAATCGTGGGTAATTTAGACTCAGGAAGAACAAAAGATAAACTGTATTGGAGGAGTTGATTGAGTAAACCTGTTTCTGAATATAACCATTTCCATGCTAATCCTGCGACAACCATTGAAATGATAACCGGAACATAATAAGCGGTTCTAAACCAATTAATCCCCCGGATTTTTTGATTGACTAAAATCGCTAATCCTAACGGAAAAATTGCTAAAATTGGGACAACAAAAGTAATATAAAGAAATGTATTTTTTATCGTTTGCCAAAATACCTCGTCACTCCACAACCGTTGAAAGTTTTTTAATCCTATCCATTCTGGAGGTTGCAATAAATCATAACTAAATAAACTTAGATAAAAAGCCTGTAACGCTGGCCAAAATACCGTTAAGCCCAATATCAAAAGGGCGGGAAGTAAAAATAAATACGGTGTAAATTTTGGATTAATTTGTAGTTTCATCAATAGGTTTAAAAAAATCAAAAAGGATCATAATTCATTGAATATTGTTGGGGCGAATTCTACCCAAATTTATCTCTTTAAATAAACCCGCCTCTAGGAGAATTTTGAGGGTAGGGCGGGTATTAATAAATCTAGTCGAACTCACCTCTGCGGGATTTAATTTTGAGAGTCAGGTTTGATACTTGAAAATAACCCCCTCCAGTCTCCTGCTTGCTGACTATTTTGTTCGGCTTTGACCTCAAAGGTTACATTACAAGCTTGAGATTCATTTAATGCTTGAATACAAAGTTCAGCAATATCGTCTCGACTCACTTTACCTTTAATTGTATCTCCTTGTTCAAAGGTTAATGCTTTACCTCCCGCTTCTTCTGTTAACGCACAAGGTCGAATAATAGTGTAGGGAATTCCACTAGAACGAATGACATCTTCTCCTTTTAGTTTCCAGGTTAAAATCCCCCCTAATTGATCATTCATACGCACGGCTGGCGGTTCTTCTTCTAGGTTTAAACCGGGTTTTCCGGGGCGAGTGACTCCGGCTGAACTAATCTGAATAAACCGAGGATATTTTTGACCCCCATAAGCTTTGATTGTTTCAATTTGAAGTTGAAAACTTCCGGGAGAAAACTTAGGATTGAGTGCTTTATCATATTCAAACTTACTCAACATTAATTGAATAGAATAAACCGTATTGGAGTCAAATGGATCACCGTTTTCAACAGTTTTTGCCCGAAATACAGGAATTAATTGATCAAACGGAATCCGAATAGTTATGGGAATATTATATACTGTATCAAACGAATAACAGTAGGCAATACTATCCCATTTAGGATCATTCCGCAGAATAAATTTATAGCGCTTTCCATCTCCTTTAATCCGCATCTCAATGCCTTGATAACCGGACAAATTCATCGGGGGATCAAAATTGCGAGTTCGCACTGAAGCAAACCCTCCCGAATTCGCCGTCGAAACATTCCCGGTAAAGAAAGCCGCATCACCAATTAAACGAATAGAACTTTCACTTACACCCCCCATGACGACATCATCCAACGCACCCCAAGTTTCTTTTAAATCTTCTGTTGGTTTGCTAAAATCAAAGAGGAGTTTCTCACTACTATTTTTGAGATAGGGAAACGCAACATTGGTTAAATTTTGCATTCCTTCATATTCCACTTTTTCGGGAATATCAACTACTTCTGGCATATAAAATTTAATGCCTTGATAGTATTTTTCCCGAGTTGGGGTATCTCCTTCTATCGGTTGAACTTTAGTTCCGGTACAACAAATAATTGCCGTCACATCTTTCATCACTTGAGGGGTTAATGTTTCAGGAATGGTAATGTCAGCTTCAATTATTTCTACTGTATTTCCGAGGACTTTTTTCGCTCTTTTTGCATCTCGAACTAAAGCCCGAACGTTCATCCCCTGTTGCTGTAACCGCTTCACCACTCGTTTTCCTACACCTCCGGTGGCACCTGCGACTAATACCACTTCTGGCTTCGGTTGGGGTTTGTTTTTCTTGTTACCGAATAGCTCCTGAATCCAGCTTATACTACCAATAAAGGGAACCACACCAAAGTAACTTAAGGTTTTTAAAAGCCGCCCCGCATCCCAATTTGCTTTTGTTTGTTCTGACATTTGGATTACCCTGCCTCTTGTGTTAATTCTACTGTCTTCTATATTAAGATACGTTACAAACTGACGGTTGAGAGATCGGGGTGAGTTAGTCGAAATGCTGATTTCTGAGAACCTTCGCCCTTCTCATCCCTGAGACTGAGTTACACCAGGAGACGGTCACAAATTCCAAGTATTTGTGTTACGGTAAATCGGTGTAGATCTCACAGGAGTCCGATGGAAACAATAGATTGGGAAAATGTGATTGTTGGTGGACTGGCGATTGTCATTTTTATTGGCGGAATGTTGATGATGTTAACCAATATCTGGACAAGTGGTTTGCACAAAGACAAATAAGCCTAAATATTGACTTCATCTAGTCGGAACTCAATCTCAAATATCTGTAATGTCAAATATCTGTACACTCTTTCAGTGAGAACCACAAAATGCTAGATTTCAATACAATTGCAGAGTTTTCCCGTGCGAATTGTGGAACAATTTGTGCGTTTCTAGTTCCGGCTAATATTCTAGCAACTTTGCAAACTCTCATTTTTACGAAGGCGAAATCTTCTCCCGTTAAATTACAGTTAATGGTGGGATTTGCGAGTTTTTATGCGGTGTTAATGCTGCTACACATTTATACTTGGTTTACTGTTGGGATCGTGATGATGCCCACCTATATTTTACTGTCTTTGGGTGGATTTTGTTTAGCAACTAATATTTGGGCGATTGCTCATCCCAGCAGTTTATTGAGTCTGATGGAGATTGTGATTGCAACCGGGAAAAATTTGGGCAAAGGCTGGCGCAAAAAGTCTTATGATTTTCGGTCTGAAATTCGTGTAAGATAGAAAGTCGCCAAGCTACTTACGACGGTCTTAACTGTGAAGCTGTTTGTTTATCACACTCCCGAACTAACCCCCACTGATATGCCTGAATGCGCCATTGTCGTCGATGTGCTGCGGGCAACAACCACTATCGCCACTGCACTCAACGCCGGGGCTGAAGCGGTGCAAGTTTTTAGCGATGTTCAAGAATTGATGGAAGTCAGCGAAAAATGGCCGGCTGACAAACGAGTACGAATTGGGGAACGAGGCGGGAATAAGGTTGAAGGCTGCGACTTAGGCAATTCTCCCCTCAACGTCACCTCTGATATTGTCGAGGGAAAACGGTTATTTATGACCACCACCAACGGAACTCGGGCTTTACAACGGGTTCAAACTGCGCCGGTGGTGATTACTTCAGCTTTGGTTAATCGACAGGCTGTAGTCGAATATTTGATTACTAAACAGCCGGAAACCGTTTGGATAGTGGGTTCCGGTTGGCAAGGAAGCTATTCTCTCGAAGATACCGTTTGTGCAGGGGCCATTGCCGAGAGTTTTGTCACGGAAATGGGTTATCCTTTGGCGGATGTGGCGGGGAATGATGAAGTTTATGGGGCGATTTCACTGTATTTGCAGTGGCAATCTCAACTCTATCAACTGATGAACTGTGCAAGTCATGGTCAACGTTTAGTCGGATTAAAATGCTATGATGACTTGAAATATTGCGCTCAAACCGATACGCTAGATATTCTACCGATTCAAAGTGAACCGGGGGTTTTGGTGAAGTCGGATCTCCAAACTAAAAAGTTGCAATATTGGATGAACGATTCAAAAACTCAAAGTTGATAGATGTGAACAGCCCCCTAAACGTGATCACAGATTCCATTTTTACTCTCCCCAAACTCGAAAACGAGCAACTTGATCAACTTGCTATTCGCATTCATCAAGAACATCAACTTTGCATTAAATCTCCCAAAACTTCCCTGATTCATGCTTGCAATGCGGGAGCGTGGTTACTCAAAGCTCAACCTTTGGTTTTCACTCAAGCCTGGGAAAATTGGTTGAAAACGCAGTGTAATCTCACCTTACAAACCGCTCAAATGTATATGCGGATGGCGGGGAAATATCCTCAAGTTCAAGACAATATTGAACGTTCAATCTTACCTTCCCCAAACCCGAGTCAACCGGATTCTCCTCGCTTGTTAACCGAATCTAAAGTCGTTGCAGAAACAACAACTTCATCACCACCTACTCAACCTCAGTCTAAACCTTCTCCAGAGCCGCTAAAACAGCAACCTAGCCCTGTTTATCCCCCCAAGGAATCGGTTATAGAACCCATTATTGATGTTGATTTTACGCCGATTTCTGGGAAGTCTGAATCTAATTATGAACCTAATTCTACGGAAAATTTAGTTAGATTTTGTATTCCTGGAACAGTCGTTCCCAAAGCACGTCCTCGCGTGACTTCCAATGGAACTTATATGCCCAATCGTTATCGAGAATGGCGAAATCGGGCAGAAATTGAACTCTATCGTCAAATGTCTCAGTTTCACTCAACTCATAAATTCCCCTTACAAAAAGTCGCAGTTTCCCTTCGTTTCTTTGGCAACCATCGCACTAATTCTGACTTAGATAATATGGCGGGAGCGTGTTTAGATGCACTGACATTAAATGGGGCGGGAGTGTTAATGGATGATCGGTTGAGTTGTCTTCCTCGGTTAACCGTTGAATATGTTTCGGGAACAAAAGAAACAGGAGTTTGGATTGAAATTCAGCCCCTTTAATTCTAGCTATTTTGACTCTCTATTTTAACTTTTGGAATATTGTTAGGGTGAATCAGACTGTCTAACTGTTTGGAGATTTGTTCCGCTTTATTTAACACAATAAAATGCCCCCCGTGTTCACTCCAAAAGTCAGATTTGAGGAAACGAACGGGGAAAATTCGATCATTCAACCCATGAATATGATATAATTTGTCTGGGATAGAATCATTTTTCCACATCACAACTTTGTCAATCGCCCACTTAATAAAACCCGCATCAGTATCTCGCAAAATCGCTCTGAGTAACCGACGTTCATCAATTGTTTCTAAACTAAATAACCAAAATAGTATCCAATAAACCGCCCAAAGCAAGCTTTTAAATGGAAAGATGCGATGAATCGGAAATCGTCTAAAAAACTTAAAATAAGGCGGAATTTCTAACTGATTTTTGGTGCTAGAAATCAGGATAACTTTCTCGACTTCAATCTGTTTGGCAATTTCTACCGCCACAATTCCCCCAAACGAAAGCCCAACCACAATCGGATGATCTGATTTAATTTGAGCGGTTAAACGTTTGGCATAATCTTCGATTGACTCTCCTTTTTCTGGATCTAACCAATCAATATAAACAGGCTGATATCCTTTAATTTGTAATCGTTTGAATACCCGTCTATCCGCACCTAAACCACTAATAAAATAAATGTCTTTTAAGGTTTTTTGAAACTGTTCAACGTTTTCTTTCTGTTTGAATTCGGTCGAGTTTACCATCCTTTTTTAATCTAAAATAATAGTACACTTTAAGTCTGAACTCAGTTTTTTTTAAACTCATCTATAAAAAGACAGAGATCATAAGCTTTGATTAACTTTGCTCTAAATTATAACACAAGTTTTCTTTGAACCTGTTATCATGCGGTGATTGTATTCAGAGATTTGAGTATTTAACATCATGCAACTTTCTATCCTAACAAACTTTCGGGGTGAATTTGCAGCATTACTCGCCGCTTTTTTTTGGTCGCTGGCTTCGGTAGTTTATAGTCAAGTTGGAGAGAAAATTCCTGCCATTGGATTAAACTTAATTAAAGGCATTATTGCGATCGCTTTATTACTGTTAACGGTTGTTTTGCGAGGGAGTATATTCCCCGATATCGAATTAACAATCATCGGATTATTACTGCTAAGTGGTATTATTGGAATTGCCATCGGAGATAGTGCTTATTTGACAACGTTGAAATGTTTGGGGCCAAGACGAGCCTTATTGATGGAAACCTTAGCGCCCCCTCTGACGGCAATATTAGCGTTTATTTTCCTCCAAGAACGACTTCCGCTTTCAGCTTGGTTGGGGATTATTTTAACGGTTTTGGGAGTCGCTTGGGTGGTAACAGAACGAGTCGGAGAGGGTGTCTTCGGTTCAACCCATTTACGACGAGGATTATTCTTTGGGTTGCTTGCAGAAGTGTGTCAGGCCGTCGGAATTCTTTTATCTCACCTTGCCCTCACCCAAACCGAAATTAGCCCGTTATGGAGTACATTATTGCGCTTATCCGGTGGAACTGTGGTATTATTATTGTGGCTGTTTGTTAAACGTGAAAATGTGAATTTGTTGTTAAAACCTTTGCAGTCTAAACGCACATTTGCACTGCTGGGACTGGCAACATTTTTAGGCACATACTTGGGAATTTTGTTGCAACAAACGGCTTTGAAATTCACGGCTGCGGGTATTGCTCAGGCGCTTAATTCCACCAGTCCGTTGTTTGTATTACCCATTGCAGCGAGTCTGGGAGATCGAGTTAGCCTTAGAGCGATTTTCGGGGCAATCATTGCGATCGCAGGGATAGTATTATTGTTTCAAGGATCGTGAAACTAGGAGTCACAAACCTCAAACTGAGCCAACTCTTTCGGTAAACGAGACGCATAGGGAACAGCCGCACCTTTGGGGGCTAAAATACCCAAACCGTAGAAACATCCTTCTTCGTTGGTACAGTCTGCCATTCGCAAGCTTAACTCATAGTCATCGGTGTAGGGCGGTTCAAAGGTTAGCACCGATAAAACATCTTCTTCGGCGCCGAGTTCCTCTCCAGACAAGTTGGCGATGCGGAGTTGAACATCACTGCAATTTTCATCGCAATACCCCACAAACAGATACTCCACCGACGGATCGAGTTTAATCGTTAGAGGCGCACTAATTCTAGGAGGCCCTTTGCGAACAACCGGCCAGAAGATCAACTCATAACCGTCTCTCCCGGCTTCAGCCACCACCTCATTGAGTCTGCAAACGACGGTTTTTTCTTGTTCAGAAAGTTCTCGGGCGATCGCTGTTCCGAAGAACATTGTACCAACTAACAAGGTCATTCCCTGCCAAATCAAATGTTTGCGTTTCATCTAAAATCTTCTGGAAAAGGATAGTTGTTAGCAAATTTGCAATCTGAACTGGAGGATACCATATTTCAGTCAACACTCACCAGTGACCCGTTCTCTATAGCGCTTCGCTTTGTAGGAGATGATCAATTACCCCCACCAACCTCTCCCATCCCGACCCCTGCGGCACCTCCCTTAGAAAGGGAGGCAGGAGGAGGCCACTTTTGAACTCCCCTCGCCTCGTAGGAGAGGGGTTGGGGGAGAGGTCAACGCCTCCCCTCAAACATCTCCTCAGGAAACGGATTTTCACCCTTTTTCAGAGACTCTATCCAACCGTTTCGCTGTGCTTTTTCCTCCTCATTTCCCGCCAACTTAACGAACGTTTCAAAATCCTTAACAGCCCCGTCAAAATTACCCGTTAACGCACGGGCAACACCCCGACTATTATAAATCCATCCATTATCAGGCGCGAGTTCAACGGCTTTATTGCAAGCAAACATTACCTTCTCCGCCTGTTTATTAACGCTACCTTGCCAACACAGTTTATTCCAATCCGAGGCTTGAATTTCTAAATCAGAATCAAAATTTTGAGCTTGATTAAAAACTGCAATTGCTTCTTCAATTTGATCGCCTTGTACGAACGACTTTCCAATCCTCACTAAACTTACTGCTGACAGAGAACTGAAGTTCGAGTCAAGTTTAACGGCTTGTTTAAACTTAGAAACCGCTTCCTCAATTTTCCCCTGTGCTGCTGACTGTTCGCCCTGCAAAAACAAAGCCGTTGCCAAAGGTTCTACTTCACCACAAATATTTCGTTCCTTTTCTTCGAGGTTGGGGTTATTCTTCAGGTAATCACTCATCCAATTGCAAGCGTGATCGAGGAGTTGATCTCGGTTAAAGCGCCGCAATTTCACCGTGTTGTCACGACTCGCTGAAGCGAGCAATTTACCATCGGGGCTGAATGCCACACCCCAGACATCACCCTCATGCCCTTTGAAAGTTGAAACTAGAGTGCCATCAACTTTCCACAATTTTACCGTGTCGTCAACACTCGCGGTTGCGATCAATTTCCCGTCTGGGCTAAATGCAACATCTTTAACCATGCCCTTATGCTCCTCATCGAAAGTCTCCACCAAAGTGCCATCGGCTTTCCACAGTTTTACTGTCTTATCCGCCGAAGCGATCAATTTCCCGTCGGGGCTGAATGCCACACTGTTGACATCCTCTTCATGCCCTCTGAGCGTCGTAATTAGAGTACCATCAGATTTCCAGAGTTTCACCGTCTTGTCAACACTCGCGGTTGCAAGCAAATCCTCTTTTGGGCTGAATGCCACATCCAAGACATCATCCTCATGCTCTGTGAGCGTTGTAATTAGAGTGCCATCGGCTTTCCACAGTTTCACCGTTTTGTCAACACTCGCGGTTGCGAGCAAATTCCCATTCTGGCTGAATGAGACATTGATAACCCGATCCTCATGCCCTCTGAGCGTCGTAATTAAAGTGCCATCGGCTTTCCACAGTTTTACGGTCTTGTCCCGACTAGCGGTTGCGAGCAAATCCCCTTTTGGGCTGAACGTTACACCCCTGACCCAATTTTCATGCCCCTCCAAAGTATTAACTAAAGTGCCATCTGATTTCCACAGTTTCACTGTATTGTCAGCACTGGCGGTTGCAAGCAAATCTTCTTTTGGACTGAATGCCACACTCAAGACATCCTCTTTATGCCCTTTGAGCGTTTTAATAAAAGTGTCATCGGGTTTCCACAGTTTTACCGTCTTGTCAGAACTAGCGCTTGCAATCATATCCCCTTTGGGGCTGAATGCCACATCTAAGACCGAATCCTCATGCCCCTCTAAAATCCTAATTAGAGTGCCATCAGTTTCCCACAGTTTCACCGTGTTGTCAGAACTAGCGCTTGCGAGCAAATCCCCTTTGGGGCTAAATGCCACACTGTTGACTTTACTCTGATGCCCCTTTAAAGTGCTAATTAAAGTGCCATCAGGTTTCCACAGTTTCACTGTACTGTCATAACTAGCCGTTGCGAGCAAGTCCCCTTTTGGGCTGAACGTTACACCCCTGACCCAATTTTCATGCCCCTTTAAAGTTGTAATTAAAGTGCCATCTGATTTCCACAGTTTCACTGTATAGTCAGCACTGGCGGTTGCAAGCAAATCCCCCTTGGGGCTGAATGCCACACTCAAGACATCACCCTCATGCTCTGTGAGCGTGGTAATTAGAGTGCCATCGGGTTTCCACAATTTCACCGTTTTGTCATGACTAGCTGTTGCAATTAAATTCCCCAAAGGATGGAATGCCACACCCCTTACCCCACCCTCATGGTCTTTGAGGGTCGTAATTAAAGTGCCATCGGGTTTCCACAATTTCACTGTTTTGTCAGAACTAGCCGTTGCGAGCAAATCCCCTTTGGGGCTGAATGCCACATTGAGAACAAAATCTTTATGCCCCTCCAAAGTCTTAACAAAAGTGCCATCGGGTTTCCACAATTTCACTGTTTTGTCACCACTAGCCGTTGCGAGCAAATCCCCTTTGGGGCTGAATGCTATACCGAAGATGTCTTTTTCATGCCCCTCTAAGCTATTAATTTGTTTCTCTCCTGACCAGTTAACAATTTTTTCGAGGACGTTGGTAGCCTGTATCTGTGCTATTGTTCCATTTGCTCGTTTTTCGTGTTTGATAACTTCTAACTGTACGTCTAAGTTTTCCTCTCCAGAAACTAAGCGAGTATCTAAAAGGTTTATCTCTGCTTTTAGTTCTCCCATAAGAGCATTGTTCCACTGCCATACTGCTACTGCTGCCACTCCAGAAATTGCGACAAAACTTGCGGTCAAAAAGCCTGTGTTGCGCTGACGTTTACGCTGTTTATATTGCTGACTTTTTTGAATAAATTCTCGTTCGTCTGGAGACAGTTCATCCCGACGATTTTTCAGTTGTTCCTCTGCTTGACTCAGTGCCGCCCCCCGCAATAATAGTCCGTTATCTCGGTTTTTTTCCTGCCAATAACCCATAGAAGCCCGCAGTCGTTCTTGCCAGGTTCTAAATTCTCGGTCTGTTGCCATCCATTCCCTCAGTTGACCCCAGTTTCTAATTAATGCTTCGTGGACGACTTCGACGGTTTCCTGTTCTTTTATATTGTCCGGTTGGGGTTGGGAATTGTCTGTTATTTCACGGGTAATAACAGTCCGACTGGTGACAACTAACCGCGAATCTGCTAATTTTTTAACTAAATCCCAATTGCTGTCGTTTAATTCGGCTTTGGTGGCGACTCGTCGGGTGTCTTCGGTTCCCGCACCGGGACGAACTAACTGCACAAAGATTCGCCGAACTTGTTGTTTTTCCTGTTCATTAAGTTTACTAAATTTGTCGTCAGCATAACAAGTTAATGCGCCGGAAACTTCCCCAATGTTTTTATAAGCGTTATGGGTTAACTGTTTACCCTTTCGTTCTTTCCAGAGTTCCGTTAAGGCAAATTCTAATAACGGTAAATTTCCCGGTTGTTTATCCACATCATCAAGAATGCGTTCAACCAGTCCGCTTTCAAAACTCACGCCTAATTTTTGCGCGGGTTTTTCAATAATATCTCGCAGTTCATTTTCATTCATCGGCCCCAGCATAATATTACCTTTTTGCAAGACATCAGCTAAAGGTCGATAAGAAAGCGCATTTCCGAGAAAATCTGCCCGCATGGTGCCGACTAATACGGTTGATAAAGAAGATTGTTCCGCGAAAGATTTAAAAGTATTTAAGAGCGTATCGAGAAATTGACGTCGGATTTTTTCATCGTTACAAAGGGTGTAAAGTTCCTCAAATTGGTCGGCTATCAGTAAAATTCTGTTATGGGGATGATTGCGTTGAATGGTTGAAAAAACATCCGATAAAGGAACCGTATTATCTTGAAAATATCCCGCTAATTTACGAGCTTGTGCGATGCCGTCTGTTTTATCAAGATCGGGTTCGTAGAGGGGAACTAATGCTTGTGCAAGCGCATGAAATGGATCATTTCCCGGCCGAAAATGGGTAAATTGCCAATTTCCAGCTTGAACCAATTTCGGCACCAATCCCGCTAAAATTACCGAAGATTTCCCACTCCCAGACGCACCCAACACCGGAATAAAATTGCGGGTTTCGGTATATTGGTACAGTTCTTCGACAAAGACATCTCGCCCAAAGAAGTATTCTGAATTCTCGTAACTAAAATGATATAATCCTTGATAGGGACAGATTAAGTTATCCTCGGTATTGTCTTCGGTGAGTGTTGTAACGGTTTGTTGTTGATAATGATAGTTGTAGATGGTAATGATACGAGATTGATTAATATTTGCATTCCCCATCGCATTCACTGATGCTATGGCATTGTCATCTCCCGAAACATTCTTATTTCCAATACCCTGACTTTGATTAGATAAAGATTGATCGTTAGTTTCTTCACTCATAACTTACTCCAGATATACAGTTTATTGTTCAACCTAAATATCAGCCCCCTAAATCCCCCAATTCTGGGGGACTTTGAGTTAATACTCCCCCAAAGTTGGGGGTTGGGGGGCTATCCTAAAGTTGGGGGTTGGGGGGCTATCCTAAAGTTGGGGGTTGGGGGGCATTAAATCCAAACTTTCGCTAAAATTGCCGCAACTTTCATCACGGGTTCGGCAAGAGTTTCAACACCTTCTAATCCTTTTTTAAGTGCTTCAACAGCTTCATCTATTAAACTTTTGTCAGGTTGAGGTTTTTTGAGTTCTGTTTCAATCATTTCAACAGGAAACTCTGCTTGTTTTTTCTGAATTGAGTTGAGCGCATTGGTTGCAGAAATTTCCTGTTTCAGTTTTTTAAGTTCATTTAATGCTGCTTCTAATTCGGGATTTTGTCCGAGAGTTTGCGTGTTCTGACTTTGATCAATATTAACATCACCGCCAGCATTAGCCGGAGCAACATAATTATTACTACCGCTAAAATTAAAGTCGCCGATAGATTGTGATTTATTGATCGATTGAGGATTTTCTTGAGGAGATGTCATGGCTTTATTAGGTTCGTTGGTCGAATTCATAGCTGACGTTTTACTTCTCGGTCTATATTTAATTTGGGGTTTATCAACTTCAGAAATAGCGTTTAAATCAATTAAAGTTCGACCCGATTCAAAACAATTGTTGTAGGGTTCTCCCGCCCCTAACGCCCGATAAAACCCAACTGCGAATTTAATCGCGGCTTCGTCTCCTATGGCTTGATTCATCCCGACAACACAATCAATATGTTGATGAATGGCTTTCGCTTGAATTTCACTATAACAAGCGTTTAGTAATACACATTCAACTTCCGTTTGAAATGCTTGAAATAATCGGGCTAACGCATCTTCGCTTACCAATACACTTCGCCCCGAATTGTCTTCTAAAATTAACCCATCATTTCCCGAACCATGACCGGAAAAGTGTACAATTGTGGGATGATAATCATAGAGGGTTTGTTGTAAATCATCAATCTGAACTGCTCCCACCTGAATCACAGTAAATTCGTCTCTGTGATTTGATTTTCTGAGAGTTTGTTGAATCTCCCTGACTTCTTTATCCAAACGTAAACGAGTTGTATCTGCGGGATTAGCCGAAAGAATTAAGATAGTTTTCATAGGTTAGATGCACAGAGTCAAATAGAGGGCTGAGGACAGACATTGCTAAGTGCAGGTGTAACTCGATTTTTACTCCAATATTAAGGGATGTCAAGTGAGTTCAAGACGAATCTCATTAACTCTTTATTTTTAGATGTCTATTGATCTCCAAAGTAGATCCAATAACATCCCCGAAGCAAGCGACTATTTCAAACACCTGAAAAGACCTTTCACTATTTATTTGAGGCTTAGATAGGGTTGTTAAACTTAGGGGAATTCCCAGAACTTTAGAGGTTTCATTGAGAACATATTGACTCAAAGATAGTCACTATAGGAAGTCGATAAAAAATCAGAGGGTTGAGAAAATATCAGGTAATATCAGATCTCAATCTTGATCTAGATAGATGGGTTTTTCTGGATATTGAGTGACGTGGACTAAGTTGGACTGAGTTGGACAGGTGAAACGTTACAGATACTCTCTCTCTCAGAAGGGATAGATTTACAGTCTTTTTTGATTACTCTCAGGAATTGAACTTTCCGGAGTTGTGGTTATAGAGAGGTCACCACTAATCGGGGACATTAATATGAAGTTAAAATTCTATTCTCCTAGCATCTTTGCGACTCTGGCGACAACTCTCTTAAGTTTGATTGTTGTTCCTGAGATGTCTTTGGCTACTCCTGTAAAAACGCCTCTCCTTCAACGAGAAACTTCCCAAGTGAATTTTCGGGGTCAAACCCCCTCAGCAACTGAAGCAGGAGCCGAATATATTGTTTATATGCAGGACAAAAATGACCAAGTTCGGGGTTTGGTTTATATCCAAAATTCTGATATTGGCGCTTGTTTTCAAGGGAATTATCAGTCAGCAACTCGTCAAATTGAAAATCTCACCTATGCTTATCCGGTTATGGGAGATGAACAAGTGAAGGGTTGGGAAATGAATGTGTCTAATCAGAGTTTAGATGTAGAAGACTATTCTCATACTTTTACGGCGAATCAAATCAGTGAAGGCGCACAAGATTGGTTTAATCAATGTGTGGAATTGTTTAATTAATGACTTAATTAAGGTGTATTTTCGGGTTCTGAAGGTTCAGGATTTTGAGGCGGTTCAATACTGGGTTCTGAAGGAGAATTTTCCGTTTCAGGTAGGTTTTGAGTATTAGGTTCAGAACTTTCAGTTTCGGGTACTGTTTCTGAGGGCTGAGGAGGAGTTTCTGTCTCGGCTTGTTCGGGTTCAGCTTGGGGAAGTTCCCACTCCTCTAACGGGCGGTTAATCGCTGAGATAATTCCTTCTGGAATGACTAATATTGAGAGTTCTTCTTCGGTTTTGGGTGTGTTTGTTTGACCATAAACTGAACGACCACTAAAGTCTTTTGTTCCTATTGTTAGCTTATATGTTTCTTCGTTTTTGAGTTTAACTTCGACAGTTTGTTGAGAATTCTCTAAACCATATTGAGATAATTCTTCTGGGGAAACAGTGAGGCGACGCAAACCTAAACTGGGTTCTTCAGGGATACTTTGATCAGTGACTAATTGATTTAATAAAAAGTCTACAGTTGCTTGATTTGCTAAGGTTTGAACAGGTTGAGTCAGTTTCCAGGGAGATTGTTCTGGGTTGTCTTCTTTGGAAATCCGTTCAACTATTATCGTTTGTTCTGGTGTTTGTACGGTGACTGACTGAACATCATCTCGGGAGAAGGAAAAAATCTGTTTCTCTATTGCTTGAATTTCTTGCTGTTGAGATGTTCGCTGAACCTCAAAAACATAAACATATCCGGCTAAACCGAGCGCAACAAGCATTAAAATCAGAGTAGAACGCTGAAACTTCATGGGATTTTTACAAGATTTAAAATCATCAGGTCAATCAAAGAATGAGTTAAATCCTCTAGTCTGTCCAATATAGATGACAATACAGATGATTATTTAACCGAATTTGCAGAATTGACAGTTGAGCTAGAATCATATAAATAAAGTTACTACTTTTCATTCATAATTGAGCCACTAATCTCATCTATATTGCAGAGGTTATAACAATTTGTCAACAAAGGGAAGAAAAATCATCTAAATATTCCCTGATGGGTTTAAACTCATTCTTTAAAGAGCAATACCATTTTTTTGTGCAATGCTCAACTCTCAGCTCAGGATTGATCTTATCCGAATTATTGTTCTCTCCCTACTTTACACCAGTGCTGCTAAGTTTGGGCAGATTTTTTCGGTTGTTGGGGGAAGTGTTACTCTTGTTTGGCTTCCTGCGGGTATTGGGTTAGCAGCTTTATTAATTTATGGTTATCGTGTATGGCTGGGTATTTTCTGCGGTGTCATTCTTGCTAATCTCTCTTTTTCCTTACCTATTTTGACAATACTGGCGATGGCGACAGGTTCATCACTGGGAGGAGTTGTAGGGGCTTATTTGCTAAAAAAGCAACACTTTCACCCCGAACTTAACCGCATCAAAGATGCTTTAAATCTAATTATATACGGAGCCGGGTTCAGTCCCATCCTGAGTTCACTCATTGATGTTCCGAGTTTATGGTTAAGTGGAGTCACACCACAGGGAGAACTGGCTTTATTTTGGTTACAGTTTATTATGGGAGATGCTATGGGGGTATTAGTCATGACTCCCGTTTGTATTACTTGGGCTTCCCTGCGTAACCACAAGTTATCTTTTCAACGCAAAACCGAAGCGATAATTCTATTTTCTTCTCTAACTTTGAGTTGTGGAATTGTTTTTAACGGTTGGTTTTTGTCTCGGAGTATCGTTTTACCTGCTTTTCTCGTCTATCCTTTTTTAGTTTGGGCGCCGTTGCGGTTCGAGACTCGGGGTGCTTCTACGGCTATTTTTATCATTTCTGGATTTGCTTTGTTTGGGGTTACTCATCAGGTTGGCCCTTTTATCTCCCCTTCACTGCTGAATACTTTAATTTTAGTCTGGTTATTTGTCAACGTTGCTGCAATTGTTAGTTTAGTCTTAGCCGCTTCTATTGGTGAACTCAAAACAGCTAAACATTACCTCGAACAACTGGCTTTACATGACTCATTAACTGGACTTGATAACCGTCTATTATTGATGGAAAAATTAGCGGAGAGTTTAGCGACCGTTCAGCGTTATAATACTCAAAGTGCGATCATTTATCTAGATCTCGATGGCTTTAAACCCATTAACGATACATTCGGACATGAAGCCGGGGATTTTGTTTTGATCGAAGTTGCGAAACGTCTGAGATCTTGTGTCAGGGAAGTCGATACTGTTGCTCGACTGGGGGGTGACGAATTTGTGGTTTTGTTGCACAATCTCAGTGATACCGATACAGTTCAACAGATTGCTGATAGAATTGTTGAGACGATCAATGCTTCCATAAACTTATTTGGCACAACAGTTAACGTCGGAGTCAGTATGGGAATTGCTTTGATTCCTCAAGATGGGAAATATCCTCACCAACTGCTAAAAAATGCAGATAAAGCTATGTATTTAGCTAAACAACAGGGTAAAAATCAATATCAATTTTTTTCAGAACGAGTGTGAGTGTGTTTATAGCGGCTAATTTGTTGATGATTTTGTTGTGTCTAAGCGTGATTATAGAACATCCTCACCGAAGAATAAGATTATCTTCGTCGCCACCACAAAATTGCTGCGGTGATGAATCCAAATAAGGGTAAAATCACTAAAGCAGCCCAACTGATTGATCGTCCTAAAACTGGAGTCATGGCGATGCGACGGTTAGTCACAGGTTTCGGACGGATAGAGAGTGTGGCTTGATCTGGTTTACTTAACCAACTCACGGTGTTGATGAACATATCTCCATTGAGTTGTTGTTCAAACCAACCATTTGTCGCAAATTGAGAATTTCCCAATACCACTAACCTTGCTTCTGTGGTTTCTGGGGTTTCTTCTGTTGTTTCTGCGGTTGTTTCTTCTGGAGTTTCTGCGGTTGTTTCTGCTGTTGTTTCTTCTGAATTTTCTGGAGTTTCTTCAGTTGTTTCTGCTGTTGTTTCTTCTGAATTTTCTGGAGTTTCTGCGGTTGTTTCTGCGGTTGTTTCTTCTGAATTTTCTGGAGTTTCTGGGGTTGCTTCAGTTGTTTCTGCGGTTGTTTCTTCTGAAGTTTCTGGAGTTTCTGCGGTTGCTTCTTCTGAAGTTTCTGCGGTGTTTTCTGCGGCTTCAGACGTTGGAGAAGAAGTTTGAGAAACCTCTACCTCTACAGGTTTTGTTAACGCCACTCCTAATGATAACGGCCCTTTGCGATCGCTATCTGGATTAAACTCTAACTCCCGACTGGCTAAATTCGTTTCCGCCCAACTCTCTGCTTCTGTCCAAATCAGAGGACTTTCTGTGATCCCCTCAACAGTGCGAGTTTCCACCGGACGAGCTAAAGGATAAAAAGAAATGCCATTATTAAACTCTTGAGTAATCGGATGTTCACCATATTCTCGTACAATAGGAACAGTCGGCCCAAGTCCAACTAACCGACCGCTTCCAGTTGCATCAATCGCCAGGCGATCATCAATTTTTACACCCCATTTGTCTAATAACTCATTTAACCCCGGTTCAGTTTTGGGGTCAATCATCACAAACAAACTTCCGCCTTGTTCCAAATACTCGTCTAACGCTTCGACTTCTCCTTCAAATAACGGACGTTGTGGCCCGGCAACAACAATCACATCGGCATCTTCAGGAATCGTAGACTGTTGAGTTAGAGTCAGAGGTTCAATCACAAAGTTCTTCTCGCCTAAAGCATTAACCGCATTTTGTAAACCGCCTTGTCCATCAGTTAACGGACGTTCACCGTGACCTTGTAGAAAGTAGATTTTGGGAATACGGTTACTCAGAAGTTGTTCAATCCCGTTAGTCAGTTGGGCTTCGGTGAGTGCTTGTGAACTTTCCTTTTGCAGTGATTGGCGTTGATCTCCTGACTCCAAATAGACTGCACCAAATTCACTCACTCCGTACTCTTGAGCAACTCCCGGTTGGGCTTGCGGATCGACAAATTCATAGTTAAACTGTTCGGGAGCAATGCGACGATACTGATCTAAAAGTTCTTTGGCTTGGGGGTTTCCAGACCGATCAAAAACCAGAACTTTAATCGGTTGTTCTAAATTGGTTAAAAGCGTTTGAGTTTGAGGTGCCAGGGTAAATTGTTGGTTTTCAGTTAAGTCAAGACGAACTACATGACGAACCGCCAAAAAGTTAATCAACCCCACAATTAAAAAAACAGAAACCGTCGCCGCAAAAGCATTTGTTCCGGCTTGAGTGGAACGACGACTCCAATAAGGATGTTTGAGACTATCGCCTTGACGAAAATAGACTCGAAACAAAAACCACAACCCAATAATTACCACCCCAGCAATCATTAACCCCAGTGGAACAGGTTCCCAACTACCGGAAACAAACCCGGCGGACAAGCCCATAATAATTAAAACTGGGCCTAGCCAAAAGGTATACTTTAAAAACTTCCAACTGGGTGCTGTTTTCTGTTTCATAAAATTTAGTAACGCTGGAAGCGCAGGGCATCAATGGACTGGGCGGTGAGAAATACTCCTAAAATAATATAACTCCCAAATAGAATTAGGCTACTGGTATCTAAAACCCCTCTGATTAAGTTGGTATAGTTGGAAATCAACGATAGATGAGCTAAAGCACTTCCAAAGTTGCCCCCGACGCTATTGCCGATGATATCGATCACCCACAAAAATAAAACTAAGGCAAAGGTCAAAATAGCCGATAAGATTGTACTTTCGGTCAGAGAGGAGATGAACATTCCCAGTGAGAGAACCCCACCTGCGAGTAATATTAACCCGGCATGGGCAGTTAGGAAAATTGCGGGAGACATGGGGGGTTCAGCCGCACTCAGGGCAACTGCTTCTAATGCCATTAACGGTAAAATCATTGTGGCGTAAAACGTGAGAACGCCGAGTAATTTACCCGTGGCGACGACCCAGTTTGTCACCGGAGATGTGGCGAGCAATTCTAGGGTTCCCCGTTTGCGTTCTTCAGCGTAGAGTCCCATCGACAGCATGGGCAAAACAAACAACGACATCGAACCCATGAGTCGCAAAAAGACTTGTAGAAATTCGTAGGGTAAGTCAATGGGGGGGTCAGTAATTCCCGACTGATCAAGAAGGGCGACTTGTTGAATTAAACCATCTGGCCCTAACAAAACGGCAACAAAGAAATATCCCGTCAACACCCAAAAGACTCCGGCGATCGCATAGGCCAGCGGAGAGGCAAAGTAACTTTGGAGTTCTTTACGATAAATCGCAACAAGGCTGCTGAGGGTGACAAGCATAATAATTTGTTAAGGGGTTGGCGATGAGTCGGGTTCGTCGATGTCTTGTTGATTATTGTCTACGGGATCGAGTTTTTCGTCTAGAGGTTCGGGGACTTCGGGTTGAGTTTCTTCGACTTCGACAATCTCTGTAGCTTCTGGAGTCACTTGTTGAGTGGTGAGTTCGAGGAAGACATCTTCTAGACTAGCGCGAGTCCGGCGCATTTCATAGAGGTTAAACCCGCAAGAGACACAGGCGGCGACGATTTCAGGCCCGGGTTCGGTGTTGGGTTCACAGAAGATTTGAATTTTTCGGCGATCTTCTAGACTCTCTGGAAGATATTGTAGCGATCGCACGCCCGGAATGTGTTCAAATCGGGTTAATTTTTCGGGGTCTATCGTGCTGTCGAGTTCGAGTTCATATCCTGATCCGGCGGTGAGTTCTTCCATTAGGGTTTCTGGGGTTCCCGTCGCCACCACTTGACCTCGGTTAATAATCGTCACCCGATTACAGGTCATGCTCACTTCTGGCAGAATATGAGTAGACAACACAATTGTATGGTCTCCGGCAAGGCTTTTAATCAGGTTACGGACTTCGATGATTTGACGAGGATCTAAACCGACGGTGGGTTCATCAAGGACAATTACAGGGGGATCATGAACCAACGCTTGAGCAATGCCAACCCGTTGACGGTAGCCTTTGGAGAGTTTGCGAATTAGGGATTTTCGCCGTTCCCACAGTCCACATTTTTTCAGGGCGGCTTCTACGTTTTGTCTGCGATCGCCAGCAACGACTCGTTTGATCCGTGCTACAAAGTACAAAAAGCTCTCCACGCTCATTTCGGGGTACAATGGCGGGTTTTCGGGCAGATAACCAATGCGTTGACGAACGGCTATTGACTGTTCATGGACATCATAACCTGCGATTTTGGCGGTACCACTGGTGGCGGGAAGGTAGCCAGAGAGGATTCGCAGTGTGGTGGTTTTTCCGGCTCCGTTTGGCCCCAAGAATCCTAAGATTTCTCCGGCTTCCACTGAAAATGAGACATCCTGAAGGGCGGGAGTTGAACCATAGATCTTACACAGATTTTCGACTTCGATCATGGGGGGTGGGTTAAACTGCTATGATGCGATTAGTAATCAATAGTATCTCAGCTTGGAGATGTCACCAAAATTATAATTTTAACAGAATTATGAATGATCAATTATAAATTGATGATTGGAAAGTGAAGGTGCAAATCCCCGGTTTCTGTTATAATTATGAATGATCAATTATAAATTCTGAATTAGAAGTTAATTCAAAGAGTACAAAGACTTGTGAAATTCTTCAGGTCTTCCTCTTTCATTATCCAGTCCTCGCCCCGTTTATCTGAGCGAATCAAGAGCGAACTGAGCAAAAGCTGTTCAATTTGGGAGTTATATTTCAAAATAATCGGAAATTTTTTGACTTTGTTCTAACAACGGTTCTAAGCTACTCACCTGGAACCAAAACCAGAGTTCTCTTTGACTCGAAAATTCAATGCTACCGATCACGGCAGAAGAATAGTTTTTCGACCAACTCGACAATAGAAGTTGTCCAATATTGCCCACTTTATATTTAGGAATCATGTAAGTAATGCCGTAGTTACTGAGCGTACTCATCACTCCCATAACCCCATTAAAAAAAATATTACCCACCTCACTTAAGATTCCCTGATCAACTTGGTCTTGATCCAATTTTCGTCGTTCTTGTGTTTCAATGAGATAAATTAATGATTTAGCACTTTCAGCCGGAAAAACCAATTGCGCCATGCCCTCATAATTTCCTGAAAAAATCAGTTCCATCGCACTAATTTCGGTCAAAGTTAGGGAAGACTTGAGTTGAGATAGTAATTGTTCACGAGGAATAATCTCTAAAGTTTTGAGTTTTAACTCAATCGGAGACTTGGCAATTGTTTCTAACATCATCTCGGATCTTTCCAAGCCCACTTTAAAAATTTGCTGGAGTTGAGCAAGTGACTCGGCATTTGGGTTCATAAGTTCTCAAGTAACAGCTCTAGCTTGAATAAATCGACAGATTGTTCTTAACGTTAATTTTAGAGCAATGAGCAGTTAGCGAATACAGTCTGTCAACCCGATCCCCATTGCTAACTGCTACCCAAACAAAGAAACAGAGGACTTTTGAGCCTCACTCAAAAAATAGTCAGGGTTGGCGGACAATTCCAAAAACAGAAGTATAACCGTGTAGAAACGTCCCTTCTCCTACCGGGCCGATTTCCCCATTGCAGAATAAACCACTGACCGGAATATTGAGATAACGTTGAAATTGGCTAGAGTCAAAGTTGGGTTCGCCGTAGAGACCTTCTCCCCGTCCTAAACAGGAAAACATCAAAGCCCCTGCATTTGCACTCAGTTGAGATGAATTTGGATGTTGCTGTTGATAACGAGTCAGTAATGCTTGCAAGTCTTCTTTGGAGGTTTCAGCATCCCGGAGGTGAAATTGAATTCGTTGTCCAGGGCGAACCCGATCCCCAATAGCAATCGCCCCAATACGCGGATCTACCCCCAATAAGTTGCGAATGAGAAAATCTCCGGGTTCTAATTTTTGTTTAAATTCATCTCGAACAACACCCACAAAGAGAGCATTTTGAGCAAGTTGCCGATCAGGTTCGCTCAAATCTTGTACCAATTCTTGCAAAGCTTCTAAGGGTGAGAGTGATTCTCCCGATCCACCGTAGGATAACTCATCGCTGCTCAACTCTTCCTCAAGTGCGAGAATAATATTACGCTCTCCTTTGGTAACTCGATAAGGCAGACCTACCGGACGACAACCTTGAGCCACGATAGTTTCTAAGACAATGTTACCGCACAGAGCCATACCTACGACTTCTCCTTGATAATGTTGGGAATCGTAAAAAACGGCGGTGATATTGTTCAAACCCCCACTGGCTAAACCTCCAACCTTGACTGAACCGGGATAAGCATAATCGAGTCCTTGGAGTAAATCGTTAATCCGATTGTACATCGGGTCAACTAGCAGAATAAACTGAGGCTGTTGGCTCGGATCAACTCCGATCAAATCAATCCACGCTTGGGGAGGACTATCGAGATCAGGTAAGCCTTCAGCCGTCAAATGAAAGGGGTGAACTTGAACACCAGGTAAATGAGCCAAACTTAGACTGAGGGCGGGTTCTCCTTCGATTTCTTCGGCTTGACGGTTAGAATTGACCCCGACAATACCCCCACCACCACAGCCGATGATTGCTGAAAGGTTGAGTCGCTCTTGCAAAAGAGGCATCAGTCGAGAATATTCACTGGCAAAGGCAGAGGAGATAAAGACTAAGCCAAAATTGGGCGAGGCGGGTAGTGCTTGTTGAATTTGCTCTACAACTTCATCGATAGCAGCTTCTAGGGAAGGGCGTTTTGAGAGGGCATTAACCCACTGAATTTGGTCTGTTGCTGGTTCTACCATCTTAAACTCTCCGATATTGAATTGATTCAGTTGCTCACAATTGCCTCATCTTATCTAGAAATTCATGCTTGTCCCGCAGAAGTTAGAAGTGAGAAGGCAAGATCTCCCTATCTTCCCACCTCCCCATCTCCCGATACTGATCAATCACGCTTATGGTGGGAGACATGATCGCTTTGTTTAGATAAAATATATACGATTGGTGGCTTAAGCTGTATTTGTCGCAGTTGTGAAGGGGCAAACCTTAAAAAATCAAGAGGAATACCTAGCTCAAGCTGGGGATTGAGTTATCACTGATCAGTAGTGGTTAGAGTATTAAGCAAGGCAGTCTAGCGAAATAGCCGAACTTGATAGCTCATTAGTTTTCAGTTAGGCTGATTCTTTGTAAGGAAATATGTAGTTGAGGCGAACCCACAATGACCAATAATAATATTGATGAAATGATTGAGCAGGAGCGTCAACAGGCTCGCTCTGCTTGCGATACTCAAGGCTCTACTTCTGCCGAATGTGCAGCCGCTTGGGATGCTGTTGAGGAGTTACAAGCTGAATCTGCTCATCAAAAACAGAAGAAATCCAAGTCTTCTTTTGAAGTTTATTGTGATGATAATCCTGATGCGGCTGAGTGTCGCGTTTACGAAGACTAGAGGCTGTTGAGGCTGAAACGTCTTCGAGTTAACTAAAGGCTGTAGTATATGTGAGCAACTGAGACTTGACGAGTGTCGAGCCAGTTGCTTCCCTTTTGATTGATGTTTAATCTGTTGCTCTAAATGTTAGAAAATGTTGCATATCTTACCATTCGCTAACATTCCGGTATTGGAATCTTTTGTTTGGATGGACTATAGACTAGCTGTTTTATTTACAGTTATTGCTCCGTTAATTTTGCTCTTTTGGGCTTTTCTGCAAAAAATTGATGCGATCCAACGTTTACTCGTGATTTATTGGCGGGTGTCTAGTTTACTGGTGATTACGCTGTACTTGATGATTGCTGCTTTTCCGATTAGCTTTATCACTTCGATCCTCGCTCGAATTTTGATTGTGGTCAGTTTATGGTTTTGGGTTGATCTCAATGAAGAACTTGAGGATCTACAACCTTCTCTATTGAAGTTGAGCTTTACATCCTGGCGATGGGCGGTATCAGTTTATAATGGCTTGGGTGCATTGCTGTTTATTCCTTTTTTACGGTGTGCATTTTTGGATACGAATGGGTTGATTTCTGATCAAACTTGTCGCATTTGGTTAGATACTCCTTGGATGTATAAAGAGATGTTTCATCCCAATTTGACACCGCAATTCTTAGGCTTTTTTGGATTATCGGGTTTAGTGGTTTATCTGATTTGTTTTGGCTATTTTGTCGTGGTCAAACTCGGAAGACAAGGACGTTCAGCAACCGGACATTAAATCGTTTACAATTTACAGTGATCAGTGATCCGTTTTTTTAGCTGTTCACAGATTGCTGTAATTAGTAATCGGGCAGTAAAATAAACAAAGATTTAACGGCTTCCATTGCTAAAACAGCCACTAAACCACCCGCAGCCAAAAGACTCAACGGAATTAAAATAGCTTGCAATAAATACATCGTTTGCTCAAACTGTTTATTATAATAATTAGCGAGTTTATGTAGAGCAATATTGAGATGACCTGTTTCTTCTCCAGTTCGCAGAATTTGAATAGCCATAGAGGGTAAACGACCTTCCACACTTTGGCTAAAAGTATACCCGGCTGGAATTTGACCTAAAGCAATTGTCAGTGTTCCAGACATTTTGGAAGACTTAGGAATGCGATCGCGAACCAGTTCAATCGCGGTTAAAACTGGAATACCACAATTGAGAGGAAGTTCCAGTTCTGCGAGATCAAGCATCGAACGGGCAGTAAAAATTCGTCGAACTAAAGGTAAACGAGGTGCAATTTTAGGAGCAACAAAACCCAAAGCCATAAGAAAAATTCCCACCAATACCCAAACCCAAATCGGACTTTTGGATGTATAAAGCAGAGTAATAATTAACCCCGAAACACTCACTATCGTTGTAATCGCAGCCACTTTGACAGAACGGTAAAGACTCTGACAATCATGTTCCCGTTGAGCGATTTGTGACAAACGGTAGCACATTTCTGGCAATGCACCACTATAGTCAGCAATTTGAATCAGGCTAATCGTCCAGCGATCAAAGTACCGAGGCGCATGAGCAAGTGCTGAGGCGAGATCGTCTCCCAAAGCAACGGCTGTACTGACTTTATTGAGATAACGAGCCAATCGATCATCACTTTGTTGAACCAATAAGTCGATGATCTCTTGGATACTAAAGCCAGAGTTGAGCAAAGTCGCGAACTTTGAGAAGAATCGAGCCTTCTGTTGCGGAGTCATGCGTTCCAAATACTAACCCCATATTGTTGCATAAAGGAGCCTCAGAAGATGGCGAATCTCTTAAGCACCGTTACCTGCTTGCAACTTAACTAAGAGTTGATTTCGCTTGGCGATCGCTTCGGAATGATTCGGTTTGAGTTCTAGGGCGACTCCATAGGAAGCAAACGCCTCTGGATAGCGCTGCAACTGTTCAAAGGTTTGTCCTCGTCTGATCCAGGCTTCACAACAATCGGGCTGACGTTGGATGATCCGATCATAAGTATTGATCGCTTGCTGATATTGGTGAGTCGCTTCTAACACTCTCCCCAACATCAACCGAACAGTATAATTATCGGGCCAAATTTGAATGGCTTGGCTGTAGGCTTCAAATGCACTAGAATACTGCTGCACCTGTTCACAAGCTTGTCCGAGTTTGATCCAAGCTTCAAAATTATCGGGTCGGAGTCGAACAACTTTTTTATACGCAACGATCGCTTCAGAATATCGCTCTAGCTTTTCTAACGCTTCACCTCGTTGTAATCCGGCTTGTGTTGCTAGGGTTTGATTTTCTGACGTCAGAAGTAACACTTTATCGTAAGCGATCACCGCTTCTTCATAGCGATCTAACTGTTCTAAGGCTTCACCTCGACAGTTCCACACTTCGAGAAAATCGGGTTCAATTTGTAAGGCGTTATCATAGGCGATGATGGCTTCTTGGTATTGTCCCAATTCACACAAGGCAATCCCTCGACCTAACCAAGCTTCGGGAAAATTGGTGTTAATTTGGGTGGCTTTATCAAATGCGGCGATCGCAGAATGATATTGTTGGAGATCGAGGAGAATTTGACCCCGACTGATCCAAACCGCCGGAGAGTCAGGATTCATTTGTAGGGTTTGATCGATACTGCTTAAAGCGGCTTCCGGCCATTGGGACTTTAACGCCATACCCTTATAAAACCAGGCTTCATAGTCTTGGGGTTGAAGCTGAATCACCTGTTCGTAGGAAGCGACGGCTTCAGCATATTTGTGTTGTTTTTGCAGGGCGATCCCGCGATTAAACCAACCTTGGTAACTTTTGGGTTGGAGTTGTAGGGCGCGATCATAGGAGGCTACTGCTTCAGAATATTTATATTGATTCATCAGCATTTCACCCCGATTAAACCAGGCTTCAAAGTTATCGGGTTGCAACTGTACGGCGCGATCGTAAGATTCTACAGCCGACTCGTAGCGTTCTTCGTTCATCAGCGCATTGCCTTGATGGTACCAAATGGCTGACATATCGGGTTTAATTTCAATGGCTCTTTTGTAGGAGGCGGCGGCGGCGGAAAATTTAAAAGTTGATTCTAAAGCAAGTCCTCTTTCGTACCAGGCTTCAAAGTTATTGGGTTCGATTTTAATGGCTTTGTCAAAGGAGGCGATCGCTTCTGGGTATCGTTCCAGTTTGGATAGGGTAATCCCCCGAAATGTCCATCCCCAATAGTCTTTGGGTTTGATTTTGATGGCGCGATCGTAGGAGGCTAAGGCTTCTTTGTAGCGTTGTAACTTTCTGAGGGAATTTCCCCGTCGCAACCAGCCTGCATACCAGTCTGACTTGTATTGAATGGCTTGGTCATAGTGATAAAATGCGGCTTCAAAGCGATCAAGTGCGTATAAGCGATTTCCACGCCTAAACTCGGGGTAGGCTTTAAAGATACCAAACAGTCCAGACTGGGATGTTGCAGTTGGTTTTGCAGGAGATGAAGATTTTAAGGGGAGAGCTAGGGAGGTCAATTCTTCTGGCATTTGCCACCTCTGAGTTCTGAGTGCTGACTTTTTATTTTTCTATTTTAATTGCCGACTGAACAAGGTTTCGTTCTTTTTTGAATGGAGTTTCCTCTGTGCGTTGTGCTGCGCTCACACACCCGACTTAGACTTTCCCGCAGCTTTTGGTTTCTGAAATTGTCTGTTTGAGCAGATAGCAAATATCACGTTTTAAACACGCTGTCAATCCCAAGAATATATAAATAAATTATGGAATATATATATTTTATTTATAGTTCTGATTCAAATTTCGACATAATTATTCTCAAATAGGGCAAGATGGTTGATGGGAGTTGTCATGCTATTAGTTCACCACCTCAGTTTTTCGGTCGGGAACTTCAGCAGACTCAAGAATTGGATAGTTCACTCCTCAGTTGATTTTGCGTAGCTATTCGGATCTGATCGACAAAGTGCTGTAGACCCTAATAGTAGGATGCTTTTGCATTTTGTCGGCATAGAATGAGTTAACTAATGAATATTGCATATTATACAATGCCCCATCTAGCCCTTGCTAGTTGGGTCAAGTCTCACGGACAAAATGCCTCTGAAGGCATCTCTAAAAGCTTAAAGCAGTTCTTGGGTTCAAAACCTCAGTTTGCTCCTCTAAAACCCTTGCGACAGTCGCTTGAGGGAATTGAGGTCAAAGATCCTAAATTTGCTAAACTTTTATGTCAACTGATCCCAGCCCAATGTCCTTTTGAGCGTACAATTCAGTTTAGAGGTCGAGTCATTGTCAATATTCCTCCCTTGTGCAAACTCAATCCGGTTTACGAAGAAGTTGTTAGCCTACGGTTTCGAGCATTGTGTTATCTAGCTGATGTCTGTGGGGAAGATATTACGCCCTATTGTACAAACTGAAAACGACTTACAGCTTGGAGGGCTGAAAAGCACCCGTCATTTGAAACTCAGTCCTCTTGATCTCTATTTTCCAGTTTCAAGACCATTGACCCGAAAAAATACTTCCAACCGCCAGACGAACTCGCTTGATATCTTCTTTTAACAACGGTGGCCATTCAACCCCCTGACTCCGACCTTCTTCAAATAGCAGGTGACTTTCTATTGATAATTGATACAAGGCAGAAACTAATTCTCGTTCTAGGGCTGAACTGTCTTTCGCCGCATCAAAGACTATTTTTAACGCTAACAAAATTGACGTGAGTTGACCGGGTATCGGAGGCTGACCTTGTTTCAGGCGGAACAGAAAAGCATCGGGGTTTTTTTGGGTTTCTAGGGCTTTTCCTTGAGTGATCACGAAGTTGCGGGCTGTTTTATAATCCATAGAACTCTCAATACTTGATCACGAATTAGTCAGTCATTAAGCTCTTGATTCTCTAGACTAGAACTAGGTTTTCCACAAAACTTTTCCACTTTTCCACAAACTTTTTGAGCTTTTCCACAAAATATAACCTGTTCTTAAGCTATTAGTGAATTTTCCTTAACATTTTCCGGGAAGTTGAAATCGGTGTAGAAATTCTCAAGGGTTTTCATCTGTAATGACAACAGTGTTGCAAGTAAGACGCTTGCTGGCTAACTAATTTACAGTAACCAGTAACCAGCTTTTACAGTGATCAGTTATCAATATTCTCTATCTACTATTTACTGTTAACTGGTTACTCTCAGCGCGAAGTTGCTCTACTGGAGGAGACCCCAAGATCGCAGTTCGCGCTGATCACTAATCACTGATATCTATTCCCATTCGATGGTTCCAGGCGGCTTAGAGGTAATGTCATAAACCACCCGATTAACCCCTTCGACCTCATTGACCATCCGGTTTGAGATGATTTCCAATAAATCATAGGGAACCCGTGACCAATCGGCTGTCATCCCATCTTCACTCGATACAAACCGCAGAACGACCGGATGAGCATAGGTGCGTTGATCTCCCATTACTCCAACACTACGAACCGGAAGCAACACCGCAAAAGCTTGCCAAAAATCGTGGTAAATTCCCTGTTTACTAATTTCATCGCGAACCACAAAATCTGCATCTCGCAAAATTCGTAGACGTTCAGGAGTCACTTCCCCGATAATCCGAATGGCGAGTCCAGGCCCGGGGAAAGGATGACGGCGAACAATTTCTTCTGGTAAACCAATCGAACGTCCGACTTTACGAACTTCATCTTTAAACAACTTTCGCAGAGGTTCAATCAGTTTAAAGCGTAAATCTTTGGGTAAACCCCCGACATTGTGATGACTTTTAATTTTTACGGCGACTCGTTCCCCGGTTTGCGGATCAACGTTGGTATCAGCAGACTCGATCACATCTGGGTAAAGGGTGCCTTGAGCGAGATAATCAAATGGCCCGAGTCGGCTCGATTCTTCTTCAAATACTCCAATAAATTCGTGACCGATTATTTTACGTTTTTCTTCGGGATCAGTTACGCCATTGAGTTTGGTCAGAAAACGTTCGCGGGCGTTAACGTATTGTACGGGAATGTGAAACTGTTCCTCAAATAGCTTGACCAGGCGTTCGGGTTCATATTTCCGCATGAAGCCTTGATCGATAAACATACAAGTGAGATTATCACCAATGGCTCGGTGCATTAAAAACGCCAGGGTTGAGGAGTCTACACCACCGGAAAGCGCTAGTAAAACTCGTTTGTCACCGACTTTCGCCCGAACTTCTCGAATTGCTTCTTCCACAAAGGCTTCGGTTGTCCAGGTGGGTTGACAGTTACAAATGTGATAAACGAAATTTCTAATTAGGGCTAAACCCCCGACTGAGTGAACGACTTCGGGGTGAAATTGAACGCCGTAGAGTTTCCGTTCGTGTTCTGCGATCGCCGCACAAGGAGTATTCTCAGTATGGGCGAGAATTTCAAAGCCTGTCGGTAACTGAGTACAAGAGTCGGCGTGACTCATCCACATGGTTGAACCATTTTCAACGTTGGTGAGTAAGTCAGTCGGATCATCAATGAGTAGAGAGGCTTTTCCGTATTCAGCCCGTTGAGCGCGTTCGACTTGACCGCCAAGCTGTTGTACCATCAATTGCATCCCATAACAGACTCCTAAAATCGGAATACCCAGATTCCAAATATTGGGATCGCAATGGGGCGCACCTTGATCGTAAACTGAATTCGGGCCGCCAGAGAGTATAATGCCTTGGGGATTTAAGGTTGCAAGTTGTTCAGCAGTGGTGCGATAGGAAATAACTTCTGAATAGACTTCTGTTTCTCGAATCCGGCGAGCAATTAGCTCTGAGTATTGTGAGCCGAAATCCATAATGACAATCATTTGTCGGTTGACGGACCCAACAATAGGGGTGTCTGATTGGGGTTGAGTTACTGTCTCGGTCTGGGGAGCCATATCGAGGTTGGGATTAATGAATAAATAAGAACTTGGATAACTATAACCAGACCCTCTCTATCTCTGCCGAATTTAGCCAATAGAGAGGGTTTTTTTCTGTTACTGACTAGGTGAGGAACAGATTCAAAACCTTTGTCTGGGAATATCCCAGAAGACCAGTTGCGAGTTGCTCTTTCATCGGGGTTTGGGGATAAAATCAAATACTTTTTTCCGACTGATTCGAGCTGGGGTGACAACTCTATTTCCCGACTGATTAGAGCAAGTGATTATTTTGACTAGAATAGCAAATTTCTGTTAAAAGTGTATCGCCTGCTGCACTTTTTATAACTATTTTACGCTTACGATCAAACAATACTGAACCCACGATAACCTGACGCTGTATACGATCGCGGATATACGCTTGTGATCTTTGGTCAATTGTAGATGCGATCGATTCATAAATTTGCTTGACCCAACTCAAATTTTGTGATTCGGAATTTTCATCGAGGCTTCGCAGGTGGTTTAATGCAGCTTCGGTGGTTTCGCAGTGAAAAATTGTCTGTAAATGCTCGGTGGATAAGCCTAAGTTAGCGCAATGAGCGGTTAATATTTCTAGACGTCCATCGGCGAGATGATGATGGGTGTGAAAGATTCCCCCGGCTAACTTGATTAATTTTCCATGATAACCAAATAATAGAATAGACTCGATTCCAGCAAGTCCGGCTGCGGCTAACATTGGCCCTAACCAATTGGCGGTTTTGACGGTTTGTTCGGGGGAAATTCCTAATTTTTGGGCGAGATCTAAACCATTTTCTCCCACACAAAATACTAAGGATTTATACTGAGTGGCTTTTTGGTTGAGTTCCTCGCAATAGGCTTCTAATTGTCCGGGTGCGCTGAGGGGTTGGGAGATACCTGTTGTACCGAGTAGGGATAAGCCTTCTACGACTCCAAAGGCTTCGTTTGAGGTTCGTTTTGCCAGTTGCCGACCTTCGGGTAAAATGATGGTAATTTGTATTCTGTCTGTGGGTTTGAGGAGTCGTTCTAAGTTTGTTTGAAATAACCGTTGAGCATAACTATAAATTGCTGGATTTCCACTATTTTTATTATAACCAATTCCTTCACCTCCGATTAAGGTGATTTGTTCGTTTTGTTCTCCGATAATATTGGTTTTATTATCGGGAATTTCAACAGTATTTTCGATGAGTTCTACCATCGCCCAAATCGGAGTATTGCGAGTTAAATCGATGTTATCTCCCGGATCAGAACGGGTAATAGCTAAAGCGGTGTTGGGTTTAATTTTAGCAATTTGTTCGATGGTAATTTCAACCGTTTGAGCGGGTTCAATTAAATCAATTTCAACAGTATTGAGAGGATGCTTTTGTTGAGATGTAGGAAGTTTTGCCCCCCTAACCCCCCAAATTTGGGGAGAACCTTCATAGTCATTCATTGAAAACTGCTGTAAATACTTCAAGGCTGCGATCGCTCCTGCACAAGCAAACACGGGTAAAGTATATCCAGAACGAGGTTGAGAAGGGGTCATTGATTTAATTTTAGCATGAAGTAATATTATTTATTTTAACAATTAAAAGCTTGTTTAATGGATAAGAAATTAATTTTCAATTATCATTTGGAGGATGCCAGCCATTCATTACCCAACGTCTTCGAGCGACTAAAATTACAGAATTATTCATCCGTAGAGCAATAATTGTACCTCGACCCCTGCTAGTTAAACCTTCTACTCTAATTCCGTCATAACTCCATTGAAAATGCTCTGACCATTGTTGTTTTCTGGGGTTAAACAAAAAAACGGTTTCTCCTGTTAAAGGATCGATAGCTTCTGTTATATCACTTTTAAATTCATTACAGGTACGACAAGCTAAACAAACATTATCAAAGATTGTTTCTCCCCCTTTAGAACGAGGTAAAATATGGTCATATGTCATGGGAATACCGCTATTAGCTTCACTCGTTTGGCAGTAACAGCAACGACAACGATCGCTTTGCTCAATTTGAGTGCGTAAATTTTTAGGAATATAAGCAGACATGATTTAAGATAGAGTTAGGTTATATCCTCGCCAGCGAAGTAAGGCTGATGCTTGAGCTTTTCGCAGCATAAAAAGGTCTGCTTCTTGTCGTAATTTTATCAGTTCAAGTTGTTCAGTATCCGTAAGACTGTTACTTTGGTTCCGCTCAAGTAAAATATTGTATCGCTCCATTTCTGCTGTTGTTTTTCGGTTGTTAGCAATTTGCAAAAGTGTATTATTATCTAATTGATCTAAAGCAGCTAGTTCAGTTTGAAACTCTGCGGGTACATCCTCATAAGTTGGAGGACTACCCACTTGTAAAGCATGAAGCATTACTTGTTCAATAGACTGTCCTGTCGCACGAGCGGTATTCACTAAACGCTGATACAGAGGTTCTGGTATTTGAAGGGTAACGGTTTCAACCTGCATCTTTAGCCTCTATGATTTTGTCAAGCTTTAGAGGTTATATTATACATCAAATGTTACAATTTAGAATGTCAAATCATCACAAATCATTAATTATTACTCAAAAATGGAAAATCTAATTTCTCAAAGAATTACCTTAAATCCAGATATATGTCATGGTAAACCCTGTATTCGAGGATTGCGTTATCCTGTAGAGTTTATTTTAGAGTTATTGAGTTCGGGTATGAGTCCGGAGGAAATTTTAGAAGATTATGAAGATTTAGAACGCGATGATATCTTAGCTGCTTTACAATTTGCAACTCGACTCACTCAAATCAAGGGGATATATCAGATAGTGTAATGAAATTTTTAATTGATGCACAATTACCGATGCGTCTTGCACGTATTTTACAAATTGCAGGTTATGATACAGTTCATACCCTGGATTTACCTCAAAAAAATGCAACACCAGATACAGAAATTAATTTGATTTAAATCGACGAAAGCCGAGTTGTTATCACCAAAGATAGAGATTTTATGGATTCGTTTTTAATTCGACAACAACCTTATAAGCTTTTGCTGATTACAACAGGTAACATTAGCAATAACGAACTGATGAATTTATTTACAAATCATCTATCTGAAATAGTCGAACTCTTTGAACAAAATTCATTGATTGAGATGAGTCGCAATGCTATTATTATACATCAGTGAAGACAAAGTGTAATCTCTAAAAATTAATAAAAAAAGCGATCGCACTCAACTTTGAAGGGAAAAGGGTATGCGATCGCCTTATTTGTTTAAAAACAGCAAATTTAATTGTTAGATGCTGTATCTAGCGGTTCTGAGGGGTTCTCTACCTTCCCATTTGTAGATTCAGATAGTGCATTCGGTTGTTCTTTTGGTAAGTCTACCTTCTCATTTACAGGAACTAACTGAGGTTGAGGTTTTTCTGCTGCTTTGTTCGCATCAATAATTTCAGTAATTGCTTTATCAAAATGCTCCTGAGTAACCTTCTTTTCGGAGTCGGGTTTATCTTCATGCGCCGCAGCTACAACAGCTTGAAAAACAGCATTTTTGATATCTCGCCCGGAGATTTGATCAAACTGTTTTGCAAGGTATTTAAAATCTACTGAACTATCTAACGGCAGTTTTTCTGGAATTTGAGCTTCCCAAATTTTAACACGTCCTTCTTCATCCGGTAACTCAAACTTAATTGTTCGTCGAATTCGACTGACAAAAGCTGGATCGTAGTTACTGTATAAATTGGTTGCAAAAATGACAACTCCTTCGTACTTAGAAAGCTCAGTCAGCATTACACTACGAGTTAAGTTCACTGCTGTATCAACAGCTTGCGTAACATTCTCTAAACGCTTACCTAAAAAAGAATCAGCTTCGTCAAAGAATAAGATAGCATTCTTTTCAGTTGCAAACTTAAAGACATCTGAAATATTCTTCGGTGTTTCACCAACATACTTTGATTCAAGTTGCTGATAAGGAACAACGAGAATCTTTCGGTTAAGTGCATGAGCTATTACTTCGGCTGTAAGAGTTTTTCCAGTTCCAGGGGGGCCATAAAAGTTAATGGAAAGAGATTTATCAAGTTTATGCTTTTCTCCTATCCCCCATGTTTCATAGATTAATTTCTGATGCTTAAGTTCAGCCATCATTAAATCTACCTGATGTCGAGTTTCTGCGGTTAGAATGACATCTTGGAGTGTGTACTTTGGCTCTCGGATATAAAGGCTAAAATCTATCTTTGATTCTTGTTCTTTATTGGAATTTTCAGTTTTTTGAGCATCGTCTTTCTGAGAGCTAGAACGATTTTCTCCTGCTGCCTGACGAAATGCTTCTAGCTTATCGGGTCTTGGCATTAGTCTTTCCTCTTTACAATTTTAACTACATCAAAGGATTAATCTATCTGGATAATCAAAGCATTAAAGAACAATTCTTTCTTCATTTTTACATAAGGATCTCCAGCTTTACTTACTTTATCTACAAAACCTACAAAAGAACCCAAAACTTGACTGAATGGGCGATCAGATTTAATTACATTTGTCACTATTTCTAGCTTCTCCGGTGGAACGATAAAATTACCAAATAAGGGCTTAAAGAGTTTGTTAGAATTGTCCAGCCACTCCTCACGTTCTTCACCCTTTAGCTCATTATCCAATACATAAATTTTTTTCAACTTAGAAGCTGGACTGTGAGATGGGATCAGGACATCACAATGATCAATCGTTGGAATTCTGTACCCAACATTTTCTTGTCTAATCTTATTATCTTCGTCATAAAGCCATATTTTTAGATCTGTAAAACTACAGTTAGATAAACGACTACTTCTGCGAAATAAATCTCTGACTATTAAATCATCAAAAAATTGCTGTATTTTCTCATTTATTGTACAATTACCATTCTTGTTTTTTTGACCAGGCACTCCGAATAACTCAATAGTTTTCAATTGACTAGAAGGTTCAGGTGAACGAAAACCGATTTGTAGATATACTTTATTTTCTAAATTTATTTCCATTTTTTACTGCTGTTTTAATTAATGATTATAGAACTTATTTGGTGGTTTCTAATACCATGGGTTTTGAATTCTCTCGAGTTGGTAGTGGAGAATCTTGAGGTGCTTCCTTGATTGTAAAAACTTGGGATGGCTTACCACGAAACTTGGAATCCCAAACTTCCATGATCGTCTCATAACCTTTGTAGAAGATTACATACAATCCATGTACAAAGCCATAGGCTTTTATTAAAGCAGTTTCTACTTGTTTCCAAACTTTATTGAGATTATTGATCAGATTATGAATAAATTTTTTAAAAACTTTTCCTAACCAATTTACTAACTGATTGAATAAACGACCTGATTTTTTTAAAAATCCCATTAATATTTCCTCCAGATGTAATTACTACAAACTTAGCTTACTAAAATTACCTGTTGCAACTAAGCTTTTCCATAACTTAGAAAAGGGTTTTGACAAAGCCTCAATGATTGCAGCAACACCAACAACAGTACCTGCGATCGCTGAAACAGCAACTTGCAGTACAATATCCAACATGAGTTTTGTTAAGTTCTTTGAGTTCGCTTATCAATAGCCTGATTAATTTCTGACCCTGGTAAGCTTGCTATATTCCGATCATATTTCAGGTTTCTTGAATGTTTGTCTGATGAAGGTCAGGAAACATGGTAGGATTACATCAGGAATTTAATAGGACTTTCCGATGTCCACTGACGAACAGTTCAACCAGGCTGCACGAGATTGGGACTTAGAAACTTTGTATATTGACCTCGCCTCTGCGAAGGGTAAACGTCTAACTCCGATGGAGAAGCTACATCTGCGAGGGTTGTTGTGTGGTTATAGTCCTAGCGAAATTGCTGAAAAACTCGGTAAAAATCCTAAAGGGGTTGAGACTGACCTATGTGCGACTTTATATAGATACGTGAAAAGTTTACTCGATAAGTGTGATGAGCGGATCGAAAACTGGAGAAATGTTGCAGAATGGTTGGATGATGCAGGATATAAATGTCAACCTCCTTCTGAAGTTTCACTGGAGAGTTTATTACCGGAAAAAAGCGTTGTTAATGTTAATAATATTCATATTGACAATCATCAGTTAGTTGTTGTTTTTAGCTTGAAAATTCCAACTTCCCAAGCAACAGAATTATCAATTCCAAATTTCGACTTAGGGAATGAAGGGCTAAAGGATTAAAAAAGTGAATTGATGAATGAAAATAGCAATTCACTCAGTTTGTGACGATCGCACATAAATTCGACATAATAGGAGAATAGACGAAGCCAGGGTCACAAATTCTCTATGAATACAGTCGATTATCTCCGCATTAGCCTAATAGACCGTTGTAACTTCCGATGTCAATATTGTATGCCGGAAGGGGCGGAAATCGACTATATTTTGCAGCAGAACCTCCTCACCAACGATGAACTGTTAACGCTGCTGCGAGAGGTATTTATTCCGGTGGGGTTTACTCGCTTTCGGCTAACAGGCGGTGAACCGTTGTTGCGTCCGGGGGTGGTAAACTTAGTCAAAGAAATTGCGGCTTTTCCCGAAACTCAAGATTTGGCGATGACCACCAACGCCTTTTTACTTGCAAACAGGGCGCAATCGTTGTATGATGCAGGGTTAAGACGGATTAATATTAGCTTAGATTCTCTCGATCCTGATACGTTTAATCAGATTATTGGTAATCGAGGACGCGATCGCTGGCAACAGGTTTGGGACGGTATTCAAGCCGCTTATCGAGTTGGGTTCGATCCCCTGAAGTTGAATGTGGTGGTAATTCCAGGGGTAAACGATCAAGAAGTGTTAGACCTGGCTGCTTTAACGATAGATCGACATTGGCACGTTCGTTTCATTGAGTTTATGCCAATTGGGAATGGTCAATTATTTGATGATTGCGGTTGGATCGCATCAGTTGACCTCAGACAACAAATTCGCGATCGCTGGGGGTTAACCGAATCTGATGTACGGGGAAACGGCCCTGCGGATGTGTTTCAAATTCCGGGCGCCAAAGGAACACTGGGCTTTATTAGTCAGATGTCGGAGTGTTTTTGCGATCGCTGTAACCGGATGCGGTTCTCGGCTGATGGTTGGTTGCGTCCCTGTCTCCTCAATGAAACGGGTCAGATAGACCTTAAAACCCCGCTTCGTCAAGGTGTTTCCTTTGAGGAGTTGCGAGAACGGGTAGAATACCTACTTCGCATCAAACCCGATATCAACTTCAAACAACGAGAAGCAGGGACAACCGACGGTTATAGTCGCACCATGTCACAAATTGGTGGTTAGTTGTTGAGAGGGGAGAGGAGAAGAAAGCAGCGTTATTGTTTTGATTCCCTTCTCAAATTCTTCCTTCCTCCGCTAACAACCAACCCACAAACCATAATTAAGCTTGACGTGAGTAATACTCAACCACCAACAGTTCGTTAACTTGGAGTGCGACCCATTCGCGATCAATAACACTATTCACCTTAGCGAGCAGTTTTTCTTTGTCTAACTCCAGGTGAGAGGGAACATTCGCTAAACCCGGATACTGGAGGTTGGCTTTCACCATTTCGCGAGATTTTTCCTTGTTTCTGATCCCAACTACATCTCCAGGACGACACTGATAGCTAGCCACATCGACCACCCGATCATTAACGGTAACATGACCATGATTGACTAACTGACGAGCGCCGGGAATTGTCGGAGCCATCCCTAACCGGAAGATGGTGTTATCCAGACGCATCTCTAACATTTGTAGCAAAACTTGACCCGTTGAACCTGTGGCTCGACGTGCTTTTTTGACATAACGCAGCAATTGCTTTTCAGAAAGACCGTAGTTGAACCGGAGTTTCTGCTTTTCTTCCAAACGAATCGCATATTCAGAGCGTTTGCGACGGGCTTGACCGTGTTGACCTGGGGGATAAGCGCGTCTAGCGACTTTCCGAGTTAATCCGGGTAAGTCTCCTAAACGACGAACAATCCTTAGACGGGGGCCTCTATATCGAGACATTTAACTTCCTCTCTCCATAATATTTATTACCAAACCTCTATTTTAGTCTTCTACCACACCAACAATCAACTCCTAATTTGAAGTCGAGCCAGAAGCGAAAAAGTAATGATATGATAATCGGGAACTTTGACTAACGGTTATAGTAAAATCTGTTCTGTGGTGGTGCGTGTTCCCTTGCAACTTGCGGGGTCAGACCGCAATGAAGGCTGAGTATTCTATAACTGCTGCAAAATCTTCTCGATCGCCTTTTATTTATAATTTGCTATGATTTCTTCTTTGTTATCCCGTTGGACTTTTTTTAGATTTTCCGACAATAGACAGCAGGGTTGGCGCTGGTTGTCGAGAATAGTATTATCAATGGGTACGGTGAGTTTGCTGGCTGCTCCTGTGACTGCGTTTCCCTCGTTTAATTTAGTCAATGATAAAGATTACAGAAGGTGTGCTGAGGGTTTACGCGATGCCGGAATTACCCCTCTACTCTCCTCTCAAGCCTGTGCGGGGGTAATTCGTCCTCGAGATTTATCGGAATGTGTCGTCAGCATTGGCAATACTGGACAAATTAGCAGTGAAGAAGCGCTGGTGGGTTGTGTGAGTGTGCGGCGTCCGAAAGAATTAGGAATTTGTGTTAGTGATATTGTTACAGAAGGTCGCGGCGTTGAACCGTTGAATGTGTTAAATAGTTGTGCATTAAGTCTATTACCCGAACGTCATTCTTTTTGTGTTCTGGGATTAGCAGAAGTTAATCGAGATGTTCCGGTTGATGACTTATTAAATATTTGTCTGAACCCACCGGAACAGTTTACGGATTTGGATTTGGAGTTGCAGGCGGAAACTGAGACGGATGAACCTCGGTAGAATTAATCGTATTTAACAGCATTTGAAAGACTTTTTCTGCTGCTTGTTCAACGGATGGACTTAGTTCCCAACCAAACTCTAAACATTCAGCTTCGATTAAATAAACGCTAACATCCTGCGGGAAGTTGTCTTGAAAAATACGACGACCCGCAGCTAAAGCATGATCCCATCGAAAATCATGTAAATTGTAACTGGCTTCGGGTAATTGTTCAAGTTCTGTACCGGGAACTTCAAAAACTGCACCTGCTTCTGAACCGCTTGAACTCGCATCAATAATGATTAATTGTTGGCTTCCTCTGGCTTGGAACATGACTTCCATTCCCGCCGTTCCACAGTCAAATATTCGTATGTTTGGATGAGGGTTTTGGCTGAGATATTGTTGTAAACGTTGAGCGACAATTACTCCGACTGCATCATCACAGCGATTGAGATTTCCACATCCTATAATCGTTAGCATTGATTCGTTAAATATTATTGTAACCGATAGTTGTACAACATGATCACAACCAAATCTCAACTCACTCTAGAAGAATTTCTCGCCCTGACCGAAACCGACTTAAACTATGAATTAGTGAATGGAGAAGCAGTTCCTAAAATGGCACCCAAACGTTTTCATTCTCGACTGACAGGTACTTTGTATATCCTCCTAACCGAATGGTGTAAAAACCAAGGAGAAGTGGGGATAGAATGGGCTGTTGTTCTCAAAAGAAATAATCGAGATTGGGTGACGATTCCCGACTTACTTTATATTTCCTACACTCGTCTTCCGTTAGAACGATTTGAGGATGAAGCTTGTCCGGTTCCTCCAGAATTAGCCATTGAAATTATATCACCCGACCAAACATTTGGGGAGATTAGCGAAAAAGCAATTGATTATCTCAATGCGGGAGTATTGAGGGTTTGGGTGGTTGACGCGAAAGCAAAAACGATTACCATTTTTTATCCCGACGCACCCCCGCAAACGAAACGAAATGAAGCAAGTTTGAATGATAATTTATTAGAAGGAATAACATTTAACCCCCAACAAATTTTTCAACAAGCAGGTATTGTTTAAAATGAATCTAAATTTCAACAATTCGCTGAAATTCTCGAAAGTCAGGAAAAAATTATCGGGTCAAACTGCCATTATTTCTGAACCTGATTTGACCAACTTTAACTGATGAGGATAAACAGTTTCCACGCCAATTGTTTCCATAAATACATCGGGTTCATTCTCTGTCGCCGGAATAAAATTTCCTTCGGCTTCTGCTTTAACCCATCCGCCAAATAACTCAACAAGATAGGCTTCATTGTGATTGAAAACCTCAACAATAGTTCCGGCTGTTCCTTTGGGTGCAATCCCGCCATCGGAAAGAGAAATCGCTTCTGTTAAACTAACCGCATCAAATAACTGAAATTGTTTCATTGCTGCCTCCCATATCGTTCTGGAAATGCGGTGACAAATCGAGCAACGTCTTCGCCAAAGCGTACAATCCAAATTGTACGGATTTGCCAAGATACTCCAGATATACCTGTTACTAGGATAACAGCTTGATAGCGATCGCCATAATCATTCTGTCCGACTAATTGTAACTGTTCCAACGAGAGTTGAGCAAGAATTACCTCTCGAAGCACTTCTGGAGACTCAAACCCCATGATTTGACGCCAGAATTTTTGTTTGTCACCACCGACACCCGGTTGACTAGCACGGTTAAGCAGGTATTGGGCTTTTGCAAGGGGAAAGTCCAAACGAGTGGGTGCAGTCATACAAACTTGAAAGACAGGAAAATTTGTTCCAAGATGACAATTATAGTTTCAGTTAAGAGAGTGGGCATAGCCCACCCTACAAATCGTTTTAAGCAGTACGGAACCGGGCTAATTCTTCACCTGTTTTCGCATCATGGGCGTGAACAGTACAGACTAAACAAGAGTCAAAAGAACGGGCAACATGACCCACTTCTACAGGGTCATTTTTATCAGCAATAGGAGTCCCAATTAACGCTTCTTCGATAGGGCCACGAATTCCTTCACCGTCACGAGGGCCGATATTCCAAGTCGAAGGGGCGATAACTTGATAGTTCTTAATTTTACCGTCTTCGACTTCCACCCAATGACACAAGGCGCCGCGACTGGCTTCTGTCGCCCCCCAACCCCGTCCGTCTTTTTGGGTGGGTTTGATATACCAAGGGTCACGCAGTTTAAACTCGCGCAGACAGCGTTCGACTTCTCGATATAATTTCACTTGTTCGTGCATTCGGGCTAACTGACGTAGATGCACACTCGGCCCTCCCATTTTCTTGAACATATCGAGAATAAAGCCATCATAATGCTGCCAACTCTCACCATGACGTCCGCCTGCAACGAGTTGACGAGAAAGTGAACCGACTTCCATCCGTCCAAAATCTTGATGTTTAACCGCAGTTCCCCAGGTATAGGCCCCGTCTTGGAAATTGACATCGTTATTTTGTTGGGGAACCGTAAAACGGTCAAAAGGATGCACATCTTCGTTGCCTTCCTCGTACCAAGCATGGGTGGTATTCTCGCGAGTGAAATGATGTTCCATCAGTTGATGGGTGTCGCTAAAACTATCATAAACCCCACTTTTCATAATCACCGCCCCATTGCGTCCGGCAATTGTTGGGCGTTGATATTTATCTTCGTGGGGAAGATAACCCCAAGTCATGTATTTACCCGTTCCCATCCCGAATTTATCCAAACCAATATCTAACCCCATTCGCCAATAAAAGCCTAAGTCGGAGTTGAGATGATTGGGACTTTCATTCAACCAGTCCATAAAATCATCATAGGACTGAATTTCTTCATAACGTTCCAACGAACACCCTAACCAAACGGGTTCTAACCAGTTCGTGCGGAAATATTCTAAAATCGACCAAGCCCGAGTAATATCGGTTAAAGTGGGCGCACACATCACGCCACCGGGAACCATAAAGCTAGAATGGGGCCATTGCCCGCCAAACAACGCATAAATTTCAACGGGTTTTGCGGAAATGGTGACGCCAATTTCATAGGATTTTCCGGTATAAGCTGAAAACCGACGACAAGCTTCTTCGTAAAAAGGGCTATTTTGATATTTTTTATTGGTTAGGTCGATAGCAAACAAGCCGTAAAAATAACGAGGATGGCTTTGAATGGTTTCGACTAACTGACCTAAATTTCTTGCTAAAATCGCATTGCGAGGAACTTCGGTTTCCCAAGCGGTATCCAACGCCCAAGATGCACAAGTCAGGTGAGAGGCTCCACAAATTCCACAAATTCTGGGCGTAACAATTAATCCGGCTTGGGGGTCTTTGCCTCGGAGGATGACTTCAAACCCGCGAAATAGTTGGGCTTGTGTCCAAGCATTAACGACCTGGCCGTCTTGGATATCGACTCGGACATCTAAGTCTCCTTCGACTCGGCCAACGGGAGATATATCTAAAGTTTCGACAGATGTTCGTTGTGCAACCATGTTGTTTTCTCTATTAATTTAGGGGATAGAGGACAGGTAACAGAGGACAAAGATGAATGATGAATCTTCCCTGTTACCTGTGTTTCCTCTTTATTGGTATCTATTTCAAAGCCGTTTGTTAAACAGTGAAAATGTCTTCTTCTGCCCATTTCGGGGTTGAATCTTTGGCGACAACGGTTAATAGGGCGTAGTCTTTGCGGTTGACACCTGTGGGTAATTCTTTGGGAACTCCCATCACGGTTTGGGTTTTAAAGACGGTGCCGGGTTGCAGGTCATGGAACGGAAATTCAGGTTCGGTACAGCCCAGACAAGGCATTCCAGCGCGGGTTTTAGAAGAAACGCGGTTCCACAAAATCCGGTTACAGGAAGAATGAGTCATCGGTCCGCGACACCCTAAGTCGTAAAAGAGACAACCGCCCCGTTGTCCGAAGTCGGAGGTTGAGGCTTTGTAGGCAAAGTGAATGTTGCGAGTACATCCGGTTTGGGTGAAACTCTTGAAGAAGGTTTCGGGGCGATGAAATTCGTCTAGGGTGATATCATCTAGCCTTCCGGTGGAAACGGCGACTAAAATTTGAGTTATCCAGTCGGGATGGGCGGGACAACCGGGAATATTGATAACGGGAAATCCAGCTTGACTGAGGTAGTCGGGGCCGAGAAAGCCGCCTTTTTGCCGTTTGAGAAATTGTAACCCTTCGGACTCGCTAGGGTTGGGTGACATCGCGGGAATACCGCCATAGGTGGCACAGTCTCCGATAGCGACGACGAATTTAGCGACTTGGGAGAGGTCGGATAACCAGTCTTTCATTGGACGGTCTGCGAAACGGTTCCATTCTCCTGTGCCTTTGGGGGCGTTGACGACGCTACCTTCAAAGACGAGGATATCAACCGGGATAATTCCGTTGATGCAGTCTCGCAGTAGTTTTTTCAGGCTTTCTCCGAGTTCGAGTCCCAGGGAGGGATGCCAGAGGAGGTTGATGTTAAAGTCGGTTATTAGGTCACAGACGCTTGGTTCTTCGGCGTTGAGAAATGACATGGTGTTTCCTGAACAGGCGCCACCTTGTAGCCAGAGGACGTTAGCCACAATAATTCTCCTTTTGCAATTCGGACAAACAGTTTGGATATTAGATGATGACTTTTAACAATTATGTAGTGCAAAACTTTAGATTTTGATCATCATGGCGAATTTTTTTAGATTTATGAGGATTAGATTAACAAAAGTTTTGAGTCGTTGATTGTTATTGATGAAACAAAATTGACAAAGTTTGAGTTTATCGTTAGATTTGCAGAAATTTTTTTGAGGGGTTTTTTGACGAAAAATTGCTCAAAAGCACGAACATAGCGAGATTCAAGAACCTTAAAAAAGCCTTAAATTGAGCTTATCTTGACAGAGATGCAATTCAACTAAGCAACGGTATCAGATAATACAGTTATTTCCGGCAAATAAGGATTAGTTTAAGGCAACAAGAGTGACTATTTTTGCTTAAATTGTTGTTAATTGCTGAGATTGACGTTAACGATTGTGTTGAGTATTTGCTAATCGCGTCAACCTCAAAAACCATTTGTTAAACCCTTCACCCCTAGAATAGTTGTGACACAAAGTTTTACTGATTCTGCTGTTAAAGCCGCTACTGCTGCGGTTGAGTCTGAAGCCGCTACCGTTGCTGAAAAAGTGCAAATGTTGAGTGAAATTTCACGGGGGTTGCTGCAAAAGCCAAAAGGCATTGAACAGATTGAAGCGGCGGTGTTATTATACCGTCAAGCGATTGAGTTGTGCGGTACCGAATATCCTCTTTTAAAAGCACGGGCGACTGTTGGTTTAGGTATTGCTCTGCGAACTTATCCTGGTGAAAGTTCAGACGGGTTAGTTGCAGCCAAAAAAGTTTTTGAAACGGCATTACCGATTTTACAACAACAAGCTTCCCCGGAAGAAGTTGCCGAATTGCAGATGAATTTGGGGCTAGTTTTTCAGGCGTTGGTTCCGTTTAATCTCGCCCAAACTAAAGATGCGGTACAAGCGTATCAACAGGCGTTAGAAGTATTTACGCCGAAGGAATATCCCCAAGAATACGCTATCCTACACAATAATATTGCGATCGCTTATTTGTCAATGTCGATGTCAGGAGATGGCGAAGATATGCGTCAGGCGTTGGCGGTTCAGTCGTTTGAAGAAGCGTTGAATTGGATTATTTTAACCGATCATCCGTCTGAATATGCGATGTTACAAAATAATCTGGGAAATGCGTTGCAATATCTGCCGAGTGTTCATCCGGTTGAGAATAATTTGCGGGCTTTAGAGGCTTATAACGAAGCGTTAAAAGTGCGGACAGCTAAAGATACGCCAGTTGAGTATGCTAATACAATTGCCAACAAAGCTAATATTTTATTTAATCTTCCAGATGATGTCGAAAATCCAGAAGCTGGAAATCCCAATCATCTCAAAACTGCAAAGACTCTCTACGAAGAAGCCCAATTAATTTTTACTCAATATGGGGAGTCAGAACGGGCGGAAATGGTCGGTCAGGCGTTGCAAGATTTGGATGTCGAATTACAAGCGTTGTCTTCTGTAAATTAAACAAGGAGAAAGGCATGAATGAGTTAAATCAAGAACTGTTAGAAGTGTTGAATACTCCAGTAATACAGACGTTTTGGGCGAATTTTATTACGGGTGAAATCACACTATTAACAGGGATTGTTTGGTTGGCTGTTGCAGGTTCAGTGTCTATTTTGGGCGGTGCAATTGGGGGCGTTTTATTAGCTAGAAAAGATTTAGGTTTTGGTCTAGCAGCCTCCATTGGGGGTTTGTTTGGGCCAGTGGGTGTTTTACCTGCAATTGCAATTGGATTGATTGTCTTGAAGTTTGTTTAGAATTGAGGAGAAATTTTTATGTTAGAGGTCGGTTGGTTCAGTACCAAGTTACTGTTAAAAGGTAAATTGTTGCGAAATCCGGGCTATTTTATTCGTCAAAGTTCTATCGGCTTGGGTTTGGGTTTACTCTTGTTTGTGGGCTTGGATAAAGTGGGTGTGACTTTGTGGTTGCCGATTGTTTTATCGAGTTTGTTAACAGGAATTGCCATGCCGTTTCTGTTGAAAGATATCAAAATGAAATAACCCCCAATTTTGGGGATAAGTAAAAATGGGCGCAAGCAAAAATGGGCGCAAGCCTTGCGCCCCTACAGTTAATTTAAAATAAAAATAACAATAAAAAATAAAATATTATGACTTCAACCCAGATTTCTCCCGAAGATGGGGTAACGTTAGAAGATTTGGTTAAAGAAATAAAGTTTTTTGAAAATACTGTTTTAGAATGGCATGACCCGGAAAAGTTATTGGTTGTCGAAGGCTTAAAACAATCAATTGAAGCATTACACAAAGAAGCCCTAACTCGTTTAATTCGCAGTGTTAAACAAGAGTCTCTCTCGGCGTTACGTCATGCGGTTGAAGATGAAGTTGTTTATGGACTGCTACGCTATCACGAACTCATCAAACCGCCCCAACCTCCCTTAGAAAACCGCATTCAACAAGCGTTAGAAGAAGTGCGTCCGGGGTTAAAAAGTCATAGCGGTGATGTGGAATTAGTTGCGATTAAACTCCCCGATACAGTAGAAGTTAAATTAGTTGGAACTTGTAGCAATTGTCCGGCTTCTACGTTAACTCTAAAACAAGGCGTTGAACAAGCAATTAAAAATCATTGTCCTGAAATCAACCACGTTATCTCGGTTAATACTCCCGTTTCGGCTAACAATTCTGATTCAATTACTAGCCCTTTTGCGGCAAATCAGGAAGTCGGTTGGGTGGCGATAACAACAATAGAAGAAATTCCAGATGGGGGAATTTTAGCGGTAGAACTGGATGGGTTAAAGTTAATTATAACCCAATTTGCGGATAAAATTCAAGCCTATCGTAATAGTTGTACTCATCTGGCAATGCCATTAGATAAAGGCAAAATTCAAGACGGAATTCTCACCTGTCCGTTTCATCATTTCCAATACAATTTAACAACAGGAGAATGTCTCACCGCCCCCGAAATGCCCTTACAACCCTATCCCATTAAACGAGTTGGGGAACGAGTGTTAGTCCGAATTTAATTAATAGTTGAATGAATACCCCAATTAATTCTCAATCTTCTTCTATTCAAGATATTTTTGCCCCAAAAGGCGCTGAAATTATTCTCGGACAGCAACCCTCTGATATTTTGGCAGTTCCCCTCGAACCCACTGCTACAACCATGTTTGGGCCGCGTGGCTTGTGTTGGGTGGAAAATGGGCCATTGTGGGTTGCGGATACCGGACATCATCGTTTGTTGGGATGGCGCCAACGTCCAGAAGTTGACGGACAGGCGGCGGACTGGGTGATTGGACAACCGAACTTTAACCAAGAAGGACAAAACGCCAACGGTTCCCCAACGGCTGCAACGGTGAGTGTTCCCACAGGAATATGTGTTTGTGGCGAAAGTTTGGCGGTGGCGGATGCGTGGAATCATCGGGTTTTAATTTGGAAAAAAGTTCCTCAAGATAGCAATATTCCGGCAGATATTGTTCTCGGACAAGCAAATTTTAACGCCAATGAACCGAACCGAGGTGAGTTTGAAACGGCTGCGAATCGAATGCACTGGCCCTATGGTGTTTTGTATTATAATGGGCAGTTTTTTGTGGCGGATACGGGAAATAGACGGGTGTTAGTTTGGCGAGAATTTCCGATAGAAAATGGTCAACCTGCGGACTTTGTTTTAGGACAGTCTGATTTGGTTTCTCGGGATGAAAATGGTGGCGGAAGTCCAACGGCTTCTAGTCTGCGTTGGCCTCATGCGTTAACGGTTTGGAATCATCGTTTTGTTGTTAGCGATGCGGGGAATAATCGGATAATGATTTGGGATAATATTCCCACAGAAATGAATCAACCTTGTGCGTTAGTTTTGGGTCAAAAGGGTTTTGATACGGTTGAATTGAATCAAGGGGTTTATTTCCCGTCTGACTCCTGTTTAAGTATGCCCTATGGGGTCGCTGCAACATCAGAATGGTTGATTGCTGCTGATACTGCAAACTCAAGGTTAATTGGATGGAAAGGTGAAGTTTCAACGGGAAAATCTGCGGAAATGTTAACAGGTCAATCTAACTTTAAGAGTAAAAGTGAAAACCGTTCTTATGGGAATGCAACTCGCAATAGTTTGTGTTGGCCCTATGGAATTCAAGTTTATGGAAATACGGCGATGATTGCAGATTCTGGGAATAATCGGGTGTTATTGTGGTCAATGAGTTAAATCGATCATTAAACTAATCATAAATAACATAAATTATCCCTCATTTTGATTTTCGGTTGAGGATTGGGCGGCTTGTTGGACTTGTTCTAATTCTAGTCCTAATCTGACGGCTATTTCTTCTAAACTAATTCCCACACTAATTAGAAAAGGAATTAATTCTAATTTTGCTTCTTGTCGCCCTTCTTGTCGCCCTTCTTGTCGCCCTTCTTGTCGCCCTTCTTGTCGCCCTTCTTGTCGCCCTTCTTCTAACGCTTCTTGATAAACACGGGTTTGTTTCAAATCATCTAAACTAAACATGGCTTCGATTTCCTCCCGACTGAGTTGAGGTAACTTGTAGACTAAGATGGCTTCTATCAATTGTAGAAGATCTGCTTGAGATTGTTGCTGAAAAGTTTCTGCCCTCACCCGTTCGATTAAATTCTGGGCTAGGGGAATGGCTTGTTCTTGCTGTGCTACAATTAGTTGAATGGTGGCAATCCCGACAGAGTTTTCCGCAATTTCTCCCAACTCATCTAGATAAATTCGACTCACTCGCCCAGAATGAAGTAATTCCTGATATCGAGGAGTTTCACCGGGATCAATATTGCGGCTAGGATAAAGAACAACGCCTCGCCAGTCGTTAATGAGTTCTGTTTTATTAAGATAAAGGAAAATTTCGGCAAAAAAACGGGAATAAAAGCGAGAATCAGACTGAAACTGAACTTCAGCAAAATAAATTGGCGGATGAATTGCATTAATATTGGAGACAAAAACACCATCAATTCTAAAAGACAGTTGTTTAACTTCTACTGATGAAAATTGATAGGATTCTGCTTCTTCGGGTGAACGGTTAATTAGTTCAAAGAAAATCCCCGGAAAGGCTTCAAATAAGCGATAAAATAGAGTATCTGTTTTCACGAGATTGATTGTTGGGGAAAATTTGCAACCCAGGATAACACGAGGATAATCGAAAAAGCCTGAAGAAAGACCAAAGAAATTCCCACGATCGCATAATTAAGTTTCACAATAAAGGTATAGGATCTAAATGAGTGAATAATGGCGACGATCACGGATCACATAGCTGAAGAAATTCGCGTCTGCGGTATCGTTCAAGGGGTGGGGTTTCGTCCAACCGTTTACCACCTCGCCCTAGACTGTGGCTTGTGTGGAGAAGTTTGTAATGACGGTGAAGGCGTTTTAATTCGAGTGGTGGGTGATCACAATGCTATCAATACATTTGTTCATCGTTTGGAAACTGAACCGCCTCCTTTAGCAAAAATTGAGTCCATTCATCGCTATCCCTACACAGGTGAACAGTCTTTTTCTAATTTTACCATTGTTTCCAGTAAAAGCAACAAAATTAGAACAAAAATAGCGCCGGATGCGGCAACTTGTCCAGCGTGTAAACAAGATATTTTTGATCCGTTAAGTCGCTTTTATCGCTATCCCTTTACCAATTGTACTCACTGTGGCCCTCGTTTAAGTATTATCAAAAAGTTGCCCTATGACCGAGAAAATACCAGTATGGCAGGGTTTGAATTGTGTATAGAATGTCAACAAAACTACGAAGATCCTCTCAATAGACGCTTTCACGCCCAACCTGTAGCTTGTCATATTTGTGGCCCCAAAGTAATATTAGAACGGGCAGATGGTAATGCTGTCACCGCCCATATGTTCTCGATGTTAGATGAAGTTGATGCGGTTTGTACGCTACTTCAACGAGGACAAATTATCGCGATTAAAGGGTTAGGTGGATTTCATCTGGCTTGTGATGCAACTAACGAAGAAATCGTGCAGAAATTACGTCAACGCAAGCATCGCCCCGATAAACCTTTGGCGTTGATGGCAGATATTAATATTATTGAAAAATATTGTTTTGTGACACCGGAAGAACGAGAATTGTTGGAAAGTTCAGCCGCACCCATTGTCTTATTGCGTCGGAAAACAAGTTTCAAACAAAGCGATATTTCTTTAAGTAAAAATCAAATTGCCCCTTCTATTGCACCGGCTCAAAACTATTTAGGGTTTATGTTACCCTACACGCCTTTACATCATTTAGCGTTGAGAAGATTAGAAGTTCCAATTGTTCTGACCAGTGCTAATTTTTCCGATGATCCGCAATGTATTGATAACGCAGAAGTGAGAAGCAAACTTTCTAATGTTGCTGATTATTTTATATTCCATAATCGAGAGATTGTCAACCGGGTTGATGATTCGGTTGTAAGAATCAATAATCACCGTTTACAAATTCTGCGTCGGGCGAGAGGATACGCCCCAACCCCGATTAATTTACCACCAGGATTTCAAGATCAACCTGCTATTTTAGCAATGGGGAGTGAACTCAAAAATACTTTCTGTTTGTTGCGAGAAGGTCAGGCGATTTTATCGCAACATATCGGGGATTTAGAAAATGCTTTAGCTGCTGAAGCTTATCAAAAAACACTGAATCTTTATTTGGGTTTACTCGAACATCAACCGAATGCGATCGCCCTAGATTTACATCCCGAATATTTATCAACAAAGCTGGGTAAAGAACTAGCAGAAAGTAATAATATCCCCGTTTATTCTATTCAACATCATCACGCCCATATTGCTGCTTGTATGGCTGAAAATGGGTTGTCTATAGATACAGAACCCGTTTTGGGAATTGCCTTAGATGGCTTGGGATATGGGGAAGATGGAACGATTTGGGGTGGGGAATTTTTGTTAGCAAATTATCGCGGCTTTCAACGCTTAGGAACTTTTAAACCCGTAGAAATGATTGGAGGAGAACAGGCAATTTATCAACCCTGGCGGAATACTTATGCCCATTTAAAAGCGGCATTTGGAAAAGATTTATCCTCACAAATTATGGGTTTAAGATTAGGTGAGTTTTTAGCCCAACAACCCTTAAAACTACTCGATCAATTAATTGAGAAACAGATTAATTCTCCTCTGGCTTCTTCTTGTGGGCGGTTGTTTGATGCGGTGGCGGGTGCAATCGGAATTTGTCGCGAAAGTTGCAGTTATGAAGGACAAGCTGCGATTACCCTAGAAGCCATCGCTGAAAACTATCTGTTAAATCACTCTGAAGAAATTGAGCCTTATCCATTTATTGTGAGACAATTAGAATGCTCGTTATTATCTATCGAACCTCGTCCGATGTGGTTAGCTTTGTTAGCAGATTTGCGACAAAATCTCCCTACGGATATAATGGCGGCGAAGTTTCATTTTGGGCTGGCTGAAGCAATATCAACAATGGTTGAACGGTTAAGTTTTGAAACAAAATTTCATCAAGTTATTCTAACAGGAGGTGTATTTCAAAATCAAATTTTACTCACTCAAGTTCGTGATCATCTTCTGAGAAAAAATCTAGAAGTTTTAACTCATAGCCAAGTTCCGGCGAATGATGGCGGACTCTCTCTCGGACAAGCGGTGATTGCGGCTGCTAAACTAGAAAAAGAATAAACGTTTTTTAACCCTATTGTAGAGATTACCAAAAAAATGTGTTTAGGAATTCCCGGTCAGATTACTGAAATTACCGATATCACCAACAAGTTAGCAATGGTTAATATTGCGGGTGTAAAACGACAGGTTAATATTGCTTGTATCGTTGATGAAACTCATCCGATTAAGTCTTGTGTCGGAGATTGGGTATTAGTTCATGTAGGTTTTGCCATGAACCGAATTGATGAAGCAGAAGCAGCAGAAACGTTAGAAATTTTACAGCAATTAGCCGCCATTCAGTAAATAATTAACCAGCCATTTCCCATTTAGGAGAAAGCCGGATGCAAACCGCCCCCGAAAAACTGTCTTGGTCTGATATTCCCACCGAGGTTAAAGATTTGTTAATGCAAGCGGTCGAACAGTGGGAAGATACGGCAAAATCAGAACAGTATATTCATCAAGCCTTAGAAAAAGCCGGGGACAATTATGAGGTTTTAATTGGGGTTTATCGTTATTTTTTCTACAAAAATCAGCAAAAAATGGCGTTAAAAATTGCCCAAATTGTTCTAGATAAAATTAAAATAGAGGAACAATTACCCGAACGTTGGGAAGACCAAAAACCTCGATTAATTCAAGACAAAGAACAGCCCAAAATCAGATTATACTTGAATGCTTATGCAGCAACGGGTTATATTCTCGCACGTTTAGGTGAAATTGAACAAGCCAAACAAATCACTGAACGAGTTCAAGAAATAGATACCAAGCGAGAATCAAGTGCGACGACTGTTTTTGAAGTGTTAACGCGAGTACCGGAAGAAGACGAAGAATAATTTAACGATCATTCAAAGAGAATTTAAACCTGAATTTAAGCCAGGAGAACACAACCAATGAAATATGTTGATGAATTTAGAGATCCGCAAAAATTGCAAGCCTTAATGGGAGAAATTAACCGCTTAACGTTAATCCTAGAACGGACACCCGAACACCCGTTAAAAATCATGGAAGTTTGCGGAGGTCACACCCATTCTATCTTTAAATATGGCATTGAAGAACTTCTTCCTGATAGTATTGAACTGATTCATGGCCCCGGTTGTCCCGTTTGTGTCATGCCACGAGGAAGACTCGATGCTGCTATTGCTTTAGCCGACATTCCTAATGTTATTTTTACCACCTTTGGCGATGCGATGCGGGTGCCAGGTTCACAAAAAAGTTTGCTACAAGCCAAAGCCCAAGGTGCAGATATTCGCATGGTTTATTCACCCTTGGATGCCTTACCCATTGCCAAACAAAACCCAGATAAAGAAGTAATTTTCTTTGGTTTGGGCTTTGAAACTACAGCCCCAAGTACCGCCTTTACTATTCTACAAGCTGAAGCAGAAAATATCACAAACTTCAGCATTTTTTGCAATCATGTGATTGTAGTTCCGGCATTAGAAGCATTACTAGATAACCCAGATTTAGAACTAGATGGATTTATTGGCCCTGGTCATGTTAGCATGGTTATTGGTTCAAATCCCTATCAAATTATCGCTGAAAAATATTACAAACCTGTCGTTGTTTCCGGCTTTGAACCTTTAGATATTGTGCAGTCAGTATGGATGTTACTGCAACAGTTAGTAGACCGACGTTGTGAGGTCGAAAATCAATATAAACGCCTTGTTCAACCGGACGGAAATCCGATGGCGTTAGAGGCGATTTCTAAAGTGTTTGAAGTGCGAGAAGAATTTGAATGGCGAGGACTCGGAGATATTGCCCAATCTGGACTTAAAATTAATTCAAATTATGCCCAATTTGATGCAGAAATAAAATTTGATGTTTCTGATGTGAAAGTTCCTGATGCGGCAGCTTGTCAATGTGGAGAAATTCTCAAAGGAGTATTAAAACCCTGGCAATGTAAAGTATTCGGAACCGCTTGCACGCCAGAAACACCCATCGGAACTTGCATGGTTTCTTCAGAAGGGGCTTGTGCAGCTTATTACAAATATGGTCGCCTTTCAACCGTTATAAAAGCTAACAAACCCCAACGTTCTAAAGCAAAAGTCTAAAGCTTTCTATCTTTTTTATAGCAAAAAATGAGGAGGAAAACTGTATGCCATTTGTCACAATTCAAATTGGAGAAGGTCATTCTATTGAGAAGAAACGGGAATTGGCGAAAGCAATAACCGATACTTTAGTTGAAACTTTGGGAACTAAACGGGAATGGGTGACAATTCATATTGATGAATTTAACCGCGATAATTGGGCTGTGGGTGGTGAATTACACTCCGACAAACATCCCGGACGTCACGCTGAGAAATAAGCTTTATTTTTGGGGAGTAATAGGATTGAATTGTTAAAATAATCGAACGATTTAAACTATTACTTCCTGACTAATTTTTATTAAATGATGAATGAACCATGACTCAGCCATTGGTTGCTAAACCGCTTAGTAAAATAGAACTCAATCCCGGTAGTAAAATAAAAGTTTATGATATAAACTGGCAGGAGTTTGAAGGGCTGATCGATGAGTTTGGAGAACGGCGAGATATTCGCATAGCTTACTATCAGGGAACCTTAGAAATCATGTCACCCCTGCCCGAACATGAACGTTCAACTGTCGTGATTTCTGACTTGGTGAAAGTCATTTTGAGAGTTCAAAAACAGCCTTGGGAGTCACTCCGTTCGACAACATTAAAGCGCAAAACAATGGCGGTTGGAGTTGAACCTGATGACTGTTTTTATATCAAAAACTATCAAGCTGTTATTGGTAAAGATAGGTTAGACTTGGATATCGATCCGCCTCCAGACTTAGCTATTGAAACCGATGTTACCTCATTTACAGAAATTAGTGCCTATGAAGCTTTAAAAGTTTCCGAAGTTTGGATTTATGCCCAGGATGTTTTAACTATTCATCTATTTCAAGGGAGTCAATATATTGAATCTCAAACCAGTTTAGTCTTTCCAGACTTACCCATTTGTGAAATAATTCCCCAAGCCATAAAACGAGCAAATAAGATAGGAATAAGTCAAACTTTAGAAGAATTTGAAACACAGTTATTAACAACAAATCAAGGTTAAAATACATGACTCATTCTTTAGATCAAAAAGCAGAACAACATCCCCTCTTTCAAAAACTCGAAAAAGTTCGTCGTCGCCCCGCCAAAGTTCGAGATACAACCGTAACACTCGCCCATGGAAGTGGCGGGAAAGCGATGCGGGATTTAATTGATGATATTTTTGTTAAAACTTTTGATAATCCGATTCTTTCTCAACTCGAAGATCAAGCCAGTTTTAACATAGCTGAATTAGCAACACTCGGAGATCGGTTAGCCTTTACAACAGACTCTTATGTTGTTGATCCGATCTTTTTTCCAGGGAGTAATATTGGGGAACTTGCTGTTAATGGAACCGTTAATGATTTGGCGGTTAGTGGTGCAAAACCACTTTATCTTTCCTGTGGTTTTATCCTCGAAGAAGGGCTACCGATAGAGACGTTGCGGCAAATTGTTCAAAGTATGAAAATAGCTGCCGATCACGCGGGCGTAAAAATTGTGACGGGAGACACGAAAGTTGTTCATCGGGGCTGTGCAGACAAAGTGTTTATTAATACAGCAGGTGTCGGTGTTATTCGTTCGGGAATTAATATTTCCGCTCAAAATTTACAACCCGGAGATGTTATTTTAGTGAATGGTTATCTCGGCGATCATGGAACTGCAATTTTGATTGCCAGAGGTGAATTAGCCTTAGAAACAACTATCGAAAGTGACTGTCAACCGTTGAATGATTTAATCGATAAAATCATAGAAATTTGTCCAGAAGTTCGGGCTTTACGAGATGCAACCCGAGGCGGAGTCGCAACAGTCGTTAATGAATTTGCGATGAGTTCAGAAGTGGGAATTCGCCTGTTTGAACCAGAATTACCCCTGCGAGAAGAAGTGCAGGGGGTGTGTGAAATTTTAGGGCTTGATCCGCTATATTTAGCCAATGAAGGTAAGTTGGTTGTGGTTGTTCCGAAAGAGGATGCAGAAACGGTTTTAGAGGCGATGAAATCTCATCCTGCGGGTGAAAATAGTTGTATTGTTGGGGAGGTAATTGCTTCTCCGCCTGGGGTTGTTTTGCTGCAAACGGCGTTTGGAACTGAACGTATTGTTGATATGTTAGTTGGGGATCAATTACCCCGAATTTGTTAATTTTTTTACAAACATTAAGAGGATTTAAAATTATGCACGAACTCGGAATTACTCAAAATATTGTCGCAATTGTCAACGAACACGCTAGAGGCGCACCCGTTAAACGAGTTACGTTAGAAATTGGTAAACTTTCGGCAATTATGCCGGATGCGATTCAATTTTGTTTTGATGTTTGTACTCAAGGAACTGCTTTAGAAGAGGCAACTTTAGAAATTATTGAAGTGGCGGGTTTGGGAAAATGTCGTCAATGTGGAACTGAAGTTCCTCTCGATCAACCTTTTGGAGTTTGTCACACTTGTAATAGTCTTGAACTCGATATTATTCAAGGCGAAGAACTTAAAATTAAAGAAATGGAGGTTGAACAATTATGTGTGTAACTTGTGGCTGTTCTGATGAGAGTGAAACCACGATCACCAATTCTCAAACCGGAGAAAAAACCCAGATAAAAACCCATGTTCATCAACCCCATGATCATACTCATACCTTAGCAGATAGAACGGTTGTTGAACATTCTCACCCTCATTCTCATCATCACGAACATCCGAATTCTTCCTCTGAACAACAGACTCATACCCATACCTTAGCAGATGGAACAGTTGTGACTCATTCTCATCAAAACACTTCTACAGTTTCTGAGGTTGAAACCAAAGACTCTGAAATTCATGCTAAAATACACGGCAATACGATAGAATTAGAACAGGCAATTTTAGGAAAAAATAATTTAATTGCTGCTCAAAATCGGGGTTGGTTTAAAGGGCGAAATATTTTAGCCTTAAATCTAGTCAGTTCGCCAGGTTCGGGAAAAACGACATTATTAACCCGCACGATTAATGATTTAAAATCTAAGTTAACCTTTAGCGTAATTGAAGGTGATCAAGAAACCGTCAATGATGCTGAAAAAATTCGATCTACTGGCTGCAATGTTGTTCAAATTAACACTGGAACCGGATGTCACCTGGAAGCTGCAATGATTGAAAGAGGCTGTAGCGAACTGAATCCGCCTCTCAACTCGATTGTGATGATTGAAAACGTTGGAAATTTAGTCTGTCCCGCCTTATTTGATTTAGGTGAACAAGCAAAAGTTGCTATTCTTTCAGTTACTGAAGGAGAAGATAAACCGATAAAATACCCTCATATGTTCCGAGCGAGTCAAGTGATGATTCTTACAAAAATTGACTTACTCCCCTACGTTCAGTTTGATGTTCAGCGCTGTCTAGACTACGCTCATCAAGTTAATCCTCAAATGCAGATTTTTCAAGTTTCTGCTTCTACAGGAGAGGGTTTAGAAACTTGGTATAACTGGTTAGAATCTCAATCTCAGCAACTCTAAAATCAGAGGTTGGGTTTGATCAAAATTCAGCCCAACCTATTTAACAATATCTTGTCATTCTAAAGTAAAAAGAATTTTACAAACTGCAAAATAAAACCACTCTAATCCAACTTGCTTGATCCATACAGGGGGAAGATTATTGCTATTGTCTTTGACTTGGGATGAGATAATAACGGAATTTGAAACTTTCTCAATTGTTAAGCGCATGATTCCTGATTTCTCTACAAATGTATAATTTTTTTTGGCTACAGGTTTGGAAATTCAGACTGTGAATCGCAATAGAAGGTGGTGATTTCAGTGAGAGTCAGAGTGTGAGGGACAGTTTCCGTATTCAGAGATGAACTAGAATGTCAACCTGATCTTTTTTTACAAATTCAAAAGTCTAAAATGTAAACTTTTGTTAATTTTATTAGAGATTTACATCTGATAATCAAACCGAAATCATCGAGCTAACTATTCTTCTTGACAATATATTCGCTTTTTTCTCCGGTTACTTCATCAGATGAGTCTTCTCTCATCTTTCATAGGTTCATTCTATCCGGGTGGTCAGCCGGAAAAAAAGAGGGTTATGTAATATCTATGTAAAGCTTTAGTAAATTTTAGTTCGATCCTTGCGAAATTGATACTACAGCATTGCTCAAAAAAAGCTACTATCACCCCTGCTTGTAGCACAAGTGATCAACAAACGCCCATTCCAATGTCACAAACCCAAGAATTGAGAACCCAGTTAAGAAGCAGCAAATAGTATCCGATAATAGCCTCGGGAAATATCAGTGATGGAACTTGAGCATCACTATCGCAATCAAATGATACTTGGGTTTGTACAATTTAATTCTACTGCTATCATTTCCCCGATATTATAGAGTAACTTAGATATAGCTACTCGGATGAAAAGAGTGTATTGATATGGTACATCTATTCGATTATCTGAAAACGATAATTATGTTTACATTCACTGATTGTCAACTACGCTATTGATTTCAATGCTAGATTAGATAGCGATCAAGAATCTAAAAGTACGGATTCTCTTGTATTTTATTTGATTTTAGGATAAGGGTGAACTGCTTAGTCAAAACTGCTATCTGATCTCATAAAACCTACTTAATCTCTAAAATGAATCACCTATGAATTCTAAACAATTACAACGATTATTAATTTTTTATTCTGCGATAGGAATCTTTACGATTAGTGTATTGGTGGCAGTATTAAGTATATTCCCCCTCTATCAACAACTTAGAAAAAGCGAAGAACGCAACTTGCAATCAGCTTTAAAAACTCGCAAGTTAGCCGTTGAAGAATTTCTTTCAGGTGTAAAAGATATCACAGCACAAATTGCTAGTAGTACCCAAGCAAAACAACTATTAGAAATTTATAATCAGAATCCAAATGATCGTAAATCTGCCGCTACTAATGTCACACTTTTTCTAACTGATGCTCTCAATCAAACTGAATATTTAGCGGGAATTACTCGCCTTGATCAAAACAATCAATTCATGGCTCAAGTCGGTTTATCTATTCCGAAAAGTTTTTGGAAATTTTCTGCTGTCAACTCTCAAGACACCCAAATTAGTAATCCAATTCGCCTTAATGATAAATTTTATCTAATTGTTATCCAACCAATTTTTGACTTGAAACAGGAGCAAATTGGTACGGATTTGGTTTTGTTTGAAATGGATCGTTTAAAAGAAATTATAGTAACAGATTATACGGGTTTAGGCAAGGCTGAACAAGTTTTTTTAGGGACATTAGAAGATCAAAAAGTCAAGTTATTATTGTCCTCAAATAATGAAAATGAAACCTTATTAAAACCCATTATAGAAGCTCTAGAAAAAACAGTAGTTTCTCAAGAGTCTGGATTCACTGTTGTCAAAGGTAAGTTCTGGAATCATGCTCAAGTTATTATCTTTGAACCCCTATCAGAATTTAATTGGGGACTTGTTATTAAAATAGATCGTCAAGAATTGTATGCGCCAGTAAATCGTCAGCTTATGACCATTGGAATGGTCACAATTATTTTTAGCCTTTTAGGTGCAGGCGGAATGGTTTTGCTATTGCGTCCCTTAGCAGGTAGAGCCATTATTCAAACCGATGAACTTGAAAAACAACTTCAAGAAAAAAGCCTGACTTTACGTGAGTTAAATTATACTCAAGAACAACTACTCTTAGAAATTCGTGATCGCAAATTCGCCCAAACCGAACTCCAAAAACGAGCTGAACAACTGCGAAATCATAATACTGTTTTAATAGGAATTGCTCAACAGCGAGCTGTAAATCAAGGAGATTTGTTAACCGCAGCGCAAGCAATTACCGAAGCTACAGCAAAAATATTAGAGGTAGATCGGGTCGGAGTTTGGTTGTATAATGAAGATAAAACACATCTTAAATGTTTTGATTTGTACCAAAAAAAACTCAATAAACATGAGAGAGAAGGAGTGATTAGACACAATGATTATCCCGCTTATTTTGACGCAATTAATATACAAGATAGTATTGCAGCATCGGATGCACGAAATGATCCAAGAACGTGTGAATTTCTCTCGAACTACTTCATTCCTAATAATATTTTTTCCTTGCTTGATAGCACAATTCGGATTGGTGGAAAAATAGTCGGTGTGATCTGTATAGAGCAGTGTAATCAAATTCAAAATTGGACTCCAGAAGATGAAATTTTTGTGCGTTCAATTGGAAATATTATCTCTTTAGCAATTGAAGCGAGAAATCACCAAAAAGCTGAAATTGCATTGCAAGAAAGTGAAAGAATGTTTCGTCAGCTAGCAGAAAGCATTGATAGTGTATTTTGGATTAGTGATCCTGATGGAAAAGAAATATACTATGTTTCTCCTGCTTATGAAAGAGTTTGGGGTCGTCCTTGTCGTCAAGTTTATGAGCAACCCCAATCTTTTCTTGAATCAATTCATTCAGAAGATCGCGAAGGAGTAATTTTGGCTTTGACTAAACAGGTATCTGGTGGATATGAAGAAGAATATCGAATTGTTAAACCGAATGGTGAAATTCGCTGGATTTATGATCGGGGTTTTCCTATTAAAAATGATCAAGGAAAAATAGATCGAGTGACTGGAATTGCAACTGATATTACCGAACGCAAACAAGCTGAAAACGCTCTCCGAGAATCAGAAGCTCAATTAAGAGAACAAAAACAACAGCTTCAGCAAACTTTAAAAGAACTTCAACGAACTCAAGCTCAGATGATTCAAAATGAAAAAATGTCGAGCTTAGGTCAAATGGTCGCTGGAATTGCTCATGAAATTAACAATCCGGTTAACTTTATTCATGGAAATATCGTTCACGCCGCAGATTATATTCGCGACTTGCTTAGTTTAATTCAACTCTATCAACAGTATTATCCCCATCCCCATCCAGACATTGAAATAGAAATTGAAGCGATTGAACTTGATTTTCTCCAAGAAGATATTAAAAAACTCCTCAAGTCTATGCAGGTTGGCACAGAACGTATCCGAGAAATTGTCAAATCGCTACGAATCTTTTCTCGTTTGGATGAATCTGAAATCAAAGAAGTTGATCTGCATGAAGGACTGGAAAGCACGTTAATGATTTTACATAATCGCTTTAAAGCTAAATCCATTTACCCAGGGATAAAAGTCATCAAAGAATATGATAAAATCCCTCGTATAACCTGTTATTCTGGACATCTCAATCAAGTCTTTATGAATATTCTCAGTAATGCAATTGATGCAATTGAAGATGCTCAATCTTTTCAATCTCCTGAAGAAATTCAGCATAATCCTGGCTGTATTCGCATCAAAACTCAACAAATAGCACCAAACTGGATACAAATTTTGATTGCTGATAATGGGCAAGGAATGAGTGAAGAAGTTCGCACTCGTTTATTCGATCCATTCTTCACAACAAAACCCATTGGTAAAGGAACAGGATTAGGACTGTCAATTAGCTATCAAGTTATTATTGAAAAACATAAAGGAAACATTGAATGTGACTCTATTTTAGGACAGGGAACGGAATTTAGAATCCAGATTCCGATTCGCTAATCACTAAGATATTTTTAAAATTTTCATCAGTGTGATTTCTATCACGCATTTTTTTGCAAGTTTTAACTAAATTTAAGATAAAAGAGAGATCGATGAATGATGTTGAGAATGGCAAGGTTAATTGATGAAACTCGTTATCCTCTGTACCCGAGAGGTGTTAACTGTGGAGATCATCTCAAGTTGATAGACTGGGTTAGAGAACATCAAGCTGGAGTGAATAATTTCCTGATCACAAAATTTTCTATCCCTATTATACTTAAATCATTACTCAATGAACTAAAAAACGACTTCGATGATTAAAAACATTGACAAATCGTATAACCGAATAAAATGTCCATAAATACTCCCAATACCAATGTTATTTTGATTGTTGATGATAGCCCAGTTCATCTGAAAGTGCTATCTGAGAGTTTAGTGAATGCCGGATATGAAGTCGCCGTCGCGATTAATGGTGAAACAGCACTAAAACAAGCTCTTTACGATCCTCCTGACCTAATTTTACTTGATATTCAAATGCCAGGAATGGATGGATTTGAAACTTGTCACCAATTAAAAGCCCATCCTTCAACTCAAGCTGTTCCTATTATTTTTATGACAGCTCTCGCGGATACATCCAGTAAAATTAAAGGATTGAAAGCGGGTGCTGTTGACTATTTAACAAAACCTTTTCAACAAGAAGAAGTTTTAGCACGGATAAAAGTACACCTTCAGATCAAAGATTTAACTCAATCCTTACTTGAAAAAAATCTTTTACTCGATCAGCTCAATCATAAACTCAAGCATTTAGTCCTTGAAAAAGATATTCAGCTTCAAGAAGCAGATAAGTTGTCGTCAATGGGTCAAATGATGGCAGGAATTACCCACGAGATTAATAATCCTTTAAGTTTTGTGATTGGGAATGCCAACCAAGTTGAGGAATTTCTGCAAGACCTATTAACTCATTTACAACTTTACCAAAAATTTTATCCAAATCCTGCTTTACCTATTCAAAATCATGCTGAAGAAATTGATATTGGCTTTTTAATAGCGGATTTACCCGAAATGATAGCATCCATTAAACAGGGATCAATGCTAATTAGAGAGATTAGCACTTCAATGCGAATCATTGCTAGAATTGATGGTAAAAATCAAGTTTCATTCAATATTCACGATGGTATAAATAGCACTTTATTGATTTTAAACCATCGACTTAAAGCTAATGAAAATTATCCAGAAATTCAAGTGATTAAAAAGTATGGAAAAATACCAGAAATTGAATGTTTTCCTGGACAGCTAAATCAGGTTTTTATGAATATTATTGCTAATGCTATCGATGCCTTAGAAGAATCAAACCAAGGTAAAACCTATGCAGAAATTATAGCTAGTCCTAATCAAATTACCATTTCTACTGAACTAACACCCGATCAAACTCAAGTTTTAATTCGGATTGCAGATAACGGTACGGGAATCCCTGAAGAAATTTGTTCTCAATTGTTCAATCCCTTTTTTACAACTAAGCCTGTGGGAAAAGGGACTGGACTGGGATTATCGATTAGTTATCAAATTGTTGTAGACAAACATCAGGGAAAACTAGAGTGCTATTCTAGAGATGGACAAGGAACAGAATTTGTAATTGCAATTCCAGTTCAAGCCTCTAAATATTAAGGAGATTTTCATAAATTAACTGAGCTTAATAACAGGAAGGAATATGAATGAATAAACCTGGATTAAACAGCCTCAAGTTTAAAATTCCGCTACTTGTATTATTAGGTGTAATTCCTGCAATGCTCACCGCAATGGGATTGACTAGCTATCGAGCGGCTATTATTCTTCATAAGGAAGCAGAAAAAGATTTAGCCTCACAAGCTCAAGCGTTGGCAATGCAAGTTTCCCAATGGGATAAAATGAATACTTTAGTTTTACAAAACCTCAGCAAAAATCTGAGTCTAATCAACACCAACTCGACTCAGCTTAAATCAAGTTTAGTGATTCTGCAAAATAGTTATCAAGATTACTTGTGGAGTGTAGGAGTTGCTAACCTAGAAGGAAACTTTATTGCTCTCAGTGAAAGTGATAAAATTGAACCCATAAACTACAGCGATCGCGAATGGTTTCAAGGGGCAATATCAGGAAATTATATCACTCGTGAAATCATTATTTCTCGTCGAACAGGAGAACCCGCAGCTATTTTTTCTGCACCGATTCGAGAGCAAAACTCCCTCATATCTTCTGAACAATCCTCTGCTTCTTCCTCGGAAAAAATCATTGGTGTTATCCGTCTAGGAATACTTCTCAATGAACTTGCTGAAGCGGTCGGCGCAAAAACAATAGGAGAGACAGGATTTGCAATTTTAGTCGATCATCAAGGTCAATTAATCGCTCATCCAAATTCTCAACTAACCTCGGGAGAAAAACTCAAAGATCTCAGTTTATATCCTCCTGTAAAACATCTTTTAAATCATCATCAAGGTCTTTTCTATTTTACCGATGATCAGGGAGTCCGCTGGCTATCTTATAGTATTCACCTAGACAATAAATGGGGAGCTATTGTACTCAAGAAGCAATCAGAAGTATTTCTGCAAGTTCGAGAGTTTTGGCAACTTGCGATCACAATTGCGATATTTTCGACAGTTGTAATTGTAATTGTAATGGCGTTACTTGCTCATCACCTAATTCAACCGATCAGTGATTTAACCGAAGCTGTAGCTCAAATTAGCCAGGGAAAATGGCATCGAAAAGTTCAGGTTCGAGGTCAAGATGAATTAGCAATTTTAGCGCAAACTTTTAACCGGATGGCAAAAGCCTTAAAAGAATCTTTTTCTCGTTTAACTGAAATGAATGAGAATTTACAAGCCTCAGAAATAAGAGAACGTGAAAAAGCCATTGCTTTAGAACAATCTCTCCAAAAATTACAACAAGCACAAAGTCAATTGATCCAAACTGAAAAAATGTCTAGTTTAGGTCAAATGGTTGCTGGAGTTGCTCACGAAATTAATAATCCCGTTAACTTTATTCATGGAAACTTAGTTCATCTGAGACGATACACCCAAGATTTACTCGAACTCATTGAACTTTATCAAAAAAATGAAACTCAATCCCCAATTGAAATTATACAAAAAATAGAAGATATTGAACTTGACTTTATCAAAGAAGATCTTGATAAATTACTCAAATCCATGCACGGAGGAAGTAGTCGAATTCGAGAAATTGTACAATCATTGCGTATTTTTTCTCGCCTTGATGAATCCGAACTCAAGCCTGTAGATCTTAAAACCGGAATTGATAGCACATTAATGCTTCTACAACACCGATTAAAAGGACAACCTGGATATCCAGATATTGAGATCATTACAATCCATGAAAACTTGCCTTTAGTCGAGTGTTATTCGGGTCAAATCAATCAGGTCTTGATGAATATTATTAACAACGCTATTGATGCTTTACACGAGTATTTTTATCAAAAAAAAGCCACTGATGAAAACCCAGAATATCCTCGGATTGAAATCAAAACTAGAGTTAAAGATCGACATTGGGTTTCAATTCACATCCTAGATAACGGCCCCGGTATTAGTGAAGTCATTCAGAATAAAATTTTTGATCCCTTTTTCACCACTAAACCGGTTGGTAAGGGAACCGGACTCGGACTAGCAGTCAGTTATCAAATTATTGTAGAAAAGCACAAAGGAGAATTAGAATGTGATTCTCCCCTGGGCAAAGGAACCGAATTTATCATTACAATTCCGATCAAGTTTAGTTCAAAAGTAAACTTTTGATTGACCGGGTTAAAACTAAAATATAATCAATGTATAATTTTCTAGATTACCTAAAATTTTAACTTATACAAACGTTTAGTTTAAATTCAACAAAAAAAATTAATACTTGACGCAGAATATAAGTGAATGCCAAGCTTGTAACATATAAAATTTAAAATCTCCGTAATTTTTCGGATTTTTATATTCTTAAGTTGAATAATTGTTACAAGCATTTCCTGATAAACCTTTATTTCCATTGATAACAAGTAATGATTGATACACTCTGGCTCTTACTCTGCTCTTGCTTAGTTTTCCTAATGCAAGCTGGATTTATGTGCTTAGAATCAGGACTAACCCGTTCAAAAAACAGTATTAATGTTGCGGCAAAAAACTTAGGAGACTTTGCTATTTCAGCCCTTTTATTTTGGGGAATTGGTTTCGGTTTAATGTTTGGTTCATCTCATCTCGGTTGGTTTGGCATCACTGATTTTTGGCTCAACCTAGACAAAGCAAAGCTCACGGCTTTTTTCCTGTTTCAAGTGATGTTTTGTAGTACCGCAACAACCATTGTCTCGGGAGCCGTCGCCGAACGCATGAAATTCAGTGCATACCTGGTACTGGTCGCCCTAGTCTCTGGTTTGATTTACCCGATTTTTGGTCATTGGGCATGGAATGGAGTTGACCATGGTGTCCTGGCCGGTCGTTTAGGCTTTCTCGGCTTTGTTGATTTTGCAGGTTCAACTGTTGTTCACAGCATTGGTGCCTGGGTGTCCTTGGCCGCCTTATTACTCATTGGCTCTCGTTCTGGCCGCTTCCCCAAAACCAAACCTCCCCAAAAAATTCATAGTTCTAACCTACAATTTTCTGTTTTAGGAACCATGTTGCTCTGGTTTGGGTGGCTCGGCTTTAACGGAGGAAGTACCCTCGCTTTCAACGAACAAGTTCCCCATATTATGGCCAATACTGTACTCGCAGGAGCAGGGGGAATGGTGTTAGCAGGTGGCCTCAATTGGAGAAAACGCAAAGCGCCCGAAGTCGAAACTTTGATTAATGGTACACTCGCCGGACTTGTGGCAATTACAGCCTCTTGTCATGCTGTCACAACACCGATTGCTGTGATTATTGGGGCGACTGGAGCGGCTGTGATGCTTTTAACTGAAATACTTTTAGAAAACTTACGCATTGATGATGCAGTCGGAGCGGTGGCGGTACATGGGGGAGCGGGAGTGTGGGGAACCTTGGCGGTAGGATTGTTCGGTCAACTAGAATTATTAGGAACAGGGTTGGAGCGATACGCCCAAATTGGTGTGCAATTACTCGGAATTTTTGTGGGATTTGGCTGGGGATTTGGCTTGGCTTATTTACTGCTCTTTTTAGTCAATCGGATCTTGCCATTGCGGGTTTCTATCTCAGAAGAAAAGATCGGTCTAAATATTTCCGAACATCGAGCAAAAACCGAGATTTATGACTTATTTCAAGTGATGGAAAAACAAGCCCAAGTCTATGACTTGAGTTTACGCGCTCCGATAGAACCCTTTACCGAAGTGGGTTTAATTGCAGAACGTTACAATGCAGTGATGGATGCTTTAGAAGAAGCTGTAACTCGCACCGAAGCGATTGTTAAAACGGCAATGAATGGCATTGTAACCTTTAACGGAAAAAATTTAGAAATTACAACCGCCAATCCTTCAGCCGCGACTATTTTTAGTTATAAAACAGAGCAGTTAATCGGGATGTCTATTCATGATCTTTGGAAATTGCAGGACGATAAAATTGAAGATCAAGATAAAATTTTACACGAATTATTAAAAACTGGACGACATGAGTTAGTTGGATGTCGAGGAGATGGTTCCCAATTTGCCCTAGAAGCAACCGTTACCCAAGCCAAGTCAGGATCACTTTCCTTTTATACCGCAACTTTTCAAGATATTAGTCAGCGCAAACAGGCAGAAGAAGCATTACGACAATCAAAAACCCGACTCAAGCAAAAAAATCAAGAACTTGAACAGGCATTACAAGAACTACAACAGGCACAAAGCCACTTAATTCAATCCGAAAAAATGTCTAGTTTAGGACAAATGGTTGCAGGAATTGCCCATGAAATTAATAATCCGGTGAGTTTTATTTATGGAAATATTCAACCCGCTTTAAGTTATACTCAAGATTTACTCCAACTTCTCGAACTTTATCAAAATCATTATCCTCAACCTCAAGCCGAAATTACTGATTATGCTGATGAAATTGATATTGAATTTTTGAAATCTGATTATCTGCAACTCTTAAAGTCAATGGGTGTTGGGGCTGAACGCATTCGAGATATTGTGAGTAGTTTGCGAAATTTTTCACGTTTAGACGAAGCTGAGATTAAAGCGGTTGATCTCCATGAAGGAATAGAAAGTACCCTGTTAATATTACAAAGTCGCCTCAAACCTAGCGGTGATCATCCTGAAATTAAAATTGTAAAAGACTTTGATAAACTTCCTCTAGTTGAATGTTATCCGAGTCAGCTTAATCAAGTTTTTATGAATATTATTAGTAATGCAATTGATGCTCTGGAAGAATACAGCTTTAAGCAAATTTCTAAAGGAATTAAATCTCAACAGTACCAAATTAAAATTCAGACTTTATTAGTCGATAATCAGTGGGTTGAAATTCATATTGCTGATAATGGGCCAGGAATGTCAAAAGAAGTAAAATCAAAGCTCTTTGATCCGTTCTTTACCACAAAACCTGTTGGGAAAGGTACAGGTTTAGGATTATCAATTAGTTATAAAATTATTATCGAAAAGCACAAAGGAAAAATCTGGTGTTCTTCAGAACCCAATCAAGGAACTGAATTTATTATTAAAATTCCGCGTTTAATTCTCTCCATTGCTCGTAAATTAGAATCCTCTAAACACCATACAAAAAGTTGAAGTTAAGCCTATTTAAGACAATTATCACAATGACCACAACGCATTGAATTAGCTGCTTGATTAAAACCAAACGCCTCTAATAAAAACCGCCAACGACATTGATTAGTATTCAGATATTGAGTCATTTTTTGAATCGCTTGAGTATTATGATCTGGGAAAGAAACAGAACTTGAATTAATCACATAATGAAATGGATCTTGCCAAGTCAACTGTCCCGAACTATGTAACAAAGAAAGCGTGATAGCACCATTACGAAACTGATCTGATATCTCTTTTATCTCTCCCTGTTTCGGTAATTTTTTGATCAGTTGATTGGCTTGTTGATATTGTTTTCGCCAATTTTCTTGCAAATATTCACGGCGTTTTTTATCTTCGGGATACAGCCAACCTGTCGGTTCACTCACTAATGTTAAAGCCATTGCAGGCTTCCCATCTCGCCCCGCCCGTCCGACTTCTTGAAGATATTCAGACAGCAAAAATGGGGCTTGAAAATGCAAAATCCAGCGAACATTTGGTTTATTAATTCCCATCCCAAAAGCCGAAGTACACACCACAAACTTCAGCACACCTTTTAACCAAGCTTGTTCGATTTCTCGACGTTCCTCTCCGCTTAAACCTGCATGATAAGCTGAGGTTTGATAACCCTGTTGTTTCAGGCTATTGGCTAATTCTTCGCTATCTTTACGAGTCCGAACATAGACTAAGCCTGTTTGTTTAGCACGAGTTTGAATAAACTTTAAAAGTTGTTGTTGTCTTCCTTTAGGTGTCCAAACAGTTTTAACGTTTAAATTTAAGTTAGGGCGATAGGGATTGACGACAAAAAATTGAGGATTGTTTAGATTTAAAACCGTTTGAATCGTTTGTTGCGCCGCTGGATTTGCCGTAGCTGTAAACGCAGCAATTGCAAACTTTTTTTGAGTGGGTTTTAGTTTCAAAAGTGTAGATCGAACTATCCCTAAACGCCGATAAGCAGGTCTAAAAGTATCTCCCCACTGTACCAAACAATGTGCTTCATCTAAGATTAAACCATTCACTAAAATACGAGGATGAGAAACCAAACTCCACACCGAGGAACTCAGTAAAGTTTCGGGAGAAAGATACAGCAATCTTAAGCGATTTTGTTCCAGTAATCTTAAAGTTTTTCGTTGCTGTTGAGAAGGAAGTTGACTATGTAATAAAGCCGCTGGAAGGTTTTTTTCTCGGAGTTCCTGGACTTGGTTTTCCATCAATGCAATTAATGGCGAAACGACTAGCGTTAAACCCGTTTGTAACAATGCCGGAAGTTGAAAACAAATCGACTTTCCCCCTCCCGTCGGCATGACAACGAGTGCATCTTGTCGGGAGAGTAAACTGCGAATGATTTCTCCTTGCGGGGGTCGAAAGTCTTTATATCCCCAAATGCGCTGAAATTCCGCTTTGACCCGTTCCCAAGAGAGCGAGTGAGAATCTTTTGTATTCATTGGAGTTGACAGAGTTCCCTGGTTTTTTATATGATCATTCTAACAAAGATTAATTTTTTGTCATAATTTTCTGAACTTTTATTTGAAATTTTTCTATGAATCCCATCCGCAAAACACTAGAATCTGATCAAATCAAAATTTCCTATTTAGAATGGAACTCCCCTAAAACTTTCGAGAATACTCAACCCTTACTACTTTTACATGGGTTAGCTGATCATGCTTTAGTCTGGAACAATTTAGGGAACTTTTTAGCCGATCACTATCATATTGTTGCGCCTGATATGCGAGGTCATGGCAACAGTAGCAAACCCAATCAAGGTTATAGCTTTTCTGAAGTTATCAGAGATTTAGAAGCCTTAATGCAGCATCTAAATTGGTCAAATGCTCATATTTTGGGTCATTCTTGGACAGGTAAATTGCTGCCAATTTGGGCAAAACAAAATCCTAAATTTTTTCGCAGCATGATTTTAGTAGACCCAATTTTTATTACTAAAATGCCCAGTATTTTTAAATTAACCTTACCCATTGTCTATCGTAAATTAGACTGTTTAAAAGGAATGGGGCCGTTTTCCAGTTACGAAGAAGCCGAAGAACTCGCCCGTCAACTTAGTCAATATCAAGGCTGGAGTGATCTACAACAGCAGATTTTTCAAGACGGAATCGAACAAAAACCCGATCAAAAATGGGGGAGTAAATTCACAATCCCCGCCCGAAATCAGATTTTTTCAGAAGTGATGAAAGTCGCAGGTTTAACCACAAAAATAAAAATTCCCACATTATTTATACAGCCAGAAAAAGGGGTTAACCGGATGGACTGGCAACTCAAGCCCTATCAGAAATATTTGACTCACCTCAAAATCCAACAAGTTCCCGGAAATCACTGGCCTTTTCTGGTTCAACCAGAGAATTTTAATCAAATCGTTGCCGAATTTTTGCAACAAGTGAGTTCAGATCAAAATAGTAGAATTAACTAAATTGATTCGGATGGTTGAATTTCAGCTTGAGAGTGAACAATTTGAGTAGACATAGGATTCGTTTTTGAATACCGTTTAACAGACAATCTTAAAAAATAGTTTATAACTATTAGTTAAAATCAATTAATTTAAGCGATCGCCTGTTTCTACATCAAACCAGTGCAGTTGTTTTTTAATCAGAGAAAGTGTGATATTTTCTCCTTCCCAAGTCTGATCAGCAGGAATCATAACCCGTAACGTTTGATCCGAACCATTGATCCGCACACTCAGCAATTTTTCTTTCCCAAAATCTTCAACAAGAAAAATATAGCCTGCTATCATCTGACCTATTTCAGTGGTTCTCAAACTAATATCTTCAGGACGAATCCCTAAAATAATCTTAGGTTTTTGAGTTTGTAACTGAGGTAAAGTGATTTTATAATCTCCTAAAATAGCAGTGTTTTCCTGACAGTCTAGGGTTAGTAAATTCATTTGAGGACTGCCAACAAAACCAGCGACAAACTTATTAGCTGGAGCCGTATAAATCTCCCGAGGTGAAGCCAATTGTTGTAAATAACCCTCACATAAAACGGCAATTTTATCGGATAATGTCATCGCCTCAATTTGATCGTGAGTAACATAAACAACAGGCTTATTTTGTGATTCAAATAATTGTTTTAAATCCGCCCGAACCTGTTCTCGTAATAGCGCATCTAAATTACTTAGAGGTTCATCTAATAAAAAGATATCTGGATTTCTGACTAAAGAACGAGCCAATGCAACTCGTTGACGTTGACCCCCGGAAAGTTGACCGGGTTTACGATTTAACAACTGTTCTAAACCTAGTCGTTGCGTGACATCATTAACTCGTTTTTCTATCTCCTCTCGGGGAGTTTTACGCAATTTCAAAGCGGCTGAAATATTTTCAAAGACACTCATATGAGGATACAGTGCATAACTTTGAAAAACCATTGAAATATTGCGTTTTCCCGGTGGAATAGAAGTCACATTTTTTCCCCCAATTGTTACTTTTCCTTGCGTCGGTTGTTCGAGTCCAGCAATTAATCTGAGTAATGTTGATTTTCCACATCCAGAAGGGCCAAGTAAGGTAAGAAATTCACCATCTTTAACCTCTAAACTAATATCTTTAACCGGAACAACAGAGGGAGCAAATTGTTTACGGAGATTTTGAAGTTCGAGTTGAGCCATAGTTTAAATAACTCCTATTTTGAGTAATGTAATAATTTGAGTCAGAAATTAAACAATCAACCTTTAACAGCCCCTGCGGTAATCCCTTGAACAATGCGTTTTTGAAACAACAACACTAAAATAATTAAGGGTAATGTTCCTGCAATGGTTGCCGCAGCAATCGGCCCATAAGGGATTTCATAGACAGAAGCACCTCCAAGTTGAGCCACCGCAACGGGTATAGTATACAAGTTTTCTCGGGTAATAAAAGTCAGGGCAAAAATAAACTCATTCCATGCAAAAATAAAGGTGAGAATTCCAGTTGTTACTAAAGCGGGAGTTGTCATCGGCAGGACAATTTTTAATAACATCGATACGGTATTATAACCATCAACTTTGGCCGAGTCTTCTAAATCTTTGGGGAGTTGTTGGAAGAAACTCCGCAAAACTAAAATTGTTAAGGGTAAGTTAATCGCCGTGTAGGGAATAATCAAAGCGAGATAGTTATTTCCCAGTCCGAAAAATTTGACGACTTCGAGGAGTCCTAAAAATAATAAGACATAGGGAAATAAGGTCACAATTAAAATGAAACCTAGAATAATATTCTCACCTGGAATTCTGAGTCGTGCTAATGTATAAGCCGCAGGCGCACCAATCGCTAAACAAAACAGGGTTGAAGTCAAAGAAACAAAAGCACTATTGAGAACATACCCAAAAAAAGGTAAACCTAAACTCACATAATGTTCGAGCGTGAGTTGATTGAAGTTAGGAAAATAAATACTCGGAATTGCAGCAATAGCTTCATTGGTTTTAAATGAAGTGAGAATTTGCCATAAAATGGGCGCTAAACAAAAGATAATCGTGAAACAGACACCAATAAATAGAAAAATGGGTTTTAAACTTCTATAAGTCTGTTTGGGAGCGGTTTTAACTTTGGAAATATTTTCCATAATTTATTGTCCTCCGGTTAAATTAACACGACTTTTTGAAAGTAAAAATGCTGCAATCACTACAGCAGTTACTAAAAGCAAAAAAGTGACCACAACTAACGCCGCCCCATAGCCAAAATCTAAGTATCGTCTAACGGTTGCATAAATATAGATAGAAACGGTTTCTGTAGATCCGCCTGGCCCTCCTCCGGTCATCACTTGAATGAGGTCAAATACTCCAAAAGCCTGAGCAAATCTAAACAGTAAAGCGATAATAATTTGCGGCATTAATAAGGGTAAAGTAATTTGACGAAAACTCTGAATGGGTGTGGCTCCATCAATAGAATGAGCTTCATATAAATCAACAGAAATTGATTGCAATCCTGCCAATAAAAGAATAGAAATAAAAGGCGTTGTTTTCCAAACTTCTGCAACAATTAAAGCAAACATAGCTCGCGTCGGATCACCTAACCAAGTAATACTGGTTTCCATTAATCCTAACCGTTGTAAAAGGTCATTGACGACACCATATTGACCGTTAAAAATCCACGCCCAAGCTAACCCCATCACAGCCGTTGGTAACGCCCAAGGAATTAACGCCGAAGTTCTCACAAATCCCCGTCCACGAAAGCTTTGATTGAGAACTAAAGCAATTCCCATTCCCAGAACTAATTCGATGGTAATTGAAATGACTGTAAAAACGCTTGTATTCCACAAACTTTGCCAAAAGCGACCATCTCCTAACAGTCGATAATAATTATAAAATCCCGAAAAAATGGGTTCCAACTGAGTTCCTAAGTTTTCGCTGAAAAAACTCAACCAAAAGGCTCTCGCAATGGGATAAATAAACACCAATGCTAAAACCAATAAAGCAGGTAAAATCAGTAACCATCCTGTCTGTTTTTCTTGTTGTGCAATGTCTTTTTGTTTCATTCATCTAAAGGGTTAAATTTTAACTGATTCATTGATAGTTGAAACTACCGTTCCCAACTTCTGACGCGCTGTTGTCTTCCGAGTAAAGTACGGGTTTCTGTAGCAGCAGCTTCTAGAGCCGCTTTGGGAGTTTGGGAACCTGTTAATGCTGCACTGAGATAACGCTGCAAAATATCAGACGTTTGAGCATATTGAGCAATGGGTGGACGTAGAACTGAGTTCTTAATAACATCTAAAAGTTGGGGATAATGAGGATATTTTGAGACTAATTCTGGATCTAAAAAAAGCGAACGTCGTCCGGGAACAAAGCCTGTTTTTAGAAAATACTGACGCTGCACATCAATATTATTAAAATATTCAATCACTTTCCAAGCTTCTTGTTGATGAGGAGAACGACTAGAAATTCCAAATCCCCAACCCCCTAAACACGATCCACTCTTGAAACTTGGAGCATGAACCATCGGTTTGATCTCAAATTGATTCGCTATTTTAGATTGATTTGCTAACGGAACAACATAAGGCCAATTGCGTAAAAAAGCTGTATTTCCACTTTGAAATAATAGTCGAGTTTCTTCTTCAGAATAAGTGGTTACATCTTTGGGAGAAATCCCTTTTGTAATCGTTTGACGCAAAAATTCGGCGGCGGCGATTGCTTCAGGGCGATCAAGTCCGACTTCATTTGTTTCTGGATCAACCCAAAATCCCCCAAATCCTGCTAAGATTTCGGTAAATAAAGCAGACAATCCTTCATATTGTTTTCCCTGCCAAATAAATCCCCATTGTGCTAATCCTTGGTCTTGAATTTCTTGAGAAATTTTGACTAATTCTTCAAACGTTTCTGGGGGTTCAGCACCCACTTGTTTTAAGAAATCTGTACGATAATACAGCATTCCACCATCAGCCCGCAAAGGCATTCTATACAATTTTTCTTGATAACGTCCTCCCTCTGTTATGCCTTCTAAATAGGGAGTGAGTAAATCTGCATCAACCCACTCGGATAAATCGGCTAACCAACCTGCTGCTGCAAATTTTTGCACCCAAACGATATCCATATAAACAATATCATAGGGTGAATCTCCTAATAAAAAAGCCGAAGTATAAAGATCTTCTACTAGGTTTGTATTATTCGGCCCTTTAACAATTTCTAGGGTAATATTCGGGTTTTTTTGGTTAAAATCTTCAGCAAAAGATTGTAATTGTGCTGCTTCTCCAGCTTGCACTAAAAATCTGACGGTAACAGGATCTTGAGAAAAAGAGGGAAAATGACTGAACAGCCCAATACTGAAAAGTGTTACAACTACTAATCCAATTCCACGAAACACTCGCCGACTCCACACTAAAGCAACAAATGATAAAATCAAGTCAGGCAATTGATGATTTTTCAACCAATCTTTTAATTTTTGACTCTTAAACATTATTATTTTCGCCGAGAGACATCACCGACAAACCGACTAAATTAGAATGATCAATTAGTATTTTTATTTTTATTTTGAGTAAGTTTACTCTCGAACAACTCTAAATCCAGTGTTATTCATTATACTCTATTCTGTTCCTGAGCAAAATTCAAATGATGATCAATACTCGATGAATGCTATAACAAAGGACTAATTTTACCTAGAACTGATTATTTTCTAACATAGAAAGGGGATATTTTCCCCTCTCTTTAGATAGAAATTTCAGAACTGACTCACTGATCACTAACTTAACTTTTCGCGATCATGAGGTTCATCAAAGTTAATCATTGGCCCGATTGGAACCACTCGCGTCGGATTAATTTGAGTGTGACTTTTGTAGTAGTGACGCTTGATATGGTCTAAATTACACGTTTCTTTAACTCCTGGTGTTTGATAGATATCTTTGACATAATTCCATAAATTTGGATAATCTACAATTCGCCGTAAATTACATTTAAAATGGCCGTGATAAACTGGGTCAAAACGAAATAGCGTTGTAAACATACAAACATCCGCTTCCGTTAATTTATTTCCACACAAATATCGTTGACTTTCTAGCACCTGTTCCCAATGATCAAGATGTTTAAATAATTCAGTCACAGCTTCTTCATAAGCGGTTTGAGTTGAAGCAAATCCTGAACGATAAACCCCGTTATTAATGGGCTGATAAATGGCATCAATTGTTTGATCAATTTGTTCTTGCAGTTCTTCGGGATATAGATTAAAACCGGATTTGGAATAGGCTTCAAATTCAACATCCAACATCCGAATAATTTCCCGAGACTCATTATTGATCATATGCTGATTCGGTTTATCCCAGAGTACCGGAACCGTTACCCGCCCCGTATATTGAGGATTCGCTTTTAAATACAATTCGCGTAAATAGTTACAGCTATTAACAATATCAGGAATACATCCCGGTTCTTCAGAAAAATTCCAGCCATTTTCCCCCATTTCAGGATCAACAATTGAAACCGAAATCACATCTTGTAACCCTTTTAAATTCCGCATCATTAACGTTCGATGCGCCCAGGGACAAGCTAAACTCACATAAAGATGATAACGACTTTGTTCAACTGTAAATGCACTCGAACCGTCTTGTTTAATCCAGTTGCGAAACTGAGTCGGCATTCGGTTAAACTTACCCTGGTTATCTTGTTCTTTCCATTCTGTTGTCCATTTTCCATCCACTAACATTCCCAGTGGCATAATCTCCTCCTATCTTGTTTAGATAATTGTCTATTAATCCTCGACTCCAAAAATAATCATTTTGAAGACTTCCCTGTTTGATTTTAATTCATAATCTCAAAATAAAATCATTCCCCGCAAAATTCTAACTCCCTTGATCGAGGAACTGTTGTTAAGCTATACTGATCAAAATGTTAAGAGATTTTAAGTTATCTCTCATTCAGAGTAAATTCTTCTCAATGTTCAAACCTCAATTTGATCAGTTACACCATCGTTTCCTACAGCTTGCAACGGTCAATATCCTCTCTAATTTAATGGTTCCCCTCGCCAGTTTAGTCGATATTGCTTTCTTAGGACATTTAACCGAAATTCGTCATTTAGCTGGGGTTGCTTTATCGACTGTACTGTTCAAATATATCTATTGGACATTCGGTTTTCTCCGCATGGGAACAACAGGCACCACCGCTCAAGCATTAGGAGCAAAAGATTATGATGGAGCCTTGTTAATCTTACTCCGAAATGGTTTAATTGCCTTAATCGTTGGACTCGCAATTCTTCTCTTGCAGTATCCTCTCCGTGAACTCGGTTTTACTCTCCTCAGTGCGACAAACGAGGTCAAAATTGCTGGACAAGACTACTATAATACCTTAATCTGGAGTGCGCCAGCGACCCTGTTAAACTTTGTATTAATGGGTTGGTTTTTAGGGCGTGAACAGGGCGGAAAAGTCTTTTTACTTTCAGCCGTTAGCAATGGCAGTAACGTAATTTTAGACTATTTTTTTATTCGACAATGGGGGTGGGAAAGTGCGGGTGCGGGTGCCGCAACTGCTTTGAGTCAATACCTGATGCTACTGATCGGTTTATTATTAGTCGTTTGGGAAAAACCCTTTCCACAGATCAAAATTCTAGCGGGAAGAATTCTAAACCGAGAAGCTTTAAAAGCCTCTTTTCTCCTCAATACTAATATTTTAATCCGCACTTTTGCCTTGATTTCTACCTTTGCCTTATTTACAAACTTGAGTTCAGCTTTTGGAATAATGGTTCTGACAACCAATACCTTATTAATGCAAGCGGTAACACTTTCTGTTTACTTTCTAGACGGACTCGCGTTTGCGACTGAAAGTTTAGCCGGAAGTTATAAAGGTGAAGGTTCAAAACAACAATTAATTCGTTTGGTCAAATTGTCAGGAAGTTTAAGCTTAAGTATTGGACTCGGACTTGCCATTATCTTCGTACTCATTCCCGGATTTGTATTTGGTTTATTAACCAATCATAGTGATGTCATTTCTGGAATTGATCATTATGTATTTTGGTTACTCCCCGTGTTAGGCTTGGGTTCAATTGCCTTTATGCTCGACGGTTATTTCTTAGGATTAACAGAAGGGCGAATTTTACGAGATTGCGCTCTAATTGCCACTCTCGTTGGTTGTATTGCGATGGCGATCAATGCGTGGCAGTTTCACAGTTCTCATTTATTGTGGCTAGCCTTATCCTTATTCATGGGAACCCGAGTATTAACTTTAGGATTAAAAGTCCCCTTAACCTGGCATAAAATCAGTATTTCAGGAGAGCCGGAGATCGGAAGATAGGGGAAGCAGGGAAACCAGGAAGCAGCAGAGAGGGTGACTGAAAAGAATTGATTTAGATCTGGGCAACCTACAATTGATGCGTTAAAGTTGTTTTGAATGATCAGTCCGTTGCCTGTGATGTCGGTTTTGATAAAAGCCTAGCCCTTTTCTTTGGTCGCGGGATCACCTCGCTCGAACAGTCAACTCGGCTTGGCATTTGAATAGATTAGGAGGATAGCCGTGCCCCCAGATCAACAGCAGTACCAGAAAATTTTCGTCGCCTTCATGGAAGAAGCCGGAGAACACCTAGAAATCATGGAGCAAGGGCTAAAACGCCTGAGCGCTGTCATGGCAAACCCGGATCGCGAAGAGGCGATCGCCATCTACCGTGCTGCTCATACCATCAAGGGAGGTGCGGCGATGCTCATGAATCAAAGTCCCAATTTAGTCAGTATTAACAAAGTCGCCAAAAGTCTCGAAGACTGCTTTAAACCCATCAAAGACACCCCCTTTAAAGTCGATGCTACTGCCCACTCTCTGGCCAATAAAGCCTATGAAGTCTTAAAAAATCTGATCACCCGCGCTCAGAGTCCGGCAGGATTGTCCCCGCAAATGGGCGAAAAAATTGTCACCGCCTCGACACCGCTATTTGAGAAACTCGAAGCTCACCTACTTGCCCTGGTTAGCGGCAAAGCGGCTCCTGCGGCTCAACCCCCGGCTGCAACCGCTCAAAAGGTTCCCAAGGCTGCCGCTCAAGTTATGACCGTTCTCAAACCCATGTTACAGGGCTTAAAACAGCCGGAATCTCCCGCTTCTCGCAAACAAATTGCGGGGTTATGTGGACGTCTGACCAAAGTTGGCCCCGGTGTAGAGCCTTGGCAAACCCTGGTGAAAACAGTTTACCAAGCGATCGCGAACCCCAAAAATTCCTACAAAGACTTAGCGAACACCGTCATCAAAGAATTAAAGCAGGGATCGGAGTTTCTCGAAGTCGGAAAAGCAAACGAAATCGCACCCAGTCCAGCCTTATTACAACTCACGGGCCGAACCGCAACCACCCCCACGGCCCAAGAAATTACGATTCCGGCCGATCCCAAAGAAGTCGTGAAAGTCTTGCTGAAAACCTTTAATAAAAAACAATTGCAAGCGATCGCTCAACTCTTGATCAAACACATCAAATCCTAAGCCCGCTTCGGCTTCCTCGCCCGTTCTCCTCTGCCTTTCTCCCCGATTGATAACTCAACCGGAACCGTAAAATGAAACTGACTGCCGCGATCGCGTCCAGCAGAAATTGCCCAGATCTGTCCGCCCATGCCTTGGACGATTTGACGACAAATTGCTAAACCCAAACCTGTTCCCCCAACCGAACGTTTAAGAGAATCTTCCTCTTGATAAAAGCGATCAAAAATTGTTTCTAACTGATTCGGTTCAATGCCTCGCCCAGTATCTGCAACCACCACTTCTAACATCGGGAGTGAATGTCGGGGACGCTGTTGATTAACCATAGGCGGCATGATTCTCGCTTGAATCGTCACCTGTCCACCCGCTCCAGTAAACTTACAGGCATTATCCAACAATTTCGTTAACACTTCCACCAATCCTTCTCCATCTGCCCGTACACAAGGCAATTGGGGGGATAACTCGATCTTGATCGTAGGTAAGCCCTGACTTCCCCAAATTGTTCTCAAACCCGCCAGAGCAAACTCGACCACTTCTTGGAGTTGTAGCGGTTCTGGACGTTTTGAAGTTTGACCACTTTCCAACTTAGACAGAGTGAGAATATCTTGGATCAACCGTCGCAGTCGCTCCGAATCAGTTAATGCCATATCCAGCATGGTTTGGCGAAATTCAATCGGCATATCTGGTTCACTCGCTAGACTTTCCAGACACACTTGAATCGTGGAAAGGGGTGTTCGCAATTCGTGACCGACAATAGCAATTAAGTTATTTTGAATCCGTTCTAGGGCTTCGAGTTGTTCATTAAGTGAGATCAAATTCGCATAGGCTTGGGCTTGAGTAAGCGCCACACCGATTTGAGTTGCGATCGCTTCGAGTAACGCAATATCTTGAACCCGCCAATGATAGGCTTTTAATCCCCCATAATGCAACTCGATCATCCCTAACAAGGTTCCTTGGTAACGAATGGGAACCAGCAACCAAGCCCGAATATTCGCTTTTTCGATCTTTGTCCTCAACAGTTCATTTTCCAATAAGTAGGAATTTTTGGAGACATCATCGACTGCTAACGCCCGATCTTGAGACTGAACCGCCACAAATAAGGGATTATCAATCAAAGACCAAGATTCTCCTTTTAATGACACCATTCCCGAGGGGAGAAATTCATATTCAATTTCGGCTTCTCGCACCCGAGGACTGAGACGATAGAGCAAACAGCGACAGTTTTCAAAGGTTTCGCCAATCTCCTGCACTGCAATGCTGAAAATCTCACTGGAGTTGAGGGAACTACGAATTGCCGTCGCCATCACATTAATCAGACGTTCTCGACGTTCTTTTTCGGCGATCGCCCGGTAAGCTTTGAGGAGTTTATACTGATTGGTCTGTAAATAGGTGACGAGTCGAGTTGCAAAGATTTCCGCATTAATGGCTTGTTGGCTCTGTAGAGAAACAGATTCAGATTTCTCGCTTGTCAGTTGGTATTGTTGGTAAGCCTGTTCAACTTTGGGTTTCAGTTGGGGAGAATCAGCCACAATATAGTCTAAGAGCCAGCGAGCCGCCGAGCGACTGACTTGAGGATCAAATGTCCACAATCCCTGAAATCGTCGGGCTTGATCCACAATATATCCGGCTTCCAGTTGTTCTCGACAGATCAAACAAGCGGTGTAATCTGCCGCAACAATCACTAAATGCCATTCTTGGGCGAGTTGATCATCAGGTTTTAGGGGAATGATTTCATAAGGCTCAGTGTTGACACTTACATTAGATGAAACTTCCGGTACTGCTAAAATATAAACCTGATCACTTTGTTGAGCAATTTGACGATAGCGACGAATTTCTTGCCGATAAAAACGCTCTTGTTGAAAATTGGCAATCACTAAAGGCTGATCTGATCTCGCTAACACTAAATCTTCGATCGCGTGCGATAAAGCTGTCAGAGAAGATTTAAAATAATCCTGGATTTGCAGGTCTGTTCGTGTAGAATTTGGGAGTAAATTGTCCAGTAAAGAATTAGGGTTGCTCATTAGGAATTTTAAGCAAGTTAGGGGAAGTCTGTCAGAGAGCCAGACCATTCACAAATTTATGAACTCAATTATGAATGGGGGAAGAAATTTATGACTGTTAAAATTATCAATGCTCAAAAAAGAGTTTGTCTCTTTGATCATTCATCACTCATAATTTTGTCCAAACTTTCAGATCATCATCCATAATTCATCATCCATAATTCTGTTGAGACACGCACTTGGTTTTTTGACGGTACACTCTGTATGATCAAACAATTCACCAACGATTCAATCTTCTCCGCTACAGAAGATCTCGTTGCCAAACCCATTAACTAAGCAATAACGTTGCCTGATTATCAATCGCAGACTCACTACTAAAAGCCTCAAAATAATGTCGAACTGGAGTCGGTAACTGTGGAAAATGTAACTCCGCATCTCCTCCAGCAACATCAGCCCAAAAATAACGCAAATCCGGGGCAAACTGAACCGCTTGTTCCTGTGGTAAACTTAAAGGAGGACTGGTTAACAATTTTGTCATAAATGCAAACGAGTGATCGGCAATCCGCTCCCGTGACTGTTCGGTTAAATCCGGCCAACCTGCAACAGAAGTGATACGATGAGACTCAATCTGTAATTGCTGTTTTCCATCCGATTCTGTTCGGAAATTGACAATCCGATAAGGGTGAGGATAACTCACTAAAGAACCTGTTGTAATCTCATAGATATTTTGCCATTGAGCAATATCTTGAACGTGCAAATGACCCGTAAACACCAGCTTTACATCGGCTTGATCCAGTATTTCTAACAATTGCGGTGCATTTTTTAACATATACCGACGACCTAAAGGATTAGTCGCTTGACCCGGAAGATGTTCAATCACATTATGATGTAACATCACCATCACCAACTCATCCTCAGTCGTTGCTAACACTGCTTGTAACCAGTCAAGTTGCTGTTGATCAAGATAACCGATTTGTCTTCCCGTTTGATCAAAAATGTTAGAATTCAACCCGATCAACCGCACTCCCGGTAGAATCTCATGGGTATAGTACAACTGATCAATGTTTTCATAGCCAAACTGATGATAATACCGAGGAAAATCACTCAAACCTGTTACCTTGTCATTTCCCACCGCAAGCGGTACATCATGGTTTCCCGGAACAACATAAACCGGATAGGGAAGTTTAGCCAAACGTTTACTCAACCAAACATGATTATCAATCTCCCCGTCTTGGGTTAAATCACCGGGTAAGAGTAAAAAGTCTAAGTCAGATTCGGCTAAATGTTCAAGAACAAGTTCTAACGCCGGAATACTGGCTTCAACCAGATGAAACCGTGTCGGATGATCCCAAATCGTGTGAGAAAGGGCAATATGAAGATCACTAACAATGGCAAATCGAAAATTTAAGCTCATAGTCTTATCAGCGTATGACGTTGATCCCGGTACAATCTTAAGCATAGCTTCAGTTTTGATCTAAGCTGGAATGTAACGTTATTTCAATCAGTTATCACAATTTTTTATTATGACGGCTAAATTGCAACGCCCCATTCTAGTTGGGGGAATCGGACTCTCTTTTTTACTCTGGTTAGTTAACAGTATGGCGCATTCGGCCGCTGAATTTGGCGAAACCGCATTAGTGGGGACAATGGCCCTCGGAGCCGGACTCTGGTGGCTACAGCGACAGTTTCCCAAAGCAACCCCCGCACTCACTCCCAAAATTGTTGATCGTCAAACTGTAGATCAAGCACTCGCTCAAACGGGAACGATGATCGAAAAGTTGACCACCGTTGCTCAACAAAACCGCTCTCCACAGGATTTTACCGCCAATATTGCTCAATTCCAACAACAGCTAACCGAACTCACCCCTCAACTCGAACGTCAAAACCTATCTATCGGGGTAATGGGGGGAAAATCGGTGGGGAAAACCCTGTTAATGCAAGTCTTATCGGCTGATGGAATCCCCCAATACAGCCAACCGTTAAACTGGGTGGAAATTCCCGAAGGACAGCAAAATGGATTAACAGATTGTGATTTGGTTCTGTTTCTCACCAGTGGGGATGTCACCAATCCGCAATATCAAACCATTTCTCAACTCTTACTACAAAGTCAGCGAGTGATCTTCGTCTGGAACAAGCAAGACCAACATTCCCAAGAACAACAACCTGTGATTCTCCAACGTCTGCGAGAGACGACGCAGGGGCTACTACAACCCGAGGATGTGATTGCAGTTGCAGCTTCTCCGAGTCCGGTGAAAGTCCGTCAACATCAAGCCGATGGTTCAGTCAAAGAATGGATGGAAGTGCAACAACCGGAAATTTTACCGTTGACCCAACGGCTCAGTCAGATTTTACAACAAGAGCAGCAATCTTTAGTTTGGGCGACGACTTATCGACAAGCCAAAGCCTTACAAACTCAAGTCAAAATCAGTTTAAATCAAGTTAGACGTGAGCGGGCTTTACCGATTATTGAACAATATCAATGGTTTGCAGCAGCGACGGCGTTTGCCAATCCGGTTCCGGCGTTGGATGTGTTAGCAACTGCGGCAATTAATGCTCAATTGGTGATTGATTTGGGTGGAATTTATCAGCAAAAGTTTTCTCTAGAACAAGCCCAAGAAGTAGCGAAAACTATCGGAACTCAGATGTTAAAGTTGGGGTTTGTAGAATTGACAAGTCAAACGTTAACGTCGATGTTAAAAAGTAATACAATGACCTTTGTAGCGGGTGGTGTTGTGCAAGGGGTGAGTGCCGCCTATTTAACTCGAATTGCGGGTTTAAGTTTAGTTGAATATTTTCAAACGTTAGAGATAGATGAGCAGGAGTCGGGTCAGTTTGCTCTCAATCTTAACGCGCTCAATCAAACTTTGAAAACCGTGTTTCAGCAAAACCAACAGCTTTCGTTATTGCAATCTTTTGTGAAACAAGCCATCAATCGTCTGTCTCCCCAAATCCAACAAAAACAAGCCAGTCAATCTTCTGCGTCTTAACCGTTAATAGATGAGCGTTTAGAGCGTTCTCAAACCTAAAACAATTGGTTAATTTAAAAAATTAGATTAATCGATTGTTTTTTTAATCTCAATTACAAACAGTAAATCACAATGAATTTATTTTCTAATTCAAATCCTGATTCAGAGAATGGTCATCGTTCTGATGATTCTTTAAATACACTTAATAATCATCATCCAGATCTAGACTCGATTGATGATGTACAAAATCGAGAACCCCATCCAGAGACGATTAAAGTTCTCCGGCGCTCTTTTCTATTTTTAATCGTTTTAGGGTTACTATTGGGAGCGATTGTTGCAACTGGAGTGATCTATCTTATGAATCGATTTGATCTGACAGGTCAACCGTCTCAAACGCCTATAGAACAAGTCAAATAAAACTCAAAAATCAAACACAAAACACAAAACACAGTTACTTGGTTTGAAAGCGTTGTTCAGCAATTTCTTTGACTTTTTCCCAAAAGCGAGGATAGTTTTCTAAGACTTGATCAAAGTCATCTTTGTACAACACAAAAAGTTCACAGTAGGTTTGTGTTTTCACCGAAGCCGTTCGCCGACTAGAATATAAAAGTGCAATTTCACCAAAAAACATCCCTGCTGTCATTGTCCGATAAACTCGACCTGTTTTTTCAGAAAATGCAATCACTTCTCCTCGCTTGATAAAATACATTTCATGGCCCAACTGTTCTTCGCGGATAATATAGTCCTCTGGAGGTAAGATTCGAGGTCTTAATTTAATTACTAAGTCTTCAATAAAGCCTTTATCTGCTTCTTTAAATAGAGGAACTTTTTCTAAAAGTTCTTGATGGAGATGAAGATAAATACGAGTTTTGATCGAGTGGGGAAGTTCATCTAGAAAGTCTAATTCCATAGAAGCATCATGGCTATATTCCCACATATATTGATAATAATCTCGGACTTGCTGTTGTAAGTGTGAAGGAATTCGGCGTTCACGCATATAGGCTTGAATTTGATCCAGTTTTTCTCGAAAACGTCCTTGATTTGCATCTAAATTCGCAATTAAAGAAGCAACGTTACCAATAATAAACGCATACATTGACACCCCTAAAAACATAATAACTAAAGTAAAGGCGATTTCTAAGTCATTGGTTGGGGTAATATCTCCATAGCCAACCGTTGTTAAAGTGGTAATTGACCAATACAATGATTTCATATATTGAGTCGTAGTCCGCACATTTTCTAAAGAAGCAGTGGTTAACCAAGATTCATTGGAAATTTTTGTTGTTTTTCCAATAAAAAACCATAAGCAAGCCACCCAATGATCGATGAGAAAAATAATCAGAACTAAGTTAATCATCCGAATTACCACCGGATTAACGTTAACATTATTCTCCCATCGTCTGAAGATTGCTAAACATTGAAAACCTCGTAAAAGTCGAATAAGTCTGGCAATACCAATGACATAGCCAGGAAGACTAGGAAACAAAAATCTGATCAGGATATCAATGGGAAAACTTGCAATTAAATTGATTTTAAAATCGTTAGCACGGTAATGTTGGTGGATTTTTTGTTTATCATTAATAAATGCTCCCTGATCAATATATCCCATATGAAACCGCAGAAAAATATCAGTAATTAATATAGAGTCACTTAAAATATCTAAGATCAGCCAAACGCCACCACTACTTGTTTGAAAAGCAATCCGAAATGGAATCGCCAGATAATTGTAGAGAGTAACTAAAACAATTAGAGATTCCCAAATGATGACAACTTTTGATTCTGGATGGATAATTTTCATATTTAAAGTCAACAACAAATGGCACTTAATAACAAAAATTTACTATCATTTTAAAAGCCATAGATTCAAAAGAGATATAAAATCAATGACAAGCAGCATAATACTGAAAAAAGTCAATACTATCCATGCTTGTTATAATTTATTATTTTTAGATTTTGACATCTGATCTCACTCTATATGATCGAATACTCAGCTTTTTCTCAGGATAAATTCAGTTGACTGGCTTTGAATAAGAATAGAAACAACTAGACAGGACATAAACAAGATCAATAGCAATGGGAAACACCTATAGGATCGAACATTACCTGAAAAGCAATCGAGATCAAAGCGTTCAGCTTGAAGCTAATGGAAGTTTATTGTTACCATCATTCATAACTTCTAACTCCAAACCGGGATAAATCATGCTGAAAACAACTTTGACACCCTTTGATCATAAATTAGGTTCTCCTCTAACTAAGCAGCCCATCTCTGTTTTACAGATTAATTTGGGTAAGCGATGTAATTTGGCTTGTACCCACTGTCATGTCGAAGCTAGCCCCAAACGAACAGAAGAACTTTCTGCCGAAATCTGCGATCAATTGATCGAACTCATTCATCGTTTTCCCCAAATTAAAACCGTTGATTTGACTGGAGGTGCGCCCGAGATGAATTATGGGTTTAAACCTCTTGTAGAAGCTGCTCGTTTACAGGAAAAAGAAGTCATTGTACGCTCCAATCTCACGATTTATTTTGTTGATGGATTTCAAGAGATTCCAGAGTATTGCGCTCGACATCAGCTCAGAATTATAGCATCTTTGCCTTGTTATTTGGAAGATAACGTTAACAAAATGAGAGGTAAAGGTGTTTATCAAGATTCCATTGCCGCTATTCAAAGGCTGAATCAGCTTGGGTATGGTAGACAACAAAATCTGGTACTCGACTTGGTGTATAATCCTGCTTTGCCTCAGCCCCAATCTTTTTCTTTACCCCCAGAACAACAACAGCTTGAGCCAGCCTATAAACACTATCTCAAACAACATTTCGATCTGGATTTTAATCAACTTTTTACGATTACTAACTTACCGATTGGTCGCACTAAGTTTTATTTAAAAAATCACAATATTCATCAACCTTATCTTCAATTTCTCGAAGAAAACTATAACTCAAAGACCACTGAACATTTAATGTGTCGTGATCAACTCTCGATTGATTATCTCGGAAATATTTATGATTGTGACTTCAATCAAATGGAAAATATTCCGGCTCAGACCTCAACAGGTGAACTTTTAACCGTCAAAAGATTACTTGAGTTTGATAGCTTAGATGTGATTCGAGAAATCCAAACCGCATCCTTTTGTTATGGGTGTACTGCGGGATGTGGTTCAAGTTGTGGTGGTGCCTTAATTTCAGAGGACTGAATATAAAATTGCGGAGTAAAAACCTGTCAGATGAATTCTTCAGAAAAATCTCTTACCTCACGAAAAAAAACCTCCAAACCTTTAAAATTAATACTGTTAGGTATTGGAGTCACAATGTTGGTTATTTTAGCGGCAAAATTGTTCAATCTCTCCGATTCTTTCGCCTCTATCCAAGATTATCTGCGAGAGACTTTAGACTGGATTGCTAATCTGGGATATTGGGGGCCAGTCGCATTTATTGTCGTGTATATTCTGGCAACGGTGTTATTTCTTCCCGGTTCCATTTTAACTTTGGGAGGCGGTGCAATCTTCGGTGTTTTTAGCGGTTCAATTTATGTTTCAATCGGTTCTGTCGCCGGGGCAACTTGTGCCTTTTTAGTCGGTCGATATTTAGCCCGAGGTTGGGTGGCTAAAAAAATTGCGGGAAACCAGAAATTTAAGGCGATTGATGAAGCTGTAGCCCGAGAAGGTTGGAAAATTGTGGGGTTAACCCGACTGTCTCCTATTTTCCCTTTTAACTTACTCAATTATTCTTTTGGATTAACTAAAGTTTCTCTCCGGGATTATGTCGTTGCGTCTTGGATTGGTATGATTCCGGGAACAATTATGTATGTTTATATCGGTTCTCTAGCCGGAGAATTGGCAACTTTAGCCTTGGAAGAACGCTCGAAAACCACAGGAGAATGGATTCTTTATGGTGTGGGTTTAGTCGCTACTGTTGCTGTGACCGTTTATGTCACAAAAATTGCTCGTCAAGCATTAAATGAAAAAATATCAGAAAAACAAGGCTAAAAAATGATGCCTATTTTCCCCGAACAGTTACTCAAAAGTCGGCGTTTTTGGTTAACTCTGAGTCTGATTAGCCTTCTCTGGATGGTTGATTTCAGTCCTTGGAAACTAAATCATCTCGATCCAGTTTTGCTAACTGATTCGATCAAACAATGGGGAAATTGGGCAATTTTTGGATATGTTCTACTCTACATCCTCCTCACTATTGTCGGCATTCCAGCAATTCCGTTAACAATGGCAGGAGGAATCTTTTTTGGTCTAGTTTGGGGAATATTTTGGTCAGTGATTGCTGCTACAATTGGAGCGATCGCAGCCTTTGGAGTCTCTCGATATTTACTGCGAAATTGGTCACAAAAAACCTTTGGTAGCGAGCGAATATTCAGAAAATTTAATCGAGCTACGGCTCAAAAACCCTTACAGTTTGTGTTATTTGTGCGGTTGGCTCCGATTTTTCCTTTTAACTTATCCAACTTTTTGTTTGGACTCACCGCAATTGAGTTGAAATCTTATACTGTCGGAACTTTTTTGGGAATTATTCCGGGAACGTTTACTTACACTTGGCTAGGCGTTAGCGGAAAACAGGCAATAGAAGGAAGTGATCGCTTCTCGATATTCCTCGCTTTGGCAATAGCAGGAGGATTATGTGTACTGCCGAGTATAACCCGCAAAAAATTACACTTGAACGAGGAAACCGAGTAAGAGCGATAAATTTCAATTCCGTTAAAATCCTTAACTAACGTTTTTTCATTTGCGGAAATCGGTTGATTTGAGCTGCTCCATAAAAGATCAAAGATTCATTCTGGATTCGCAATCGGTCTATCCGCAAACTTGTGCCATCGAGCGCGAATTTATCTAAGTCCAGCAAGTTGTTAACATGATCAATCAATGCTTTACCGAGACTCACTGCTTCTGAGTCCCCTTCGTAGGAGACATCGGTAAACTGAATCTTACGACGTTCCTCAATGTCAACTTGACTTGTAAAGTTAAGCGAAATGGGCTGATTAGAATCACCAACTCGTACCTGAGATTGCAGATGCAGCTTTTTCTCGGGCGTAATCCGCATCTCGGTATCGCTAAACTTTAACGGCTGTCCTTGATATTGCAGTCGTTGTAGCTTATCGATAATAAAAGGAGTATTGAACGAAGACGTTAAATCCTCCTCTGTTAAAACGACTCGCATCGTGGCTTGCGTGGGTTGCCGTAACTTCACATTACCTGCGAAGATTGCACCGAAATCAATCGATACCGCTTCTAGGTAAAGTTCCATCACCGCAATACGAAGCCCGTTATACATCAGCATTCCTTGGCCGATGAAGTCAAAGCCATCTACACTGCCCTGTAACAGCTTGGCTACGGGTTCAGCACGGACGTTTGCCTCAACTTTTTCAGAACGCTTGAATAGTGCAGCGATTGCCGCACCAACAGCTTTGCTGACGATGCGATCGCCACCTTGGGTCTGAAAAGGAGTGCTTCCAAACAAAGCTTGTACCATTCCTTTGCTCGCTTGCTCACACAAATCATTATAGCGGCAATATTAAGATATGTTACATTAGTTGTCCTGATAGGAGTGATTAACCCAAGCTCAAGAGCCTTTTGAATATGCTTCTATCCTAGACCAGAAAGGAATTTAGATAACTTTACAGTATTTTACACGAATTTACAAAATCTGTCTCCCGGTTCAAAAAAAAGGCTCTCGATGGGGACAGATGCCGAGTCATTTTGGCCATTGGCTCAGTCGGGAGTCGATTGCAGTCTGAGGAATTCTTGTTTGAAAGGAAGCAACTTTTGTTTTAACGGTTCTGCCCCCGAACCATCAATTAAAAAACTTTTGAATATCTGTCCTTGACTAATATAGTCAAAGTAAGCCGAAGATAGATAAGGGATTAGCTCACGATTGTTAGCAATATAAATCTCAAAAAAGGCAACAACGGCACCATTGGCATAACTATCAATTAACTCCGGACTCGGAAGTATCAACCGTTCAACGGAATTAACCGCATTGGTGATTCCAGCATCGAGTTGAGAAAAATCAACATGGGCTTGTCCTTCAATAATCATCAAATACTTCTGCGGAGATTGTAACCAAAGAAAAGAACCCGCCTGTTCAAAAATCGCCGGAGTAGCAGGATCATAAAGACCCGCCCCCAACAAAACCGGAATATCGACAGCCCCTAAACCGTTTTCACCAAAAATACTCCGATTAACCGGATTAGCCCCAAGAACCGCTTGAACTCTCGAATCCCGAAATTGAGTCGGTAAATTGGGTAAAGAAAGAGCGCGACATTGCAAAAGTAATGATGTATTTAAGTGGCTAAATTCTGCTTCACATTCCTGCTGTAAATTTTCTAAATCAATTTCTGCACCTCCCACTGCTAAAGCTGTATATCCCCCAAAAGAATGACCATACACTCCCACGCGATCTAGTTGAAGTCGGGATTCAAAATCAGCGGAATTTCTTCGTTCCAACTCATCTAAAACAAAACTAATATCTTGAGGACGATTAATAAATTCTTGCACCTCAAAAACTTCCTGATTTCGACCTGCTAACAAGTCTTCCGCGTGACGGAGATCGCTACCGGGATGTTGAGGAAGCGCAACCACATAGCCGTAAGAGGTCAAATGTCTAGCCCGTCTCGCAAAATCTTCTGGCCGAGAAGCCAAACCATGAGAGATAATCACAACCGGAGTTTTGCCTGTTCGCCAGATTTGCGGTTGATAAAGATCGACATAAAATTTGCGGTTGCGTTGAGCATCATACAAAAATAACCGTTGAACTTCCTTCACGCCGTAAGTTCCGGGCTGACGAAGATCGAGTAAAGATGAAAAATCTGTTTGATCTAAAAGAGTTGCTTCCCTCGATAAATTTGCCACTTCTTCATTAAGAACACGAGTTGCATTAATGACCAGTTGGATAGTATTTCTTAACCTAAGAATTTGATCCAGATTAATCTGTAGGTTACTGGGAAGATGATCGAGAAAATTTAATACGGTTAATCCTTGAGAATCCGATGCAGATTCAATTAGGGCTGTCTTTAGAGCAGATTGTTTATCTTTTCCACTTTGAACGGTAATATACCGCCCAAGAGTGGTCAGAATATCTTGACCAATGGCTGTGTTTAAAAGGCGAGAGAGTTGAATCGTATTTACATCGATTCGCCGACTTAGAGTTTCCTGAAATTCAGCTTTTTCTGCGGGTGTTGCACTGGCTAAATTAAAATAAGTTCTGAGATGACGATCAATTTCTCCTGTGCGAGCAAAGTTTTCTAAAGAACGAACGGGAACCGATACCCGAGCTGTCGCAAACACAAAATTAATTTCATCTGCGGCGTTCAGGGGAAAAGCAGTAATAAGAGTGGAAAATACACCCAAAAGCAAAGCTAAAACCCCAGAAGATTGACCCCAGTTTAAAGTTAATTTATTCAGATATTGTCTCATCAGTTCCAGCTCATTAGTCTCTAATAATTTATTCTATCGCTTGAAATCTAACCCGTACACAATTTTAAGAGATGAAATTTTGCGAAGAACTAAAAATCGTGAATTCTCCAAATCGTGTAGGATATTCTAGAGATGACTCACTGTTCAATCTAAAATTTTTAATCTTCAATCCTATGACACTTGGATCTGAACCCCCCGAAATTCTCCAACGACGTCTTTTTTATCAGGGACGTCGCTTTAGCTACGAAGTCAACCGTCTTCGCATTCCTAACGGCGCTGTTGGAGAATGGGAATGTATTCGTCATCCGGGTGGCGCCCTGATTATTCCTGTGACTTCAGACGGAAAATTAGTGCTAGTCAGACAATATCGCTTTGCAATACAGGGACGCACTCTAGAATTTCCAGCAGGAACGATTGATAATAATGAAAATCCCGCAGACACCGTTAAGCGCGAAATAGAAGAAGAAACAGGTTATCGCGCCCACAAATGGCGTAAACTTGGACAATTTATTCTCGCACCCGGTTATTCTGATGAAATTATCTATTCATTTCTCGCCGAAGATTTAGAAAAACTTGAAAAACCACCCGCACAGGATGAGGATGAAGATATTGAGGTTGTATTGATGACTCCGCAAGAGTTGGAACAAGCTATCCTAGACGGTGAACCTGTAGACTCGAAATCGATTTCTAGTTTATTACTGGCTAAACCCTTTCTCAAAAACTAATTGTTTAAATTCAGCTAAACTTGTTAACTGTCTCCTGTTTTATTTTTTATGTCCGATTTAATTTTATTTTGGCATCGTCGTGACTTGCGAATTTCTGATCACAAAGGGTTAGCCGCAGCCCGAGAAAAGAGTTCTCAAGTGGTGGGTGTTTTTTGTCTTGATCCGAATATTTTAGATCAAGATGATGTTGCTCCGGCGAGGGTAACTTATATGATAGGCTGTTTACAAGAACTGCAAAAACAGTATGAAAAAGTCGGCAGTCAATTGTTGATTTTACAAGGTCAGCCCAGTTCAGCAATACCCAAACTTGCCAAAGCATTAGAGGCAAAAGCGGTATACTGGAATTTGGATGTCGAACCCTATGCAAAAGATCGCGATCAACAGGTTTCTGAAGCGTTAAAAGAAGTCAATATTGGAGTTGAGACGGTTTGGGATCAGTTACTTCATACACCGGATGAAATTCGGACAAAATCTGCAAATGAACCTTATAAAGTTTACACGCCCTATTGGAATAATTGGAGCAAAAGAAAGAAGCAAAAACCAATTCATACTTTTTCTGAAAATCCAACCGGACTGACCGAAAAACAGTTGAAAATTGCCAAAGAAAATGGTATAATTGATTTACCCTTGGCTGAGGATTTGGGTTTTGTTTGGGAGAACGAATTAATTTTAGAACCCGGAGAAGAAGCGGCTCAAAATCGCTTAGAGGAGTTTTGCGATCGCGCTTTATTTGAATATGATGAACAACGAAATTTTCCCGCCAATGATGGTACATCTCAACTGAGTGCAGCGTTAAAATTTGGCGTGATTAGTATTCGTACGGTTTGGGCAAAAACCGTTGAAGCGATGGAAAATACTCGCAGCGATGAGGCTAGAAATAATATTAAAGCATGGCAACAGGAACTCGCATGGCGGGAATTTTATCAACAGGCAATGTATCACTTTCCAGAACTCGCAAATGGCCCCTATCGAGATCATTTTAAAGACTTTCCTTGGAGTGAAAATCAAGAACATTTCCAAGCTTGGTGTGAAGGAAAAACCGGATATCCGATTGTTGATGCGGCGATGCGACAACTCAATGAAATTGGATGGATGCACAACCGTTGTCGGATGATTGTTGCTAATTTCCTCACTAAAGATTTAATGATTAATTGGCAATGGGGCGAGAAATATTTTATGCAAAAATTGATGGATGGGGATTTATCGGCCAATAATGGGGGATGGCAATGGAGTGCGTCGAGTGGGATGGACCCCAAACCGTTGAGAATTTTTAACCCCACGACTCAAGCCCAAAAATATGATCCAGAAGGTGAATATATTCGTCAATGGTTGCCGGAATTAAGCAGTTTAGATACAGAATATTTAGTCACCGGAAAAATATCATCAAAAGATCGGGAAGCTTGCGACTATCCCGAACCCATTGTTGATCACAAACAACAACAACAACAATTTAAGTCTTTGTACAAAGAACAAAAAGAAGCGTCTTAATCCGTCTGTAAACTTAATCTTAACTTTTGATTGAATAAATCCTCAACTCTATAATTATACTTTTAAAGAGTTATTGTTGCAAGATACATTATACTTCTCACACGAATCATTTAATAGAGATAAACAATTAAAAGGTTGGTTGGAAGGGTATTTTGAAACTCTAACTCTGATTCTATTCTTAGAAAGTTGACTTTATCTTTCTATCTATAATCAGAAGTAGAGACATTGCACACAACATCTCTACAATATTGATCATTAATTGTTGGGAATTGTTCACTTTTTGCTCACGGGAAATAGTCCGGTAGAGTGGAAGCCCCGTTCTTTAGAGCGGGGAGGAAGCTCGACACGGGCAACTTTAGTTGCCGTTGAACTGAGAATTAAATTCATATTGATAGCCGTCCTTTTTATAGATTGGTACGCAATATTTATGGCTAATTCCAGAGACTCGTACCTTAGCCGTAGAGATATCAAAACTGCCAGAAGCACGGACTAGAACACGACCTTTATAAGTTCCAATTTTCTTTCCTTTAGTAACAACAGCTTTAACAATATCTCCGGTCTTGAAACCTTGATGAACCTGTTGTCTAGAACGGTGACGAGTTGGAAAACCATATTTATTAGTGCCGCACATTTGACGGTTGCCATGTCCGGTTGATTTAATCAGCAAAGGTTGATTCGTTTCTAGCTTTAAAGATTCGGTTTTTCCGACGCAAGCCGCATCAATCCAATGAGCCTTGGGAAGACCTAGACGACAGCGATTATATTTAGTCATTCCTCCTGAGCTTGTGCAAACTTCGAGTCCAGTTGTCTTTAAGTCATTGTACAACTTCCAGCGAGTAGAGTTAACCGCCGCAGCATCTTTTAAAGGAGCCTTTGCTTGACTTATAATTCTCTTAATCAGGTCAGGTTTTCCAGAGAGAAAGTCTTTGATATCTAGGTTAGATTTGGCTTGATTGCATGAATGACAACTTAGAGTTAGGTTGCTAATTCTGTTAGAGCCTCCCTTAGATTTTGCTTGAATATGTTCAACCTCTAAAGGTGTATTTTCGGCTCCACAATAAGCACATTTTCTACCCCATTTCTCTAAGAGATATTCTCGAATCTCATAGCCATGTAACTCACCCTGTTGATACTCTATACTTGACACTTCTGGGTTTTGAACTTTCTGAGTATCAAAGCGAATTAATTCTTGATAGATAGAGTTAATCGGACAAAATCTTGTCAGACGATTAACCCAGGTCATTGTAGTTTGCACCCGATGATTTAAACTTGGAGCTAACCAACTATCCCTACGTTTACGATTGAAAAACCTAGCTTGCCGATAACGAGTTTTGCGATTTCGCCTTCCTCGTCGAAGTTGGCGGCGACGCCAGTTAGCGTCTTTGATTTGTTGACCTCGATGAGTTAACTCTGCTGCCCAAATAACAGAATCATTAAGCAGTAAAGCTAAACCCGTTACTTTGCTACCTGGATCTATTTTTAATTTGCAGTTTTCCGGCGTATCTGCAACCTTTTTCTTTAAAATAATGGTGAAAGGATACTGACGAAAAACGGCTGCTTTACCTGCTTTTAACAAGCTTCGAGCCATAGAAGGCTTGCATGGTGTTAATGGATTTTTGTTGGTATCAAGTACCAGAACGTAATTAGACATTGTTGTGTCCAAACTCTACAGAGTAGGTAATTTTTTCCTCGCCAATGTTTTTAAAGCTTGTTCGGCTAGCTGCACTTTCTTACCCCTCGTAGGAATGTTTAAAAACTAACGACAGGGCTACAAACGGTCAAGCATTTGTAGGTGTCATAACTCTAAAAACGTAGTCCAAAGACTTAGGCTGGTCAGCTATCTAAGAGAGAGGCGCTTCGGCCCCTGCTCTTTAGAGCGGGGTGCTGACTCATTACTTCACTGAACAATTTATGCTGAACGTAACCAAGGGGATTGAAGTTCCTGCTGTTGAAGTTTGTGCATATGTTCAAACAATTTCCAGCAGTATTCTTGAGTGAGTCCACAAGTCACCGCACCCCGTAAAACCACGTTAAAATACCAATCATTGGGAGCGAGTTCTTCCGGCAACTTATTGATGACAGTATAGGTGCGAACATTCGTGTATAATTCATTCAAATAATAAACTTCAATCCGTTCAGGTTGATAGCCACCGATGTGAATTCCTTGATGAGTATCAAAACGAACTTCTTCGCGTTCATCGAGTAAATGAATCATCCGTTGAGGAAGCTGATAAAGAACCCCTTCCACCGAAGAATTAGGGTCTTTTACGACATCCAGCGCCCCACAATTTCGACGTTGCGATCGCCGATAAAAACCAAGTCGATACCCTTCTAGAATAGCAGGCCCCATCACATATTGATAGGTTGATTCTCCCATGGTTCGCTGTAAGTCTACCGGACACATACAAGAACCATAGGCAAAATAATAAAACATCTCCTCTGTTTGAGGGAATGGGGGTTTTGCCTGACCACAAAACTCCAATCGATTTGTTAATCTCAGCTTAGAATTGAGACTCAACGTGACCTCCTTCTGCAATCAACCTGACGATCTCTAGAAAATAAAAAAACTGGTTCAATTTTGCTGATTTGACCGATAACAAGCCGTATGGGAATAACAAATCATTGATTGAACAGTGAAGTAATGACTACTCGATACAGATATCCATAATGTCCAAGATATCTCTCTCTAGGAACTTGTGTTATTCTAGCAAGTTCACTCTCCAGCATACAATTTCAGTAGATCATTGTGGAGATTCAATTGATACAGATTTATTTTCGACTCAGGTGATCCGTTATAGATCCCCTCTGTCAGAAGACATAATCTGTGATATGATTCTTTAGCTTATGGCTAAGTATAGACTTCTTAAGATTCGTTCGACCTCCTCACTGTGTTAGGCATGGGAAAAACACTATTGCTGCGCTGGATATTCCCCAGTTTAGTCAGTCTATTTTTATTCGTCTCTCCGGCAGAAGCCGCTCAACTGCAATACTGGCGATATGAAGCTTCGCAGAATCGACTCTCCTTTACAACCCAAGGAGGAGTACAACCCACAGCTTCTCTACTCTCCAACCCAACTCGTTTAGTGATTGATTTACCTGGAACAACACTGGGAAGCGTCACTCGCAAACAGTCATTTGGGGGAGCCATTCGAGAAATTCGGCTAGGTCAGTTCGATGCTCAAACCGCTCGTATAGTCGTTGAACTCGCTGATGGATACACCCTTGATCCCCAAATGGTTCAGTTTCGGGGGATTTCTCCGACAGAGTGGACAGTACAGCTTCCTTCTCCGCAAGCGATTGGTGGCCCAACCTCCACAAGCGCCCCAACAGCCAGTCGTTCAGTCAACGTTAACCGCCAAAATTATCCGACTCCCTCTCCTTCGACACAGACTGCTGTTCAACCTCGACCGACAACTAGCCAAACTTCGGTTGATGATGTGGAAGTTCGCGATGACGGAATTGTGCTGCATACTGGGGGGCAAATGCCCCAGATCGAATTTAAGCGCAGTCAAGATGGCTCATGGATGACGGTTGATGTGTTGGGAGCGACTTTAACTTCGCAGTCAAGCGCCTTTCGTCAACGGGTGAGCAAAGATGGGGTGAGTGTTACCCAAGTCACGCAATTATCAAACTCGCCGCCAGTGGTGCGGGTGACAATGAGTACCCCAAACACTCGTCAAAATTGGGAAGCTCGACCTTCTGCTGGAGGGGTAGCGATTTGGCCCCAAGGCAGTACACCTCCCGCCATTCAAGTTTCTACAGGTTTGGCGACGATTGAATCAGTTGAGCTACAAAATCAGACTTATTTTGTCATTAAAGCGGATCAACCCCTAAACTACACTCACGGTTGGGATCGAGAAACCGGCGCCTATGGGATTACTTTTTTCGCGGCTAAACTCCCGGAAAATATTCAACTCCCTCAACGAGAAATCGGTGGCCCGATTCTGTCTACCCGAATTCGTCAAGAAGACCCCGAAACTTTTACCCTTTTGGTGGAACCCGCAACTCGGGTGAAAATTGGACAACCAAGCCAAAATGGCGCCGAACAGCTGATCTTTCCGATGGGGATGAATTTGGCTTCTGTTCCGCCTGTTCCTCCGCCTTCTCAACCCTCGCCTCAACCGCCTACGAACACTAGAACACCTTCAAGAAGTCCTAGACCGCTTTTACCACCCCGTCAATCTCCCCCTTCTCGTCGTCCCCTACCGTTTCCGCCTCGACCCATTGGTTCAGGTCAGCCCACTCTCCCTCGAACTCCTCAAGGACGGGTTGTGGTGATGATTGACCCCGGACATGGCGGGAGTGATGTGGGTGCTGTTGGGGTTGGTGGGTTACGAGAGAAAGATATTGTCATGCCGATTTCCCAGCAAGTGGCGCAAATTCTAGAGCAAAATGGGGTGAGTGCGGTGATGACTCGTGTTGATGATCGCACAGTTGAACTTGAACCTCGTGTGCAGATGGCAAACCGTTTGGGGGCGACTTTGTTTGTGAGTATTCACGCAAATGCGGCGTATCGGGCGGGTGCAACGGGTTTAGAAACGTTTTATTATCAATCGGGTTATTCTTTAGCAGGATACATTCAAAATAGTATGTTGGCGAATTTCAACATGACCAACCGGGGGGTGAAACAGGCACGGTTTTATGTGTTGCGAAATACCTCTATGCCTTCGGCGTTGGTAGAAGTGGGTTTTTTGACCAATAGTTATGATGCGAGTATTTTGGCTGATCCGGCTCAACGGAGTCGTATGGCTTCAGCGATCGCCCAAGGAATTTTACAATATTTAAAGGCAGGGGGTTATTAAGGGTTAAATACTCTAATTTGAAGTGATAAAATGGAGTTATCTCGTAATTCTTTTCTCTTGCAGTTCTCGCTCAGTTTCGAGTTCTTTATTTAGAAAGTAGTTCAAAAAGGTACGAATCAGGGCGATAGCGCCTAACCGAGCTAAGGATTGAAGGCTTGGGGTAATTGTTGTGGCTAAAATATCGGCTCCTAACTGAAATTCTAAGGCGAGTGCTAGCCAAGAACCTAAACACAATCGCAATTGAAAAAAAGGTAAATCTCGCAATACCGAAGGCTGACGAATCACTAACTTGACCGTTGATCCCAAACCAATAATAATACAAAAAACTGAAATGGCTTCTAGTATCAGTTTGGTCAGGGAAACCAGAACAGATAACCCATTTTCAAGCAACTCAATTCCCATAATTCGACTCAGCTAATCAGATTCCCACTCCGAGAATAGTGTGACAGAGAGGTTGATGTCAAAGAGTGAAACTATTTTTTTTGGAAATCGTTGTTGAAAATAGAGTGTTCAGGACTAATAATTAGAGTTGAATCCGAGTCAAGATTAATAATTATCCTCAACTTACTGCCTCTGGAACGGGTTCGCTTTTGAGAGTTTTGAGTTCAGCAACCAGGTTGTCTCCACTACGATGGGCTTCCCAAGGACCCGAGAAACGGGTATCAATATCCCACTGTCCTTGGATATAGTTTTCTTCCTCTGAGATGGTGCCAACATAGCTGATTGATTTAGAAGATGTCATTAAGTAGCGTTTGGTAAAACTCACATTTCGTCCGGTTACCGTACCGCTCAAACGTGCTTCTCCTAAATCACTGTCATCTAAAATACTACCACTGAGGGTATTTCCACTTTGAACAAATGTGGCTTCAAAGCGAGTTGGTACTCCTTGTTGCCAATAGGTTCCGAGCCAAGTTCCACTTAAATCTGCCATAAAATTATTTTCAATCTTATTCGTTTGAGAGTACCCAGACTCAAGATCATTTAAAATAATTTCGAGTTGTGGGGGAGTTGATCATTACAGGTTTTACCAAATAAAGTTTCATAGGTTGTATCTGTAATCCCACAAAAAGCAATCGCTTGCCAAACCCAATTTTGGGTTCGTGGAGAAAGAAGCTGACTATCGGTAATATTCAGGAGTCTCAAACTCGCTGAATTTTTAAATTGACTCGCTTTTTGATCGAATCGAATCAAGGAACCCGATTCATTTGTACGATAGACCCAACGTTCTCGTCCACTAGCGATTTTAACTTGCCATCCGGGTACTAACGCCAGTGTACACAAATTTCCGGGTTCACCCAGTCCTAAACACCCATCCGGCCACATTTGAGATTGGGCTTCGACGATTCGTAAGGCAGAATGAGGTAAACCGGAGCGGTTTGCTGCATCTTGAAACAGAGTATTGGCGACTGAAAGGGGTAAGTTGGAAATCGTTTGATTTCCTTCTAGACGCAGGACTTGTCCTTTGAAGTCGGTTCGATAAACCCAAGTTTGACGACCATTGGAAAGAACAACTCGCCATCCTTCCACTAACATTTGACCACAAAATTCCTCCGATTCAGCTAGTCCTAAACAAGAGTTTGGCCAGGTTTGACGCTCAACATCGGTAATTGTTAATTTTTCTGGAGAAATTCCCGTCTGTTTCGATACATTTTGGCGCACGGCTTCTGCAACCGCTTGAGGTAATGAGTTAATTTGATCAGGTGGTTGAGCTTGGCTATGAAGATCATAGTTGACCAGCTTGACCTGAAGTTCAACGGGAGTTTTGGTTGTCGGTTTGTGGACGTGACTCCCGAATAAAGCACTCGGTAAGACTTTATATATTGAAGGTTTTTGGGGAGAACTACAAGTTGGAGAGGATTGACAAGCTGAACTTTCGCTTTGATCGATCAGATCAGCTTTAAGATCAGCTTTGGGATCAATCTGATTGATCGGTTGCTCAAGAACAGATGAGTCAGATTGAGAAGAAACTAAGTGACTTGTGCTAGCCACTGATGCAGAGGAAGGAGAAACGAGTACACCAGCACTCTCAACTGCTGTTTTGAGAAAAGCTGGGTAGGCTTCCATTGCCAATACCCCAGTCAACATCAATGCTAAAATCAATGGACGGGGGCGCTTCTCGCTTTGTAAAGTTTGAGTCCCTTGTTGTTTGGGAGGGCTAGTTTTCATGTGAAGCATCCGCTATCGCAGTTATACCAACGACAGACTTGGATACCCTGTGAATTGTTTCCTCAGTTGAGCGTAACTTGGCACTACAACTGAGTCGGTTAATTGAATTTTAGCATTTCTCGTTTTTACAGAGAATGCTATAAACGTAACAAAAAGTTAAACAGTCGAGGGATATTTCTAGGTTAATTTGTATACCTTTACACTCTCGTATGGAAAGCCATACATCTAATTTAGAGCCTATGTAAGCCGACTGAGGTTATCTTTTCCAGAGTATCAAAGCCTATTTCATTATAACTGATATATCTCACGATTGCCTAATTATTTAGGTTTTAGTCTCGATTCCTAATCGCGTTAAGGGTAAAATTCTATTCTTTATTTAGAGGTTAAACTCATGGATGTTTTGTTGGAAGGGGGATCGGTTTTACAGCAGCGTGACTATACTTTGATCATTGATCAGAGTCAGAGTATGTCGATTTTTGATCGTTTTGAACAAAAACGTCGTTGGGAAATGATCCAAGAGTCTACTCTGGCGTTAGCAACTCTCTGTGAACATTTTGACCCAGATGGAATTACTGTTTATTTGTTTTCTGACCAATTTAAACGGTACGATAAGGTTACTTCTGAGCGAGTCACTCAGATTTTTAAACATCATGAACCGATTGGACGTGCGAATTTAGCAGCCGTTTTGAAAGATGCGACTGATGATTATTTTGAACGACGGGCGATGGAGATTTCTAAACCCAATGGCGAAATGATTCTGATTATCACTGGAGGCGAAATCGAAGGGGCGGAAGCTGTCAAACAAATTGCAATTAATGCGGCTAATCAACTCAATCGAGATGAGGAATTGGGGATAGAATTAATTCAAGTTGGAGATGATGCTGGAGTGACTCAGTTTTTTAAGGTTTTAGATCGAGAATTGCAAATGGCAGGAGCGAAATATGATATTTGTAATACCGTGACGTTTGAAGATATGGAAGAAATGAGTTTAACTGATGTTTTACTGCGAGCGATCGCTAACTAAAGTTTTTGTTAGTTGTTCTCGGATTTTTAACATCGATTTTACTGAATATGGATTTGTTCATCTGTAATTTTATCGGTAGGGAAAAGCAGAATGAACAAGAATAATTCAATGTTTTTCTGCTTTTTTTTTGAAAAATATCGTCTTCTAAAATTACTCGATCAAGGAAGTTTTGGTAAAACCGACTTGGCGGTTGACGAACACTAAGGCAAACAATCTCTCTGTGCAATCAAACAATTTTATTCTGACACCTGATCAGTACAAACGTCCTCAAACTCTCACTGGAAATTTGGGGTCAATTTCTGAACTGGCGATCGCATTCGACGGTAAGACTTTGATCAGTAGCAGCTATGATAGTACCCTAAAATTATGGGAGGTAAAAACAGGTCGGATTTTAGAAACTTTGATGGCTCACAATCAAGATTTTAACACGATTGCGATCGCCAATAACGGTAAACTGTTAGTCAGTGGGGGAAGTGATAATACGATTAAAATTTGGCGGTTGCAGCAAATAAGTTAATTCTCCGCCTCCTCTATTCAATCTTGCTCAATCGCGGTATTATCTTTTAGTACAATCAAAATCTCAACGTTTGAGGATACGATATGAGTTGGATGCGATACGTTGCTGTAGCATTGATCAATACAGTTGGAGTTGTAGTCGGAATTATCTTGGTTCCGATGCCTCAATTGGTATTGGCTCAATCGTCTCCTAATACTCCTGAGATTGAATACAGAATTGATGAGTCTAGCCTCTACGACGAACCCTCAGAAGTTGTCTCTCCAGAGTTTAATATTACCCCCTCCCAACTCCCAACTCCCCAATCTTTAGAGGATTTATATCGACTGCGTGATCAACTCAAAGCCGACTTAGAAAAAGTTTCAGGTTCTCCCGATGTCTCAAGTTTGGAAGCTTGGGAGTATGAACTTCAACTCCAACAATATCAAACTCGACTGCGGGCATTGCGTCAAACAGAAATCCGTATTCAACGCGAAGAAGAAGCCGCCAAACTTTGGGAACAAGTGACTCAACTGGCTTCACTTGCGGTAGCTACCGGAAAAGAAACTCCACCCGACTGGGAAACTGCCCAAAATCTTTGGGTACAAGCAATTGATACGCTGCGACAAATTCCCTCTGAGACTTTTCTGACTCAACAAGCCATTGAAAAGATTGTAGAATATCAAGGCTATTTAGCGATCGCCACCTATGAACGGGCAATTGTTCAGTCAGAAACTAAAGATCAACCCACCCCTCAAAAAGACTCTCAATATTCGGTGGATGTTCCTCAATTTCCGGGGTTTGAAATGTACGCCGACACCAACCGAGATGGGGTGATTTCAGAAGCAGATGAAGTGCGCCCTACTCAGTGGTCATTGTCAAGCGGGCCGCTAATGTTGTTTAATAATGATGATGACGATCGCGATGGTTTTCCAGATTGGAAAGATCAGATTGTGAATGGGAAATACGACAGTGAAGATTTAGCTGAAGTTCATTTTAAAGTTTCCCCAGAATACCAAGGATCAGAGATTTTTATTCAAACTGATACTCAAGCTGAACCGTTTGTCAATATCTTTCAAAAAACAGCCGGGGGTTGGGTTCCGGTAGATTTAACGGGCGAAAAGGCTTTAATCTTTAATCAAGATATTATTTTAGGGGTAGAAGCCAAACAATTTGCCGATCAAAATTGGACGGGTTTAGTTCGGTTAACAGCAGTTGCTCGTCGAGAGAATCAAGAGATTGCTTCTGATAGTATTCAAATTGGGGTTGCACCTTGGATGATGTCGCCTAATACTGCTGCGGTGTCTGAAGTTCATGTTAGCGATCGCGGTGCTAATCGAGAGTTTATCACACAGGTGAAACAAGTGGTTGAACCCAGTGGCGCGACGACAAAAGTGACTCAAGGTGAGACAGCCTGGATGCAAGATACAACCGAAATTGGTTATGTACAATTCCCCGGTGAAAATACGTTAAAAAGCTATCCAGTGGCGTTACAAGGCAATCGTTCCGGGGAAAGTGATGATTATGCTCAATCGTTAATGAATCGTAATTTTGGCTCATTTGAAGTGGGTGAACCTCGTTCGCTTGATGTCTTAAATCAAGGGTTAGATTGGTATAGTAATTTAGAAGTGACTCCTCCCCTTTCAAATTATCCGATGGGGCGGATTTATTATGGGAAAGCCGAAGAAGAAACGTTACATCCCAATGTGGTAGAATTTCTGAAAGCGCAGCAGGTTCAAGGGCCACCGATTGAGATTGATACGTCTTGGTTAATGGTTCGTCATGTGAGTGAAATTATTAATTTTATTCCCAGTCAAACGGGTGAACCGTTGTTGTTAATTGTTAGCCCAAAAGCGGGGGTTGAACTAATCGAAGAACTGGGTGAAAAGGGCTATGAAGGGGCGGCGATTAATCGGGGTTTGAGTACCCAAACAACCGTCAGGGCGGCTTTGAATAATCGGTTATTGGTTCAGCATAATTTACAGTTACAGCGAGAAAAAATTGATCCGTTGTTAAAGAAACTGAAGCGAGAATTGAATCTCGATGAGGATCAAATAGTGGAAGTTCCGGTATTATTTGGGTATAGTGGATATGCTTGGTGGCCGAACTTAATTAATGTCGTTTCTGTGAATGGGGAATTGTTGGCACCCAATCCTCGGGGAGCGTTAATTGATGGGCGAGATTATGCTCAGGAAGATTTTAAAAGACGGTTGGTTGTAGCGGGGTTAAATGTGAATTTCCTTGATGATAGTTATTATCAGGAACTAAAGGGGGATTTGTATACTGGAACTAATACAACTCGTGAGGGTTCACAACAACCGTTTTGGAATGCGTTACCCACAAGTTTAAAATAAATATCTGTAGGGGTGCAAGGCTTGCACCCTGAAAAAAGGTTCTGAAAACTGTGGTGGCTGGTTTCAATCCCCTTGCGGGGAATTTTGCTTTGGAAAGTCGATTACTTCTTTAAAGGAATAGATGGGTACAAATTGGTTTCAATCCCCTTGCGGGGAATTTTGCTTTGGAAAGAAGGATTAGTTACAGTTAAATTTTATCCTGAGAAAGATAGTAGTTTCAATCCCCTTGCGGGGAATTTAGCTTTGGAAAGGGGTTTCAAAAAAGAGACTCTTATAGAATTGAAGTAGTTTCAATCCCCTTGCGGGGAATTTAGCTTTGGAAAGTTCACCCTGATCGGTATCTAATGCCTGACAGAAGAGTTTCAATCCCCTTGCGGGGAATTTTGCTTTGGAAAGATTCGACATCCCATATATAAGGGAGGAGATTTTTAAAGTCTATGTTTCAATCCCCTTGCGGGGAATTTTGCTTTGGAAAGCATGGAACAATAAATTTTTTCAGCTTAAAGAACAACCAAAGTTTCAATCCCCTTGCGGGGAATTTTGCTTTGGAAAGTCAAAAGTGCTACACTAAACAGCTAGCTATCAGGGTTTCAATCCCCTTGCGGGGAATTTTGCTTTGGAAAGTTAGCTTCAGAATAATTAAACTCGAATAAATCATCACGTTTCAATCCCCTTGCGGGGAATTTTGCTTTGGAAAGAAAATCCTCCTAATCATTGTTATTTTATTCTATGTACGTTTCAATCCCCTTGCGGGGAATTTTGCTTTGGAAAGTCCGCCGATTGAAACTGAGTCTGGGAGGGAATTCTAGAAGCAGTTTTCGTGAACCCAAAAATTAGGTTCATTTCAGGCTTCAAAATTTCCTGACTCCGGCTTGTTTCCCAAAGATTGAAACTGTGAAACTATTTATTTGTCTAGGTTCTGGCGTTTTTCGTCAACCCCCTGGGGTTTTTGCCTCCGCTTCGGTTCACGAAAAATCTAACTACAGACATCATAAAACAGCGATCGCATTTTGTCTACCCCCAACTCCCAAAAACCAGAAAATCAACCGACGGTCAACACTTCCTCTTGCTTCTCACTGAGAACATCCTGCATTTTATCGAACCATTCAATTAAAGATTCCAATTGCTTCGTCGCATTCATCACCCCCAAACCCCTGACGGTGACTTTTCCTTTGCTGTAGACAAACCGAGAATGAAGATGAGAGGGTAGCTTTTCCTTGAGTAAATTCCAAGCGGGTTCCTCCATCGGGGTTTCGAGGAGAATATGTTGTTTGCTTTCGGTATCAGGTTTGATCCGAGAAAAGCCCAGTTTCTTAGCAATTTGCTTGAGTTCCATCACCCGAATTAACTGTTGGGCGGGTGTGGGTATTGGGCCATAGCGATCGCACCAATCTTCTTCTAATCTTGCTAATTCATCTCGACTACTACAAGAAGCAACTTCTCGATAAGCACTCATCTTTTGATCAATATCAGGAATATAATCAGAAGGAATAAAAGCAGTCAGATTCAGATCAATTTGAGTATCATCAACTTGCGGGATTTCTTGACCTTTAATTTCTCGAATGGATTCTTCCAACATCTCCGTATACAAATCAAATCCGATCACATCCATTTGACCCGATTGTTCTGCCCCGAGTATATCACCCGCGCCGCGAATTTCTAAGTCTCTCATCGCCAGTTGATAACCGGAACCTAACTGGGTAAACTCTTGAATTGCCCTTAACCGTTTGCGGGCGTCGTCAGATAAAGCCGCCCTTCCATCTGCATTTACCGGGTAAAATAACCACGCATGGGCTTGTACTCCCGATCGCCCAACTCGACCTCTTAACTGATACAATTGCGCTAAACCAAACCGATGAGCATCTTCGATTAAAATAGTATTCACCCGAGGAATATCTAACCCCGATTCAATAATCGTTGTACAGACTAATATTTCCGCTTCTCCAGCATTAAAAGTAAGCATAATTGATTCTAATTCGGCCGCATTCATTTGTCCATGAGCGACTGCTATCCTCGCACTCGGCACCATTTCGCGAATTTTAGACGATTTTTCCTCAATTCCTTCGATTCGAGGAACGACATAAAAAACCTGTCCGCCGCGATCTAATTCTTGACGAATAGCGGTGCGAATGGTTTCGTCATTGTAGGGAGATAAATGGGTTTTAATCGGGCGACGAGAGGGCGGGGGTGTGGTAATCAAACTCATTTCTCGGATACCTGACAGCGCCATATATAAAGTTCGGGGAATAGGCGTAGCGGTTAGGGTGAGAACGTCTACATGAGTTTTGAGGGTTTTAATTTTTTCCTTTTGATTAACTCCAAATCGTTGTTCTTCGTCTACTACTAATAATCCTAAATCTTTGAATTGAATGGTTTTGCTGAGAATGGAATGGGTACCGACAATAATATCAATTTCGCCTGTTGTTAAGCGTTGTTGAATCTCTCTTTTTTCGCTAGTAGTTCGGAAACGGTTTAATAATGCAATTTCTATCGGATAGGGGGCAAATCGTTCTTTGAGAGTGTGATAATGTTGTTGAGTTAAAATGGTAGTTGGGGCGAGAAATGCTACCTGTTTTCCGGCTGTAACAGCTTTAAATATTGCCCGAATTCCGACTTCTGTTTTCCCAAACCCGACATCTCCACAAACTAAACGATCCATCGGACGTTCGGCTTCCATATCCCGTTTAACGTCTTGGGTTGACTTGAGTTGATCGGGAGTCGGTTGATAGGGGAAAGAATCTTCGAGTTCCTGTTGCCAAGGTGTATCGATGGGATAGTTATAACCCGTTTGTTGGGCGCGTTGGGCGTAAAGTTTCAGCAAATCAACCGCCAACTTTTTAATCGCTTTTTGAACTTTATTTTTGGTTTTCTCCCAAGATTTCCCGGAGAGTTTATTCAGTTGAGGAACTTTCGCGCCTGTACTTCTAAACCTTGATAATGTTCCCACTTGATCGGCTGCAACTCGCAACAACCCATCGCCATATTGAACGACTAAATAATCTCGTGTTTCGTTATTAATGGTGAGACTTTCTAACTTTAAAAACTTGCCAATTCCATGCTGACGATGAACCACATAATCTCCTGGACGGAGTTTATTGGGGTCAACTTGTTTAGACGCCGCCCGACGCCGTTTGCGGATGTAGCTAGGAGTCGCCAGGGAATGTTGACCATAAAACTCTCGATCAGTAATGACAACGACCCGCAAAGTCGGTAAAATAAAGCCTTCGAGTTCAGCCAGTCCGGTATATTTGAGGGCGACAGGGGTATCTTTGATTAACCCATCAATGGCGGGATAGTCGCGGGGGTTGGGAACAAATTTGGATGGACAGTCGTGTTCAGAGAGGAGAGCCACAGATCGACTAGGTTGGGCTGAAACCAGAAAGATCGAAAAATGACGATTTCGTTCTTGGCGGATCAGATCGGCGAGTTTGGCAAATTGATGAGGTGTAATGGGGACGGGGCGACTCGACAGGTTGAGACTGGGCGAACCTGCAACCAGGGGAGAGGGGTTAACTTCGGTGAGTTCAGACAGATAGAGGCGATCAAAGTGGGCGGAAATATCAGCTAAAGAGTCGCTAAACGGACGATGGAGTTTGGGATATGGGTTTGAAGTGCTTTCTTCCGATAAACTCTGTTCGATGTGATCATACCAGCGATCGCCATGGGCTGCACATTGATCGGGTTCATCAACAGCAACTAAAGTCAGTTCGGATAAATAGTCGAGTAATGAGGCGGGTTGGTCAATTTTCCAGTTTTCTGTACCTATTCCCCAAGGGGTAAAATCGGTGGGGGTGAGAACTAATTGAGGGATTTTATCTAGCGATCGCTGCGTTGTCGGGTCAAATTCGCGAATCCGTTCGAGTTCATCCCCAAACCATTCTAACCGCACGGGGAGTTCTGCGGCAACGGGAAAAATATCAACAATATCACCGCGACGACTCCATTGACCTTCAGTTTCCACTAATGAAACTCGTTCATAACCGAGAGTCGCCAGTTGTTCGTCGAGTTGTTTGGAGTCTTGAGTTGTTCCTTGTTTGAGAGTCAGACAATAGGGTTTAAAGGCTTCGACAGGGGGAAGATGGGGTTGTAGCGATCGTTCCGTGGCGACTATCGCAATTTTCCCATTTTCTGCACTTTTTTCACGGGCGTCGGGGTTGACTAAATCTGCGAGTACCTGCATTTGTCCCCAAATCATTTCCTCCGAGTTAGACGGGTCATAGGGCGAACCTTCCGACGTCGGATAAAAATGAACCAACGACCAACCCATTGCTTCGAGTTGGGCTGACCAGCGCCCGGCTTCTTCGAGAGTCGCCGTCACCACAAATAAATTCAGTCCGGCTTCTTGGGCCAGGGCGGAGGCGACCAATCCTTTCGGTAAGCGGGAAACCCCGTTAAGGTAAAGTGATTGATGTTGATTGAGTTTGGTCAGGAGTTCGCGGGTCAACGGCGATCGCGCAGTCGCCCGAACAATCGCAGAAAATGTCATAGATGCTTCAGGAATGGTGTTGTCGTTCTTACCATTTTAGAGAATTTAGCGATTTGTTATTGGGGAATTATCAAATGCTTGCGGTCTTTAATGAAATTTTAATTTTACTGTTGTTGGTTTTGGCGAATGGTGTATTTGCCATGTCTGAGATTGCTATTGTCTCATCTCGTCGGGTGCGTTTGCAACAGTTAGCGAATGCGGGAAACCAAAAAGCCCACACCGCCCTAGAATTGGCGAATACACCGAATCGCTTTTTATCGACGGTTCAAGTGGGGATTACGTTAATTGGGATTTTAGCCGGGGCGTTTGGGGGGACAACGTTAGCGGAGAAACTCGCTGGAAAACTGGATAAAATTTCTGTTTTGGCACCGTATAGTGAGGCAATTAGTTTGGGAATTGTGGTTTGTTTTATTGCTTATTTGTCTTTGATTTTAGGGGAATTAGTCCCGAAACGGTTAGCCTTAAATCACCCTGAACGGATTGCTACAATGGTTGCTAAACCGATGAAATGTTTATCTACGGTCGCCTCTCCGGTGGTGTATTTGCTGAGTAGTTCGACTGAGTTTATTTTACATTTATTGGGCAGTGAAGTTCCCAATGAACCCCAAGTTACCGAAGAAGAAATTAAGGTATTAATCGAACAAGGTACACAATCGGGTATTGTCGAAGAAGCAGAACAAAATATTGTAGATCGGGTGTTTCAATTGGGGGATCGTCCGGTGCATGATTTGATGACGCCTCGCCCAGAAGTGGTTTGGTTGGATTTAGAAGAAACTCCCGAACAAAATCGCCACAAACTGAATAATAGTTCTTATACTAGAGTGTTAGTTTGTCAGGGGGGTTTAGATAATGTATTGGGGTTTGTCCGGGTGACGGATTTATTATCTCAAACCTTATTAAATCATCCCCTAGATTTAACTCGTCCGTTGCGACGTCCTTTGTTTGTTCCCGAAAGCACTTCGGTGTTAAAAATTTTGGAAATGTTCAAACAAACCGGAACCCATCTTGGAATAATTGTGGATGAATATGGAGTGATTCAAGGGTTAGTAACATTGAATGATATTTTGTTAGAATTGGTTGGTGATATTCCCGCTGTTGATCATTTGGATGAACCGCAAGTGATTCAGCGCGAAGATGGGTCTTGGTTATTGGATGGAATGTTGGCGGTTGAGGACTTTTTTAAATTGTTTAAATTAGAAAGGTTTGCCCAACCGTCACGGGGTAGTTATCATACAGTCGGGGGTTTTGTGATTACTCATTTGAGTCGAATTCCTTCAGTTGCCGATCATTTTGAATGGAATGGGTTAAGAATTGAGGTGGTTGATATGGATGGAAATCGGGTGGATAAAGTGTTGGTGATGCCGATTATTGTAGACCGAATGCCCACTAATTTACAGCCGTAGATAGTCTGATTTAAGATTGCTATCGTAGAAAATCTACAGTCTTTGATATCTTGAAGTTTATGTTAAAATCCCTCAATTCAGTTTCATTTAAACAGATTCGTCAAGCTTTAATTTTACTGTTTTGTTGGACGGTTGTTCCTTTGTTTTTAGTAGAAGTCTTGATGATTGTCTTAGAACCTTATTTGTTTAAAGGGTTGTATCAATATGATCAAGATTTGGGCTTTAAAATCCGTCCCTATGCCAATGGAAATAATCAATTTGGTTTTAATGATCAAGATTATTCGTTAGACAGGGAAGCGGGAAAATTTCGGATGTTAGTGGTTAGTGATTCTTTTAATTGGGCGGGGGGAAAAGAGGGAAATTACACGGCTTTATTAGAGAATGAATTTACCGAATATTATGGTATTAATCAAGTTGAAGTGATTAACACAGGTTATCCGGGAACCCACACGGGAGAACAGTTGGAGATGTTGAAAAAGTTTGGTTTGCAATATCATCCAGATTTAGTGGTTTTGGGGTTTTTTGTGGGAAATGATTTTATTGATGCTGACCCTAACCGTAAGCGAATTATTGTCAATGATATTTATATTGATATTGATAAACGGGAAGAATTGGTTATCTTTGGTTATCCCATTATCGGACAGTCGAGATTATGGCTATTTATCCAACAAAAGTATAAAATCTTTCAAGAAGCCGCAAAATCTCAACAAGCGTTAGAGTCTGGGGAAACGTTAATTGCTTCTTCCAGTCCTCAACTGTTGGGTCAAAATTCTCGCCCTCCGGTTGAACAGTCTCCGGGTATTCTTTCCTTAGAAACGTTTTTAGAAGTTGAGAAAAGTCGCTTGAGTTTTTGCCGAAAACAGGACTTAGCAGAAGGAAAAAGAGATACAAATATTAACTATATTCTCCAGAGTATTTCTGAAATGAATCGAATTCTAAAAGAGAAGAATATTCAGTTTATTGTCGCTATTTATCCCGATGAGTTTCAGGTGAACCCAAAGTTATTTAATCAAGTTGTTAATCAGTTTGAACTTGATCCCCAAGATTATCAAATTAACTGTATGCAAAATATCCTCAAACAACATCTAGAAGCCAAAAATATTCCTTATATTGACTTTTTAGAACCATTTAAAACCGAACAACAAAAACAACATCTCTATCTCCTTCAAGAACCCCATTGGAATTCTGCGGGAAATCAACTCGCGGCTGAGATTTTGTTTGAAAATTTGCGGAAAAAGACGGATAATTATTTTCAGTCTTTAGTGAAACCTTCCGCTTCCAAATAACTTTATTTAAAATAATTTACATCAAAATGCTTAAACTCAAACAAGTTAAATCCTTCTTTCTCCAAACCTTAATTATCACCACAATCACGTTAATTTTATCAGAAATTACCTTTAGAATTTACCACAAAATTAACCCAACCTTCCTCTTTACAGATCGTTCCTACAACCGTTGGCGAGGAAAACCTAATTCTCAGGATTTTGACTTTACCTTAAATTCCAAAGGATTTAAAGATGTCGAATTTACAACCGAAAAACCCGACGGAGTTTATCGAATTATTGGAATTGGGGATTCTTTCAGCTTTGGAATTGTTCCCTATCAATACAATTATCTCACAGTATTAGAAGAAAAACTTAATCAAAATAATCAAAAAATTGAATTGATTAATATGGGAATTCCCGGAATGGGGCCAAAAGATTATTTATCGTTGTTAGTCAATGAAGGGTTAGAAGTTCAACCGGATATGGTGTTACTTTCCTTTTATATTGGCAATGATTTTATGGATAATCAATTCAAAGCAAAAGAACGACAAGGGGATAAATTTTATGTGATTTCTTTTGTGCGATCGCTGATTAAACTTCAAACCCAATACGAAGGCTTAGTTTTTAATCCCAGTAATAGTTTAACATACGTTGACGATGCACCAACCCACAATGATGAGTTTTACCTCAATGATACCAAAAATAAAAGTAATATGTTCGTTAAAAATCCAGCAGATGACATCTTTGAGGGATATGTAAAAGATGCGGTGAGTGATATTCTCAAAATCCAGGAAATCTGCGACTATCGCAATATTAAGTTAGTGGTTGTGATTATTCCTGATGAAGTTCAAGTTAATCAAGAATTGCAATCAAAAATAGTCAAAATGTTTGATTCAGATGATCCTGATAAGTTAGATTTTCGACTTCCTAACCGAATGTTACAGGAAACGTTTCAAGAAAACAATATTGAATACATTGATTTGATGGATGAGTTTGTTGCGGCATCTTCTCAAACCCAACTCTACAAACCCAACGATACTCACTGGAATATTGCGGGAAATCAACTCGCCGCAGAAGTTTTATTTCAAAATATATTAGAAAAATACCCCAATCAATTAAAATAATTTGGTATCATTTCACTAAAATAGACGGTTTGATGTGTCAATTGTTGTTCCTCAAACCTTGAAGACAAAATTAGTTATTTTCTGGAATAAAAGGTAATGTAACTGTAAAAATAGATCCTTCTCCTACTGTTGATTTTACCTGAACTTCTCCTTGAAATAATCTCACAATTCTACTCACAATTGCCAGTCCTAAGCCTACACTTTCTAGAGGATTTTTAATAGGATCAACTTGAAAATAGGATGCAAAAATATTAACTTTATTTTCTTCAGAAATCCCAATTCCTGTATCGGAAACTATGATAGACCATTCTTGCTGATTAAGTTGCTGACAAATTACTTTAATATTTCCTTTTTTTGTATACTTAATAGCATTACTAACTAAATTACTAACCAGTTGTTGGATACGAAGTGGATCAGTAAGAACTTGTAAGGGAGCAAGTTTAATATCTATAAAAATTTCAAGTTTTTTAGCTTGAGCTTGGGGTTGTAATCCTTCTTCTACGATTTCTTGAATCAAAGAACCCACATTAGTTCTTTCTAAGTTAAGTTGCATACCACCCTGATCATAACGAGAGATTTCTAACGCATCATTAATAATCTTTAAAAGCAGTCGTCCATTCCGAAGTACCCGTTCAATTGAATCTAGGTTAGTGGCTGTAACTTTATCTTGAGACTTTAAGCGTTTTTGTTGTTCTCGAATTAATAAATCAGAATAACCAATAATTGAATTCAGAGGTGTTTTAAGTTCGTGAGCCAGGTAAGCAAGGTTATCTTTTTGTACTTGAAGAAGGCGAGTTAGCTCTTGATTTGTTAATGTTAATTGACCTTGCATTTGTTTGAGTTCATTGAGCCTGGCATCAATATAACTTTCTATGCTATTGACAATTATTGTATCTAAAACACCATCTAGAATTTTAATAGCTTGTAGTACCTCATCAACTGAACCTGTGCGGAAATCTGGATGTAAAACATCTAAAATAATCATTCTTAGGAGGCGATATTCTCGCATGATTTCTGCTGTATCATATCCCTGTTCAGCTCGTACAAATCCATGATGTAAACTCTTTTCTTCTAGTTGCTCATAATCACCACATTGTTGTCGTGAAAGTAGCTTTGCAACTTCAGCAAGAACCTCGGGTAGACTATTCTTGACCGCTTGATATGCAAGCTGTTTAGCACTATCTATTTCTCCATCGTGATGAACAGCTTTTACCCATCGCTCAACAATCAGTTCTAACTGGTTTGATAAACTTTGCCCCAGATCTTTCATCTCAAATAATAATATATTCAGTATATATCAAATGTTAACACAAAGATAAGTGGAATATATTTTTGAATTTGTTTATCTTATTAATTTTGGGTTTTATTCTCAAAAGATTTATCCGTTAACGTCTCCACAATTGAACGTCCAATATAAGTTGAAAAAATCTCCTCGCCCCTGGCATTATAGTGACAGCAGTTATCTCCATAAACAGGTTCATCGACCTGATCAAAAATATTTAGAGCATTAAAAATATTAACATTATTTGCTTTCAACTCATCAATTTGTTCAATTAACAAAGGATAGCCAATTTTTACTCCTTTATCGTAGGGACTCGCCTCACTGAAAGCAATTTTCTTTTCAGCTTCACTAAATTTTCGATTCGTTTTCCAATACTGATTAGGTTGAAAAAAGTGAAAATAGGGAATATTGTTAGCGGCTGCAACTTGGTGCATTAATATAGAGGTTTTCGCCCAATAATCAGCCACCTGTTCAAAAAATACAGCATCCGGTAAAACAGAATCTTGATTATAAAAGAAAATCACACTTTCTTGATCTTCATCTAGGGGTTTATTTCTATATCTCTCAAATCTTTGGAGATTTTCTCGATAGTTTTTAACTAATGTTTGAACATAAACTGACATGATGGCATTACAGGATGCAAGTTTACAGTCTTGTAATGTTTCAAGGTTATCACTTAACTGTTCTTTATTTTCTTTGATTTCTAGCAGCGTTCTTAGGGCTTTATCAGATAAACTATTATTTGCAAGTCCGGTTAAAGGTTCGATATGAGCGGGACTCGGCATGGCTAAATCGAGTTGGCGTTGATTGTTAAGATTCGACAAAGCTACTTCATTAAAACCATCAATATTAATAATCAAATCAAACTTTTGACCCCGAGCCAACATATAGTTTAAAATTAATAATTGTTGGGGTTGTTTATATCCACCAATTGCAAAAGATAAAATAATAATTTCTTTGTCTTTGTATTCGGGGACTTGCTGAAGTATTCTTTCTAAAAGCTTACTTTTGACCTCATAAATTGAGTAGTTAGAAGCAACAGAACCTCCAAAAACTCCAACAATAACTTGATTGTCATTTGTTTTTTGGAAGGGATAATCATAGGGAGTAATAAACCCATAATTATTATACTTAAAACCCGGTCGAAAATCGGGGCCAGGTTTTTGAACGAACCCAAAAAAAGGATGTAAACGTTCAACAATCGATTCTCCTCCGACTCGAACTCCTTCTAAATTAATCCCCAAATCTTGATAATTTTCTGACTTTTCACGGGTATAAAAAAACTGTTTATTTCTAATCAAGTAGAACGCTAAAGAACCCAGTTCGAGAAATACAAATAAAAGCACTAGGTTAATAACTGTTAGCTTGAATCCTTCTTGAATAAATTTAACGTTAAATTTTTTCATTGTTTATCTTTTTTTGGGTAATATTTAGAGATCATCAAAACTGAGCCGAGATTTTTTAGGGATGAAAAGTTCTTATAATTGACTGAGCGACATAATCAGTTAGGATATCCTGTCCAAGTTGATTGTAATGACAACAACTATCTCGATAAACCGTTTCGGAAGTCTCATCTAAAATTTTAACAGCATTGAATAGGTTTATACCATATTTTTGCATTTGTTCAGCTTTTGAAATCAAAACTGGATAGCTCTTTCGAGCAGCTTGATGATAGGGACTCTCCCAAATCATTTGCTTTTCTGCTGATGAAAAAGTCCGTTCAGTTGGGTAATGTTGATTAGGTTGAATCACATGAAAATAGGGAATCTGACGCATTGAAAGTAAATGAGACATCATCAGAGAAGATTCAAACCAGTTATTGACGGCTTGATTAACCGCAACTTCATCTTCTAAAGCTTCTGATTTTTTAGATAACGCAATTAGACTTTTTTCAGAATGAATTGCTGTGGATTGCTTCTGGATTTGATGGCGATCAAAATCGCTGACTTGCTGCTGATAAGTTTTAGATAAATATTTTATTTTTAGCTGATTTATTGCATAACACCAAGCAAGTTGACATTGATTTAATTGTTTGTTTACCTGTGTTAGTTTTTGTTTGGTTTTGATCATTTCTCCCATTGAAATAATCGCCGATAAATCCGCATTTACTAAACTCATTAACGGTTGAAAATGTTGAAAACTTGGCATTGTCAAATCTAGTTTAGCCTGGTTATTTAAAGGAGATAACGCCAGTTCATTAAAACCATCAATATTAATCACTAAATCAAACTCTTGACCCAGAGACAAAAAATAACTTAAAATCAACAGTTGTTGGGGTTGTTTGTATCCACCATTCGCAAAGTTCAAAACAATAATTTCTTTGTCCTCAAACTGCGGTAAAGATTGGAGTTTCTGAATCAAAGTTCGAGGATGAGAAGGATCAATAATTTCATTGACACTAAAATCACTCGCAACTGACCCTCCAAAAATACCAATAATAACTTGATTAGAATGAGTCTTTGTATAAGGATAATCATAAGGCGAGAAAAATCCGTAATTATTCACTTTTAAGCCGGAAAGTTCATGGTTATAGACTCCCGGTTTCAGAACATAACCAAAAAAGGGATGAAAGCGAACAAGAATAGATTCATTGTTTAATGTTTTTTGAGATAATTTTGTAAAAATCAAAGATTCTTGATTGGGTTTAACTAATTTTTGGGGTAAATAAATAATGCGTTTTTCAGTAATCCAAAGAAATACAAATAATACGGCTTCTGTTAAAAAAAACAACATAACTAAGTTAACAAACCCCACAGTTAGCCAAGGTTTTATTTGTTTGATAACGGGTAATTTTTTCATGCTTTGATATGATAAAAATTAATCAAAAATCAGGGTGTTTTATTTTGCTTTTTTACCTGTTGCTGAGATGTAATTTGCTGACAAATTTGATTCGACATTAACTCAGCAGCAACTCGATTTCCGTCTCGATTCCAATGACCTTCACAGGGAAACGCATTCTCAAAACCATGCAAACACTCGCCTTTTTCTTCTGCTACTTTTTGTAGAGGTTCAGCTAATCTAAACACAGTAAAATCTTCTCGTTCACCTAACGCTTGAATACGCTTGTCGGGGTAAAATAAATCTTGAATATCGTATTTTTCCATGAACTCTTGGCGTTTATCCGGTTGGGGATGAACTTGATAAGAATCACTAATCGTAAACACCATAAAATCAACACCTTGCTGTTTAACTTCATCCTGAATTAACGTAATTAATCCTTCTGTAATTTTCCAAGCTTCTTCCCAATTTTCATCGGGGGGTTCTTTGTAGAAATTGATATTCGTTTGTTCGTAATCTTGTTCAAATTGACGCTGTTTTGCTGTCGCTTCCGCTTGTCGAATCAGTTGTAAAATCCGAGAATTTTCTAACAACCAACGGGGTAAATAATCGAGTCTAGAAGTTGAATAGTAATCCCGTTCTAATTGGGTTAAATCTTGAAAAGAATTATCAATCACCCATTCGCCATTTTCTAAGGTAAAGTAAGGACGAAAATGATCATGTTCTAAAGGTTTATAATTATTACGGATATCATTGCCTGGATAAAAACCTAACAAGACTAAATCCGGCGAAAATTGCCAAACATGATGGCGTAATGTCATCAATTCTTGGGCGGTACCATAACCCTGAACTCCAAAATTTAAAACCTCAACATTCTTCCCATTTAACACCGAACATTCAGCTAATTTGTCTTCCATAATTGCTGCTGCGGTATATTCTAACGGAACATGAATTGCTTCAACAAATGAGTCTCCTAAAAACGCAATTCGATAGGTATTTTCAGGCTTATTCACAGTTCGTTCTTGATCACGCATTCCGCTACTATTCATCTGAACTCCGGTTCTTTCCCCTTCCCCCGCCCAAACCGTCACCGCATTCGCCCGAGGCGCCCAACCGCGATCGGGATCATCAACTCGATAAGCGAGGGTTTCTGACTCAGGATCGGGCGGTAATGGTGCCTCAATTCCCGCTACCCGTAAACCGATTTCACCGATAAAAATTGCCAAGATAAAACTTCCACAAACTAAGCCTAAATTAATGATTAAAGGTTTAAGGTTCTTGGTCATTTTTTCACCTGTTGACATAACTGATTTGCAATTAATTTTCCGGCAAATTGATGTCCGTCTGGGTTCCAATGTCCCGCACAAGGAACTGCTTTTTCAAATCCATGTAAACAGACTTGATTTTCTTCTGAATAGGTTTGAAACGGTTCAGCTAAGTTTAAGACGGGAAAACCTTCGCGATCGCTCAATTTTTGGAGTCGTTTATCAGGGTAAAATAGATCTTCAATTTGATAAGTATCCATAAACGATTGACGAAAAGCTGGATTCGGATGAACTTGCATCGGATCAGCAATAGTTACTAATAAAAATTCGGCATTTTTTTGTTGAACTTCCTGATTCATTAGAGTGATTAAATCTTCAGTAATATTCCAAGCTTCTTGCCAAACTGGATCGGTGGGTTCTCGAAAGTTTTTAGCATTAAGTTTGTTTAAATGTTGAAGTAAATTTTTTTGCTTTAAATCTCGTTCGGCTTTTTTAGCAACTTGTAAAATTCTCGAATGATTAACCAACCCGCTTGGTAGTCGATCAACAGCCGTAATCCAATAGCGATCGCTATGTTCAAGCGATAAGTTTCTAAAGGAATAATCCGGCACTAATTCCCCATCTTTATATACAAAAAACGGTCGATAATGATTACTTTCAAGTTGTGCTGAATTATCAATTATATCATTGCCAATAAAAAAGGAAAGAATCACAATATCTGGGTTATAATCCCACACCTTTTCACGTAACATTAATAATTCTTGGGCGGTACCATAACCATCCACCCCAAAATTCATCACTTCTACTTTTTTTCCTTGCAACTCGGCACAATTTTGTAATTCTTTTTCGATGGTAGACCAGTACGTTTGTTCAACGTCAACCTGCACCGCCAACGTAAAAGAATCCCCTAAAACAGCAATTCTAACGGTATCTTTTCCCTTTGTTTTTGGGTAAATCTCATCTCGTAACCCCTCAATATTAATCTTAATATAAGCTTCTCCTTCCTGCCGCCACCAACCCGAAGCCCCCGGTCGATTTGTCCAGCCCAAATCAGGATGAGACATCGTATAAAAAGAAGGCGAAAAATTACCATGACCCGGTTGAGGTAACTTTTTTAACCCTTCAATTCCCGCTAAACGCAAACCAATTTCTCCAATGAATACGCCAAAAAAAACACTTCCCAGTGTTAAACCTAGATTTAATATCCAAGCCTTGCGTTTACCCATTCTCCTCTGTTTATATTCACAAAAATAAAGCTCTGTAGAGACGTACTTTGGCACATCTCTACAAGAATACTTCTTAGTTTTTTATCGCTTCCGTCTTCAATTTGTTTAAATTTAGAACAACGTATAAATAAACGGAGCGATCGCAGAACCTTGAGAGAGAACAATCAACGCCCCCAACAAAACCAAAGTAATAATCAGAGGCAATAACCAATACTTTTTGCGTTCTTTCATAAACGCCCACAAATCTTTTAAAAAGTCTAATGTTGCTTCAAACACTAGAAAGGACGCTCCATACTTTCACGATTTCTAACTTGACTTCCAACCCGATAGGTTGAGATATTTGGGTTCAATCCCCGTTGCATGGCATCACTACCGAAAATTCGTTTCATCAATGCCATCGGTGTCATCATAACGTAAAACACCATCCCCAGGATAATCCGCGTATTAATCCAGCTTAAAACCAAACCAACCCGCATCCAACCGTGATAAATCGGATCAAGGGTACCGGGTATAATCAACGCCCACACCGCCAAAATTGACCCCAATATCCAGGGCCATAGCGGAGGAGGCCAGTGTCGAAAAACGAGAGGAAGTAGAAACCCAAACAACCCCGCAAAAATTGCACCTGTTGTTAGTCCGAACTCTCGTAAACCTTTTTTGTCAAGCTTGGGAATATCGTGATCCATTTTTTGTTGATTGAGTGTACAAAACTAAGCTGAAATTGTCTCATTAAGCTCCATTTTATCCCCCCTAGCCCCCCAATTATGCGCCCCCCTAGCCCCCCAATTCTGGGGGGAATTAGAGTTCAAAGTTCCTCTTTTTCCCCATTTACCCCCAATGTTGGGGGTCACGGGGGCGGGGTCACGGGGGCGCGGAATGATCGGGGGATTCAAATTAATCTAACTCAAATTCCTGTTTCCAAGACTCATCTTTTTCCCAGGGCGTTTGGTCAGATTTAGCGAGAAGATAGTTTTCTAATACTAAATAATCCATCTCGGTTCGCATAAAACAGCGATAAGCATCTTCTGGTGTACAAACAATGGGTTCACCTCGCACGTTAAACGAAGTATTGACAATCACACCACATCCGGTTCGTTTTTCAAAGTGGGAAATGAGATTATGATAGCGAGGATTTGTGTCTTTATGAACCGTTTGTACCCGTGCAGAATAATCGACATGAGTAATAGCTGGAATTTCTGAACGCGGAACTTTGAGTTGATCAATTCCAAATAATTGTTGTTGTTCAGTCGTCATAGAAATGCGAAGATTTTCTTGAATTGGCGCCACTAACAACATATAAGGACTCGGGGAATTCATCTCAAAATAATCAGACACTCGTTCGGCTAAAACTGACGGTGCAAAGGGTCGAAAAGATTCCCGATATTTAATCTTTAAGTTCATCACCGACTGCATTTTAGAGTTGCGGGAATCGCCAATAATTGAACGTCCACCCAACGATCGCGGCCCAAATTCCATCCGACCTTGAAACCACCCAACAACGTTTCCTTCGTCTAAAATTTCCGCCAAACGGGGCATTAATTGAGCATCTTCTAATCGCACATAAGCCGCGTTAATCGAATCAAGATAAAGTTGAATTTCCTCATCACTAAATCTTGGCCCTAAATAAGCCCCTTTCATCCGATCTTTGGGAGCGGGAATAGCTTTTGATTTGGGTTCTAAAGTGGCAATTTTAGAGTTTTGAACTGGGGGAGTTTCTACAGTTGCAGCAACTTCCGCGAACACTTTCTCCGCTTCCACCGTTCGAGGTTGATTGTGATATTGATACCACACCGCCAAAGCCGCCCCTAACGCCCCTCCTGCGTCTCCGGCTGCGGGTTGAATCCAAATGTCTTTAAACGGCCCTTCGCGCAAAATACGACCGTTAGCGACACAATTTAACGCTACCCCTCCCGCCATACAAAGATAATCAACATTCAGTTCTTTTTGAACCGTTCTTGATAACCGTAAAACCACTTCTTCGGTGACAACTTGTATCGAAGCGGCGATATCCATTTCTCGTTGAGTGAGTTTTGTTTCCGGCTTACGAGGCGGCCCTGCAAACAGTTGATCAAACTTTTTATTCGTCATCGTTAAGCCGACGGTGTAGTTGAAATAATCCATATTCAACCGAAACGTGCCATCGTCTTTTAAATCAATTAAATGGGTGAGAATTGTATCAACATATTTGGGCTGACCATAAGGCGCCAACCCCATGAGTTTGTACTCGCCCGAATTGACTTTAAATCCCGTATAGTAAGTAAAGGCAGAATACAACAAACCCAACGAATGAGGAAAGTCAATTTCCCACTGCGGAGTCAGAGTATTACCTTCACCTAACCAGACAGTTGTTGTCGCCCATTCCCCCACACCATCGAGACACAAAACCGCCGCCTTTTCAAAAGGACTGGGAAAATAGGCAGAAGCCGCGTGAGACTGATGATGTTCAGAAAACATCAATTTCGGCAGTTTGGCCCGTTTAACACCGAGTAAATTGGAAAATTCTTTTTTTAATACAGTTTTGAGGTAAAGTTTTTCTTTCAACCAAACAGGCATCGCCATTATAAACGAACGAAACCCATTCGGGGCATAGCTGAGGTAAGTTTCGAGGAGTCGTTCAAACTTGACTAAAGGCTTATCGTAGAAAACAATATGATCAATATCAAAAAGGGTAATATTGGCTTGTTGTAAACAGTAGCGGATCGCGTGTTCAGGAAAGCGGGAATCGTGCTTTTTTCGGGAAAATCGTTCTTCTTGGGCGGCGGCGATAATCTCTCCATCTCGGACTAGAGCGGCTGCACTATCGTGATAATAGGCTGAAATTCCCAGTATGTGCATAAATTTAGATCTCCTCACAAATTGCGCTATCCGGACTTGGGCGATCGCTTGGCACGGGGTGCGCTGACACTACTCATCAAAAATATCTTCAGATTATACCAACGACGGCCCGACTCCGACGGAAGATTCCGAAAAAAGAGATTAATTCATAGACAGAGAGGGAACAGTTATCACTTCTAACTTCTGCCTTTTGCCTTCTGAGTTCTACTCAATGGAGCGGCGGGAAGAACGTCAAGAATTCTTCGAGAAAACGCTGTATCAACCTCTACTAAACTCAGAATGTAGATCAAGTACCATAAATTTGGATAGAGTAAAGCCATCTTAATCAAATTTTCATGCGCTTAGAGCAGTTGCAATCTTTTCTGTGTGTGGCTGAAACCGGAAGCTTTCAACAAGCTGCACACAAATGTGGTGTTACTCAGTCAACGATCAGCCGACAGGTGCAAGGATTAGAAGCCGAACTCGGTTTATCCCTATTCCATCGTACCGCCCAAGCAAAGCTGACCGTTGGGGGAGAACGCTTTTGGCCCTATGCTCGCAAAATTTGTCAAACCTGGGACAGTGGAAAAGAAGAATTGGCCTCCTTACTGGCGGGAAAACAACCCGAACTCTGTGTTGCTGCCATTCATTCCATTTGTGCCTCTTACCTACCCCCTGTGTTGCAGAAATTTTGCTACGCTTACCCAGAAGTTCAACTGCGAGTCACCTCCCTCGGAAGTGATCGGGCGCTCAAGGTATTGCGAGATGGGTTAGTTGACGTCGCCATTGTGATGAATAACCGCTCATTTACCGCAACCGGAGAATTGATTGTCGAAAGCCTCTATTGGGAACCGATAGAAGTGTTGATGGCCTCTACCCATCCCCTCGCCAGTTACACCCAAGTTCCTTGGTCAGAACTGGTTCTTTATCCGCAAGTGGTGTTCAAAGACGGTTATGGAATGCAGCGTTGGGTCTTAGAAAAATTTAATCAAACCCAAGCCCAACTCAAAGCAGTTCTCGAACTCAACACCTTAGATGGGTTTCGAGGAGTCGTCCGTCAGGGAGAATTAGTGGCTTTACTCCCCCGTTCAGCCTTAATTGAATCTCGAACTGACTCGACTTTAGCCATTCGTCAGATTGGTGTCGCAGAGGTCAACCTCACAAACACCAAAAAACCCAACGATTTATCCCCATCTGCCTGTGATCGGGCTTGGAGTCGGGAAGTCGTTATGGTCGCCACTTCGGATCGAATGCAAATTCCCCCGATTGAATATTTCTGGAAATTAGTCCAAGAGTTTATTCCGCCGACTTGTGATCCAGTTCTCGAAAAAGTTGGCTTAACAGCCGAAAGTCCCTCTTAAAACAGATATGCTAGAGACTTCCTTGTTTTTTTCACCTCTCAGCAGATGTAATGAGTGATCGCTTTCGAGACTTACTTCGTAAAATTGGCAGTGGCCCTCATACCGGCGAAAATCTCAATCGCACCGAGGCTGAAGATGCAATGAAAATGATGCTATTACAGGAAGCAACTCCTGCCCAAATTGGCGCATTTTTAATAGCCCACCGCATCAAACGACCAACAGGCGAAGAATTAGCCGGAATGTTAGATGGCTGCGATCAATTTGCTTCTAAACTCCAACCACTCTCGACTCCTCCCTTACTCTTGAATTGTCCCTACGATGGGCGCTCCCGTACCGCTCCTGTTACTCCTTTAACCGCGTTAATTGTGGCAACAGCAGGCGTTCCGGTGATTTTACACGGGGGGGATACAATGCCAACCAAAGAAGGGATTACCCTAACTGAAATTTGGCAACGTTTGGGAGTGGATTGGACAACGCTAACCCTCCAAGAGGTTCAACAGGTTCTAGAGACGACTCATTTAGGGTTTGTCTATCTTCCCGCTCATTTTCCGGAGGCAGCCGCTTTGGTTCCCTATCGTCGGGAAATTGGCAAGCGTCCTCCTCTGGCAACGATGGAATTGATGTGGTGTCCCTATTCAGGAGTAGCGACTCTGGCTTGTGGATATGTTCATCCTCCCACTGAACTCTTATTTCGGGAGACATTCAAATGGCGAGGAACGACTCAGTTTATCACTGTTAAAGGTTTAGAAGGAAGTTGTGATTTACCACGCGATCGCACTTGTATTATTGGTGTATCTTCACCTTCACCTTCTAATCAATCTGAGGAGGATTCTGATATTGAACGGTTGCTCTTACATCCAGATGAATATGGGTTTGCCGGAAAGGAAGTCAAGCTGGAAAGCTTAACTCAGCTACTCACTGATATACAAGCAGTTTTGGAGGGAAAAACCTGTGAATTGATGCAAGCGGCAGTTTGGAATGGGGGATTTTACCTGTGGCAGTGTGGAGTGTCTTCTGATTTGGAATCCGGTTTATTGACCGCCCAACAATTACTAATTGAGGGCAAAGTCACTGAAAAACTGGAAACCCTTCAACTAGCTGTTCAGGGATAACTCAATGAAAATCATGCTTGCGAAAAAGTTCCTCAAAAAGTTAAAGCAAATTCCGATTCTTTCGTTAGGTTTATTAAGCCTTTCGATTGTGCCGGGATTGATGATGATTGGCTTTGTCAATACCGTTAATTTAACCTGTGAACGGACTGAACAAGCTCTCGGAAAATGTGACTTAGAAGAATCCGGTTTACTGGGTTCAACGTCTAGAGAAATTCCGATTCAGAGTTTGCAAGGCGCTCAAATCATCAAGAAGAATATTGAGGACTTAGCAGATTCCGATTATAGTGCTTTTTATGTGGCACTGTTGACTGAAAATGGTCGAGTTTTCTTACCGTTTTATCGCCTCGATCACCATTACGCTCAAGATATGGTTGCGGAAATTAACAACTTTGTTGATCATCCGGAAAATATGGTTCTGGAGATTGATGAAGACTATCGTTGGTCTGCTTATATCTGGGGGTTAACGTTATTGGGTGTTGGTGGCGGACTGTTTACCTCTTGGGCTGCTCACACGAAAACCGTTTGATGGGTTTTGAGCGTGATTGAATCAGATTGTTGCACGTTAAACGATGTCTAATACCGCGATCGCTGCTTTAATTTTAGCCGGGGGAAAAAGTTCTCGGATGGGTCAAGATAAAGCCCAAATTAACTGGGAAGGAAAACCTTTATTAACCCGTGTTTGTGAGGTTGCGGCTTGCTGTTGTTCATCGGTTTATGTGTTAACGTCAAGGCCTAAACGGTATCAGGAAATTGTCTCAAAACAGGTGCAATTTTTACGGGAGTCTTCTCCAATTGGTCAAGGCCCAATGGTGGCTTTAACAGATGGATTGACTCAAATTGATGCAGAGTGGGTGTTGCTTTTGGCTTGCGATTTACCTCAGCTTCAACCGGAAATTTTGCAACGTTGGATGAGTCAATTGACGGAAGTTTCGGAGTCAATATTGGCGGTTGTTCCCCATCAGGATTCGGGTTGGGAACCGTTGTGTGGATTTTATCGCCGAACGGCTTTAACAGCTTTACAAGGCTTTATTACCCAGGGAGGACGTTCCTTTCAAGCTTGGTTATCTCAAGTTCCTGTTCATCCTCTGAGTCTCGATGCCACAACCGCAGCAATGCTTTTTAATTGTAATACTCCGGCTGATTTACAGCGGTGATAAATATAAGCTTAAAATACAAAATAAAGTGTATCTTTGGAAAGCTTTTAATTTTTTCTTTGTTTTTATAATGATTTATAATCAGTCCCTAATCTGTCTTCGGGTTGAAATTTTATTAAAATAAGTTGAGATTGTTAATCATTTGACAAATTGAAACGGGTGAAACTGGATATAATTCAGATTAAGAATTTAAAAAGTAAATTGGAGTACCCGGATGAAATACGCATTCAACCTCGTTGGAATTTCGACCGCGCTATCCTTTTTTTACCAACAACAAGAACTTCTCGAAAAATCTTTGAATGATGTAGAATACTTAGGACATCATCAATGTAAGCTTGATACTTTTCTGTCCTCCGTTGAAACGGTTTCTAAACAAAAAAACTGGAAACTTGATGAGGTGGTTGATAGTGTGATTGGCTTTTGGATTAATAATTCCGATAGTATTCGCTATTGGCAATCTCGTCTAGAAGACGCTGGAAAAGATAATCTCTTAGTTGCTCGTGTTGCTGATATCAAATCTCTACGAACAACATTTGAATCACTGCTGCATGAATCTTAACTGCAAAAAAGCGGAACATCGCAACAGTTAGACGTTTCATCTTTTTCCCTGCGATCGCCTTTTTTCCCAAAAACAGTGATCGCATTCCCCCTCCCCTAAATTCTTGTTCTTCGTGAAAAAATTAGGGCGAAATTTTCACTCTTTCCCATTGACAAATAACCCAATTTGACTTACTATTAAACAATGGGAATCTGTGCCGACATATATATAGCACTACGCAAATTGGTTAGGACATTTCTAAATTCTGAAACCCTCTCAGGCGTGTGCATTCCTTGGCGGCTTACAAAGCCGCAGGGTCACACCGCTTTCATAGTCTGCTGTTCCCTGATCCGGTGTTCCCTGTTCCCTATTCCCGATTCAAGTAGCGCTATATAAGAGATTCCCCGTTCAGATTGGCTTAACAAATTCAGAAAAATTGTAGCCAATAGTAGTCAGTTCAATTTTTTATTTCCCCTAAAACATAGGCTTGAAGAAATCATCCCCAAATTTACTATCCGGTTAGTTAAGTACCTGTGCAAAATTATTTACACATTGCTATCTTTGCTATCCTTGCTAGTCAATACTTTCAGCCCTCTACGATGGGTAATTTATTATGCTTACCTACTTATTTAGATTTTTGGAGATTGTTGACGAGAATGATAAAGTTTGTAACATTTTGATATCGGAAAGGGAAACTCAATCGGTTATAAATAAAAAGAGTAATCCCTGTGGAGATTTCCATGGATAAGGACAAATTAATCGCATCCCTCGACGCTGCGATCGCCAAATACTCAGATCACCCTGTTAACCGAGTTATTATCTCTCTAACCAAGCAGGTTTAGCAGATTGATTGGACGGTTGCCCCCTACGACATTTTTAGTCACTTTCTTGAGTTTGATATTCCCTACTTTTATCGGTTTATGGCAATGGATCTAGGGGACGAATCTCAAGAACAGCAGTTACTTATGGACTGGGTATATTGCAGACATAAACTCAATAAGGATGTGAAAGCTACATTCCCCGCGTTAGTAGAAGAACTCAATCAGTTACGTGTGGACGCAAGATATGCTTAAATTAGATTGATTTTAGATTGATTGTTGGAGGGGAAATTATGATTGAGATTAAACTCGAAACACCAGTCATTCAAAGCATCTCAAACCCTTAATTGGGTAGAATTGCCATTCGGGTAATTGATTGGCATTTGAGAACAATTCAGATAATTTCCTCTTTCTTGATGTAGACCCGATCTGCTGACAGGGTGACAAGATTTTAAAAAGCCCAATTCTCCCGATTTCCTAGCAAAAGGAAGTCAAAAAAATCAAATTGCTTTTAAAGGTTTATAGTACAAACAACCGATATCAAGCTAATTTTCCTCCACTATTAAATTAGACGATCAAAATAGACTTCCACCCACAGCCCTCAACCGGGACACTTTCCCCCGAAAATAATAAGTTTATCTAATTCAAAACCGCGAACCCTTTGAAAAATCAAAACTTTAGGTCAAAAATTAGATTTTTTATTGAGAAAAGTTCTTAAAAAGTTGACGAAAATATAGGGGTTCTGGTATGCTAATAAAAACACCTCACAAGGGCTTCTGGTGTCTAGTCGTCAAAATCGAGTCTAAACCCCTGATTCTCTCGTTAAATATCAGGATTTTCTGACCAAAAATCTATAACCCCGACGCACGAATTTTCAAGGCCAAAGCAAAAGACCAAAACCCGCCTCTTGACAAAAAATAATTTTTGTGCTGAATGCAAGAAACTGTAAAAAGGGATCACTGATTACTGTTAACTAATAACTGTAAAAACTGTTAACTGTATGAGGTGTCATGTCTCGTTCTAAAGCCCTACAATATTACATCCTGATTCGTCTGCTTTTAGCGCCACTGATGCTTTGGACGATTACAACAGTTGTGTTTTTGTTACTCAGAGCAACACCAGGCGATCCCGTCGATGCAATTCTCGGCCCTCGCGCCCCAGCCAGTGCAAAAGAGGCAATGCGATCGCAATTGGGGTTAGATGGTTCTCTCCTCCAGCAATATCTCGACTATATGGGGAATTTACTCCAATTTGACTTGGGGACATCGCTCACCAGTCGAGGACAGTCGGTTTGGGAAATTATCTTAGATTATTTTCCGGCAACGGTGGAACTGGCGATATTCAGTCTGTTGGTCGCTTTGAGCGTTGGGGTGAGTGTCGGAGCAATAGCAGCATCTCACCCGAATACAATTTGGGATACTATCGGACGCTTATTCGGTATAATTACTTATTCAGTCCCGGCATTTTGGGCAGGGATGGTTTTTCAGCTCATCTTTGCGGTGCAGTTGGGCTGGTTTCCCCTTGGAACTCGTTTCCCGGTGAGTATGACTCCGCCCACACAGTTTACGGGACTATACACCCTCGATAGTTTGTTGAGTGGGAATGGGGAGCAATTTTTAACGGCGGTTTACTATCTGTGTCTGCCTTGTTTGACGTTAGGTTTGCTGCTGAGTGGTATTTTTGAGCGGATTGTGCGGGTGAATTTGCGCCAAACCTTACAAGCCGATTATGTCGAAGCAGCGAGGGCGCGAGGGATTTCAGAGAAACGGATTTTGATCGCTCATGCCTTGAAAAATGCTCTGATTCCGGTGATTACTGTGTTGGGGTTAACGTTGGCGGCACTGTTGGGGGGGGCGATTTTAACAGAAGTTACATTTTCCTGGCCGGGACTTGCCAACCGACTCTACGAAGCCATTACGGTGCGGGATTATCCGACGGTACAGGGAATTGTGGTGTTTTTTGCGGCAATCGTTGCGATCGCCAGTATTGGGATAGATATTTTGAATGCTTACGTTGATCCGCGTATTCGCTACTAAGTATTTATTACTAAAAGCAAAAATACGGAAGTCTTAACAGGATTAATCAACAATGGAGAAATATCTTAATGTTTTGTAATATTTTAAGCTAATGTCGTTAATAATTTTTAACGCAACAAAAGCCGACTCCATTGTATAACTGATACCTGAGGGAGAACGATAACAGACAAAGATTAATCAAAAGGTCTGTTCATTAAGAAAGTTTAAATTTCTCTCATAAATCGTGTAAAATTTTCTAAGATTCCTTAAGGTGAAGATTTTGTGATCCGGGAAACTGGAAATTCACAAACCACCCCAGAGGATAATGACAATCCAGTTAATAACGGGTTGTTGTCTCCAATCTTTAATCCAACAACTATAAAGTTGGCAAAGAATTGGAACTCTCAAGCATTGAGAACCAAAAGTACACTCAAACCAATCGAGTAGGAGATTTAATCCATGTTTGACGCCTTCACTAAGGTAGTTTCTCAAGCAGACGCACGCGGCGAAATGTTGAGCACTTCTCAAATCGACGCTCTCAGCCAAATGGTTGCTAACGGCAACAAGCGTCTTGATTCTGTTAACCGGATCACAAGCAACGGTTCCAGCATTGTTGCTAACGCCGCTCGTTCTTTGTTCGCTGAACAGCCCCAACTGATCCAACCCGGTGGAAACGCTTACACTAGCCGTCGGATGGCTGCTTGCTTGCGCGATATGGAAATCATCCTGCGCTACGTCACTTATGCAATCTTCGCAGGTGATCCTAGCGTTCTCGATGATCGTTGCTTGAATGGTCTGCGTGAAACTTACCAAGCTCTGGGTACTCCTGGTTCTTCTGTTGCAGCAGGCGTTCAAAAAATGAAAGAAGCTGCTTTAGCAATCGTTATGGACCCCAGTGGTATTACTCAAGGCGATTGCAACGCTCTGCAATCTGAAATCGCTAGCTACTTTGATCGTGCAGCAGCAGCAGTAGGCTAAATTTCTGCCGACTGAACTGATTCTGACCAACTGCGCTTAAGTCGCATTTGTATGGCTCGCACTCAACTCATTCAAAAAACTCTGTACACCTAACCAGAAAAAATTAGAAGCATGAAGACTCCTTTAACCGAAGCTGTCACCACCGCAGATTCTCAAGGTCGTTTCCTGAGCAGCACTGAAATTCAAGTTGCTTTCGGACGTTTCCGCCAAGCCCAAGCTGGTTTAGAAGCCGCTAAAGCTTTAACTTCCAAAGCTGATGGTTTGATCAACGGTGCAGCTCAAGCCGTTTATTCCAAGTTCCCCTACACGACTCAAATGCAAGGGCCGAACTATGCCGCAGACCAACGCGGTAAAGATAAATGCGCTCGTGACATCGGCTACTACCTGCGGATGGTTACCTACTGCTTAATCGCAGGTGGTACTGGCCCCATGGATGAGTACCTGATTGCAGGTATCGATGAAATCAACCGGACTTTTGAATTGTCTCCGAGCTGGTACATCGAAGCCCTCAAGCACATCAAAGCAAATCATGGCTTAAGCGGCGATCCTGCTGTTGAAGCTAATTCTTACCTCGACTACGCCATCAACGCTCTGAGCTAGTCAGCGGTTTGTTGCCTGGAACGATAGATAGCTGTTAGCTAACCGCAGAAGTTTGTTGAGTTAGCAGTTATTTAACGCTCCAGGCATCTTATTAGAGAGCTGAATAAAAACAAGCAACTTTTAAAACCTTTTTGTGATTCTCGGTAGTGTTATCTAACGGAACGCAAACAGTTATGAGTTTTTCCTCGTATTTTTCTTTAATAAAGATTAATTGAAGAATACAGGATTTGGTTTATTATGTGTCGATGAGGTAGCGATGACAACATTATTAGTACCCGCTAATTTACAAGCTGCGGGACGGTTAGGCTTAGATGCGTTTGATGGCACCAAAGTAGAGTTGCGTCCAGATTGGACAGAAAGCGATCTACAAGCTATTTTTCGTGCCACCTACAGACAGGTACTCGGTAACGAGTATGTGATGAAATCTGAACGTTTGACGTCAGCAGAATCTTTACTCAGACAAGGAAATTTAACGGTTCGTGATTTTGTACGTGCCGTTGCCCTTTCTGAGTTATACAAGAAGAAATTTTTCTTTCCCAACAACAACCAACGCTTCGTTGAACTGAACTTCAAGCATTTGTTGGGTCGTCCTCCCCATGATGAGCAAGAACTCGCGTTCCATACTCGCTTGGTGGAAGATAAAGGCTACGATGCTGAAATCAACTATTACTTCGAGAGCGAAGAGTACGAAAACAAATTCGGCGACAATATCGTTCCTTACTATGTTGGCTTCCAAGTTTTAACCGGATCAAGAACAGTTGGCTTTAGCCGGATGTTCCAACTGTATCGCGGTTATGCAAATAATGATCGCGGTCAAGTGGGAAGCAAGAACGGCCACGTGTTTAAAGAAGTTGCTCGCAACCAAGCTAGCACCATTCCTCAAACTGCCGGAATCTCATCGCAATCCACAAAAATGGATACCCCACAAAAGTCTTTTGGTGGACTGGGGAATCGTCAACAACGGGTTTATCGTGTAGAAGTCACCAATCGAATTGGTTCTTCTCTCAAAGATACTAACGTTCGTCGCTCGAACAAAGCTTACTTAGTTCCCTACGAAGAATTATCTTCTCGGATACAGCAAATTCTTCGCAGTGGAGCCAAGATTATCAGCGTTCGTGAAACCTAAACGATTCAGACGCAAATCAGGTGGTAAGCAATTGAGAAATCAAGCTTGCCACTACTTTTGTGAATATTTGTCAATCAGTATCTACAGACAGAAGGGAGCAATTGAGCAGCTATGTTTGGTCAAAGCACATTAACAGGTAGAACCACTCTCAGCGATAACGGTAGTCGGATGTATCGTATTGAAGTCGAAGCGATGCGTCAAAATGTAGACCCTGATACGATCAGCTATCCTATCCGCAAAAGTAGCAAAACCTATATCACGGTTCCCTACAGCCGGATGAGCGAACAACTCAAGCGTATTAATCGCATGGGAGGTAAAATTTTAAGTATTGAACCTCTAACGATGGATGGGAGCAGCGAAGCCAAAATGCAGGCGACTGCTGTTAATCAAACCCTGGATGGGGAAGGTCAGCCCAAGTCAGTCGGCGCTGATGATTCTGATACGCAAGAGTAAAATTAAAATTTCATGACGGCTTCAGAACAGCTTAACAATTTTAGTCAACCGACCGAGGCTCTGACTGTCGAACAGGCGATCGCAAATCTTCAACACGAAGAATTGGGTCGCCGTTACTATGCGGCTTGGTGGTTGGGACGATTTCGGGTTTCCTCACCCGGAGCGGTAGATGCTCTATTAGTGGCTTTAGAAGATAAGTCTGATCGCACCGAAGATGGCGGTTATCCCCTGCGTCGCAATGCCGCCAGAGCTTTAGGAAAATTGGACGATAAACGGGCGGTTCCGGCATTAATTGAATGTTTGAACTGTTCGGATTATTATGTACGGGAAGCCGCTGCCCAAGCCTTAGAGATGTTGGGGGATGCCAGTAGCATTTCGGCTTTGATAACATTGCTCGATGGGGGTGTCGAAGCAGCAAAACCAGTGCCGGGAAAACCTCATTTAGTCCAACCTTATGATGCCGTGATCGAGGCATTGGGGGCTATTGGCGCAACAGAAGCGACGTCTAAAATTCAGCCTTTTACAGAACATCCAGTTGGGCGAGTTCGATGTGCGGCAATGCGATCGCTTTATCAATTAACTGGAGACAGCATTTACGCAGAGGCTTTAATCCAAGTCCTCCAAAGTAATGAGTTACAACTGCGACGAACGGTCTTAATGGATCTCGGAGCAATTGGTTATCTCAAGTCAGCCCAAGCTATTTCTGAAACGTTAGCCGAAAATAGTTTGAAATTAATTGCTTTACAAGGAATTTTAGAACATCATCTCAAACAAAGTGATGCGATGTCTCTCTCAGAAGAAGCGATAGAAGTGATGAATTTAATGGATTCATTATTATAGATCAAAATATTTAGTAATTTTTGGGCGCAAATAAGCGAAAATGACCACTTCAGAACTGATTCGTGCAGTTGAACAAGCCGATTCTGCTCAAAGCTTATTAGAAGCTGTCAGAATGTTAGCAGAAGCTCACTCTCCCGAAGGTATTCCGACTTTAATTACTGTTCTGGGTTATAATAATCCTGGTGCGGCAGTGGCAGCAGTAGAGGGTTTAATTAAACTGGGTGAACCCGCAGTTTTACCCCTACTTGAGCAGTTAGATGGTTATAATTATGGGGCGAGAGCTTGGGCAATTCGGGCATTATCTTCGATTGGTGATCCTCGGGGTTTAAATGTATTATTAGAAGCAGCAGGAACCGATTTTGCGCTCAGTGTGCGTCGGGCAGCCGCAAGAGGTTTGGGAACAATTCATTGGGAACAAATGAGCGTCGAAGAAGATATTCTGGAAGCTCAAATTAAAGCCCTGAATACCTTATTTCAAGCCAGTCAAGATCCAGAATGGATTGTACGATATGCGGCGATTGTCGGCTTAGAAGAGTTGGCAAACAAGATCAAGAATCGACAATCTCAATGGCTTGAAAAAATTATACATCGTCTCGAAGAAATTATCAATACAGACGAAACATTAGCGGTTCAAGCCAGAGCCAAGCTAGCTCAACAAAGACTAGAGAGAGGTTAAAATTAAATCAGTGGCATGATAAACCACATAATCAAACTGTGATTCATCAATATTATTGGGGTCTAAATATCCTAAATTTAAGGCTTCACATTCTGCTTTGCTCATATTTTCAGAAGACAAAATCACCTGATATTTTTGTAAAGCCTGACTCACGCGCATCATATGACTAGCGACAACTGGACTGGTTAATTCCCCCGCATCCACTAAGTTTTGAATCATTTCGGGGTTAGAATAGCCAAATTTAGTGATTATTTCGCCGTGAGTTCCTGATATTTTCTCAGAAAGTTGACCTCGAATCACCAATTTTCCACCTTCTTGAATACGAGAACCACAGTTATAAATCGCTTTAGCTCCTTGCCAAAAATCGACACATTTATGATCGATATACGTTAATATACTTGCACAAGATTCAACAGGTTTGACAAAATATTCTGCACACACTTCGGCGGCTTCTTGATAAGAGGAGTAAAAATCCCCAATGAATACATGAGTAATCCCGGTGGGGAGCGTAATAAAGTTAACAGAAACGTATATTTTAGGAAATTTTGTCATCACCAAGTCAGCAATTTGATGAATAATTTGACGAATTGGATTTTCAATTTTGCCGATAATTTCTGATTCTGAGTAACGAGTTATTTTCCAGTGGGTATAATCAATCGCGGCTTTATTAGCAATTCCCGGACAAAGATATTTTGCCCCTCCCGAAAAGCCAACCACCCGATGAGGAAGCACACTTCCTAAAGCGATAATAATATCATGTTCGCTGACTGAACGATGAATTTTAACAGGAACATTATCAATTTTTCCAACTTCAATTAACAGCGAATCATCAAAAGCATTATGGTTAATCAGTTGAATATTACTCGCAGCTTCCGGAGTTAGTCCTAACTTTTGTTGCATTTCTGCGGTTGTCATGGGGCGATGGGTTCCCAAAGCAAAAATCACACTAATTTGACTCGCTTCTGTTTGAATGACTTGTAAAAAATCAGGAAAAAATTGAGAAAGAGGTGTAGCACGGGTAACATCTTCACAAATCAACAAAACACGCTTTTGATTCAGGTCAAACTGAGATAAATAGCTCAGTATTTTTGTAAGAATATCCTCTTTTGATAAGACACTTGACACATCTAAGGCGATTTTTTTCACAACTTACCCATGTTAATCTTTGATTGAATTTTATCATATATAGTGCTACTTGAATCGAGAACAGGGAACAGAAAACAAGGGTAGAAATGCTGGTGATCAGAACTTCCACCGTTATTCAAATCAAAAAATCAAATTGAGAGAAAGATTAAGCTGCAAATATTGTGAAATCGTCGGCAGAGATCAAACCAAGATTCACACCATCAAGAGTTGCTAATAGTTCGGAATTAACTTGAATCAGAGTTGAACCGTTATCTTCAGTTAAGGTGAGTTGGTCGAAGGTTAAACCGCCATCAAGAACAACGATATCTTCGCCATCGGTAAAGTCAGTAATCAGATCCTCACCCATACCGGACACCAGAACAAAGCGATCGCTTCCTGCTTCCCCAGTTAAGGTATCATTACCTTCAGCGCCGAGTAACAGGTCATTGCCATTTCCGCCGGTGAGTTCGTCGTTACCTTCTCCACCGTCGAGAGTATCATTACCTTCGCCACCGAAAACGAAGTCCGTACCTTCGCCACCGACAACGACATCATTACCCAAGTCGCCGTAAAGGGTATCATTGCCTTGATTGCCGGAAAGGGTATCATTGTCTTTACCGCCGTAAATCAGGTCATTACCGTCGTTTCCTGCGATAAAATCACTGCCAATGTTACCAAAGAGGGTATCATTTCCGCTTCCACCCATGAGAGTATCGCCATCTTGACCCCCGTAGACCAAATCTTCGCCTTCGCCACCGTCAACGAAGTCAGTCCCCAAGTTTCCATTTAACCAGTCATCCCCATCTCCGCCTGTGAGAGTATCGTTATTTTGACCGCCAAAGACGGTATCAGCACCTTCGCCGCCATCAACAACATCATCGCCTAAGTTCCCGTTTAACTCATCATTACCAGCCGAACCAAAAATAACGTCGTTATTTTTTCCGCCAAGAATGACATCATTACCATTACCGCCATCAACAGTATCATTATCTTGATTTCCGTTGATCGAGTCATTACCATCACCGCTATTAACAATATCATCACCTGCCAAAGCGCTAATGATGTTATCTGTAGCATCCCCCACTAAGATATCAGCATTGGGAGTGGGTTGACTGCTAGAATCTTCAGAACTTATGTTAGCCGCAGTGTTTGATGGTGTTACTGGTTGAGTAACCCCAGAAATGGAGCTTGTTGGGTCATAGAAAACCGCTTCGGTTACGGGAGATGTGCTTGTTTCAACGGGTTCCGGTTCCGCAATAGTTTCCGGTTCGGGAGTCGGTTCTACAACGGGTTCCGGTTCCGCAATAGTTTCCGGTTCGGGAGTCGGTTCTACAACGGGTTCCGGTTCCGCAATAGTTTCCGGTTCGGGAGTCGGTTCTACAACGGGTTCCGGTTCCGCAATAGTTTCCGGTTCGGGAGTCGGTTCTACAACGGGTTCCGGTTCCGCAATAGTTTCCGGTTCGGGAGTCGGTTCTACAACGGGTTCCGGTTCCGCAATAGTTTCCGGTTCCGGTTGAGGTTCGGGTTCGGATTCAGATTCGGATTCGGATTCGGATTCGGGTTCCGGTTCTAGTTGAGTTTCGGGTTCGGATTGGGATTCGGGTTCAGATTCGGACTCAGATTCGGATTCGGACTCAGACTCAGATTCGGGTTCGGGTTCCGGTTGAGGTTCGGATTGGGATTCGGGTTCGGATTGGGATTCGGGTTCAGGTTCAGATTCGGGTTCGGATTGGGATTCGGGTTCAGATTCGGGTTCGGATTCAGATTCAGACTCAGACTCAGACTCAGACTCAGGTTCGGATTCAGACTCAGGTTCAGGTTCAGATTCAGGTTGAGTTTCGGATTCAGATTCGGGTTCCGGTTCTAGTTGAGTTTCTGGTTCGGGTTCAGGTTCGGATTCGGGTTCAGCCTCATTCAAATCATCAACATTAATAGTGAACTGTTTTTCGTAGGTTTCCCCATTTCCATCATCAGTTTGAACCCGGATGCTGTAGGAAGTTTGGGTTTCAAAGTCGAAGGAAACTTTGGTTTTGAGTTCGTCGTTAACAATTTCAAATTGATTGTTGTCGGTATCCCCATCTCCGGCAACTAAACTGTAAGTGTGGCTGTCTGCTGCATCAGGGTCAACGCTGGTGAATGTTCCGACAACGGTTCCAACGGCTTCGTTTTCGTCAATGTTGCTATGATCCAGAGCGATCGCCGTTGGTGCTTCGTTAACATTTTCAACATTGATGGTCAACTGTTTCTCGTAGGTTTCCCCATTTCCATCATCAGTTTGAACCCGGATGCTGTAGGAAGTTTGGGTTTCAAAGTCGAAGGAAACTTTGGTTTTGAGTTCGTCGTTAACAATTTCAAATTGATTGTTGTCGGTATCCCCATCTCCGGCAACTAAACTGTAAGTGTGGCTGTCTGCTGCATCGGGGTCAACGCTGGTGAATGTTCCGACAACGGTTCCGATAGCTTGGTTTTCCTCAACACTGTTGTTATCGAGGGTAATATCGCCCGGAGTATTGTTAATATTGGCAACAGTCTCGGGGTTGTTAATATCAATCACTTGCAGACCACCACCATCGGCAACATAAGCATAGTCCCCCACCACCGATACTTCCCCGGCAATACCGGGTGTATCATAACTGCCTGTGAGGGTGGGAGCCTGTGGGTTGCTAATATCAATTACTTGTAGACCGCTATCCCCACCGGCAACATAAGCATAGTTCCCCACTACCGATACGCCATAGGCGGCATCAGGTATATCATAACTGCCTGCGAGGGAGGGGGCTTGTGGGTTGCTAATATCGATGATTTGCAAACTGCCATTCTGACCATAATCATCGCCGGCGGCAACATAAGCATAGTTCCCCACTACCGATACGCCATAGGCAGCATTAGGTATAGGTGTATCCCCATCAGGTATATTATAACTGCCGACAAAGGTGGGAATGAGAGGGTTGCTAATATCGATGATTTGCAAACTGCCATTCTGACCATAATTATCGCCGGCGGCAACATAAGCATAGTCCCCCACCACCGATACGTCATAGGCATCACCGGGTGTATAGTAAGGGCCTTCGGGGTAGTAGGGAGGCTGTGGGTTGCGAATATCAATCACTTGCAGACCGCTATCACCATCGGCAACATAAGCATAGTTCCCCACCACCGATACGCCATAGGCATCACCGGGTGTATCGTAAGAACCTGCGAGGGTGGGATCTTGTGGGTTGCTTATATCAATCACTTGCAGACCGCTATAACCATCGGCAACATAAGCATAGTTTCCCACCACCGATACGTCATAGGCATAACCGGGTGTATCGTAAGAACCTGAGTCAGAGTCCGGGTAGTAGGGAACAACAACTTGTGGGTTGCTTATATCAATCACTTGCAGACCGCTATCACCAGCGGCAACATAAGCATAGTCCCCCACCACCGATACGCCACGGACGGGCCAACCGAGTGCATCGTAATAGCCTGCGAGGGTGGGAGCCGCCGGGCTGCCAGCAACGGCAGTAATAGACTCAGATGCACCGCTACCGTCGGTGTAGGAGGCTGTGACTTGCAGGTATTTACCGACTTCGTTTTCACTGGGGGTAAATGTGCTGTTCGTTGCTCCGGCGATATCGGTCCAGGTTGTACCTTCCTCTGAGGATTGCCATTGATAGTCAATCGTTCCTAAAATGCCGTCTGGATCGGTTACGGTTGCAGTTAGGGTGCTGTCTTCTTGAATGTCTCCCGTGATGCTGACCTCACCCACCTTGTTTAGTTGATACACCCACAGTCCATCCCAAGCTTGGAAAAACAACTTATCCCCGACAGCCGTTAGATTATCAGGATATGAACTGATAGGACCAAAGTTGATATCATCAGGGTGAATATTATGATTATTAGGGTAGATATCCCGGACTAACTGAGTGCCTTCTGGGGTGCCATCGCTCACCCACACTTCTTTGCCGCTCCTGGCAAAGTCGGCTGTAAAAAACAACTTATCTTCAACAACTGTTAGATTATCAGGACTGAAATCGCTATAATCATCAAAGTTGATATCGATGAGTAACTGAGTGCCTTCTGCGGTGCCATCGCTTACCCACAGTTCTCTGCCATGGCTGTCTTCCGCTATGAAAAACAACTTATTCCCGACAGCCGTTAGACTATTTAGACTATCAAAATATAATGCGTTGTAAGGGTTGTCAGGATCTGGGATTGATCGAGTGCCTTCTGCGGTGCCATCGCTCACCCACAGTTCTGTGTAATCGGTATCATCGCTCCAAGCCTCGTTGGTCGTGAAAAACAACTTATTCCCCACAGCGGTCAGATTCTCAACAGAACCGTATAAGCTTGAAAGCTCTAAAAGCTCGTTAGTCCCTTCATCAGTACCATCGCTCACCCACAGTTCTGTGCCATAGTCATCGTTGGTTGTAAAAAACAACTTATCCCAAGTCTGGGTCAGATTATCAAGAGGCGAACCGTAAGAGTAATTGATCGCTTTAGGGCCTTCTCGGGTATCATCAATCATCCACAGTGCTGTGTGATAGTCGTCGGTTGTGAAAAATAACTTATCCCCGACAACCGTTAGACTATCAGGAGACAAATTGTTAATGCCGTAGAAGCTACCAGTGCCTTCAAAAGTACCATCGCTCACCCACAGTTTTGGGCTATCGATGCCATCAGAGTTGGCTGTGAAAAACAACCTATCCCCGACAACCGTTAGATTATCAGGAGACGAACCGTTTAACTCACGGATCTCCCTAGCGGCTTCAAAAGTACCATCGCTCACCCATAATTCTAAACCATCGATCCCATCAGAGTTGGCTGTGAAAAACAATTTATCTTCGACAACCCTTAGATTATCGGGATCTAAATAGTTAGCATCTGGGGAGTAAAAATTTCCGATTGGCTGGGTGCCTTCTGGAGTACCATCGCTCACCCATAGTCCGCTATGGTTGCCGTCGTAGGTTTGGAAAAATAACTGATCTCCGATCGCTGCCAGAGGATAAGGATTCCACCCTAAACCCGAGTAGATATCTTCGACTAACTGGGTACCTTCTTCGGTACCATCGCTCACCCACATTCTACTGCCATAGTAGTTGCTATTGTGGGTTCGGAAAAATAACTGATCCCCGACAACCATTAGATTATCTTCGGGAATCACCCAATCTCCGACATCCGTTAGACGATTAACCGCTAAACGATAAAGAGGGGGACCTTCAGAGCCGAAGCCGATCACCTCGACGAACTCGGGTTCTAACACTCCCGGGTAGGTGAGTTGGGTTTCAGTATTGAAAGCCAGTTGGGGTTGGGTTTGACCGATAACAAAATCAAGCACCCAGTTTCCTCCCAAGGCGGCGTTCCCCGTGCGGGTACGGGAGGCGGTAATATTGGCTTTCGTCAATTGGTGTAATTTTTCAATAAATTCAACGCCTGCATCTCCTGCGGCTACGTTACAACCATAAACTAAGATTTCTGAAGCCGACCAAGTTTGGAGTAAATTGGCGTAGCGTTTGAGGGTATCGAGGCTGAGTTGACTATTCCCCAAGTACAAACATCCCGGTGAACCGTGAGAAATAATATGGACGCTTTCAACGTGGGGACGGGTGAATAAATGGGCGGTTATTTGTTCGATACCGTCTCGATCAATATCTAAGATATGAACTTCTATTTCAGGTTTAACCCCTTGGCTGAGAAATTGGTAATCTTCTACATTCCCATCGATGAAAACAAGGGTGTTCGAGGCGTTGAGAATCCGCGATAAAATTTGATGGGTTGGCGGAGAGCCGCTCGTTTGAGCGGAGTTAGAAATAGTGGCTTTGGACATGGATAATACTCCAGTTTCCAAGAATGATCAATTGGAGGAGTTTTTCGGATTTAGCCCGACTTAAATTTTCAGATCTCCATGCAGCCATGAGTTTAGAAGGGCTTTTCATCCCCCATTCAATAGGTGTTTTCACCTGTCTCAATTCTATCCCTACCGATCAAGCCACGTCAACAGTATAATTACAGAATTGAGATTCTATCTCTATCGGCTAACCACTCAGTAAATTTACGGATAAGTTGGCGATCGCAATCTTAAAATTAAAAGTTTAATTGGGGTTGATTTTGGGGGCTTGCCATTCTCCTTGTAAGGTAAACGCCGCCCAAAAATAGGGAGATGACCATTTATTTTGTTGCCACATATCAATTTGAGCAACTCGTAAAGCCGCAACGGGGGAGAGATTTTGTTGCAGCATTCGTTGATAAAATTTCACCATTAACTCTGATGTTGCTTGGTCATCCACTTTCCACAAACTGACCACCACTCGGGGTGCACCTGCATACATAAATCCCCTCGTTAAACCGACTAATCCTTCGCCTCTAATATTTTCACCTAATCCCGTTTCACAGGCACTTAAAACAGCTAATTCTGCCGATAAATTCAGGTTAAAAATATCATATAAACGTAAAAAACCATTTAATGGTTCACCCGCTTCATTGACTAAAGATAACACTAACCCTGAAAGTTCAGGCGTTTCGCTATTGAGTAAACCATGAGTTGCAAAATGAACAATACGATATTGATTAATTTGTGGACTGGTGACAAATTCTCGGCGGGCTGAAAAGCCAAATTGTTTGATTGTATTATCGGTTGAAATCAAGTCTAAAATTCGTTCTGCTTCTTTTTCAGTAAAGGGTAAACGATCAAACAAAACTCCTGATTCTCGCGCCGAACGTTCCAACTCGGGGGATAACGGTTTAATATTTTCTGGAACTACATTTTTTACCCGATCATCTTGATAGCTAAAAACTGGATCAGCGAGTATAGCTAAGGCTTTAGGCGCAGGACTTCTATCCTTGAATTCTTCACGTAAAACTGCTAAAGTAGAAGCAGAAGGAAGGGTGACAATTTCATGGTTCACAATTAATGGTGTCCACTCCTGTTCTAAGATTAATGTTCCGGGGGTTGGTAAGGCGTTAAACGGTACATATTGTAAGACTCCATCTGCGACAATTAATAACCGTTTTTGATTGAGTTTTTCTAATTTTGGTAAAATTGTACTCGCTAATTTTTGTCCAGTATCTTCTGCAAGTGTTCGGCGAATTCGTTGAGTTGGAAGTAAAAAAGAATCTCGAAATGCAGTGACTTGACTTTCAATTTCTTCTCGTCCAGGGAGTTCATAACTTTCAATTGAAGCGGGTGTCACTACCCATAAATAACTGCGATTTTCTCCTAGAGAATATTCTAATAAAACTGTTTCAGAGTCGAGAATTTGTTGTTGAATTTCGCTCAATGTTAACGGTTGGGGTTGAGTTAATGCGGCGTAATTGGAACTGGTAGCCCGAATTTCAGTTAATAAACTGCGATATTTTTGTAGTAAATCATCAATTTCTATATTGATTGTTTTTCTTTGTTCTTCTGTATGTTCACTACTGAGTAAGCGAACTCGCAACTGTTCTAACGCACTGAGTTGTTGTTGTATTTCTTTTTTTTCTTGTAATAATTTTGGGTCAATTCCTGAGGTAATTTCTCCCCCAGACTCAGCTAATATTTCTAATAAACTTCTCGCCCTGGCTCGTTCACTGGCTTGTAAGGCTAACCCATCATAACCCTGTTCAGGATTCTGTTTATGCAGTTGCATCAACAAGTCAATATAAAATTCATAATATTCTTGTTTAGAGGCAAAAAAGGAGGTTCTTAAGTCTTGGCGATCAACTTTTGTGCGTAAGTCTTCAATAATTTCTAACGCTGCTTCTATCGTCTGAACTGCGGCTTCTAACTGACCTTGTTCTCGTTGAATTTGAGCAATATAATAAAGACTAAGGGGTTCTTTGGTTCTGTCTCCAACTGCTTGTCTAATTTCTAAAGATAGGGTACATTTTTCTAAAGCTTGCGCTAAATTTTCTTGTTTAAAATCTACATAACACAAATTATTTAAGGTACTCGCTTCTCGGGTACGATCTCCAATTTTTTGCCAGAGGGGTAAGGCTTCATTGTAAGTATTTTGAGCGAGTTTAAATTGATTAGATTGAGCATAAATATAACCCTGATTGTTCAAAGTTGCGGCTTGTCCACGAATATTTCTGATATCAGATTGGCTCGGTAACGCTCTCCAATAATTCAAAGCTTGCTCGTAGGTTTCTTTCGCTTGTTCTAATTCTCCTTGTTCAGAATAAACTTGACCAATATTATTTAAAATTAACGCAGTCATTTTCAAGTCAGCAGAACTTTCTGAACGCTGTAAGAGTGACTGAGCTTGTTGATAATAGTCTAACGCCCGATTGAGTTCTCCTAAATTATAATATAATAAACCCATACTATTTAACGTTGATGCTTCTGCTGATTCTAAGCCAATTTGTTTACGAAGAATGTGAGCTTTTTCATAGGCTTCTAACGCCTTTTGATATTCACCCCACTTGAGATAAACCTCAGCAGAAAGCTCTAAAATAGGAGCCTCCCAATATTCGGGTTGAGAAAGTTGAGGAACTAACTGTAAAACTTGACGATAATAATTTAAAGCTGCTTGATATTCTCCTAAATCAGAATGAATTAACCCTAAAAATTGTAACGTTGTTGCTTCTTGAGTAAAATCTCCCTGTTCTTGCCAAAGTTTCAACGCAATTTCTAACTGTTCAATCGCTTGATGTAAAGCGGTACTTGTTCCCTGACGATAGTGATTTAAGCCAGCTTTCAGGGCTTGTTGTGCCGGATTATTAGAATTGACTGCAAGTATCATTTCTTCCCTCAACTCCCTATCCAAGACGTTAGAGGGGTTTACTGACTCACTTGAGGCGACGGGCGCAGTTTTTCCTGATAGCAGAACGCCCAATAGAAAAGTAACTTGAAGCGTTCGGAAAAATCGCCTGTTCAAGAAAATCTTGTTCCGTTTGTGTTCACAGGTCATTAGTTAACTTAAAATAGCTTTTGTAATAATATTGAGGATGTTCGCCTCAATCTTTGATGTACATTTTATAGTTCTCTTTTTCAATTTTAACCGCTAAATCAGATGATGCCATTAAACTTAACTTTCCCTCACTATCCTTACCAAAAAACCATCTTGAGTCTGCTATCGGGTTTATTTTTTGCTGTCGGGTTTGGACTGCTAAATGTTCCCGCTTTAGCTCAAATTGATTTGGCTATCGTTCAAGAGATTTTGGATGGAGAAGAAGTCTTCATCGAAGAACAGCAAGCCCAACTGCAAGATCAAGCCAATTTAGGACAGCTTATTCGGACTCAAGAATCTCGCGCCAGTCTAGAATTTAGTAACGGTGCTGCTGGACGGATTGGAACAAATTCTCGCGTTACTGTCGGTCAATGTGTCGATATTCAACAAGGTCAAGTGGTCGTTAGTGGGCCTGCAAATGGTTGTATTGGAGGATTTTCTGTTGGAGTAAAAGGTACACTTTATATTATGGAAACTGATGAAAATGGCATCGGAAATATTAAAGTATTAGAGGGAGAAGTTGAAGTCACTTCTCAAGAAACAGGCGCCGTTCCGATTATTCTCAGGGAAGGTCAAAAAATAGGAGTTTTACCCGGTGTACTCGGAGAAATCCAAGATATTACTCCTGAAGAATTGGCTTTGATTTTAACTGGAGAACTCTTTTCTGGCTTTAATATTCCCATTACACCAGAAGGTGCATTACAATCAATCTGTCAGCGAATTGTTCCGTCTGGTTTTAGTTGTGCAAGGAATGGAGTTCCGACTCCTAGTATTCCAACTCCTCCAGTACCATCGATTCCTAGACCTTCGATTCCTGGTTCTCCTTTCTAAGTTGAATTAACCCTTTAAAACATGAATTTGCTTGAGTCTGTTTTGAGTTCAATTGTTTTGTCACTTTCTACCAATCTTGATAATTTAACAGTCGGGATGAGTTACGGATTGCGAAACTGGATTGTTCCGACTTCTGCTAACTTTGCGATTGCGATTCTTTCAGGGTTAAGCACCTGGATTTCGATTCACCTTGGGGATAAAATTCGTCACTATTTACCGAATAGTTTAGCGGGTTATTTAGGAAGCTTAATTCTAATTATCATTGGTATTCTCAGCATTTGGCAAACGCTCATCTCAGACTCAAGTGAAACCGCAGAATTAAACTCTCAAAATTCAATCAACAGACTGAGTTTAAGAACCGCTATTTTATTAGGATTGGGTTTAACAATTACCAATTTAGGAACAGGTGTCGGAGCGGGTATTGCTGAGTTCAATGCCATTTTAACCAGTTTTTTCAGCTTTTGTTCGAGTTTACTCACTATTGGCGGAGGTTACTGGCTAGGGAAACAGTTCAATCAAAAACCTCTGGGAATTGAATTAGGATTAATTGCTGGATTATTACTAATAATTTTGGGCGGATTTAACCTATCTGGTGAGTTTTAACTCTTTTTAGCTCATTTTCAAATAAAAGTTTGTAAAGCCAATAAAACCCCCGGTAAAGTGATAAAAGCAAGTAACGTTGAAACCACCACAACTCGTGCAGTTTGACTGGCATCTCCCCCAAATTCATGCACCATTAAAAAAGCAGTAATTGCAGTTGGCATTGAACTCTGCAAAACTAAAACCTTTAAATCTAAATCTTCTAATCCCAACAATTTACCCACTGAAAATGCAATCACAGCACCCCCGAAAAGACGTAAAAAACTCGCTCCTACTTCATATAAATTGAAGACTAACCGATGACTCGCAATTTGGATTCCTAACATTAATAACGCTATCGGAATGGCAGCATTAGCTAATAAGTTCAAGCCTTCATCTAAGTTCAAGGGAAGCGGAACATTAAACACTCGTAAACAGATGCCAAAAGTTACCGCCCAAGTGAGAGGAAGTTTCAGCATAAACTGTATTGAAGAACGAAATCCCCCACTTTGTAAAAAAGCCGGAACCGTCATTAAAACAACAATATTCCAAGCAATTAAATAAACAATCGCCCGTTCTAATCCTGCCTCTCCCAAAGCAAATAAAGTCACCGGAAGCCCTAAATTACCAACATTAGGTAAAGCCGTTGTTGTCACTAAACTCTTTTTTAAATCCGTTGTAAACTGTAAATAATGGCTTAATTGCCATGCTAAAACACATAAAATAATAAATGTAATTAAAAACCCAACCGTAATCGAAATTGCATTTTCACCACTCAGCGTTGTTTTGTAGAGATTATCAATAATTAAAGCTGGAAATAATACATACAAACTGAGACGAGAAAGGGTAGATTGATCGAAGTTTAGCTTTTTTCCGACAATAAAGCCAATCAAAACAATACAAGCTACAGGCAAGATTGCGGAAAGAATAACAATCATAAATTATGCTCAATGCGCTCAAGTTCTTCACGTACCACTCGGCGTAGGATTTCTTCCAAAGGTTCGCGGCTTTGCTGAATATGTTGACGTAATACTTCGTTAATTAATGTTTGGTAGTTCCCCCCACTTACTAAGTGAACTTGTTCACGACACCATGCTAACACCTCATCATCTAAGCAGATTGTGATGCGCGTTTTTCCGGGTAAAATTGGTTCGATTGCCCCTCGTTTACCTTGATTAAAATCATATTCTGCTTCCATGATTATTCCTCCTCATACTGTTGTCGTTCTTTTCGGGTTGCTTTGCGAGCAGAAATCAATCGAATCTCATCCTCTCGCACCGTGTAAACAACAACCAGAATTCTACCAAAAGCATCCATACCGACTGTGATGAACCGTTCTTCTTCAAATCGCTCGTCTGTAATCGTAATTGCCAGATCATCTGAAAAAATAGATACTGCGTCAGCGAAGTCGATACCATGTTTGCGAAGATTGGCTATTGCTTTATCCCTGTTCCATTGGTAAGCCATCTAAATTATACTATGCACATTTGTACATACTACAAAGCCTCTCACTCAGTCTGCCTTTACACTTAGATTATAGGATAGCATAATATTTTTAAATAATTTAAACTCATCTATTTAATCCTCCACTTTCGATGGATATCTTAACACCTTAGAGACGCTCTAAAAGAACGCCTCTAGAAAATTTTCAGGTAATTATGCTGCGGGAACTAAACCACTATGAACCAACAAAGGTTGAGTCATCGGTTCACGTCCTCGGAAAGACTTAAAGACTTCCATTGGATGTAAACTTCCACCCAAAGCCAAAACCGTTTCTCGGAAACGTTTACCCGTTTCAGCCATTGCTTTTTCATCTTCTAATCCCGCTTCTTCAAAGGCAGAAAAAGCATCCGCACTGAGAACTTCAGCCCATTTATAGCTGTAATAACCTGCTGCATAACCTCCCGAGAAAATATGCCCAAATGCACATAAAAACGCATCTTCCGGTAATGGTTTTAACACTGTTGTATTTTGAGAAATCCGGTTTCTGACATCAATAACCGTTTCATTTCCCCCCGGTTGATAACGGTGGTGCAATTCCAAATCAACTAAACCAAAATGAAGCTGTCGTAACATCACCGTACCACTCATATAGGTACGTGCAGCCAGCAACTTTTGATAATAATGTTCAGGTAAAGATTCTCCCGTCTGATAATGTTTAGCCATGCCAAACAAAGTCACCCGATCATAACACCAATTTTCCATAAATTGGCTAGGCAACTCCACCGCATCCCATTCAACATTATTAATACCTGCCGCACCCGGATAATCAACCGTTGTCAACATATGTTGTAAACCGTGACCAAATTCATGGAATAACGTTTCCACCTCACTAAAGGTCATTAAACTTGGTTTTCCGTCAACAGGTGGCGTTTGATTACATTGCAAATAAGCCACAGGTAAACAAACTGTAGATTTACCATTTTCTGTGATTTTTGACCGAGTAATACACTCATCCATCCAAGCCCCACCCCGTTTTTCTGAGGGACGACTATAGGGGTCTAAATAAAAGTAAGCGATGGAATTTTCAGTTTCATCAATGACTTCAAAATAACGCACATCTTCATGCCAAACGGGGGCATGACCATCAGCCGAAATAATCGTCACTCCAAAAATTCGTTTGACCAAACCAAATAACCCTTCTAACACTTGAGGTAAGGGAAAATAAGGGCGTAGTTCTTCATCGGTAAACGCAAATTTTTCTTCCCGTTGACGTTCTGCCCAAAAACTCATATCCCACTGTTTCAAGTCTTTTGCTTCTGGGGCATTTGTAGACGCAGCAAAGGCTTTCAGTTCTTCAAAATCTTTGAGTGCTGCTTCATAACTCACAACACGTAATTCTTCCGATAATGCCTCGACTGCTTCCACACTCGGCGCCATTTTAGTCGCTAAACTCAACTCAGCATAACTACTAAAACCCAGTAACTTAGACTTTTCTTGACGCAATTCTAAAATCCGATCAATTAACGGAAAATTATTCAACTCGCCGTTTGAAGCCCGACTAACATAAGCCTTAAAAACCTGTTCTCGTAACGCTCGGCGTTTACTAAACTTTAGGAAAGGGCCGAAACTAGGAAAATCTAACGTAATTCGCCAGGGGCCTTTTTCGGCAGTCGCGGCTTCGATCCCTTCTGCACGGGCGGCTTGAGCGGCTAAACTCAATAAACTCGGCGGTAAACCTTCAATTTCTTCCGGTTCAGTTAAAGTCAAACTAAACGCTTTTGTGGCATCCAAAACATGATTAGAAAACTTAGTCGAAAGTTCCGCTAGCTCTAGTTCTATCGCATTATAACGATCTCGTTTTTCTCCTTCTAAACCCACACCAGACAGTTCAGCATCCCGAATTGCTGCCTCAACAATTCGCTTTTGGGCTGAATCTAAATTCTCCCATTGTGAAGACTCATGCAGTGCTTTAAACGCTTTGTAAAGGGCTTGACTTTGATTCAGTTTATTAATAAACTCTACAACTTTTGGCTGAACTGTTTCATGGGCTTTTCGGAGTTCAGAACTATTTTTCACACCCATTAAATGGTTAACCACACCCCAACTCCAGGTCAACCGTTCCTCCAACCGTTGCAACGGTTCAACTAAATCTTCCCAAGTCGGTTGTACATTGGCTTCGAGGGTCGTGAGTTCGGCATCAAGTCCCTCGATCAGTTCCATCATCTCTGGAACCACTGTCTCCGGCTTGATCATCTCAAAGGGAGGGAGTCCTTTTCCTCGTAATAAGGGTTTGTCTGTTTTTGTGGTGTTCGCGATCATTCCTTTTTCCTGTAGGGGTCACTCAATTGTTATACCAAGTTCTAGGGGTTTAGTGCATTTTGTCGGGAACTCCAGAACAATTACAACTCCCCACTCCTTAGTATTTATAGCGTGACTCAATCAAACTTGATAGCCAAAACACTAGATGTAGACTATGATTGTGAATCCCCGTCGAAATCTCTCACCCGCACCATGTCCGTGAATCATCTCATCGAGTGGAACGCAAGCTGCGTTGACGAACAACTGACTCAACTTAATGTTACTCCCTTAGAAGGCTATCGTCCCCTAGATTATCTACTCTATTCTGACACCTTACCCCGACGCAATGATGGCCGAGTGAGCGATCGCATTCTCCACCGTTATCAACACCTCTACGAAGGCGGTTGGTGGTGTTCTGGGATTGATATTCTTACCGGAAAAGATGACCTCTGGGGCTGTTTTAAACCCGTACATCCGCGTATTATTGGCGATCATAACAAAATTATTAAATATGAACATCCGCCCCAAACTCCCACCGGAATTTTTGCGTTGCGAGTCTCTCAACCGATATGGGAACAGATCGCCCAACGTTATCATTTAACTCTTTCTGAAAAAGATATTAAACCCGATCAAAGTGATCTGGGGTTTTGGGATTGGGTAATTGATCATCCCCAAATTCCCCTTTGTATTACCGAAGGCGCGAAAAAAGCTGGGGCGTTACTGACAGCCGGATATGTCGCCATCGCCCTTCCCGGTATTCATGGCGGTTATCGAGTTCCCCGAGACGAGTGGGGAAAACGCATCGGAAAATCCCGGTTAATTCCACAGTTGCAAAAGTTAGCCACATCCACGCGAGACATTTATATTGTTTTTGATCAAGATAGTCAACCCAATACGATTAAAGCCGTTAATACTGCAATCAAACAAACGGGTTATTTGCTAACTAAAAACGGGTGTTCGGTTCACATTGTAACTTGGAACTCTCACTTCGGAAAAGGAGTGGATGATTTAATTTTAAGCCATTCTTCAGAGGCTTTTGATCAGGCTTATGAAACCGCAATTTCCTTAGAAGCTTGGCAAGCATTATCATTGAATCGCCTGACGTTTTCGGCTAATATTCAAGTTAACCAACGGTATTTATCCAATCTTGCTATTCCTCAAACCGCCAAACTCATTGGCATCAAATCCCCCAAAGGAACAGGTAAAACCCAATTCATCGAACAAATCGTTCAACAAGCAAAAAAGCAGGGTCAATCGGTCTTAGTCATTAGCCATCGGATTCGTTTAGTCGAAGCATTATGTCAGCGATTTGGGTTAAAATATATCCAAGAAAAAGATCCAAAATCCTCTCAAGAACAAATTTCGGGTTATGGTCTTTGTATTGACTCTCTCCATCCCGATTCTCGTGCGAATTTCAACGCCGAAAATTGGTCAGATAGTGTTGTCATTATCGATGAAGTTGAACAAGTATTATGGCATGGGTTAAACTCAGATACTTGTCGTCATCAACGAGTTGCGATTCTCAAATCTCTCAAATCTCTGATGCAAAATGTCATTGGAGGACAGGGAAAGGTTGTCGTTGCGGATGCAGATTTAAGTGATATTTCCATTGATTACCTTCTTGCTTTAGCGGGAGTCCCTCAAACCCCTTTTATTATTCACAATGAATGGAAACCGCAAACAGAAGAAGCGTGGTCAGTTTCTAGTTATCGTGGAAATACACCTAAACAACTGGTTAAAGATTTAGAACAACATATTGCTGAAGGCGGTAAACCCTTTGTTTGTTTATCCGCGCAAAAATTAGCTAGTCAGTGGGGAACTTGTACCCTAGAAACCTATTTAAAAACCCAATTTCCCAACCTAAAAATCCTGCGAATAGATTCAGAATCTCTCTCCGATCCTAGCCATCCGGCTTATGGTTGTATTAATCAACTCAATTCGACCCTAAAAAACTACGATATTGTCTTAGCTTCGCCCTGTATTGAAACCGGAGTCAGTATCGATATTCAAGGACATTTTACCTCAGTTTGGGGAATTGCTCAAGGCATCCAGGGAGAAAATTCGGTACGTCAAGCTTTGGGACGAATTCGTGAAAACTTACCTCGTTATTTGTGGGTAGCGACTCATGGGTTTAATCAAGTTGGAAATGGTTCCGTCTCGATGGCAAGTTTACTCAGTTGTAATCATCGTTTAACTCGGTTAAATATTCGCCTCCTGCAACAATCTGATTTTGCAGGTTTAGATGACTTGGAAATGGGATTTCAAGCCGAATCGTTACTCTGTTGGGCGAAAATGGCAGTGCGGTTTAATGCGTCAATGAGTCGGTATCGAGAGTCAATTCTCACCGCATTAAAATCAGAAGGTCATCAAATTTTAGACGTTCCGCTTGAAAAGAGTCCTTCCCGAACCCATTCTACCTCGAATAGCAAACAAAGTCAAAACAAGAAAAACTCATTGCGTCCGAGTTTATCAGAAATGATTTCAGCAGTCCGTGATCAAAACTATCAAGCCGAATGTCAAGCGATTTCTCAAGCAACAACAATTAGCGATCGCCAATATCAAGCCCTACAAAAAAAGCTGCTAAAAACCACAGCCGAACGACGTTCACAGCGGAAATATGAGTTAACCTTAAAATATGGAATTCCGATCACCAGCGATTTAATTGAAAAAGATGATCGAGGATGGTATGATCAACTTAGAATTCAATACTTTCTAACTCTTGGTCGTCCTTATTTAAGTCATAGAGATGCAGCGATCGCTCATCGATTAATTGAACAAGGTCAAGGGAATATATTTGTTCCTGATTTTAACCGTTCCCAACTGGGGGCGATGATTGGAATGATGGAATTACTCGGAATTCCTGCTTTAATTCAAAATCCCCAACGAGAATTAAAAAATACCGACACAGATTTACAAAAAGTTACAGAAATTGCATTACGAGATCGGTTAGCGATTAAATCAATTGTGGGGATTGGATTAGCAAAAAATTCAAGTCCAATCGTTGTGATTAGACGATTTCTAGAGAAAATAGGATATAGCCTAGAATGTTTGCGATTAGAACGCCATGATAAAAAACGAATTCGGGTTTATCGCATCGTTGAACCCGATGATGGACGCTTAGAAGTCTTTCAGAAATGGTTAGCGTTTGAAAAACAATCACCGGGACAGTTACCCCCACAAACCGAAAAATCCTTAAATGCGATCGCCGCAATTGACTCACTCAAACCAGAATTTACCCAACTCTGTTTTCAGTTTTAAAACAATATTCACACCAAAGGAATCACCTACAGAGTAGTATAAAAAGCGGTTTTAAGGAGAAGTTGTCAATCAAGGAATCACTCATAAATTCCATGATATCGAAAACTTGACTAATCAGATCGCTGACAGAATAAAGCTTTAAAATCACCCAAAATTTGTAAAGCCTCTGTAAAACTTCAGTAAAACCACTGACAACTCAAAAATAAAATGCAATGATGATAAATAGCAATACCGAAGACCTCCAAGAGAAGGGAGCGGCTCTCGATAAGTTGCTGAATGGATTGATTATTAGACAGCCTATGGGTGTTTACCTTAAGAGTTAAAGTTTCAGAAATATTCTGAATAAAAACTCTAACTTCTCTCTTAATAAGGATCATCTAAGTTTCCTGTGGTCAATTCTCCTGTGTTCAATGTTTTCTGTGTGTGTGATTTGTTTAAAGCTTGAGTTTTCTGTGGTCAATTGAAAATAAAAGTCTCAGCTTCGGTTGAGGCTATTTTTTTTGATCACATTGTCGGGGGGTGACAACAGCCAACATTAAAAGATTTGATCAGATTTGTCATTTTCTTGTCATAATTGGTCGTTACTCTACAAATAGACCAAAAATTTAATCAATCAATCTCAAGATATCCTATGTCTACAACCTCCTTAGAAAGACCCTTAACCCCTAGCCGTATTGAAATTTTCATTGAAGACATGACAACAAAAGTAGCGAGTCCTGTCCAATTCAAATCCCATCCAATTCATGCAATGAATGACAACAATCAAGATTATGACTATGACGTGGATCAAAGTTTGGGTCTCCGTCGCCGTCGCGGTCAATATCAACCGAGTTTTCGCTAAACTATGCAAAATTAATCAAATATCAGATTAAAAAGCATTGACTATGAAACTTCAATTCAAACTTGCAACTGCTTTTAGCCTCCTATTATAGTTCTAGGTAGCCCTCATGCAAACCTTTGCAGATCTTTTAGCTCCTCATTCTGGGGAGTTATTTCTACAAAAAAATTGGCTAAAACAAGCCCTTATTATCAGCGGCTATTCTCCCCACAAATTCAGTCATCTATTTTCCTGGCAAGATTTCAATACTTTACTCAACTTTCATCATCTAACTTATCCTGAAATTCGACTCGCAAAAAGCGGTCAAACGTTACCAGAAAATGCTTACGATAACCTGATTAAAAGTTGTCAAGACGGAGCAACTGTCATTATAGATAGTCTACAGACTCGACTCCCTGTTATCGCTGAATTTACAGCTAACTTACGCAACGAACTCGGACATCGCACTCAGATCAACGCTTATTGTTCTTTCCCTGGATCTCAAGGTTTTGCTTGTCATTATGACTCCCACGAAGTCTTTATTCTACAAATTTCGGGTGATAAACACTGGCGAGTTTTTTCCCCAACCTTTGAATTTCCCCTCTCTAAACATCGTTCAAATTTACTCGATCCCCCAACCACTGATCCCTATATTAATCAAGTCTTAAAACCCGGAGATTTATTATATATTCCGCGTGGACATTGGCATTATGCTGTTGCGGTTGATCAACCTTCTCTCCATTTAACATTAGGAGTAGACTGTCAAACCGGAATCGATTTTGTCGAATGGTTAACAGAAGAACTACAAGAAAATCCTCTTTGGCGTCAAAGTTTACCTCTGTTAAATTCAACTCATCGTCAAGCTTGTTCTCAACACCTGCGTGATTTAATTCAAAAATGGATTGGACAGTTAGAAACTGATGAATTCATTGATCGTTATCTCGATGAACAATTCATCCAGGGACAACCCTCAACCCAATTTGGTTTTCCTGCACAAGTGGGGTTTTCTCTGTTTCCTGAAGACAAAAAAACTCAATTTTATCGCCCTCCAAAACCTGTAAAAATTACAAATTTACCTGAAGATCACATCGAAATTTGTACAGCTAATAAACGTATTACCCTGAAAGGAATCAGTCGAGAAGTGATTGAACGTTTATTTCAACAAACAAGATTTTCTGGTATCGATCTTTGTAATTGGCTACCAGAATTTGACTGGGAAGCGGATATTTGCGCGATGATGACCCAATTAATTTTATCTGGTATTATTCTCGTCGAACCCCCTCAATTGTAAACAGAGATTTAGGATCAAATCATTAAGATTGAGGGGGAACTGTTAAAGGTGGATAACACAAGTCAATTTCCTGCACTAACCACCCGCCAAAACTGTTAAGAAATTCGCTAATTTGTACCGGATCATCAATGGGGTTAATCGCCCAAGTTAGTGCTTGATACATTTGAGATTGCTTTTCAGGAAAATAACGGGAAAATAGTTGATAACAAGGATATAAATCACGAGTATAACATTGAGCCGTTTCCATGACAATTTCAAACCCAGAACGAACAATACGCTTCATCATCCATTGACATATTTTGTGAACAGTTGCAGATTCCGTTTGATCTAACTGCTGTAAATCGATCATAACCCGTTGTAAATCTTCTTCTAAATTAAACCCATGACTAACCGCATTAATATCCGGTTTATACGAGGGAAACTGTAAGCTAATATCTTCACCCCAAACACAAGCCGCTTGAGTTTTTAGCAGCATTCTGAGATGATTATAAGCTTCTAAATTAAAATTCAATAAACCCTCCGCTTCTAACGCCTTTAATTCCACGCCAGTACAAAACGGATATTCAAGTTTTAACTGTTTTTTAACCGAATCAAACCAAGAGTCATCGAGTTGTGATTTTTTAGTATTCACCACAGCAAAACTATCTAAATCAGATACCTCATAAATTGCTTTTCCGACGGCGACAGAACCCCGAATATAAATACTATGAATCGCCTCATTCCAATACGTTTTATACGCTAAAATCACCCGATCAACTAATAACCGCCATTCAGCAGGAATTTTATCGATACTGGCTTCACGGATAATAAACCCCGCCTCATCAACAGTTAACATTTGACCAATTTCTAAAATTTCTCCCATTTAACTAATCGCTAAATCAACAAAAAAATGACCGTATCTCCCAGAAAAAAGAGGATAGGGAGATACATTAAAGGTGAAAATATAGTCAGCTTAAACCCTGTTCTGTTCGACTTCAGCCACCCGTCGTTTCACCTTAACCACACTATCAGGATTTAACGAAATCGAATCAATTCCCGCTTCCACTAAAAACTCGGCAAAATCGGGATAATCACTCGGGGCTTGACCACAAATTCCAACTTTACGTCCAGCTTCGTGGGCGGTTTTAATTAAGCGTTGAATCATCCGTTTAACCGCCAAATCTCGTTCATCAAATAACTCCGCCAATTCTCCAGAATCCCGATCTACTCCTAACACCAACTGCGTCAAATCATTCGTCCCAATCGAAAACCCATCAAACCGTTTTGCAAACTCATCGGCTAATTCAACATTAGACGGAAGTTCACACATCACATAAACCTGTAAACCCTTTTCACCCCGCTTCAAGCCATTACTTTCTAACACCTCCAACACCCGATCCGCCTCTTTTAACGTGCGACAAAAAGGAATCATAATAATCACATTATCCATCCCAATCACTTCTCGCACACGTTTAATCGCCTTACACTCTAACGCAAACCCTTCCCGATAGCGATCGCTATAATAACGCGAAGCCCCCCGAAATCCTAACATCGGATTTGCTTCTACCTTTTCAAATTGTTGACCCCCAATCAAATCCGCATACTCATTGGTTTTAAAATCACTCATCCGCACAATTACAGGTTTAGGATGTTGAGACGCAGAAATTTTAGCAATTCCTCGGGATAACAAATCCACAAAATAATCGGTTTTATCCTCATATCCATGCGTCATTTCCGAGATTTCGTGACGAATCGAATAATTCGTAATTTTATCAAAATGAATCAACGCCATTGGGTGAACTTTAATGATATTATTGATCAAAAATTCCATCCGGGCTAACCCAATTCCATCGGCGGGAAGTTGCCACCAACAAAACGCCGCAGTTGGACTGCCAATATTCATCATAATCTTCGTTTTGGTTTGTGGAATATCCAACAAACTGACTTCTTTTGACTCAAATTCTAACAAGCCTTCATAAACATAACCTTCCTCACCTTCTGCACAAGAAATTGTTACTTCTTTGCCATCTGGCAATAATTGTGTCGCCTTTCCGGTTCCTACAATTGCCGGAATTCCTAACTCTCGACTAATAATAGCAGCGTGACAAGTTCTTCCCCCATGATCGGTGACAATTCCCGCCGCTTTTTTCATAATTGGAACCCAATCACGATCAGTCATTTCTGTCACCAGAATCGTTCCTTCAGTAAACTGTTCAATATCGGTAACATTGCGAATTAAACAGACTTTACCGCTAGCAATGGCATCCCCAACACTCAATCCAACTAACAAACGATCACTTTGTTGTTTCAATGAATAAGTCTTGAGTGTACCCGCCTGCTTTTGAGATTGTACCGTTTCTGGGCGGGCTTGCACGACATAAAGTTCACCTGTATCACCATCTTTTGCCCATTCAATATCCATCGGACAACGATAATGTTCTTCAATCAATTCCGCCCATTTTGCAAGTTGTAAAATATCCTCATCATCCAACACAAAAGATTGTAATTCAAACAAAGAAGTTGGCACCGTTCGCGTTGTTTTTGTCGTTCCAAACGCATAGATCATTTTTTCCTGTTTATTCCCCAAACTTTTCTCGATAATTGGTTTTAAATCAGGTCGTTTTAACAGCGGTTTAAACACCCGATATTGATCCGGTGTTACTGAACCTTGAACCACTAATTCTCCTAATCCCCAAGAAGCCGTAATTAAAATATCATTAGGAAAACCCGTTTCGGGATCAATCGAAAACATTACCCCAGAACAAGCTTTATCCGATCTCACCATTTTTTGAATAACAATAGACAGGGCAACATCCATATGATTGTACCCTTGTGTATCCCGATAACTAATCGCCCGATCTGTAAATAAAGAAGCATAACATTTGCGGCAAGCTTCCAAAACTTCCTCAGTTCCAGTAATATTGAGATAGCTTTCTTGTTGTCCGGCAAAACTAGCATCTGGTAAATCTTCAGCCGTCGCACTACTGCGAACCGCAACATCAACTTCTTCGAGGTTATAGCGATCAGAAAGTTGACGATAACCTTCTCGAATCGCTTCTGCAATTTCATCCGGAAACCGAGAACGAACTAATAAACGACGAATTGTTTTTCCCGCTTTTTCTAGCGGAATTTCTCCCTTTTGAAACTGTTCAATTTGATACAGAATTTTGGATTGAAGATTGTTAGCTTCTATAAACTGCCAGTACGTTTGAGCCGTAATCGCAAACCCATCGGGAACACGAATCCCTTTAGATTTCAGGGATTTTACCATTTCTCCCAAAGAAGCATTTTTCCCCCCAACAATGGGAACATCATTCACTCCAATGCTTTCAAACCAACGAATATAAGAGTTTTCCTGAGTCATGGTCATTTTTTCCCCTGGTGTTGTCTTGTATGTTCTGTTCAATTATGACAAACCTTTTTCAAGAGTAGTGTGCAAAAATTTTAGTGAATTCTTGACTGAAACGCTTAATTTCACAGGTAGGTTTGGAAATCAAACACAAATTTTCATCAATTCACTCTCAATTTACAACACAATTCTTGATCAATAGCTGAACCCATAAATTCTCCCTCAACTTCTTAGTTTTTACAATTTTCTCCATTGATTTGATTAGGATCACATCCAAAATATAAAAACAATAGATCAGCCCCTTCGTGATCCATATCAATCAACTTTTGTTTAATTGCTTGCAATGCTAAATGAGAAGGTTGAGTACGTCCCCGTTCCCAACGATTAACCGTTTGAAACGAAACTCCCAGTTGCGTCGCTAATTTTTCTTGGGACAATCCTAACCGTTTGCGTAACGTTAAAATCAAAATAGGAATACTTTTTTTCATATTGATCAAGATCATTTGCATAACAACTTCAACCTCAAAATCAAAAACTTGAACAAATGGTATAACAACCTTCTATTAATATTATTAATCTTCAGTTCGAGGATGACTTCCTCTGAATGGATGAACAGATCGGGTGAAAATCAACCCCCATCCCACCTGTCAATTCTCCAAAATTAGACTAAACCGATGAACCTTCACCTCTAAACTGTAGTTTACGGTAGGGATGCGTAAAGCCCCCGTATTTTAATCGGGGGATACAAGTGATCTTGCCAAATTTATTTGGCAGTGAAAAGAAGGTAACTTTGTGCTATTATAGTTTAGCGTGATTGACGACGATAAACTATGCTTGTATACGAGATGAAGTTGAAAGGAACGGAAAGTCAGTACCGAAGGCTTGATGAAGCCATTCGGACAGGTCGATTTGTTCGTAACAGCGTCATCAAAGCATGGTTAGATGGTCAGGTTAAAAGTCGCAACGATGCCTATAAACACTGCAAGGTGCTGTCAGACAACCCGGAATTCCCTTGGGTTGCCAGATTAAACTCAATGGCGCGACAGGCACACGCGGAAAGGGCTTGGGCATCAATTGAACGGTTTTATAGAAATTGTAGGCAAAAAATACCGGGGAAGAAGCGGTGCGACCTCGCGGCTTTGCAAGCCGCTAGAGGAAGCGCACCAAGAAAGGGGTTCCCAAAGTTTAAAAAGTACCAAGTCAGAGCGTCTGTTGAATACAAGACATCAGGCTGGAAACTGTCGAAAGATCGGCGTTATTTAACCTTTAGCGACAAATTTGAAGCGGGTACATTTAAACTGTGGGGAAGTCGAGATTTGCACTTCTATCAACTCCAACAAATTAAACGGGTTAGAGTGATTAGAAGGCACGATGGTTATTATGCACAATTTTTGATCTTACACGAACGAGAGGAGAAAAAAGAACTCACAGGGAAACAAACAGGGTTAGATGTCGGTCTTAACTATTTCTACACTGATTGTTCTGGTAATCAAGCAGACAATCCTCGGTTTTTGAGAAAGGATGAACGCCAACTTAAAAAG
>NZ_AAVU01000001.1 GCF_000169095.1 Lyngbya sp. PCC 8106
AAGATCATTTTCACTGACACCAACAACAAACCCAATAAACAAATCATTAGTATTACTATCGGTATCAATCCGAATTAAAGCACCACTTTGTCCGCCAACTGTAGTATCTTCTATTTCCAAATCTCCAAACCGTAGACCATCTATGAGGAGAATCTCATCATCATCGTCGGTAAAGTCAAGAATAAAATCAGTCTGGCTTGCAATCGAAGTTGCTCCACTCTCACCGATCACAAAAGAGTCTTCTCCCTCACCTCCAAATAAAGTATCACGGCCTAAATCACCCGAAAGATAGTCATCTCCATCAAAGCCAATCAGACTATCGTTATCTCGACCCCCGTAGAGACAGTCATCATCTATACCGCCGATGATCGTATCATTACTGAAATTACCAAAGAGCAACTTGACATCATCACGTTGTTGATCATCACCCGGTTCACCACCATAGATTGAATCCCCTCCCTGGCCTCCATAGATCGTATCATCCCCTTCTCCACCAATCAGAGTATCGAGGCCTTGATTTCCAAACAGGAGATCATTTCCGTCATCTCCTCGGAGAGAATCATCACTATCACCGTTATCATCAGGGCCACGTCCATAAATCGTATCGCGTCCTCCCGTACCATAGATACTATCGGGGCCAACATTACCGACAAGCAAATCTGCACCTGCTGTTCCTCGAAGTGTATCTCCATCGGGATCATCAATCCGTCGAGCGTCATCAAAGTCAATTTCGGGGCTTGGTGAGGATTCTCCGGGGCTTGGTGAGGGTTCTCCGGGCGTGGGTGCGGGTGTGGGTGTGGGTTCCGGTATGAGAACGCGGGGAATTTCTGAATTACTGGGGACTACACCAACTGATGTCATAATCGTAAAAAAGTTGTGTAAGGTTAAATTGCACGCTCAATCAACAGCAGATCTGATTGATATTCTATCAACTCACGAATCTATTGTTGCTGTCAGTATAGACGGTTGCTAAACCCCCGATGAATAAGATTATTTTCTGTGATTTTGATGGCACGATTACCGCCCAAGAAACTTTTGTTGCCATGCTCAAACAGTTTACCCCCCAAATCTCAGCGGAGATTATGCCAAAATTGTACAATCGAGAGTTAACCCTTCGTCAAGGGGTGCGACAGATGTTGGAGTCGATTCCTTCGGTACGATATCAAGAGGTGATTGAATTTTCTCGCCATCAGCAAATTCGCCCAGGATTGGTAGAATTGATTGATTTTCTTGATGCTCAAGCGGTTCCTCTGGTTGTAGTTTCCGGTGGCATTCGGGTGATGGTTGAAACGGTATTAGGAGACTTAGTGAATCGTGTCGCGGCAATTTATGCGGTTGATATCGGGACTCAGGGTGAGTATTGGCAAGTGCATTCTGAGTTTGAAGGCGATACTGAATTAGTCGCCAAAGTCAAGATTATGGATTTGTATGAAAGTGATGAAAAAGTCGCGATTGGAGATTCAGTCACCGACTTAAATATGGCTTTAAGTGTGCCGCTTGTTTTTGCTCGCGATCGCCTTGCCCAATACCTCAACGAACAGCAAAAGCCTTATATTGTTTGGAATAATTTTTTTGAAGTTCGTGATTATTTAGCTCGACACTGGAATCTTTAGTTTTGGTTTGTTATCTATAAATTCTGAATCTGTTATGGCTAAATTTACCCGAATATTATCTCTAGATGGTGGTGGAATGCGGGGATTAATTCCTGCTCAAGTCTTGATTTATGTCGAACATAAAATTCGAGAAAAGACGGGTAATTCCCAAGCTAAACTGGCTGAATACTTTGATTTAATCGCCGGAAGTAGTGCCGGAGGAATCTTAACCTGCTTATATTTATGCCCTGATCCCAACTCCCCCAATAAACCCTTACTTTCTGCCGAGGAAGTCTTACAGTTTTATTATCAAAAGTCTAATCAAATTTTTGCGAAATCTTTTTTACATAGTTTACTAAACTTTGGAGGTTTTTTAAATGAAAAGTATTCTCACTATAGTTTTGAAAAGCTCTTAAAAACTTTTTTTGGGGATTTAAGATTGAGTCAACTTTTAAAACCTAGCTTGATTACCGCTTATGAAATTGAACAACGTAAAACTCATTTTTTTACTCAACATGATGCCCGAGTTGATTCTCGATATGATTTTTTAGTTCGAGATGTGGTTCGGGCGACAACTGCGGCACCGACATTCTTTGAAGTTGCTCAAATTAGATCGTTAAAAAACGAAATTTATACCTGTGTTGATGGGGGTGTTTTTGCGAATAATCCGGCTCTTTGTGCCTATGCAGAAGCCCGTCACAAATTTAACCGTTATTTTAATTTAGATGAACGCTATGAAAGTGGCCCCACGGCTGAAGCAATGGTGATTCTTTCTCTAGGAACTGGAGATGTTAAACGAACTTATCCCTACAATAAAGCTAGAAATTGGGGTAAAATTGAATGGTTAATTCCTTTGTTTGATATCATTATGACCGGAGTTTCTGAGACTGTAGATTATCAGATGAAGCAAATTTATGATGCGATAGAAAAACATAGTCATTATTTGCGAATTAGTCCTATTTTGAAGGATGAAGATATCTTTCCTATTGATGATACTTCAGAAAAAAATCTTCGAGCGATTATTAAATTAGCTCAAGAACAAACCGAAAAATATCAAAATCGTCTGGATGATTTTATCGATTTATTGTTGATATAAACTTTGAACAGGGTGAATAATCAGGAACAATTAAAACCCCTGATCAAGTCATAAATCACTAGATAGCAGACCTGAAGAAAAACAATGTTTAAAGATGCTCGGAATGCTCAAATTTTGTTTCTTTCTCTCTTTTTAGGCTTAGGTGTAAATACCCGAGACTGGACAGTGAAACCTGAATTAATCATCACTGTGATTTGCACTTGTTTATTAACACAGGGAATCATCGTTGGGTTACAACAATTAAATTCTCAATCGCTTCAAGTTTGGGACTTTAATAAAGCAAGTTTATCCTCCTGGAAAAGTGCTTTAATTACGGCTTTGGGATTATGCTTATTACTTCGAGCCAATAGTGTCAATACAATGATATTAGCTGGAGTTTTTGCGATCGCCAGTAAGTTTATTTTACATCATCGAGGGAAACATTTTTTCAACCCGGCTAACTTTGGAATGATTGCAGCTTTAACCCTCACCTCTGATGCTTGGGTTTCTCCTGGACAGTGGGGAACCGAAACTTGGTATTTCCTATTCTTTTTAGGACTGGGTGGAATGATTTTAAAACAAGTCGGACGATGGGAAACGTCAGCTACCTTTTTAACCACCTACGCTGGACTTGAAGCCGTTCGTTCTGTTTATTTAGGATGGAGTTTGGATGTTTATACTCATCAGTTAATGAGTGGAAGTTTGCTTTTATTTGCCTTATTTATGTTAACCGATCCGCGTTCAATTCCCAACGCTTCTCAAAGCCGGATTGTTTGGGCAATTATGATTGCCAGCCTAACATTTATTTTACAGCATCTATTCTTTTTGTCAACGGCATTATTTTGGGCATTATTTATCCTCTCTCCCCTAACTCTTGTTTTCGATGAGATTTGGTCAGCCCCTCGGTTTATTTGGCTGAATAGTCGCTCAACTCGGTTTTCAGTTTAACCTATTTTCCTTTTTTGACGATGAAAAATATCCCTAAACTTTTAACTTTATTTCTGTTAATTTTAGCCATTTTTACTGTCTTTTCCCCCTCAGCTTGGGCATTTTGTGGATTTTATGTCGCCAAAGCCGATAGCCGCTTATACAACGAAGCTTCCCAAGTCATTCTGGCTAGAGATGGATATCGCACCGTTTTAACAATGGCAAATGACTACAAAGGAGAGGTCAAAGATTTTGCTTTAATCGTTCCGGTTCCTGTTGTTTTAACTGAAGAGCAAGTGCGAATTGGAGAACCCAAAATTATTGAACGAATTGATGCGTTTAGTGCGCCTCGACTGGTCGAATATTTTGATGAAAATCCTTGTACATATTATCCCAGAGGAACCCGAGGCGGTGGAGATGTATTCCTGCAATCAGCCCCGGAAGCTGAAGCCCAAAGTGATAAAACCTTGGGTATAACCATCGAATCTCGCTTTACAGTCGGAGAATATGATATTATTATTTTGAGTGCAAAAGAATCGGACGGATTAGAAACTTGGTTAATTCAAAATGGGTATCAAATCCCTCAAGGTGCGAGTCAACTTTTACAACCTTATATTCGACAAAATTTAAAGTTTTTTGTAGCTAAAGTCAATTTAACTGAATTTGATCGGGCGGGTTTTCAATCATTACGTCCGTTGATGATGGCTTATGAATCCCCTAGATTTATGTTACCCATTCGCTTAGGAATGATCAATGCCACCGGAGAACAAGATTTAATTGTTTATTTACTTTCTCCTCAAGGCCAAACCGAAATTACCAACTATCGCACCGTCAAAATTCCTTCTAATGTTGAGGTTCCTGAGTTTATTCAAAATAAGTTTGCTGACTTTTATCAAGCTATGTTTAAAACCACCTACGAACTAGAACAAAAAAGAGTTGCGTTTTTAGAATATGCTTGGAATATGCAAGGTTGTGATCCTTGTGCTGCTGACCCTTTAACCCCCGAAGAATTGAAACAAGCGGGTGTATTTTGGTTAAACCCCGGACAACCCACAAATGTATTTATTAGTCGGGTTCATGTGCGGTATACTCGGGAAACGTTCCCAGAAGATTTACAGTTTCAAACAACCGGAAATCAAGAACTTTTTCAAGGACGGTATGTGATTAATCATCCCTATACTGGGGAAATGACTTGTGATCTCACTGAAGCCTATCAAGAATCTGTTCAAGAACGACAAGAACAAGAAATCCAAAATTTAGCCCGGTTAACCAATTGGGATATTAACGAGATTCGTACTCAAGCCAATTTACCCCCTGTTAAAGAAGAACCCTGGTGGCGACGGTTATGGAATTAACTAATCTGCGACGACCACCTGATCTCGCCCTTGTTCTTTGGCTTTGTAAAGGGCTGCATCTGCGGCTTGAATCACAATTTCTCCCGTTAACCCTTGATCGGGGAAACAAGCCACTCCAATTGAGACTGTAATTTCATTCAACTTCTGGCTACCTCTTTTTAGTTGAAGTTTTTTGACACCTTCGCGAATTTGTTCGGCTCGATTTTGAGTCTCTTTTAAGTTGACTTCTGGAAGAATCAAAATTAATTCTTCTCCCCCGTAGCGACAAGCAATATCGCTCCCTCGAACTTGACTTTGCAAAAAATGACCTATCGCCTTTAAAACACTATCTCCCGTATCGTGACCATAGGTATCATTAAATTGCTTAAAATGATCAATATCAATCATTAAAATCCCAATTGGATAAGTATTACGAGTGACTCGATTGATTTCCCGTGTGAGAGATTCTTCCATATAGCGACGGTTAAAGAGTGTGGTGAGGGGATCACGAATACTTTGATATCTCAGACTTTCTCGGAGTTGTAAATTTGCTAATGCTAACCCAATTGAACGGGCAAACATTATCCCGAGTTGTTGTTGATTTTCATTGAGCTTGTCAACTTCTAAAAAGCTTAAATAGAGTATTCCTAGTGCTTCTCCTTGAGCGATCATCGGAATACACAAATGAGAAATTGAGGGAGAATTTTCTATGTGTTGACAGGGTAAACAAATGTCTGTTTCATCTGATAAATAGGGTTGACCTTGACGTAAACTAAAACATTCATGGGGTGCAAATACGATTTTACTGGTTTGAGTTTCTCCCCAATTGGCAATCGCTTCTACCCAGGTGTGAGAATCATTAATCCAATAAATCCCACCAGAACTTGTAGGAAAGAGTAATGGAACTGTTTTAGAAACCACTTGTGTTGCTTCTTCTGTGCTTAAAGAAGCCTGTAATAAATCATTCATTCGGTTGAGTAAGGCTCTTTCTTTATTGCGTTGTTCGAGTGTATTCACCCAAGCAATTCGTTCTTGTGATTGCTGCTCTAAATTATCATAAGTTTGTTGTAATGCTTGTTCTGTTCGATGACGTTCTTCAACTTCTTTTTGCAGATCTTGGTTGGCGATTTCAAAGTTTTTTGCCCGACGATTTAAAATTTGCGCCTGACGAATCACCAAACCCATTAAAAGGGCGATTAACCCTCCACTTCCGAGTACAAGGATAGGTAAATGAGTTTGTTCTAAAGCAAGGAGTTCTTCGGTGGGATAAACTCGCACTCGCCAATTGATGCTATCGAGGTTCACTTCTTCTTCTTTCACCAATTCTGTTAGACTGCGTTTTTGCGGATTGAAATATTCATAAATCTTGTGTTCGCCATCCCAGATTTCTATTTCATATCCCTGTAATAGATCTTCGCTCACTAATTTTTCAATTAATGTATCAGAAGGAGAAACAGTCATTATAAACCCATCAAATCTACGATATATATCATCTTCTCTACTTGTTTTGACTTGTGATGACGAAGTGTTTTCTAGTCTCACAAAAATGGGAATTGCGATCACAATATCTGCATCTTTTGAGGCATTTAAACGAGGAATTTGTTGAATAACAAGATGACCTTGTGTATAAGCTGCTTTTAAAATATCTTTGTAGGGTTGCTTGAGTGAGGCGTTGCTATCATAGATTGATTCTAGACTTATATCCGGTTCAATCCAACGCAATTGATAGTCGGAGTCAACCCAACTAATTGCCTGATAAGCCCCAAGATGCAAAACGAAAAGAGCAGCATCTCTCTCCCACTCTCGCTGAATGGGACGTCCTGAGTTTTCCCAGCGTCCCGCCATGCGAACTAAAGCTAAAATACGTTCCTCTAACTGATTGCTGATTTGGTTGGCAACGCTGGTTGCTTGTAAGCGGGTTTTGCGTTCAATTTGTTGATTTTGTTGCAGGGCTAGGGCTTGCCAAAGCAGCACAGAAAAACTAAAAATACTAATTGCAGTCAGTGCGGGTAAAAGTCGTAAGAATTGGCGTGCAATCAGTTCTACTTTCATCTTTGGAGTCGAGAGAGTGAATTTTTTGATTGCGGAATAAAGCCACATTCGTTGTTTTGAGTTGAAGATCATCGCGATGGCAATAGTAATAACTTAAGTATAAATTTTAACTGAATATAACTTTCGAGTTGGCGACATTAATTTTAACAAATATTTATAACTCTCAATCGTTTTGTATAAGTATTTGTTGTGATCAATTTGATCGAGAGACTTCTCTCTAGTGTTTCGCCTCACAACCTGTTATAAATAGAGTGAATCTCTAAGTATAATCCAAGATTAAAACAACTATGGAAATTCAGCCCACCTATGACAGTTTGCCCTTTTATTGGCAGAAAGAAACCCTAAAAAGCGATCGCCGTTGGTTAGAGTCAATTGTTCGCAATGCAGCACCCTTTTCTGACTGGTGGACAAAAGCTCGTATTGTACAGCTTGCTTACACTCAACCCACAGGTGTAAAAACCCAAGCCGTTTATGGTTTACCCACCTATGGATCTTATCAGCAAGAACAGGCGATCGCAGAGGCTTTGCGTTCAACTTGTGATCCGAATGAGTATCCTGAATTTGCCAAACAAGTCGATGAAGATTATGTGATTCGGACTCTCAATAGTTGGTACAATAAACAGTTTACACAAGCAGTTAGTCGCAACTTTGAAGTTTATGCCAATCGACAATATTCTAACATATTTTTGGTCGTAAGTACAGCCCCAACTTCATTAAATGTAGCTCGAAAGTTACCACCAATGGATCAATTTCGTCCGTTGTTTAATATTGCTGAGTTGGGAATTATCCTGCGATCGCAAAACTTCAAACGCTTGACTCTGAGAACTCATGGTTACTCGACTCCCGCAGAACAATTCTATGACTCTTTTGAGAGTGAAGCCGAATCATTATGTTTAAAAGGGCCGATTAATTATATTGGAACATTAGAAGATAAAAGTGCTTATATTGGCTATAATTGGCCGGGAGAACAGCCTTTTGTCGCCCCCGGACTTTGGACGGATGCACGATACAATTGGGGGATTTTCTTTAAGTTTTTATTAACCATTGCAGTATTAGCGGGGTTAGCTGGAACGGTACTTTATATTCTCAGTGCTTTAGCCATAGTTCCTTTCTTACAAAGTTTCGGACTAGACCCTATTTTAGATCCGCTTTGGGCTTGGTTTAATTTCTCTAAAATTAGTTCATTAATTAAACAATGGCAAGCGGTAACTTTTGTTGTCTTTGTTTTGTGGTTACTATTGATGCAAATTTTGCGATTAGTTGTCTATCAACGCGATCGCTATCGAGCCATTCATTACGGCGCACCCGACTTAGCCGAGTTCTTTTGGCGTTTAGATAAAGTATTAGGAGAAAATCCTTATATTAGTATGCCATTTGACCCAAATACTGAAGCTAAAATTCCCGCTTTTACCTCTTTAAATGTCAATTTAATTGGGCATAGTATGGGAGCTTTAGTTCTCGTAAATGTTTTAAGAATATTATCCGATAAGTTTGGTAAAGACGAACGAATTGACGAAGAAAAAAGTCAGATGGGAGATTATCTAATTGTGAATAAACTGATTTTATCCTCTCCCGACATTCCTCTAGAATTCCTCCGAGAAGGACGCAATAACTATGTCCGTTCTGCCATTCAACGCTGTCAAGATATCTACTTATTCTCCAGTGATCGAGATATCGTTCTCCGATACCTTTCCTTATTAGCCAATTGGTTTACAGAACCTAGTTTAGAAATGTCAGGATTACGATTAGGAAACGTCTACCTTAAACCCGTTAAAACCTTTCAAAATCAGACAGAATATCGTCCTTACATTCGAGTGATGATTACATCGCAATCTGCCGTCGAACCCACTTCTGCCTATGACTTATTTGAAAAGTTTAATTATCTCGACTGTTCTTTAATGAAAGGAGTTAATCGTGTAGATTTTAAGTTAAATATGTGGAATGGTTTGATGATTGATGTGATCAATATTATTTTCTTGTTTTCGGGAAAAGTCGATGTCCATGGCGGTTATCATCGGGTTGAAACCCCAAGTTTTGATATCTTGAAATGCTTAATTACCCGAGAGGACTTTTCTCACACCGAAACAATAGGTGAAATTAATCGCTTAATAGCAGATACACCCATTCGTTTCTGGCCTTGTCAGCCGTTTATAAATCGGGAAACCCGCTCAAACTGATTAGGGTTTCAAAATCCAGTTGTGACCAATATTTTCACCCTCGGAATTAATCTGTACCCATCGATTTTCATAGACAGTCAATACCGGTAAATTAGCTGAATCACCAAACCTCCACCCTTCCACTTTGCTTGGTTCGCCTAAGTTTGAATAGGAAATCGCCCAAGTTTTGAACTGAGTAGAACACCAAAAAAGTTGGAAATCTTCTTTGTCTGATAAAGACCAGGTTAACCCGGAAATCTGAGCTTGAAAACGGAGAACTTTAAACCAATTTTCTGGGAATTCGATTTTAACTGAAGCCTGACCAAGCGGATTGATAAAATCTCCTTCAAAGGGAGTTGCAGCAGATTGAAAAGTTCCTTGTCCGACTGGGGTTTGGTTTGAGTCAAAAAATACAATTTCAGAGAAAAGACTCCTTGAGTTTGTATTCCATCGCATAATCGGCAAAATTCTGGCTCCTAATTGATTGGGAAAATGGGGTTTTGATTGGGGAAATCATTGTAATCTTGACATCAGTTAAACCTGTTATAAAGTTGACGTGATTTTCAGGGGAGTTGATTGGATGCCCTAATCTTTTCATACAACTCAAGTCTCAACATTTCCTCAATTTACTCAAAATAAACTCACAACCCCAAGAAATATTCAGGGGTGCAAAGTCAGCACCCTCACTGTTTATTTTCTTTCTCTTAAAATAAACTCAGCCACTCGCAAATCTACCGGAGTTGTGACTTTCAGATTAGTTTCCTCCCCTTCGACAATATGAACAGGTAAACCACATTTTTCAAACAACGCCGCATCATCCGTCACCGCCCAACCTTGAGACTGTCCAGTATCGTGACATTGTTTAAGCAATTTTACCTCAAAGCCTTGGGGAGTTTGGGCAGCCCATAATTGTTGTCGATCAGGGGTATCTTGAACTAACCTATTGCGATCAACAATTTTAATCGTATCTTTGACAGGAATTGCAGCAATTAAACCCGGACAAGTTTGCAACACTTCCGCACAGCGATCAAATAATCCAGGCGTCACCAAACAGCGGGCGCCATCGTGAATTAAGACTCGTTCCGCCTCGGGGGGCAAAGCCTGTAAGCCGTTGTAAACGGACTCCTGACGGGTGGAACCGCCTTGAATGAACTCAATGGGGGTTTTGAGGTTTAGTTGGGCGAGAATGGCTTTAAAATCGGGGAAATCAATGGGTTGACCGATAACTCCTATCCATTGGATGGCAGTAGAAGCTTCTGCGGCTTTAAGTGTCCAGGCGAATAACGGTTGTTCGAGTAGAGTCAGAAGCAGTTTATTACGGGAAGATCCCATGCGTCGCCCCATACCTGCGGCGGGAATTAATAAGTGCATTTTGAGATTTTGAGTGTGTAAGGTGGTATTCCTTTAAAATTAAGCTGTTCAGTAGATTAACTCGTATACAGATGAGAATACTAGCCCTTGTCCCTGGCGGGATTGGTGATCAAGTTTTGTTCTTTCCGACCTTAGACGATCTCAAACAAGCTTACCCCCAAGCCCGGATTTCTGTGGTGGTTGAACCCAGGGCGAAAGGAGCTTATCGGGTGTGCAAATCAGTTTCTGAAGTTTTGGCCTATGATTTTAAAGACCGCAATAGCCTCGCGGACTGGGGAAATTTTTTGGGCATTGTCCGAGAACGAGAGTTTGATCTGGTATTATCGCTAGGAAAGCGATGGACGGTAGGGCTGCTGTTGTGGCTAACTGGAATTCCCCAACGAGTCGGTTATGCTGGAAGTGCAGGCGGGATGTTTCTCACCCAATCTGTTCCCCTAAAAACCGAACAATATGCCGCCGAAATGTATCACGATTTGCTGCAAGGATTGGATTTAAGCCTACCGTTTTCGGGTTTGGCGATCAATGTTCCAAAATCCGATATTAGTTGGGCTGAGACTCAACAGCAACAGCTAGGGATTAAAGACAGTGGTTATATCCTGATTCACGGAGGATCGAGTTTGCTGGCTCAACAACTTGGGATTGACAAGATTTATCCGGTTGAGAAATGGCAGAAAGTGATTCAAGATATGCAGCAACAACAACCCAATATCCCGGTGGTTGTGGTGAAAGGGCCAGAAGATGCCGATTGGGTCAATCAACTCACCCAGTCTTGTCGGGATGTGAAGGTGACAACACCCGGAGATATTGGTAAACTGGCGGCTATGATTGCGGCGGCAAATTTGATGGTTTGTACCGACAGTGCGCCGATGCACTTAGCTGTTGCAGTGGGAACTTATACCATTGCCTTATTTGGGCCGACTGATCCTGAGAAGTTATTGCCCAAAACTGATCGGGTGATTGGGGTAAAATCTCCCACGGGTAAAATTGCTGATCTCTCACCCGAAGATATTCTCAAAAAAGTTTGGGGAGGTTAAGGTTTTCGGTCTGCGATGATCCAAACCCGTTAGGGAGAGAGCAAAGCTGTTTCATTCTCAGTTAAAAATTGCCGAGGTTGATGGGGTGATAGGGTGATAGGGTGGTGGGGAGAAGATTTTTTGGAGATGAAAAATAGCTTTTTGTTAATAAAAATCCTCCCTATCTCCCTACTTCCCCACCTCCCCACCTCCCCACAAATCAAGTTTTAGGGTTAGAACGCGCATTGCCCTGGGAGAGAGAGGGAATAGGAAAGTCTCATTTGTAAAAGAGCTTTCCTCCTCCCGACTCTCTGTTAATCTAACGGAACATACTGCTGACCGAAGTATCTTCGTGAATACGCCAAATTGTTTCTCCGAGCAAGTTGGCTACAGATAGCACCGTCAACTGCTTAAATTGCTTTTCTGGCGGAACAGGTATGGTATTGGTAACAATGACTTCTTCCAATAGTCCTTCTGATAACCGTTTGGTTGCAGGGGGAGAAAACACCGCATGAGTCGCACAAGCATAAACTTGTCTTGCTCCTTTTTCCCGTAGGAGTCTAGCCCCTTCGCTAATCGTACCTGCCGTATCAATCATATCATCGACCAACACGGCTGTCTTCCCTTCAACATCACCAATCACATTTAAAACTTCGGCGACATTGTGAGACTGACGACGTTTATCAATAATTGCTAAAGGCGCATCATCCAACTTTTTCGCAAAGGCTCTGGCTCTGGCTACCCCACCGACATCCGGAGACACAACAACGAGATCGGGTAGGTTCTTACTCGCCAGATAATCGAGCAATACCGGAGAACCATAAACATGGTCAAAAGGAATATCAAAGTAGCCTTGAATTTGGGCTGAATGTAAATCCATTGCCAAAATTCGGCTTGCACCCGCTTGAGTAATCAGGTTTGCCACTAATTTAGCAGTGATTGATTCTCGACCTGCCGTTTTCCGATCAGCTCTAGCATATCCATAATAGGGGATAACTGCCGTTACTTGTCGAGCCGATGCTCGCCGACAAGCATCAATCATAATCAATAATTCCATTAAATGATCATTGACCGGATGGCAGGAGGGTTGGATCAGGTAAACATCACAGCCGCGAATAGATTCTTGAATCTGCACATACAATTCACCATCAGCAAATTGTTTGCGAATCATCGGGCCTAAGTCAAGTCCCAGATAACGACTGACTTCGGTAGCAAGGGTAATATTTGCCGATCCCGCAAACAACCGCAGTCGATTATGATCGGGAACTAGGGGTTCAGAATGAGGAACAGGTAAAGTAGCAGAACGGATCACGGTATGGCCTCGCAGTTCATTCATGGAAATCTTACCACTGTTATGGGGGAGCAATTCAGGATTGATTGGACGTAGACACCTCACAAGACAGCCCGGATGGGTAATGTTCGTCTACTAAGTTAACAATCACAACTCAGTTCGCTAATCTATCAAAAGACATCTCTCTTTTATTGTTAAAAATTCTGTGCCAAATTAAAATAGGGGAAATACGGATCTTGATCGAAAAGTGGATACATCTACTAGATTCAAACCGATTTCAGAAACCCTAATTCCTCACTCCCTAGACCCTGATTTTTCAGGATATTTTTGTTCAAGGATCAACCCTATGAGTTTAAAGGATCAAATCAGCGAAGAAATTAAAGCGGCGATGAAAGCCAAGGATAAAGTCCGCCTCGAAGCGGTTCGCAGCATTAAGAAGGTTTTGATTGAGAAAGAAAGTGAGGTAAAAGGCAAGGGTCAAGAGACTCTGACACCGGAACAGGAACTTGAGGTGTTAATGCAGCAAGCCAAACAACGACGAGATTCGATAGAACAATATGACAAGGCGGGACGGGAAGATTTAGCAGAAACAGAAAAGGCAGAATTAGTCATCATTGAAGAATTCCTCCCTCAGCAACTTTCAGATGCGGAGGTTGCCACTATTATTGATGAAGTGATCGCTGAAGTCAATGCCAGTTCCCCGAAAGATATGGGCAAAGTCATGGGGCCTGTGATGCAACGTTTGAAAGGTCAAGCCGATGGCAAAAAAGTTCAAGAATTGGTCAAAGTGAAGTTAAGTCAATAGAGATATATTCTGAGTTCAAAATCTCACTCACTTCTCCGTATTTTCTCGGAGGCGAAAAAATGTCGGTTTAATTTTCCTGATCTGCCTCCTGCCTTTTTGAACCGAAAACACAATGTACAAAGTCTTGTTGGTTGACGGTATGGGAACTTTAACCACCACCCTTTCCGGTCAACCCTTTTCTCAACATCCTCAAGATTTACAACCCCTTCCCGGTGTCTCTGAGGCGATCGCCTATTTCTATCGCAGTGGATGGATCATTATCGCCCTTGTTAATGATGATCAGATTAATCATCCCTCAACTCCTCAGTCTGTAGACAGCGCTAAACAGGAAAAAGTCTCTATTCTGCGTCTATTTCCCGCAATTAGCAAGATTTATTTTAGTGATTGGACAGGGGACTTTTGTTGGTCTGTGGAATTCAATTTTGCCGTTGAAAATAAGGTTCAAATCATTCAAACTGAATATCAACGTTCCGATTTTCTCAATCTCAGTCGCCGAGATCAAACTCAATTTGATTCTTTCCGTAAACCCGGAGCAGGAATGTTGCGGTTAGCTTTACTGGAACTCCCTGATGATCTTGAGGAGGTGTGGATGATTAGTCATTATGCTGTAGATCGAGAAGCGGCGATCTCAGCCAAAGTTAATTTTTGTCCGACAACAACTTGGTTAAAGCGATACAAAGAATTTTAATTGTTTCTTGAGTTCTCCTCTGCTTGAGGATTTTTTATCTATCCATCAGCAATGTCTACACCGATTTACCACATCACTCATATTGATAATCTTGTTTCTATTATCAGTTCTGGAGGATTAATTGCTTGCAGTCAACTCAGACAACAACAAGTTCGTTATACAGATATTGCCCATCAAAATATTCAAGATAGAAGGGCAAATAAACCTGTTCCTTGTAGTGTTGGGGGCTTACTCCATGATTATGTTCCTTTTTACTTCGGACCTCGTTCACCCATGCTTTACGCCATATATAGAAGAAATGTACAGGGGTATCAAGGAAGTCAAAGCTCAATCATTCATTTAGTGACCGAAATAGAAACAATAGCAAACTCAGACTTAGATTTTGCTTTTACTGATGGTCATGCAATTATGGATTACTCTGATTTTTATGACGATCTCTGGCAACTAGGTGAAGTAATTGACTGGGGACTAATGGAAGAAAGATATTGGAGTGATACAGAAGAAGATCGAAATCGCAAATGGCGGCGACAAGCTGAATTTTTGGTGCATCGTTTTTATCCTTGGAGATTCATTACAGCAATTGGTGTTATCAATGACAGCATCAAAACAAAAGTTCAAAGTATATTACAAAAAAAACAACATCAGCCTTTAGTAAGAGTCTGTTCTAATTGGTACTATTAGTAAGGCTTTGAATATTTTTAAATATACTCAATCTAAGTTTATGAATATAGTTAAAGATAAATCAAATCTTTGAATTTTTAAACAAATTAAATTACTTAAACCTTAAGGTGTACTGAACGAGTTGACAGCATCATATAAGTAAAAGCCACTAAATATGGAGATATAATATAAAGTTTAACGCTATAGGTAGCGTACTTGCGAAAAAAATTATTTATTGATAAAGTAGTAAATAAAAGTTACATAAATTTTAGAAAAAGCATTATAGAAACAAGCTAATAAAGAGAAATGATTGAATTCAAGGAAGGCAACCTGATCAAAGAGAATATCGAAGCCTTGGTCAATACAGTAAATTGTGTTGGCGTGATGGGGAAAGGTATTGCTTTGCAATTCAAACAGGCATTTCCCGAAAACTTTAAGCAATACAAAAAAGGCTGTGAGGCTAAAGAAATTCAACCCGGAAAAATGTTTACCACCTCTACAGGCAAGCTGTTTCCCCGGTATATTATTAACTTTCCAACCAAACGTCACTGGAAAGGAAAATCAAAAATAGAAGATATTGCATCTGGATTAAAAGCTTTAGTTGAAGAAGTTCAACAACTTAAAATTAAATCAATCGCTATTCCTCCTCTCGGATGCGGTAACGGTGGCTTAGATTGGGTGCAGGTAAAACCCATGATAGTTAATGCTTTTGCTGAATTTACAGACGTTAAAATAGTTATATTTGAACCCGGAAGCGCACCTGTAGCCGATAAAATTCAAGTCGCTACAAAAAAAACAAAAATGACTCTTGCTCGCGCCTTATTTATTCGTTTGCTAGAACTGTATGCAATTCCAGGTTATCAATTAACAAAACTGGAAATTCAGAAACTTGCTTATTTTCTTCAAGAAGCTCAAGAACCCTTAAAACTGAATTATGAGAAACATCTCTATGGTCCTTATGCAGATAATCTGAATCATGTTCTACAAGCTTTAGATGGTCATTTTATTCGTGGATATGGAGATCGAAGTCAGCGTTCACAAATGTATGTTTTGCCGGAAGGAAGCAAAGCAGCGCATAGTTATTTAGAAAAGCATCCCGAAGCGAATAATCGTTTAGCGAAAGTTAGTAATTTAATTACTGGTTTTGAAACACCTTACGGAATGGAAATGCTAGCCACAATTCACTGGGTAGTTACCAGAGAAGATCCGCAAGCAGCAGAAGATTGTGAAAGAGCGATCGCATTAGTGCAACAATGGAATGAAAGAAAACGCAAACTATTTAAACCTAGTCACCTACGCAAAGCATGGGAACGACTTCAGCAGCAAAATTGGTTTCTTGATGTCTCTACAAACAACAAACAACAACAGTAGACATTAAGATACTTAGAGTTGAACAAGTTATTTTAGCGGTATTCTTCAACCCCTTTGCCAAAATATAAGTTTAAATAATTTATAACCAGACGAATGTTCCGAACTTTCTATCAATTACCGATTTTTACAAAACTTAACTCAAGAATTATTCTCAATAAGCAACGGGCTTGCGTTCTTTCAGCCCTTCTGGTATGATACTCTCAAAAGAAAATAGAGGAATGGTCTGACCTATAAGGTATTTTCCCAAATTATAACGCCTCAAACCCCTAATTCTTCGTCACTTCCCCTCAAAATTTAGTCAAAACTTTATCCCTTTCCCAAGCTGCGACGCACGAGTTTTGATGACCTCTTTTTAATCAGACTTGACAGAAAAACCAAAATGTGCATTAACTCTCCGAGAGAACGAAAGACACTTTCTAGATGCTATCGGTAATGCTACTAAAATTAAACGCCTTTACCCGTACCCCTGGTACCACACTCCCGCCATAACGGTGAACCTGACTCAACCCATCAACAGAAGCCAACATTTCCGGCAAGTTTTGATTAAACCGCAAATTCTTAATCGGATAGGCAATTTTCCCGTCTTCAATCCAGAACGTTCCATCCCGCGTCATCCCCGTCACCTCTAACGTGCGAGGATTCACATAACGCACATACCAGGCGCGACTGACCAAAATCCCCCGTTCGGTTTGAGCAATCAAATCCGCCAAACTCTGATTGTCGCCTGCCATCACCACCGGATACATCGCCCCAGTCGGTTGAACTCCTTTCTGTGCCGCCCAATAGCGACTGTAAGACAAAGTTTGCAGCACCCCATCTTTAATAATTTCGAGATCATCCTTTTTCAGCCCATCAGCAAAAAACGTCGAACCTCCAATCAAAGGATGGGAGGGATTTCGCTGCACATTCACCATCGGGCTAAATAGCGCTTCGGCCAACCGATTTCCCGCCGGCTTTCCGCTTTCATCCATCCGCGACATAAACGATCGCCCTTCGTCGGCTGCCCGAGCATCCAAATTAAACATTACCCACATCAACAACTCAGCAAACGCAGCCCCATCAAAGATAACGGGGTAAACTCCCGGTTGCACTTCTTGGGGATGACGAGCAGAATAAGCCCGATTAATAATCGTTTCCGTTAACGAGGTCAGGGGTAAATCTTCGATACTAATCGCACTGCGCCGACTCCAAGCCGAACCGTTGTCTATTTTAGCCGTAAACCCAAAATCAGCACTCGTCAGACGATTACACGCTCTCAACCCCCGAGAATTTCCAATGGCAAAGACTTCCGCTTCACTGCTGAGAGTACCCGAACCCTCTACTTTCGCCTCTGTACTCATCTGACAAACCGTTTGGACTCGTTCTCCGCGTTGCAGGGGGGAAAAACAAGCAGTGGCGTGATCAAAAGCTGGAGTCCGATTTTCGTAGGTTTGGGGTTCTAACACCGCTACCCATTCGGGATCTTCTGGGGCAATTGTGGCTAACTCCTCAGATCGTTTAATTGCGGCTTTGATGGCATCGGGGTCAAGTTCAGTCGTGGAGGCTGTGGCGCTGCGTTTACCAAAATAACTGGTAATCGAGAGACTAAATCGGGTACTACTAACGTTTTGAGTAATCTGATTTTCCGAATACCGAGTTAGGGCTTCTTCACTGTTGCTGATACTGACAAAGACTTCCTCAGCTTCCGATTGTTGGATAACCGTTTCAATCAGAGACAAGGCTTCGTCTTCAGACAGGAGATTGGGAGCGCTAGCAACAGTCATAAGTAAAAGGAAGTGAAAGAAACCGAATGGTGATCGCGGATAATGCGACTGCTATGGATGGAGATTGTTTCCCCGATAATAGTAAATATATAACAAGCAAGAGCCAGAAAGCAACCGTTTTGTCGGGGCAGGTTCAGCCTAGATTGATATCTGTTATCGATCACTTGATCAACCCCTTTAAACGGGCAGGGCTGTTTCATTCTAAGTTAAAAATTGCCGGGGTTGATGGGGTGAAAGGGTGATGGTGAGTCCACCCCCGTGCGCGGGTTCCCCGCGTTGAGGGGAGTGGCGAACCCGAAGGGGGTGATGGGGAGAGGAGTTTTTTCCGAGGAAAAATAGCTTTTTATTAATAAAAATCCTCCCTACCTCCCTACCTCCCTACCTCCCCACCTCCCCACAAATCAAGTTTTCGGGCTAGAACGAAACGGCCCTGCTTTAAACGGGTGATGGGTTTTGTCGGTGTGGGTTTATAGGGTTGGTCTGTGGGAAGACATCAATGAGTTAGGGCGCAAGCCTTGCACTCCTACAAAGAATAATATAGAAAAGAATGACTTCAACTCAAATCTCAACTCTAATTAAAGATCCTGAACGCTTGGAAACTCGGTTAACAGAAATTCCTTCTGTTCCGGGAGTATATTTGATGCGGGATCATTCAGACAATATCCTTTATATTGGCAAGTCGAAAAAATTGCGATCGCGAGTTCGTTCCTATTTTCGCGACTATAACCGCCACAGTCCTCGCATTGCCATGATGATCCAACAAGTGGCAGAGATTGAATTTATTGTTACCGATACTGAAGCGGAAGCCTTAGCTTTAGAAGCCAATTTAATTAAACAGCATCAGCCTTATTTTAATGTGCTGCTAAAAGATGACAAAAAATATCCCTATCTTTGTATTACCTGGTCGGAAGAATATCCGCGAATTTTTATAACTCGCAAACGCCGCTTAGGAAAATCTAAAGATCGCTATTATGGTCCGTATGTGGATACTCGACTGTTGCGGAGTACCCTGCATTTAGTTAAACAGATTTTTCCCTTGCGTCAACGTCCAAAACCTCTCTTTAAAGATCGTCCGTGTTTGAATTATGATATCGGTCGCTGTCCGGGGGTTTGTCAGCAGTTTATTTCTCCGGAAGACTATCATCAAACGATGCAAAAAGTAGCGATGATTTTCCAGGGACGGACGGGAGAACTTCTTAACTCTCTTACCCAACAGATGGCAACCGCAGCCGAGAATTTAAACTTTGAAATCGCGGCAAAAATTCGGGATCAAATCCAAGGTGTACAGTCTTTAAATGATGATCAAAAAGTTTCTCTCCCAGATGATAGAGTGTCTAGAGATGCGATTGCTTTAGCGGCTAATGACAAACAAGCTTGTATTCAACTGTTTCAAATTCGGGCGGGTAAACTGGTGGGAAGATTAGGGTTTCAGGCGGAAGTTGAACAGTTTCAGCTTGAAGGTTTAGAAAATGATCTGAATGCTACTTTAGAAACAGAATCGGAGTTTGGGGCAATTTTACAACGGGTTTTAGAAGACCATTATCAAACGGTTGATGCGGTGGAAATTCCTGGTGAAATCTTAGTTCAATACGAGTTACCCGAAGAATCAATTCTTGCTAACTGGTTGAGTGAATATAAAGGTCGTAAAGTTACAATAATCAACCCGCAACGCCAAACCAAAGCCGAATTAATCGAACTGGTTGAACGGAATGCAGGTTATGAATTAGAACGAGTTCAAAAATTTAGCGATCGCAATAATCAAGCCTTACAAGACTTAGCAGAAATTCTTGATCTTCCCGATATCCCTCATCGGATAGAAGGATATGATATTTCCCACATTCAAGGTTCAGATGCAGTGGCCTCAAAAGTGATGTTTATTGATGGTTTACCTGCGAACCAACAATACCGCCACTATAAGATTAGAAACCCTGAAGTTCATGCTGGACGTTCTGATGATTTTGCCAGTTTAGCCGAAGTTATTGGACGACGGTTTCGAGATTATCCCACATTAACACCGGAAAAAATAGCGGCTGATAAACCTGATCTAATTATGATTGATGGTGGGAAAGGTCAACTTTCAGCCGTGGTTAAAGTGTTATCCGAATTAAATTTGTTAGAAGATCTGCGGGTGGTAAGTTTAGCCAAGCAACGAGAAGAAATTTTTCTCCCCGGTGAGTCTTTTCCTCTAGAAACCGACTCCGAACAACCGGGAGTACAACTGTTACGACGCCTACGAGATGAAGCCCATCGGTTTGCAGTCAGTTTCCATCGTCAGAAACGTTCTCAACGTCTAAAACGATCCCGTTTAGATGAAATTCCGGGTTTAGGATATCGCCGCCAAAAACAACTCCTTGCTCATTTTCGGTCTATCGATTATCTTCGGATAGCAACCCCCGAACAAATCACTGAAGTTCCCGGAATTGGATTCAAATTAGCTCAACACATCTATAATTATTTTCATCCAACATCTGACGAAAAAGATGCAACAATAGATTAGGGACGGGAAATGCTAAAAGACTGTTAGGTTGGGTTGAGGGAAACTATGATGATTAGTATAGATAGACCTAAACTCTATATATAACCCTCGACTGACTTATTATGCCTGCCAGCAGTTTATCCCGATTTGATTCTTGTCTGAATGCGGCGATTAACTCCAACCCATTAACGGTTTCTCCGCAGACCCCTCTGTACCAAGTGATTGCTTTGATGTCTCAGGTGAGACAGTCCTGTTCATTACCCGTACCTCGTCGAATTTCGACTGATCATTTGATTCAAGATGGACGAGCAAGTTGTGTTTTGGTCATGGAGAACTCTCGTCTGCTGGGGATAGTGACCCAACGAGATATTGTCCGCTTGATGGCAGCAGGAATCGTTGATGATTCAGTCAGCGTTTCTTCTGTGATGACAACGCCCCCGATCACCCTAAAGCGATCGCAATTTCACAATCTATTTACAGCAATTAATTTTTTGCGTCAGCATCAGATTCGCCATCTTCCCATCTTATCGGATCATCAACAGGTTGAGGGGTTAGTCACCTTAGAAAGCCTTCGCAGTTGCTTAATCCCTTTAGACTTACTTCAGTTGAGACGAGTCGAAGAGGTGATGAGTCCAGGAGTGATTTATGCTTCCCCAAGTGTGACTGTCAAACAAGTCGCCCAACAACTCGCCCAATATCGAATTAGTTGTATTGTGATTGCTGACAAAATCGCGAACAATCAACTTCAGCCTTTAGGTATCGTTACCGAAGGGGATATGGTACAATTTAAAGCCTTGGGGCTAGATGACCACATCCGAGTTGATCAGATCATGGATCAGCCTTTGAAGTTGCTCCATCCCGATGATAATCTTTGGGAAGCCCATCAACAAATGCAGCAACAGCAAGTCCATCACTTAGTGGTCGGGACAGAAACCGGGGTAATCAGTGGAATTGTCACTCAGACAAGCATTTTACACGCGCTTGATCCGATGGAGATGTATACTGTCATTCAAATGCTGCAACAGCAGGTGAGGCAGTTACAAAGTCAACGAGTTGAACATCTGACTCACCCACCTCGACAGCAGGTTACGGTTAATTTGATGCCAGAACAAGACCTCGATGCTGCAATTGTCGAAACGATTAGTAGTTTGGTGGTTGTCCTCGATAGGCAAGGGCGAATTGTGCGGTTTAATCAAGCGTGCGAAGTGCTAACCGGATATTCGTTTGCGGAAGTGCGAGATCAAGTGTTTTGGGAAATCTTTCTGTCCCCTCAACAACAGCAGCAATTCAAAACCTACTTTCAAACTTTACAAACTTCTAGCTTCCCATCTCAACAGGAACTTTTTTGGCAGACTAAAGGCTTACAGGCGCGCATGATCTCCCACTCTAATCGTACCCTATTCGACGAAGCAGGTCAAGTGAAATCTGTAATTTTAACCGGAGAAGATATTACCCATTGTCGTCAAATCGAAAACGCCCTCAAAAAAGAGGAAGACAACTATCGTCACCTCACCGAAGAACTCGAACAGAAGGTGCATCAACGAACTGAAAAATTAACCCAAGAAATTGCCAAATATCGAAGCCAAGAAATTGAGATAAAGTGGAAAAAAGAAAGATTAAAGTCTCTATTATCTTTAAGTCCAGCAATTATTTATAGCTGTAATTATAAGACTCGTGAAATCACCTTTGTTAGTAAAAATGTACAGACGATTTTAGGTTATAAATCCGAGAATTTTCTCAGCAATCATAATTTTTGGTGGAATCATATTCATGCCGACGACAAAACATTGATCACAGTAGAACGGGATCAAATCTTAGAAAAGGGTTACTCTCGCTCTGAATATCGCTTCCGTCATCAAGACGGTGATTATCGCTGGATACGAGATGAAGTCAAACTGATTCGAGATGAAGCGGGAAACCCCATAGAATTGATTGGATATTGGATAGAAATTAGCGAATGCAAACACATAGAAACCACCCTAACCGAAAGAGAAGCCATTCTCAGTAATTTATGTGAAAACACCACCTTAATGATGGGTGTGATTGAATTAGTCGATGATGAGATATATCATCTTTGGGATAATCAATCAACGAGGAAGTTATTTGGCTGTAATGAGCAGCAAATAAAAAACCAAAGCTGTCGTCAGTTAGGAATAGGTGAAAACCTGATTCAACTTTGGCTCAAACATTGCGACGAAACTCATAAAACTCAGAAACCTGCTCAGTTTGAATATACCCACAAAACCCCGACTGAAGACCATTGGTTCTCGGCAACTATCTGTCCGGTTCCCGGCAACTTTACCCATCCTCGATGTTGCTATGTTGTGGAGGATATCACCGAACGCAAACACACAGAAGAAGCCCTGCGCCACACCACCCAAAACCTATTAGAATCTCAACAAATTGCTCATATCGGGAATTGGAACTTTGATGTGATCAGCGGACAAATTACCTGGTCTGAGGAGATGTTTCACATTTTCGGTTTAGAAGTCTCCTTGGGTGAACCCAGCTTTGAGGAACTGTTAGAAATGATTCACCCCGAAGATCAAGAACATCACCAACAGGTTTTAGACCGCACCCTGACGATGGGAGAATACTTTGATATTGAATATCGCCTCATCCGTCCCAATGGAGAATTACGTTATCTCAATACCCAAGGGGAAGTCCGAAAAGACGAACAAGGTCAAGTTATCCGCCTATTTGGGGTGGCAATAGACGTAACCGAGCAAAAACTCGCCGAAGAAGCATTGTGCGCCTCAGAATCCCGTTATCGCGCTCTCGTTGAACAAATGCCTGCTGCCGTTTACACAATCACGGTGGGGGAAGCCAGTATGCCCCTTTATATTAGTCCCCGGATTGAACAAATGTTAGGATATACTGCCGATGAATGGATGAGTAATCCACAACTCTGGTCGCAACGTTTGCATCCCGAAGATCGAGAGCAAATGAGCAAGCGGTTGTCTAAGCTTCCCACTCATGATCATCCATTTGGCTATGAATATCGCCTGTTAACCCGCAATCAGGATATCTTATGGATACAGGATTCAGCAGTGGTGATTCGAGACGAAGACGGGACCCCAATTTTGTTACAAGGGGTGATGCTCGATATTACCGAACGTAAACAAGCTGAAGTTGCACTCCGACAGAGTGAAGAACGGTTTAGTACATTAATTCGGAATCTGAGTGTTGGGGTGACGCTGCATGGTTCTCAAGGGGAAATTTTGTTATGTAATCCCAAAGCATCCCAATTGTTGGGTTTAAGTGAAGTCGAACTTTTAGGTTTAACCTCTCTGTCTTCTGAGTGGGAAATTATTCGTGAAGATGGTTCTCCTTTTCCCTATCAAGATCATCCAGTTCCCCAAGCAATTGTCTCTCGTCAAGCGGTGAAAAATGTGTTGATGGGGATTTATCGCCCTTCGCGGAAAACGGGAGAGGAAAGAGAGTTAATCTGGATTATGGTCAGCGCCGAACCCCAACTGACAGAAAACCGAAAAGTTCAACACGTCATCTGTACTTTTAGTGATATTACTATCCTCAAACAAGTTCAGGAAAATTTACGCACCAGTGAACAACTTTATCGCACTATTGCCCATAATTTTCCCAATGGAACGATCTTTTTGTTTGATCGAGATTTACGGTATTTAGTCGCGGATGGTCAAGGACTTGCTCATCTCCAACTGCGTCGAGAAGCCTTAGAAGGTCATCGGTTGTCGGAGGTATTATCGGCGGAAATCTATACTTCAACTGAACCGTTGTATCAAACAGCGTTAGCCGGAAATGAACAAGTCGAAGAAGTTCAATACCAAGATCAGACCTATTTAGTTAGGGCGGTACCGATTAGAAATGAAGAAGATGAGGTGATTTTAGGGATGATTGTTTCTCAGAATATCACCGAACAGAAACAAGCAGAACTTTCTTTACAACGGGCTAATTTTCACCTGGCTGAAGTCAACCAACAGTTAGAACAATCAGTCAAAGAGTTGGAACAGCGTCACCACGAATCGGCGATTATTAATGAAATGATTGAGTTTTTGCAAGCTTGTCATCGAGTTGAAGAAGCTTATGGGCCGATTTCTGAGTTTCTCAAACTACTTTTTCCCAATTGCGCGGGAACGGTATTATTGAGTAATCAAAAAGTCAATCAAGTCGAGTCAATCGCCACATTTGGAGAGTTAGCCGCTTGTGAATTGAATCTCACTTTTGATGATTGTTGGGCGTTGCGACGGGGACAAATTCATCTCGCCGAAAGGAATCAACCGGGTTTGTTTTGTACTCATGTCGATTGTCATCCTTTTCCGACGTCTTCTCTGTGTATTCCCACGATTGTTCAAGGACAAGCGTTTGGATTATTTTACCTGCGGATTCAACAACCGGAGGGTTTGAGTAAAGGTCAACAACAATTAGCCCAGACGGTAGCGGAACAAATTTCTTTGGGGTTATCTAACTTACAACTGCGGGAGGAGTTACGCAATCAAAGTATTCGTGACGCCCTGACGGGACTGTTTAACCGTCGCTATTTGAAAGAGTTTTTAGTCCGAGAATTTAAGCGTTCCCAACGTTCGGGTCAACCGTTAGGGGTGATTATGGTTGATATTGACCATTTTAAGCAATTTAATGATAACTTCGGCCATGAGGCGGGAGATGTGGTGTTGCAGAAGGTCGCCCAGTTTCTACAGCATCAAGTCCGGTTGTCAGATCTCGCCTGTCGCTACGGGGGGGAGGAGATGACTTTAATTTTACCAGAAATGTCCCTAGAAAATGTCAAAGTCAGGGCAGAAGAATTGTGTCAAGGAATTCGACAGCTTCAACTCTCTTATCAAGGTAAAGATTTAGGACAAATCACAGCTTCGTTTGGTGTGGCTTGTTTTCCTCAACAGGGGTCTACCCCAGAAGAAGTGATGAAAAAAGCGGATGACGCCTTGTATCAAGCTAAACATCAAGGTCGAAATCAGGTGGTTTGTGCTTAAGGGTCTGATTTGACCAAACTTTTTAAATCTTCTACGAAAGCGGCAAATAAATCCGCCGAATTAACCTGTTGAGCAACCCAAGCATTTGCTGCTATTTTAGCATGATGGCGACGATCAAAGAGTGTTTTTCCTGGAGTGAGTTTGCCGACAACTTCGACTTCAACTCGGGCGCGACGAAATTGTAAGGTTTCGGGATAAAATAAATAAGCTAAGGTAACCGCATCATGGACTAAAAATCCTTCTATTCCTTGGGTTTCTCGGTGTGAAAGAGAGGTTTGAGTCATCGCTTTGGCTAAGGCGACTATAAACTGGGTTAGATCACTTTCTGGGTTGACTTCAGAAATCTTTTGTACCATTTCGGGGCGAAAAATTAGCGATCGCGTCACATCAAGCGGTAAAATAACGAGATGATTGCTATTGTTAAATACAATTTCTGCGGCTTCGGGACTGTAAGCAATATTAAACTCGGCTTCTGGGGTAACATTTCCGGCGACGTTAAAGGCACCGCCCATAATGATAATTTCTTTGGCTTGTTTTAAAATACCGGGGGATTTTGTTTCGGCGGCGGCTAAATTGGTTAACGGGGCGAGGGCAATGAGGGTAATTTCTCCGGGGAATGCTGTTAATTTTTCGATTAAAATATCATCAGAATACCGGGCGTTTTCATAGGACTGTTGCGGGGAAGGTAAAGTCTGGGCTAAATTTCCTAAACCATCATTTCCGTGAATATGGGCGGCATCATCAATTTCTTTTTGGGTTTTAATTACGCCTCGTCCAACTTCGATGTCCGAAAAATTGTTGAGTTGGAGGAGTTTACAAGCGTTGGTAAAGGTGAGTTTGGCATTCACATTTCCCTCAACCGAAGTCACGGCTAAAAGTTCAGCTAATCCTTTTTTAACTAAGCTAATTAACCAGAAAAAAGCAAAGGCATCATCACCACCTGGATCGGTATCGAGTATGATTTTGGGTCGGGATAAAGGTTGATTCATTTTGATTTTAAGTTGAATTAATTTAGGGTAAAAGGGTTATTTATTCAGGAGTTTTTGGGCGGCAATGTTAACGATTTTTTCAAATACTCGTAATTCTGGATAATACTGCTGGGGTTCCACAGTTTCATAGACAACACTTCCCCCACTACTAATTATTGCCCCTTCTAACATCAAATTATCCATCATCTCAAACTGTTCAATAAACATTCCCTGATCATCAAGAGTTTCTGAGGTTTTATTCTTGACTCGTTCACTGTAGAGTTTACCATCATTACTATACCCAAAGATAGGCTTTTCTAGGGCAGTCATATATCCGATTTCAAAAGCGGTTCCAGCATCTAAACTCGGACTCCGAAAGGGGGTCATATTGGCAATAATTAAATCACAACGATTCATAAGCTTAATATTACAATGATAAATTTTCATCGCGGCTTCCCGAGGTTTTAAATTGGTTAAATCTAAACTATCATCAAACGGAAATAGGCCCTCAAACCCATACATTTTACAAATTTCTTTCTTGGCTTTTGCCATTTTCAAGGGTTCGGGTAAAAAGACATCGGGGCCTGCCAAATAAACTTGCACAACGAAATTCCTGATTGAGTTAGATGATTTGAGATTAAAGTTATGATATCATCTTCACCAACATTTTGAGAAACAAAAGTTAAATCCAATCTCTGATGAGTTTAATTATTTTTGGAAGTATTAACATGGACTTAGTGGTTCAAACTCCCCGTTTACCGAGTCCTGGAGAAACCTTACAAGGGGATCATTTTTTTACCGCCCCCGGAGGAAAAGGGGCTAACCAAGCCGTCGCAGCCGCCCGTTTAGGGGCGTTAACTTACTTGGTGGGGCGAGTCGGGGAAGATAGTTTTGGTCAGGAACTTTTAGCCCATCTCAACGAAACCGGAGTACAAACGGAATGGGTAAAAGTTGACTCCCAAACAAGTTCTGGTGTAGCGATGATTGCAGTGGATCAAAATAGCGAAAATACAATTATGATTATTCCGGGGGCGAATGGTCGAGTTGAAGCTTCAGATGTTGACCGACTGAAGAATTTATTCTCTCATTCTAGTGCATTATTGTTACAGTTAGAAGTGCCTTTACCTGCAATTATTGAAGCGGCTAAAGCGGCTAAACAAGCCGGAGTAAAAGTGATTCTAGATCCTGCACCTGCCCCGGAAAGTTTACCCGATGAACTTTACCCTCTGATTGATATTATAACACCCAATGAAACTGAAGCCAAGCAGTTAACTGGATTTGATTTATCTGAGGAAAATAACTGGATAAAATCTACCGAATTTTTTATTAATCGAGGCGTGAAAACAGTCGTGTTAAAATTGGGGGCGAGAGGCGTTTTTTGTCTGAATAAAGGCGGACATTTTCGCGTGGAAGCTTTCCCGGTGCAAGCCATTGATACTGTGGCGGCGGGAGATGCGTTTAATGGGGCGATGGCGGCAGCATTTGAAGCGGGTTTATCCTTAAGAGAAGCGGTGATTTGGGGAACAGCAGCAGGGGCGTTAGCAACGACAAAACCAGGGGCGCAACCTTCACTTCCGGACAGAGAAACCTTTGAGGCTTTTTTGCATTCTCACTAAATTTCTATCCTTTGATAGTTAAAATATCTAACTTCAGGATGAGGATGAATTGCAAAACATTCTACTAAGCTGAAGCAATGAAAATGATCATAAAAAAGGAATTAATAATGCCAGATGAAATAAAAAATAAAAACTTACCTGAAGTTGATCCGACGGAAGTTGAAGATAGAAGAACTGTTATTGCTGATGAGCATCGTTCCTTTCTAGAAAAGGTGATGAAAAAAAGCGGGATGGCAGATCTCTATGATGCGAGAGATTTTACTGAAGTTGTCTTTCGGGTGATGCGGGATTTAATGACTACAGAAGCCGCCGATCGCGTAGAATCTGAACTACATCAAGAAGCGGTACCGACGAAAGAAAAAGCACTCCAGATGGAAGTTGCTGAACTGTGGAAAGATACAAATCCTATTGTAGGCTTTTTAAGCCGGGTTCGTCCACCCTGGCAAGGGCCTGGTATTTTTAAAATTGATGCAGATCGCTTCTTATTTCGAGTCGCAAATGAAGGCGGACTTCCGAAAAATGTTGATCGCGAACAGGCGGTAACAGCGGTATTTTCAGCGACAAAAGAAGAACTTTCAGAAGAACGTATAGAAGAAATTGACAGTTGGCTTCCGGGAAAAGTCAAAGAACTTTGGCAACAGGCTTAAGCGATCTGTCGTTTTTGAAAACAGATAATGGTTGGCTAAAAAAGGTTGTTCTTGTTCGGGGTGATCAAATTTAAACGGAAGCTTATTTTTAGTCTATTTATCTGCTTCCTGTTGGTTAATTCACTGAGTTTTTCTTAACTTATTGATCAGTTTAAGGGAATAGGAAAGTAACCAAGAGTTTGTCTGAAAATTCTCAAATTCATATTTCCTGTTCCCCCAAAAAGTCTCAGATTTGTGAAGAATAATGAGAAACTCAATTGTTCACCTTAGAATTGAATCAAACTCGTAAAATGCTGATTAAGCTAGACAAAAAAACTCAATTTAATTTCTGGATTTTGATTGCGTTAATCCTCGGATTTTCAGGATTATTATTAGGGATAAGCTTGAAAACTTTACCGGCTGAAAACGCGAGTTTGGTCAGGAGTGAAGCGAGAAAACAGATTAAAAATCAACTTTATCAAGAATTAGAATATTGGCTAAAAAGAAAAGAATGGAAGCTTGCCGATCTAATTACGGGAAAAATTTTACTCAATATTCTCGACCGTACCAAGAAAGGTTGGTTTGATATTGAAGCGCAGCAACAAATTCCTTGTCAAGATATCAATAAAATCGACAAACTTTGGCTCAAATATAGTGAAAATCGGTTTGGATTTAGCGTTCAAAAGCAAGTATTTTTGAAACATAATAAGAATTTGCAAGGGTATAATGAACCGATTAAATTTGAAAACTGGACGGACGGACATGAACAATTTGCAAGGGATGTCGGATGGCTAAAAGAGGGAAGATGGCTAAAATATTCGGAATTAGTTTGGAACAACATTGAAAACGCTCCCAAAGGACATCTTCCCATCGGAGTTCGAGTTTGCACCTTTGGAGGAAACCCCCAATTATGTTGGGGAATTAGAACGGGATTGAGATTTTCCCTTCTGTCGCAACAATGTATAATCAACTAAGCTTTTAATAACCTTAAACCGCTTAACGTGACTAAAACTGTCGATCCTTCATGTCCAATTACCCCCAAAGGAAGGTTAATTTGTCCGGCAAAATTAGCGACTAAAAGCAACCCAATAAAAGATAAAGCAAACACAATATTTTGGCGGACAATTCGATTAGAACGACGACCTAAATTAACGGCTTCCGGTAATTTTTCTAAACGATCCGCCATTAACACAATATCCGCCGTTTCTAAGGCTACATCCGTTCCGCCTCCTCCCATGGCAATACCGACTGTTGCGAGGGCTAAAGCAGGCGCGTCGTTAATTCCATCTCCAATCATGGCAACGGTGTTATATTGTTGTTTTAATTGGCGAATTACGGTTAATTTATCTTCGGGTAATAGATTGGCATAAACCCCTGTAATTCCCAAAGATTGAGCGACAGTATCGGCAGTGCGTTGGTTGTCGCCTGTTAACATAACAATCTGTTTAATTCCCATTTTATTTAACCGTTCAATCACGCTTTTTGCTTCAGTTCTAACGGTATCTGAAACTGCTATTAATCCTAATATTTCCTGAGATTTCGCCACCCAAATAACCGTTTTTCCTTCATTTTCTAGGCGGGTGGTTTCGGCTTGTAATTGTTGATTGTCTTGGGACAGTTCGGCGGAAACAAAACTCGATTTTCCGACAATTATCGCTTGATTTTCTACAAATCCAACAATTCCTAAACCTGCTTGGGCTTGTACATTTTTGGCGGTTAAAAGTTGTAGATTTTGGGCAGAATTTTCACCCGTTATGGCTTCTCCGATGGGATGTTCAGAAACTGCTTCTAAAGCCGCAGCCAGTTGTAAGACTGTTTCGGGAGAATTACCTTCTGTGGGAATGATTTCAACCACTTGTAATTTTCCCGTTGTTAAGGTTCCGGTTTTATCAAAAGCAATTGCTTTTATTGTGCCAATTTTTTCGAGTTGCGCCCCATTTTTAAACAGAATACCCTGACGCGCCCCGTTAGCAATTCCTGAGAGTAAAGCAGGCATAATTGCCGCCATTAATGCACAGGGAGAAGCCACCACTAAAAAAATTAAAGCCCGATAAATAGTTGTTTCCCAATTCCAACCGAATAAAAGAGGCGGAAGAATTGCCAATAAAATTCCCCCAATAACAATCACTTTGGCATAATTACGTTCAAATTTTTCGATAAATTGTTGAGAGGGCGGGGCTTCGGTTTGGGCTTGTTCAACTAAACGAATTACCCGTTGAATCAGACTACTTTCTGGGGGTTGATGCACTCGTAAACGTAACGCCCCCTGACCATTTAACGTTCCAGCAAAGACTTCATCCCCGATGGTTTTTTCAACGGGAATAGATTCTCCGGTAATCGAAGCTTGATTAAGATGACTCTGACCTTCTATAATTAAAGCATCTGTGGGAATAAGTTCACCGGGTTTGACAACCACAATATCGTCAATTTGGAGTTGATGAATCGGAACTTCAACTTCTTCAAAATTTTCAGAGGAGTCGTTAAAAACCCCGGTTTCTTGGGGAGAATTAGGGGTATAAATATGGAAGTGACTGTCAGAAACTGGGTTTTTTTGAATCTTACGAAGGGTTCTGGCTGTATCCGGTGCAACTGTCATTAAACGGCGAATATTGCGTTCAGTGCGTTGCATGGCGAAACTTTCTAACGCCCCACTAATCGCAAAAATTAGGATTAAAATTGCCCCATCAATTATTAAAGTATAATCTCGTTGCCATAACCCTAAACTTGCCGCTCCTAATGCCGCCACCATCATCAACAAATCAACATCAAGCTGATGTTCTTCAAACAGAGTGGTTAATCCTTCTTTGGTACTTTCATAGCCTCCAATCACATAAGCACCCGGAAGTAAGAATAAGGCAATACCCACCCAACCTAAGTTCAAAAATAACCAACCCAAAAATACTAAAATAGCACAACTAGCAGCCGCGAAAGCTTCGGGATATTTGTGGAAAAGTTGACGAAAATTTGGAGTAGAAAAAATACGGGTCATGGCTTGTGTAGATTCTGATCACTTTCTAAGTTTAAGACGATTCCACTCAAAAAAATCGGAAATCATCCTAAAAACTCACCCCACAACCTTAGCAAAAACATGATAATCTGTGAAAGAAAGACATCAGCGCTGACTGAGAAATTCCATGATGCAATTCCAGACTAAAACTCAATCTTGGCTGAAAAACAGTCAACCTGTGGATCGAGTCGCCACCGCTCTAATGATAGTATTAACAGTGCTGATTGGAATAATGTTGATCAGTGGCGATCGCACGACACCCAGAGTCCGAGAATTTAGCTGGAATAATAAAAATATTGGTGCTTTTGATACCGGATTTATTCTCACCTTCAATCGTCCCATGAATCGGGAAAGTGTCGAGCGTAATTTGCGAATTGATCCCCCCCTTCCCGGTAAAATTAGTTGGGCAGGACGACGGATGGCTTATACTTTAGTGGAACCTGCGCCTTATGGAACGCCTTTTAGCGTGCAGTTGCAGGATGCTCGCGATCAATTGTATGCCGGAAATGAAGGACAGGTGATTGAACCGTTTACGGGCTATTTTCGCACCCGAGATCGTGCTTTTAGCTATATTGGAGTCACAGGAGACAATGAAGGGCGGTTGATGTTGGTGAACCTGTCTCAAGAAAGCCCTCAACCGATTGCATTAACGCCACCTGAGTTGGTGGTTTTGGAGTTTGAACCCTATCCCGATGGCGATCAAATTTTATTTTCAGCGATTTCTCGCGCGGATCAAGTCAGAGGAAAATTTGAGTCACAACTCTACACAGTGACAACGGGTGTTAATCCCAATTCTCCTCAACAACAAAAAGCCAAACGCCCCAAACGCCCCGGAGAAGTCAAGTTAATTCTTGACAGTCAAGATTATCGTAATCTCAAATTTGACTTGTCTCCCAATGGGGAAATGATTGTCGTTCAGCGCGTTAAAAAAGATAATCCGGCGGACTTTGGCCCTTGGATCATTGAGTCAGAACGTGCGCCCAAATCCCTGAAAACTGAAGGCGGTGACTTTTTGATTGGGCCAGATAGTAAATCACTACTGATTGCTCAAGGGCCTGATTTAACCACTATTTTACCACTTGAACCGGGATCGGAACCGTTAGAATTTTTACCGCGATATGGTCAAGTTCTCGGTTTTGCGAATGATGGTTCAGCAGCAGTGATGGTGAAATTCAACCTCGATGGTACGCGATCGCTATTTTTAGTGAATAATCAAGGAAAAGAACGAGAACTCTATCGCACGCCCCCTTTTGGTAATATTTTGAATGCTCAGTTTGATCCGAGTAATCAGTTGTTATTTTGTCTGTTAACTGAATTGATTGATGAACAGCAAGAATATCAGGAACAGCCTTATATTGCAGTCATTGATATCAAAACTGGTGAGTTAGCGCCATTAGTGATTTTACCCAATCAACAAGAGATTAATATGAGTTTGTCACCGGATGGTTTAGCACTGCTGTTTGATCAAACGGTGATTAAAAATCAGCAAAATTCAGCACAATCTGAGATTTCACCTCGCAGTGAAGGCGGTGATGCAATTATTACCAGTCGCTTGTGGATACTGCCGTTAGAGATATTATCTGATCCAACCCAAGCCGAAATCAAACCCGAAGAATTGCCGTTTTTTGGGTTTAATCCTCGTTGGTTGCCGTGATGTAACTTGAAATATTGTTGATCTAAATCACCGCAAGATTTAAACAAAAAACTTCAAATCGTCCATTTTCTTCAGAAACCTAGATGAAATCATTTCTATAGGAAAACTAACAAACCAGTTGTTGGGCTTCTAACTCTAGCATTTTCAACAACTGCTCATCTCCGAGTTTCTGAGCGACTTGTCGGCGATGTTCGAGAACTCGACAAATATTAGCCGTATGAACCGTAATAAAGTGTTCTGGAGTCACTTTTGCGGGAGTCTGAACAGAGGGTTGAGATTGACTCTGTTGTAATACCCTAACCATTCCTTCACGTTCGGCCATTCTAACATCTTCAGCTTGATAAGCAACTCCCCGATATTTCAAGCTAGGGTTCGGTAAGGGAACAGGAATATGTCTGGGATAGTGAACTTGCCACGCATTTCCCCGATATTTGCCCCCCAGTTCGCTTTCTACAATGTCAAGGGAAGGCCGATGCTGCTCATAGCTAATTGTACGATAGGTCAGTTTCATCTTTGCGATCGCTCCTCGTCTCTGAACGAAAAATAACTTAGCTCATCAAGGTAAGTTTTTTAATTTCTGTATTCATTGTTACATTTTGAATTTTAAATTGCCAAGAATTGATCACAAATCAACACAAATCTTCCTTGGGGCATAGATCGGAAGTTGAGGAGATTGGAGGGTTAGGGTCTACAATCTTCAAAGGCTTCACAAATTTAAGTTGTTTTATTGATCAATATATACGTTCTTGTCTATGGGCAATTCCTGCTTTAGCAACGCTGACAATCATCTGGTGTGCAACTCCGAGGAGAGAGATGTGTAGGATTATTTTTTCGATTTCATATGAATAGAAAAAAGGCACTACATTATCGTACCTTCATCTGAGTGAGTCAGATTTTCTCTTTTCCCACTTTGTCTCACCATGATCTTTTGATTCTTTTTTTAAAGAACAAAGAACGAAGTTATTGAAATTTGTAAACAGTTAAGTCAGATTATCGAGGAACTTTTCAATGATATTGAGGTACGCCGACAGGAAGCATAACCGCCCATTCAATCTTGAACAAAATTGATGACATTTCAAGTGGAGTATCGGGCTTCAGGTGTCGTATTTCAATCAAAGAAAAATGGGGGTTAACGGGTGTAGAGACTTATCATAGCGCATCTGTAGAGGCGATGAAAGCACGGGTTAAGATAACGATCTCTAAAATAAAGTGTAATCATCGATAATAAGAGAGATTATCTTAACAAAAAATGATCAGAGAAGACTTGAACTCAGGTGTCGTTTTAGTGGTTGATGACTATCCACTCAATCTCAAATTCTTATGTGCTTCTTTGTCGAGAGCCAAATATGAAGTTTTGGTGGCTCAAACTGGAGAATCAGCGTTAGAGATTGCAGTATCTCAACAACCCGAGCTTATTGTACTCGATATCCGAATGCCTGAAATGGACGGATATGAGGTTTGTCGTCAGTTAAAAGCCTCACCTGTAACCCGAGATATTCCGGTTATTTTTATGACGGCTCTTTCTGAAACTGATAATAAAGTCAAAGGATTAAAACTCGGAGCCGCCGACTACATTACTAAACCCATCCATCCGGAAGAAGCCCTCAGTCGAATCCAAACTCATCTCTCTGTTCGTCGCTTGACTCTATTACTCGAAGAACAAATTAAATATCTTCAACAAGAAATTAACCGACGCAAACAAGTCGAAGAACAGCTTCGCCAAGTGAATACCTTGTTAGAACAACGAGTCGAAGAACGAACCACTGAACTGTTAGCCGTTAATACTCAACTCAAACAAGAAATACAACATCGACAGGAGATTGAAGAAGCTTTAATTCGAGAAAAAGAACTAGCTCAAATTACCCTAGAATCAATTGGGGATGGAGTGATTACGACTGACCAATGCGGAAAGATTGACTATCTCAATCCTATCGCCGAACAACTCACCGGATGGAAAAATGAAGCCGTTCGCGGACAATCCCTCTCTCAAGTATTGACAATCATCGATGAAATCACCCGAGAACCCTTAGAAAATCCGGTTCAACGGGTGTTATCTCAGGCTGATATTGTTCATTTGTCTGACCATACCCTGCTGATTTCTCGGGACGGGACAGAATATGCGATTGAAGATTCTGCGGCGCCCATCCAAGATCGTCAAGGTCAAATCCAGGGAGTGGTAGTGGTGTTTCGAGATGTCACCCAATCGCGTTTATTGAGCCGTCAACTGTCTTGGCAAGCCAGCCATGATCACCTAACCGGATTGCTAAATCGACAAGCCTTTGAGCAGAAAATCCAAGCGGCGATTACCTTAACTCAAACCGAAGAACAGCACTATGTATTTTGCTTTCTGGACTTAGACAAGTTCAAACAGGTGAATGATAGTTGTGGTCATCCAGCCGGAGATGAACTTTTGCGTCAAGTCACCGCTTTACTACAAACCCGAGTACGTGCGGCTGACTGTTTGGCGCGTTTGGGAGGAGATGAATTTGGGTTGTTGCTGCATGGTTGTTCTTTGTGCGACGGACAAGAAGTTGCGGAAACGGTGAGAAAATTAATTCAAGATTTTCGCTTCAATTGGGAAGATAAAGTCTTTTCGATAGGAGTGAGTATTGGGTTAGTGAAAATTGATGCTGATACGTCGAATGTTGCGAGTATTTTCGGTGCAGCAGATGCGGCTTGTTATGCGGCAAAGGCTCGGGGTCGGAACTGTATTCATGTGTATCAAATTGAAGATCATGAACTCATTCAACGACAACAAGAAAGACAATGGATTACAGAGATTGATCAGGCATTATCTAAAAATCGGTTTCATCTTTATGTTCAAAAAATCATTCCACTTCAGAAGATTACAAACCCCCGAGAACATTATGAGGTGTTATTACGTTTAGTGGATGAAACGGGAAATGTAGTGCCTCCGATGGCGTTTTTACCTACGGCTGAACGCTATGATTTAATGTTCAAAATTGATCAATGGGTGGTTAATAATTTTTTGGAGTGTTATCAACAGTTAAAGAATCAAGCGGAGGACTCGTTAAAAAATTATTTGTATATGATTAATTTATCAGAGAGTAGTATTAAAAATCAAGAATTTATCGAGTTTCTAAAAGTTCAATTAACTCCCGATAAAATTCCAAATCAAACCCTTTGCTTTGAAATCCCTGAAACTGTGGCAATCGCCTCTTTATCTCAAACGATAGAGTTTACTCAAACCCTCAAACAGTTGGGATGTTCTTGTGCAATTGATCACTTTGGGGGTGGGATGAGTTCGCTCACTTATTTAAAGCATCTTTCTTTAGATTATTTAAAAATTGATGGTAGTTTTGTCAAAGAAATTCATCGGAATAAAGTTGAATATGCTGTGCTTGAAAGTGTTAATAAAATTGGTCATGCGATGGGACTCAAAACAATTGCTGAGTTTATTGAACAGGATACTAGTATCGAGTTATTAAGAGAAATTGGCGTTGACTTTGCTCAAGGATATAGTATCAATCAACCTCAGCCTTTGAGGTAGAGAGATGGGGTGCAGGGGGAGGTGGGGAGATGGGGAGATGGGGAGATGGGGAGATGGGGAGATGGGGAGATGGGGAGATGGGGAGATGGGGAGATGGGGAGATGGGGAGATGGGGAGATGGGGAGATGGGGAGATGGGGAGGTGGGGAGATGGGGAGATTGGGAGGTGGGGAGATGGGGAGATGGGGAGATGGGGAGATGGGGAGATGGGGAGATGGGGAGATGGGGAGATGGGGAGATGGGGAGATGGGGAGGTGGGGAGATGGGGAGATTGGGAGGTGGGGAGATGGGGAGATGGGGAGATGGGGAGATGGGGAGATGGGGAGATGGGGAGATGGGGAGATGGGGAGATGGGGAGATGGGGAGATGGGGAGGTGGGGATAATTTTAAGAGTTTCTAAGTAACCACTTATCTGGGTAATTCGTCATATTGACAATCATGCCCAAAATTTGATTATATTGACTATAAAGTTCTCGGCCTTTGTGAAGCTCTAAATAATCACATTTAACAGCAAATTTTAACCAAACTTGGGTTTCTGCTGCCTCTGCTTCTGCATCATTTAGTCGGGCTAGAAAAGAACCTTTATATCTCCTTCTTCGCCATGCTTCAGCCAGATTAGCGCAAACTGAACGAGAAGAACGTCGAATTTGGTCAGTTAAAGAATACTTCTCTTCTTGAGGAAATTTTTTCGAGAGTTCAAAGATATTCATAGCAGCATCAAAAGCCATTTGATAGACTTGTAAATCCTCATGGTTATTAATCAATTTTCATCCAACCTCCCCATCACCCTATTTTTGGAATGGGTAATTTAACGATAAATGTTGTTCCTTGGTTGATTTCCGTTTCCAATAAAATATTACCTCCGTAGAGATTGACACATTTTTTCACAATCGCTAAACCCAAACCTTCTCCTTGAATCGTTCCCACATTATCTCCCCGATAAAACAGATCAAAAATTTTATCTCTATTTTCTTGAAGAATACCGATTCCTTGATCTTGAATATGAAACTCTATTTTATCTTGTTCTTGAACTAATTTAAAATCAAGCTGACTTTCTGGGGGAGAAAATTTAATCGCATTCGAGAGTAAATGACTCAAAATTTGTCGTAAAATTCTCTCATCCCATTGTCCATCAAACTCATTCCCTTGATTGGAAAAATTAATCGGGTGTTTCACTTGTCGGGCAACTTTTAATTCTGAAATCAAAGTTTGACAGAATTCAATCAGATTCAAAGTCACAGGTTGAAGTATAATTTTATCTTGTTCGAGTTCATTCACAAAGACAACATCATTCACCAAACTACTCAGATGTTGTACCATTTGTTGAATTCGCTGAATATGCTTTTGTTGTTTAGGATTTTCCAGATCACAATAAGTTTCTAAAAGTCCAGCCGAGGTCATAATGATAGATAAAGGGGTACGATATTCGTGAGAAATTGTGGTAATAATTCGTCGTTTAAACTCTCGATTTTCCTGTTCTTGAAGCAGAGATTCTCTTAATTGTGCTTCAATTTTAATTTGTTGTTGTAGCTTTCTTAAGCCGAGTTGATGTTGAACCCGAGTGATCACTTCTAACGACTCAAACGGCTTTGTAATATAATCTGCACCTCCGACTTCAAAGCCTTTAACTTTATTTTTTACATCATCTAAAGCACTTAAAAATATGACTGCGATTCCCCGAGTTTTCTCGTCTGACTTCATCTTTTGACAAACTTGATACCCATCCATTTCAGGCATCATAATATCAAGCAAAACCAATGCTGGGGGTTGATTGGACTTCATTAAATCCAATGCTTTTTGTCCACTAAGAACTCGTCGCACGGTGTAGCCTTGATCGATCAATAAAGCCGAGAGGACAGCGAGATTATTCAACTCATCATCAACCAGCAAAATATATTCAGAAGATTCAAGAGAGGGTTTGCTATTCATAAAGATTCAGGTTGAGTTAAGGCTTCGATTTCTTCAAACTGAAGATTATTAACCAGTTCTGTTAGCCGTTCAATCAAGAAAGTATCACATTGAGGAATTTGTTGAATTAACTGCTCAATTTCCGCTTCATTCGCCAGATAAGCTGCTTGATGAAGTTGTTCTCGCCATTGAGTTGGCATCACATCAAAATCTTCTCGAACTAACTGAGTTCGTCCTTTTTCTGCTGTCGGTTTCGGAGTGGGCTGTTGTTGTTCATAAATATAAGATACATCTAAATATTGTTGAATTTTAGCAAAAATCTCCTGTTCTTCAAAGGGTTTACGAACAAAATCATTACAACCCAGTGCAATAATATTATGGCGTTCTTCCTCAAAAACAGAAGCCGTTAAAGCAATAATAACAGTATCTTCCCCTTTGGGTGTCGCTTTAATATATTGAATCGCCTGATAACCATTCATCACAGGCATTTGCATATCCATCCAGATCAAATGGGGCGACCAACTTTCCCAAAGTTCTATCGCTTCTTGACCATTGACTGCGGCTTGCACTTCAAAACCCACTGTTTCTAATAGTTTAACAATCAAATGACGATTATCCGGACGATCTTCGGCCACCAAAATTCGATATTGGGGTTGATCGCGACTCAAACCAATCACCCTGCTTTGAGGAAGTTCGGGTTGAATACTGGCTAGTTGTACTCGCTCTAACGGTATGGTAAACTGAAAAACACTACCGTGCTTTAATTGACTCTCAACGGTAATTTTACCCCCCATCAACTCTACAAATTCACGACTAATTGCTAAACCCAGTCCCGTACTCTGTTTAACTTTTTCTCCGGCTTCTGTTTGGATGAAAGGTTCAAAGATTTTTTCGAGTTCATCGAAGTTAATTCCCGCTCCAGTATCTCTAACTTCAAACTGAAGATAACAAGAATTTGAACTCATTTCAGCCGGAACAGGTTGAGAACGAACCGTTAAACAAACCTCACCAAAAGAGGTAAACTTAATTGCATTCGACAGTAAATTAATCAGAACTTGGTGTAATTTATCCTCATCTCCTATTAACCCCCGAGGAACATTGGCATCGGCTTTTATTTCCAGTTGGAGTCTCTTATTTGCTGCTTTCAGCGAAAACATATTTTCTAAGGTTTTCAGCAAAAGAGACAAATCAAACGGCTTGGTTTTCAGGTAAATTCGACCCGCCTCAACTTTAGATAAGGTGAGAATATCATTAATTAAACCCAGTAAATGTTTACCACTGCGATGAATAATATTGAGATATTCACTCGGTTCACCAGAAAATTGAGGTTGTCGTAGCAACAACTGAGTAAACCCTAAAATAGCATTGAGAGGGGTTCGTAATTCGTGGCTCATATTGGCAAGAAAACGGCTTTTGGCAAGATTAGCAGACTCGGCGGCTTCTTTTTCCCGTTGCAATTCTCGGGCGCGTTGGCGTTCGAGTTCGGCTTGTTTGCGCTCGGTAATATCAATAACAACCGTCGCAATTCCAATAATATTATTGTCGCTATCTCGTAGCGGTTCTACACTCAGCTCATAGTAACGCATCTGTCCGTCTCGAGCGATAAAATACTCTTGGCAGTTTCTGATGCCTGTCTCAATAACGGGTTGTTTAATCGCTAGAATTCGTTCGGCTTCATCGGCCGATAAAAGCTCAGTTTCTAAGTTTCCGACAATTTCTTCAAAGGTAAAACCCGGAGCGGGATTGTAAACCCAAGTATACCGTAATTCGCAATCTTGAGTGGTGAACGTAATCGGGGAATTGCTCAGTGCTAAATTAAAGCGTTCTTCACTCCAACGCCAAGCTTCTTCCGCGACGACACGTTCAGTAATATCCATCAAACAGCCCACACATTCAAGCGGAGTATTCTGCTGATCTTTAATCATTTGCAGAGTCGCAGAAACCCAGCGATAGGTGTTCTCTGTCGTTCGTAGACGGTATTCGTGGGTGTAAAAACCGTCTTCATTGAGTCCTTTGGGGAGTCCAGTCAGAATGCGCGCGCGATCGTCGGGGTGCAGATGAGTCACCCAAAAATCCGAGTTATTGAGAAATTCCTCCGGTTCATAACCCAACAAATTTCTAATATTAGGACTAATATAGGTGGCGGCATAATCTCCCTGGGGTTTGCAACTAAAAATTACCGCCGGAGTATTATTAAGTAAATATTGCAGTCTGGCTTCACTTTGACGTAAAGCTTCTTGAACTTGTTTTAATTGCGTGACTTCGGTAACAACCACTCCAAATCCTATTTTATCGGAGGATAATTCGACCGGATAATAACTGGTGATCCAATCTCGTTTGATATCAGGTTGAGCGGCTGTTGTTCCCTGAATTTCAATGTTGAGAACGGGTTCTCCTGTCGTTTGAACTTGCCGATAAATCGGTTCAACAATCTCTAACAGTTCGGGAATCACTTCTTGGGGCTGTTTTCCGATATGTTCTTCGACAGATTTGCCGTTAATATCAGCTAAAATTTTATTCATTCGCAGATATCTCCAATTTTCATCCTGCAAACATAACCCAACCGGAATATTGGCATAGATATTTTCCAGTTCAATATTTTGACGTTCAATTTCGTTTTGAAATTCTTTTGTTTCACTGATATTCACAAAGCTTAAAACTAATCCCTCGCAGCTTTGATTCTCCTGACGATAGGGATGAATTCGCATCAACAAGGTGTCACCCGTGGTCAAAATCTTCACTTCCTGTTCAATCGGTTGTTCGTGGGTGAGTACCTGCTGCAATAATGAATAGAAGTGGGGACAATCAAAGTTATAAGAGATGTGTTGTAATGGTCGATCAATATCCACTTCATTCAAATTAATCGCGACGACAACAGCCGGAGTAAATTTACGGATTTTTAAACTTTTATCTAAAAAGATGACACCAATATCGGTACTTTGAAGTAAGTTATTGACATCATTTGAGAGTTCAATCAATTTTTGAATTTGATTTTGATATTCACTATTAATAGTGTAAAGTTCTTGGTTGGTACTTTGAAGTTCTTCGTTTGAGGCGATCAATTCTTCATTGATTGCTTGTTGTTCCTCATTGGTTGTTTCTAGTTCTTCATTAGTAGCCTGTAAGTTTTCACGGGCTTGTTGAAGTTCATCTTCCAGGTGTTGAATATGTTCAAGTGCGGCTTGATAAAGGTGAGAAGATTGAGAATTTTCGATTAACGGAGGAGGTGTATTTTTTTCGGTTTTTGGGGTGATAATTAACAGATAAAATTCTTCCTGTTGATCATTACGAGGAAAGAACTGTATTTCTAAATCAACTCGCTGACTGTTTTCATTTAGATTATAGGAAAGATCAAGATAAGAAATCGTCTTGTGTTCACGTTTAGAGCGATCTAAAGCTGTACTTACAGGTATTTTCAAAGATGGATTGATCAAATCAGTAATCTTTTGACTGAGCTTTTCAGAGCGAAATTCAAGCACTTGGATGGCATCACTGACAATTTGAAAAAGCTGATAATCGGCATTAACTAAAAAACAACTACAGTGTAACCTTTTAGCAAAAGCACTAAAGGCAAATTCTACAATATAATTAGAATATTTTTGTTGAGTTTGATTGTTTTTACTGCGTGATGATTTTCGAGTTAAGGGCGGACTTAAGCTAATGCTTGGAACAGTTAAAGGTAAGCGAATATCACTTTTTTTCTGGTAAATTTTATATGTTTCATGCAAAGTTAAAAACTCTGTTTGTAGATATCCTAAAGTTTCAGAAGACCCTAAAAATAGAATACCTTCGGTTTTGAGAGAAGTATACAGAGTTCGGAGAATTTGTTGTTGAATGTGAGGTTGTACATAGATTAAAATATTACGACAGCTAATTAGATTAATTTGAGAAAATCCTGCATTAATCGAAAGGTTATGAGGAGCAAAAATCAGCATATTCCGTAAATATTGGCTGACTTGAAAAAAGGGGGAATTGAAGGTAAAATACTTTTCTAACCGGGTACTAGAAACATGGGTAATAATACTTTCAGGATAAATCCCTTCTGAAGCAAATGCTAAAGCGTTAGCATCAATATCAGTCGCAAAAATTTTGACTCGAATATTTTTGTTGAGACTTTGACAGACTTCATCAATAATCATTCCCATAGAATAGGCTTCTTCCCCGGTTGAACAGGCTGGTACCCAGACTCGAAACTCCGCTTTTTCTGGTAGTTGTGTGATTAAATCTGGTAAGACATTGGTTTTTAAATCATCCCAAGCCGGTGCATCTCGAAAAAACTGAGTCACCCCAATCATTAAATCATCTTTTAATTTTAAACGTTCTTCTGGAGAGATTTCTAAGTTATTAATATAGTCATTGATATTGTCATATTCACCTAACGAACAACGACGCAAAACTCGACGATTAAATGTGCTATATTTATAGTAGGAAAAATCTAGATTTTCATATTGTTTAAAAAAATCAATAATAGTTTCAAATTGTTCACGATTGATCCCCAATTCGGGGTTTAAATGCGAAGCCAAAGAAGATTTACCCGTTTTGACAATCTCAGCAATACTTTCAGCAAGTTCTCGCGGCGATAGCACTTGATCGACTACACTGTTGAGAATTGCACTTTGAGGCATTCCATCAAATTCTGCTGTTGCTGGAGACTGAACTAGAGTAATTCCCCCCGCTTCATTGATAGCTTGTAGTCCTTTTGTGCCATCACTTCCGGTTCCCGAAAAGATAATTCCAATTGCGCGATCGCCATACTCAACTGCTAATGATTCAAAGAAAATATCAATTGGAAAATTAATTTTAGGGTGTAAAGTTGCTGTGGATCGAGAGGTCAAATAAAGTTGTCGCTGTCTAACAATTAAATTATTCTGAGGAGTAATCAAATAAATCGTATTGGCTTCAAGAAATATCTCATCAACAACCCGTCGAACCCTCATCGTGGTATGTTGTTCGAGGAGTTCTTTCATAAGACTTTTGAAGTCGGGAGATAGGTGCTGAATGACAACAAACGCGGCATTACTATCCGCAGGTAAATGATCAAAAAATTCTTCTAAAGCCTTTAATCCTCCGGCTGAGGCACCAATTCCAACGACATAAAATTCTGTTGATGATAATGTCTCTAAACTCGGGTTAGAATCTTCACTCGACATCGCATTTATCCTAATTTTATCAGTTCAGGTTTTGATGATCAATTTCATTAATGTAATTCTTTAAGAATCAACGATTTTTTTATCAAAATTTAATATCTTCAGCAAATTTTTAGAGTTTTGGCTAAGTTGAGGAACCGCCGAAGTGTGACTTGTTAACCAGTCATTGATCTCTCGTTTTAACCATTCCAATTCCTCAGTTTTTAACTGTTGTCCAAGATGATAAGTTTTGCGTTGGGAGAGAAAAAACATCATCGGTTTATAAATGGCAATTTCTAAGGTGGGGTAAAGTTGACTATTTCTCGCCTTTGTTTGAGTTAAGTTAATATTTTGAATTTCTGAGAGATTGACAACTTTTCGTTTAGGGAAACCGAGAGATTTCCAACAAATTTCTAAACAACTCTCATTTAATTCTATCGAAATTCGTTCAAAATAGTCAACTCCAGAATTGAGTAACAAAATCAAGAAAATCAATCCCGCAGGTACACCCACAATCAACAAAATCAGTGGTAAACCCAAAAGCGACGAGATTAAATTCAAGCCAATTTTATCCAGAGGAAGCGGTAATAACCACAGTATCCAACTGGCTAAAGCAACAACAGTCACAATTTGCAACTTGACAAATGGACGTAAAGACAAAAGCTGTTCTCCCCAACTCCACAGACTTTTTTGGAGAGTTTGTTTACCGGGGCGAAGATATTCTATTGCAAACCGAGACGGAATTTCTATTGTTAAATTATTCTCAGATTTAGCCAAACGAATCCCCGTATTTTCAGGAGACTGTATCGGCGCAGAAATCGAAGCATTAAGGGCAATTAACGCTTGATTTGCATGAGAATAACGGGCGGAAACCGACGGCTGAATTAACTGTTCTAACCAGTTGCAAAATTGAGGTTCAATCGGAGAACAAGCCCGTTCTCTAAACTTAATTTGTAGATTTTCTTGGGGTAACTCAGCCGGACAAATCCCCGTTAAAAGATGAATTAAAGTCGCACCCAACGCATACAAATCAGAAGCCGGAACCGCTTCCCCGCCAAACTGTTCAATCGGTGTATAACCATAAGTTCCAACCACTGTAAACGTCGCACCGGGAGTTCTCGGCTGAATTTGTACACAGCCAAAATCAATCAAATGAATATGATTATCTGTTCCCCAAATCAAGTTACTGGGTTTAATATCCCGATGTAAAACGGGTGGATTTAACTGATGTAAATAATTAAGGATTTCTAAAACTTCTGCCGCAATCCATTGAATTTGGGTTGGGGTAAATTTCTGATGTTTTTCTAATCGTTGTTTAAGTGAAACTCCCGGTACATATTCAGTCACCAAACAAAACCAGGGATTTAAACTATTAATCGCAAAATAATCTCGATAACGAACTAAGCGGGGATGGTCAAGCTGTTGTAGAATTTGGCCTTCTCGTTCAAGGAGTTTCAAATCATCCCAATCCATTGAACCACTTAAGGCTAACAATTTCACCACGACTTGATCTTTAAACTTCAAGTCTTCCGCCAACCAAGTTTGACGGACAGAATTGCTATTGAGGGCTTCTTTGAGTCGAAAGCGAGTGTTGAGGACTGTCCCAGTTGATAGCATGAGTTGAGGTCGGTGTGAGAAATAAATCTATTAGCCTCATTGTACCGAGACTTTTGAATCTTTTCCCACTTGAGGCTATACTTTTCAGATGGAATTGGAAATGCCGTTGACGACAACTGATGTCTTAATTGTAGCAGTGCCGGGTGTTTTCTACCGCATTTCTGTCAAATGGGTTTGCAGGACTGACGGGGTTGATCCTTGAACATCGTTGACCATTTGTTTTTCTTGATTTAAAACATCATCCTTGATTATTAAACGGATTAAGTATATTACCTAAAGTCGAGACTTTAAAACTTGGTGCTGTATAATCTTTGGGAAGATAGTTTTCTGGAATTGTTGTTTGATTTCCATCTCGCATTGCAGAGTAATGAGGTGAGAGGATTTCGATGTTTGTTTCATTGCATTTATCCTGAATATTTTGATGAAGTTCTGAATAGATATTCGCCATCACACTCGGATGGTTAGTATAAGTATTCAACTCATAACTCACGTAAAAGTCATCTAAACTGGTTTGCAAGACAAACGGTTTGGGTTCAGATAAAATATGTTGAGTGGCATAAGCTGCATCTATTAAAACTTCATGGACTGTACGCCAAGGGACATCATAACCTAAAGTAATAGTTGTGTGGAGAATCAAAGGTGCATAGTTCGGATCAGATTCTGCCATACTATAGTTAATGATTTCGCTGGTAAAAACGCTAGAGTTGGGTAGAGTAACGATAACATTTTTAACCGTGCGAATACGAGTCACAAACAGCGTTTTTTCTAAAACATCTCCTGTCGTATCTGCGATTTTAATGCGATCGCCAATCTGAAAAGCCCGAGTATAAATCAAAATAACCCCGGAGACAATATTGGCAACAATGACAGTAGAACCCAAAGAAAATAGTAAACCTAAAAACAGTGATATTCCTTGAAAGGCTGGAGAACCAAATCCAGGTAAATAAGGGAAAGCAATGACGGCTGCTAAGATGATAATCGAAAAGACTAACAGCTTATATGTCGGTTCTGCCCAATCGGGATAAAAGCCTTGAACTGTTAGTGTTCCATTGCCAACTGCTGTAAAGAATCTTCTCACGACTCGAATTAAATAGAACGTAAAAAAGATAATAATCGCCAGTGCAAAAATATTCGGTAGATAGGAAACAAATTTTTCCCAGCTAATCTCAGCGGCTTGTAAAAAGTATCCAAATACCGTTCGACTTAACTTTTTTGTCCAGGGAAAGAAACTTAAGACAAAAGTGACATAAGCGATGATTGCTGCTAAAGTTAAAAATAGTCGTAATAACTTCAATAAATTTGTTAAAAGTTGAGAAATTTGGGTCGCTTGCAGTAATTCAAAGTTTTGAATTCGGATTGCTGGAATCCTTACACCCACTACGTTGTTTGCTTGGGTATAAAGCCAGGGAAATATTACCCTAAACAAGATCAAAATTGCCAAAAAGATTCCTGTAGCGATTACTGTTCTAATCACTCCTTGACGAATGTATTCAGGACTCCGTTCGAGACGATATTCTGCGATCGCAGTTTGAATGGTATTCTGGTAGCTTTCAGCGAGTAATTCTCGTGACTGATCAGCCATTCTGGCGTCGGCATCTGTTATCGTTACTAATACCAGTTTTCCGACTGTTATATTTGTTGTCAAGGGCTGGGTATCAACTTGAATATTTTCAATGGCAATTGTTGGATCTTCGGCAACTTTAAAAAGACGATTTGTTACAGCTTTGGCACGTTCTTCTGGAGAAAAAGATCCAACTCCAGCACGAATCTCAAATAGTGTCTTTCCTCCCAATTTTACAGCAACTTCTGTTTTTGTCGGAGCCGTTTCCTGAGTAGAATTAACAGGTAATTGAGCAGAGGTTGGAGAAAAAGAAACGATCTGAAGTAAAAAACATATCGCTATTGTTATTAAAAAATATATAGTTTGATTCAAGAAAGACTTTTGTTTTCTCTTTTTAAATTGCTGAAAGCATTTCATATTAGGCGACTAAATTGTACTTTCTGAGTATAGATCTTTTAGATGCAAGTTTTCCATAACTTTATAAAAACTTAAGCAGAGGAGATCACTCAGAAAACATTACTCACTAACAATTAGAAATTTTAATACTTTGTTTTATAAATCCATAATTGCCATTACCACATTAAAATCAATTTTTTGAGCAACTTTATTTTAATTACTTTTCTTTATTTTATTTTCTTTAGTTTGAGAAAAACTCCGGGTAAATATTCAGTGTTGAGAGTCTGAGTTTGGGTGAGTGTGAAAAGAGAGTCTGTTTGTCTTATTGTACTTAAATTACCGTCGGAGTTTGGCTGGAGTGAATTCTATTCTCTAACAAGGTTCTTCAGCCGGATTACACATCGTATTCGGGTTTTCAAAGGATAGAATTGGAGCCGTATAATAGTTATAAAATTCCGTTCCGGTTACTTTATTATTGACAACAACATTACCATTTTGAGGATTGAAAATGACTTCAACTTGATCATCACTGCCAACAAAACTTCCCGTTTCTCCCCGTTTCAAAATTCCAGAAAACTTAAACTATCCTTCCGTAATTTGGATGGCAATTTCATCGCTATTTTGAACAGTTGTATAGGTTTTTGGGGTGTAAGCGGTCGAATTGGATTCGCTTTTATCAGCTTCAAAAGGGGCAGTATCCCAATAAATATATACAGATTCTTCCGGCATTCGGAAAATCAATCCTCTCTCCCCTAAACCACTTTGCCGATAAACTGCCTCACCGGATTTATTTTCAAAATTTCCGGGTTGATCTCCCACCGGACTAAATTCGTATCGGGTTCCATTTTCGCGTTGAATAGAGACAAAACCCTAGCGTTGAGAAAACGTACACACCTCAGAAGCAGAAGCTTTATCTTCCCCTTTAGGGTAAAAATCACAGCGAACTTTCACCGTATCCGCCTTTGCTGAAAAGCCAAAACTCATTAAGATTAAACCTACAGCAGACAAAAAGGTTACTGCTTTTTTTCTCATAAGTCTCTCCTCTCCACTTTCCTAAAATGACAAAAAGTTCATCTTTGAAACTGTATCAAAATTTAGGAATCCGTCAATAATATCTGAATCCGAGATCCCCATTCCAACATCAAAATTGATTGAGCATTCGCTTGATTAGCGGCAATTTCCACCCAACCATGAGAACCCACCAAAGCAATTAAATTCCCCGGTTGCACATCAGCATAAGTATAACCGCCGGGAATAATCCGAGAAACCTGAGACAAAGATTCAATCTCCGAAGCCGTTTTTTTAGAAACTTTATCTTTATTCCCTTTGCCTTTTTTCTTCTTCTTCTTGTCTTGGTTTTGATCCGAATTTTCCCCCGAGTCAACGACAACTTCCTTCTCCCCCCCAATCGCCACAAACCAGGTTTTTCCCTCAATAAAATGACCGGGAATATTTGTAATTAAATTTCCAAAATGATCAATATGCTGAATACAGCCTTCTATTCCTTCCTCTGTGAAGCTAGACTCTGATAAAATCAAATCGGAGAGGGTAGCCGGATCAATGGGATGTCCAAGTTCTCCGAGAGGAACCCCACTGGCTAAATAAGCACCTGCGGCGGCAAAAATATCCCGACCGTGAAAGGTGTTACTGGGGAGGGGAGTTCGCCAATAATCAGGATTTGTCAATTCCACCACCGTAAACTCCTCCGGTGTCTGACACTGGGCTAACATCGCCCCCATCGCCCCCGCCAATACCCCATTATCTGGCCCAACCAGGTATCCTGTCGGTAGATCAACAGCGATCGCCCGACGTTGACTCCCGACTCCTGGATCAACTACCGCAATATGAACCGTTTTTGGGGGAAAATAGGGAACAGCGTTCATCAGACAAAATCGACCCGCCCCAATATTTTGAGGGGGAATGTTGTGAGTTAAGTCGATCACCCGTAATTCCGGGTTAATTTGAGCGATCACACCCTTGATCACCCCGACATAAACATCACTCAAACCAAAGTCCGTCAGCAGTGTGACAATTCCAGATAAAGACATAGAGAAACCGTTTGTAGATACAATGAGGTTCAATTATGCGATCGCAATGGGAAAATTTTCTCAAAAATTTAGGCGAGTGGCAGGGTTCATTTACACAATTTTCCAATCAAGGGGAAATCGTTAAGGATACGCCCAGTATTTTGCAGTTAGAAGCGTTTGACGACAACACAACTGTCCGCCTAACGTTGCGTCGTTTTCCGCCGAGTCCTGATAGTATCACAAAACCCCCCGTTGATGAATTAGTCCGAGAATTTAAGTCTCTGGGGCGAGAGATCCTATTTTTTGAGAATGGGGCGTTTTCTCAAGGGACAATTCAGTTGGCACCGTTTGCGAAGTCGGGGGCGGAATTTGGGTTTATGGCGGAAAATCGTCGCTTGCGGTTGGTGGAAATGTTTGATCCAGACGGAAACTTAGACCAACTGACGTTAATTCGAGAAACCCGGGCAAATACCGACACCGTTGAACGTCCTCCCCTCAGCGTTGAAGCGTTACTGGGAACTTGGAACGGAGAGGCGGTTACGCTTTATCCCGATTTGCGTTCTCCTGATACGTTTTCCACTCAAATGAATCTTCAGTTAGATGATACCAGAAAACTCACCCAAAGTCTAACTTTTGCCAATCAAACGATTTCTTCTACTGCCACAATAAACGGATCAATTCTACAGTTTGATGGGGGTTCTAATATTAAAGTGTATTTGTTACCCGATGGCGCTTCAGCAACCGTTCCCCAACAGGTTAAACTACGTCAACCGTTCTTTTTTGAGGCGGGATGGCTCGTTCACCCCAACGAACGACAGCGGTTAATTCGTCGCTACAACGATAAGGGAGAATGGGAAAGTTTAACCTTAGTAACGGAACACAAAAACAATTAACCTCACTCAACCTCCGCCCCAACCACTCGATCCCGTCCTTCTTTTTTCGCTTGATAGAGGGCGGTATCTGCCCTTTGAACGACAGCATCTCCTGTCATTCCATGTTCGGGAAAACAAGCAACTCCTAAAGAAGCTGTAATTGTCCCCAGGCTTTGACGTTTGTGTTCAATATTAATTTGCTTGATCAATTTCCGAACTTGTTCAGCCCGTTTGTAGGTATTCTCTATGGAAGCTTCGGGTAAAATTAACGTCATTTCTTCGCCACCATAACGACAGGCAATATCAGAAGCCCGCAGACTACTTTTTAACAGTTTCCCGACTTCTTTTAGCACTGCATCACCCCCATCATGCCCAAAGGTATCGTTAAAGCGTTTAAAGTGGTCAATATCAATCATAATCACACCAACATTGTGATCATTGCGACAGGCGCGATTAATTTCTCGTTCTAAAGATTCTTCTAGGTAGCGACGATTAAATAATCCCGTTAGGGGATCACGAATACTGCGGTTTTGAAGTTCTTCTCGGAGTTGCAAGTTTGCGATCGCCAGCGCCATTTGTTCGGCGACAGTTCGGGCGAGTTGTCGTTTACTTTCACAGAGTTGATCGGGGGAGTCAGAATAGAGGTAGAGTAATCCCAGTGTTTCTCCTTGTGCCATCATCGGTAAACAAAGAGAGACTTTGGGCGGTAAAGTCTGATCGCTATGATTACAAAGTAAGTCAAACTGATCGGTATCAACCCAATGTTCTCGTCCTCGCCGCAAACACCAACAATCTTTCGGATGAAAGACTGTTTCTCCGATGGGGAGATTTCCCCAGGTGGCGACAGCTTCAACAAAATCACGGGACGCTTTGGTGATAAAAATTCCGCCCGAACACCCCGGAAACAGGGGTTTAATTAGGGTTCTGAAGGTTTTGTAAGCTTCTTCTAAAGTAAAACAAGCTTGGAGAAAATCGTTCATCTGACTGAGTAGCAATATTTCTTGATTTCGTTGTTGAAGTTGGTTGAGACGATCTGCTAATTCATCATTGAGTTGTTTTAGTTGGAGTTCCGACTCTTTCGTCCGGCTAATATTACGAAACGTGACTGTAAACCCATCTTCTAATTTAACCGCAATATTCACAAACCAAGATTTAATCCCGTCGTGTTCATAGTAAAATTCACGTTCTTGAGGTTCTCCGGTTTCGACGACTTGAATGTAGCGATCAAAGAGTCCAACTTCATAGTTTCCGGGTAATTCTTCAAGCAGCCGTTTTCCTAACAATTCGTTTTCGTGTCGTCCGACGAGTTCACACCCAGAAGGATTACTGAGTAACCATTCAAAATCAATAATTTTCCCAGTTTCGTCTCGAACTGATTTAAACGCCATAATGCCATCAATAGAACTATTGAGAACTCCAGATAATAGCAATTGAGAATTTTTTAGTTTCTCTTGAATATCAACCGTTTCGGTGATATCTCTATTGACACTAATGGCGGCGATAATTTTCCCTTTTTCGTCTTCGAGGGGAACAACATTGGTTTGACAAATTCGTTGGGTTCCATCTTTACAGATGACTTCTATTTCACCAGACCAACGACCGTTTTTGATTAGGGATCTAATAATTTTAGTCGTTAAACTTTTGGCATCTTTGAGTTTATATAAAAATTCAACACTTTTCTCTAAAACTTTAGCTTTGCTATAGCCAAATATAACCTCAGAAGCGGGATTCCAATCAATAATAATTCCCTCTAAGTTTGTAATGATAATCCCATCAGAAATATTTTCAAAGGTTAAGGCTTGTCGTTTGAGAGATTCTTCAATTTGTTTGCGTTCTGTGATATCGTAGACAACAGCATAAATCAGTTGACTTTCGGGAATGGCGGTGGAATTCCACACCAACCAGCGATAACTTCCATTTTTGCAGCGATAGCGATTTTCAAAGGAAATTGCATTCATCCCTTGGCTGACTTTTTCCGCTTCTTTTAAGGTCTTTTCTCGGTCTTCTGGATGAACAAACTCAATAAAAGGTGTAGCTAAAAGTTCGGTTTCGCTATAACCTAATGTTCTTTCCCAAGCCGGATTAACGCGGGTAAAATATCCGTTAAAGTTGGCGATACAGAGTAAATTTATGGACTGTAAAAAGAAGTGATCCCGTTCTTCTTCTGCTTGTTTTCGTTCGCTAATATCCGTTTGAATGCCTATATAATGCGTCAGTTTTCCCCAAGTATTTCGCACCGGAGAAATGGTGAGTTCGTTCCAAAATAAACGACCCTCTTTCCGATAATTTCGTAGCGTGACAGAACAACTTTCTCCGGCTTTAATCGCTTTTCGGAGTTCTTTTAACGCGGGTTGATGACGATCAGAACCTTGGAGAAAGCGACAGTTTTTTCCGATGACTTCTTCACGACTGTAGCCTGTAATACTTTCAAAGCCGGGATTAACATAGATAATCGTATTATCTCCTTGAGTAGCTTCGGTAATCACAATTCCGTTACTACTCGCTGCAATTCCCCGTTCTAGCAGTTGTAACCAACGTTGGTTTTCTTGATCTTGTGTAATATCGTGGGCTACCCAGAGAACGGTTTGAGATTGAGTTCTGAGGGAAACACTAGCAGAAAACCAAAAGGTTTTATCTTCTACGAATAAGCTATACTCAAAGGTGAGTGTTTCTTGGGTTGTGAAAACTTGTCGAATTAACTCAAGCCACTGTTCAGACTGTTCAGACTCGTAGAATTGCTCCAGGGTTTTATTGATGATTTGAGCTTGTAACTCGGAGTTTCTCTCCAGACCCGTCGGGATAACTGTAATGTTTGTAGCTTCGGGTTCAATAATGAGAATAATTTCTGAAATGGCTTTAAACAAAGCTAATGTCTCTACTTCACGAGCCTCTAGTCTACGATACCATAACTGCTCGCTAATTTGATCGGGTATCAAAGTAGAGGTCTGTGGATTAATTTCGCTCTGCTGTCGTATTTGTTGGAGGTTTATATTAGAGTCAGAATTAGAATCTATCTTAGTTTTCATAGGGGGTGTAAATTGCATTCAAAAGAGGTTTGGTTTTGTGTGATTAAACTATGACTCAAAAAATTCTCTGGTTTTCTTAGACTGGTACTGGTTTTTAAAAATTAGTCGTAGATCTGATTGTTTTTTAAGAATTGTAAAGATCGGACCCTTTTTAGATCCAATCCGTAAGCTTTTCAGAACCTATATTGTTTGTATTTATGCTTCGATTTTAATCGATATTACGAATAAAAGTCAATTCATTTTTTTTTGTAAATTATTTCAAAGAACAGTTACGACCTAGAGCTTTTGCTAGTAAATTTTTGTACTCTTTCTGAGTAATCATATAAGCTCCAAACCGCTCTAGATGAGGATTATTCATCTGAGCATCAAACAACAAAAAATCACGTTCTCTTAAGTATTCAACCAGCTTAACCATTGCCACTTTTGAGCCTTCGGGAATGCGATAAAACATCGATTCTCCAATAAAAGCACCCCCAATAACCAGCCCTAAAACTCCCCCCGCCAGTTCATCCCCTTGCCAAGTTTCAAAGCTATAAGCATAGCCAGCATGATGCAAAACATGATAAATTTCTTGTAATTCTTCAGAAATCCAAGTTACTTCTCGGTTAGCACACCCATCAACAACCGCCGAAAAATCACGATTAACCGCAATACTAAATCGATTTTGATTCAGCACTCGTTGAAGCGATCGCGGATAACGAAATCGTTCATCTAGGGGAATCAAAGCTCGTTGACGAGAAGTATACCATCCCAAGTCCTGATCGTCATCATTCGCCATGAGAAAGTAACCTTGAGCATAACCCTGAATAATTGCGGCAACATCGTATTGCATCATGCGATGATTTTGATATATTAATGAAGTAGTCTATTTTAATCCAAACTGCAAGCCAATGCTAGCATTTGATGGCTGTCCCCTACTGGAAAACACACTAGAAAAGTTAATTAATAAAACCGAAAAAAACTGGGGTTATTTACAAATTAACAAGCGAGTAGATTTTTACAGCATTAATATTTTAGGTAAAACAGAGTCAATTCTCAAGTTCAAAAGCAACGAACCAACCAACTCTTACCGTCTATTTTGGTACAAACGCCCCGAACCATCAGTCTTTGTGCAGTCAAAAACCATAAAAACCTATAACCCTTCGACTCGCACCTACGACAAGTCTAAAAGTTATCAAGTCTGTTTCAAACAAGAAGCCAACAGCATCGAGTCTTCGATCAATCAACGATTTGCGGATCTCGTCAAACAGAAAATTCTACAAACCTACGACTCCCGGAACGCACCTGCGATCGCCATTGTACGCCAGTAGAGTGCTAATCACGCAGATAGAAATCACGGGAAATAGTCCGGTAGAGTGGAAGCCCCGTGTCTTTAGACCGGGGAGGAAACTCGACACGAGCGGTTTTAACCGCCTGTAAAAAAATTAATGGGGGTATGGTTGCCCCCAACACCCATTTCTGGGGTAATGTTTGCCTCGCCAATGTTATCGGTCGGTACTTTCCACAACACACTGTCTTACCCCTCGTAGGACTGTTTAATGCTGTGGTTCTAGAGCCGGAGACTGGCCACGCATCTCCGGGTAGGAACGTTAACTCTTGCCGATAACGTAGCCCTCAAGGGACTTAGGCGGGTACTAGCTACCTAAAAAGAGAAGCATGATGCCCCGTCTCTTTAGAGCGGGGTGCTGACGCACGGTATAATTTAACCAAATTACCACTATCATTGAGTCTACAGCTATTTTAGACCCATGTCTGACCTAATTAAACCGATTACACTTCCCCCTGCTGTTGATCCCCAACAGGAAGGGGAATGGCTGCAAACAGCCTTACACACTTGGCTCGATCAAGAATTTATTCCCGAGGCGATTAACCAAACCATCGCCCAAAGAGCCGCTCAAATCTTTGTCCGTCAACGGATGGAAGGAGAAAACGATCTCGGCTGCCTAGTGATTGCGATTGTAACGGAAATGCAATCATTTGACTTTTCTCAAAGTTTTTATGGAGAGTTTGCGATCGCCAACGCCGTCAGTGATTTACTCTTAGATAGCTTAGGATACGAACGCTGTTGTGGGGGATAATCAGAGGAGATCACGCCAAAAAATCTGAGGGAGAGAGACATCGATAACTTGCTCATCTCCGACTCCCCCAAACTTCAGATTACCAACTCGACTTAACAACACCAGGTAACAATCCTTTGTGTGCCATTTCCCGAAGTTGGTTGCGGCACAGCCCAAAATCGCGATAATATCCTCTTGAACGTCCAGTCGCCCAACACCGATTACGAACTCGACTCGGAGCGCTGTTCCGGGGGAGTTGCTGAATTTTGCGGTGAATCTCCATTTTTTGCGCTTGATTGGGAGCTTGATCAAACTGTTCTTTAAGCTCTTCGCGTCTTTCAGCGTACTTTTCCACCATTTTTTTGCGCTTAATGTCGCGCATGATCATACTTTTCTTTGCCATTTGAGTGCTTTTTCCTCTGTAAACAAACGTCTATTGATATTTTTTGACGAACTCAATCCAGACTTAACTGCTGTCACTTCGCCCTAGCCCGACTTGCCTCTATTTCAGCAGACGGACATAAATCAGACAACTTACAATCATAACACGCCGGATTCCGAGCCGAACAGACAGCCCGACCGTGATAAATCAACCGAATCGACCAATTTTCCCAGTCTGGCTGAGGCACTAACAGCATCAAATCCCGTTCAATCCGAACCGGATCGGTATGTTTAGTCAGTCCCAAGCGTTGGCTCAAGCGCTTGACATGAGTATCAACCGTCACTCCCATGTTAATCCCATAGGCATTCGCTAAGACCACATTAGCCGTTTTCCGAGCCACTCCCGGCAATTCGAGCAACTGTTCCATCATCTTCGGAACTTTACCGCCAAATTTCTCCTCAATCATCCGACAAGCGGCTTTAATATTTTTGGCTTTGTTGCGATAAAAGCCCGTTGAACGCACTAATTCTTGCAGTTGCTCGTCATCAGCCTTCGCCAGGGAAAAAGCATCGGGAAAACGTTTAAACAGCGCAGGCGTGACCTTATTCACCCGCTCATCTGTACATTGAGCCGATAAAATAGTCGCCACTAAAAGCTGTACCGGAGTTTGATAAGTCAGCGTACACCGAGCATCAGGATAAAGTAATTTGAGACGGACCAAAATCTCCAAAGCCCGTTGCTTGATGCTTAATCGCTTGCGAATGGTCATATCAGTTCCCTAAAAACGGTTACTGTTGGAGAAGCGATCGCACCCAACCCAAATTAGCCGTATCGCGCACAATCAAGAAAATCCCCAAACCCAACAGAAGCATCAATCCCGTTTGCATAACCCCCTCTTGAAGGCGGCTAGGGAGAGGTTTACCCCGAATCGCTTCAATAAGAAGAAACGCCAATTGACCCCCATCGAGCGCCGGAAGCGGCAGAATATTGATAAAAGCCAGGTTAATACTAATCAACGCCGCAAATTGGAACAAATCCCCCGCATCAGAACGAGCAATATCGGCACCAATTGCCACAATTCCCACCGGGCCAGAAAGCTGTTCAGCCGTTTGACTGAAGTTGCTAATCAATTGACCAAAACCTGAAACCGTTAAGCTAATAATCCGTTGAAACTCGTTGGCGCCTTCACGAAAAGCTTCAACCAAGCCATCGGCCCGACGGCGCACGACATCGCGGTTATGAGTGAGTTGTACACCAATCCGCCCCGTACCATCATTGCTGGCTTCTGGGGTAACTTCAATCGGGATAATTTGATCTCCCCGTTTGACTTCCAAATCTAAGGGTTGGTTGGGATGAGATTGGATCTCAGAAATTAAGTCCTGAATCGCTTGTTGTCCGGGTTGAAACCGTTCCCCCTCAACAGAGATAATCACATCATTTGCTTGAATACCCGCTCGTTGCGCCGCCGAACTGACATTCGTTGCAACTTCAGGTACACTTACTCCCGCAGAGTAGTTAAACTCAGGAATACCAATAATTCCCACTTGAGCAACCAGGAGAAAATAAGCAAAAATCAGATTCGCGATCACTCCCGCACTGATCACAATCGCACGATCTAAAATCGGACGGTTGCTCAACAGATCAGGATCATCTCGGGGAATGGTACTTTCGGGGTCTTCGTCTGGAAATCCCACAAATCCCCCTAACGGAATTCCTCGTAAGGCATATTCTGTCTCGGAACCTTGATATTTCATCAAGATCGGGCCGAAACCAATGGAGAAACGGTTAACATGAATATTTTGCACTCGTGCCGCCATAAAGTGACCGAGTTCATGGACGAAAATCAAAACTGCAAGAACTGCGATCGGTGCCAAAACGGACATGAATATACTTCGCTGAAACAATAAGTGTATTAATTTTATTTATTGTGACACACTTTATCCAGTCACCCGTTAGGGAGATGGGGAGGTGGGGAGGTGGGGTGCAGGGGAAGAAACTGTTTACTGAAAACTGAAAACACACTCTGACTGGTGACTGGTAATGAGTGACTGTAAAAGACTCCCAACTCCCGACACCTTAGTTCTGACAACTGCGGCAATTTACCGATAAAATCGAGAGAACCGAGCAGAATAATGGGATAGATGACCTGTGGCTAAGTCAACTGAAGTTAAACACACAGAAACCGAACACAATGAGACACAACCGCTTTCTCGTACTCCTTTGTACGATGTCGCTGTAGCACTCAACGCTCGCATGGTTCCGTTTGCCGGATGGGAGATGCCCGTGCAATACTCAGGAATTACCAAAGAGCATGAGGCGGTGCGTTCACAAGCGGGAATGTTTGATATTTCCCACATGGGTAAGTTTATTTTGATCGGAGAGAACTTAATTGAAACGCTACAACCGTTGGTTCCTTCTGATTTGAGTCGTTTAAAACCCAATCAAGCTCAATATACCGTTTTATTAACCGAGCAGGGCGGTATCCTAGACGATATTATTTTTTATTATCAGGGCGAGGATGCAGACACGGGGACTCAACGAGGGGTGATGATTGTCAATGCGGCGACTTGTTCTCGCGATAAAGCTTGGATCTCAGCCCAGTTAGAACCAACCGATATTACCCTCGAAGATTTATCAAAATATCAAGCGTTAATGGCCGTTCAGGGGCCACAAACTCTCGAAAAGTTACAGCCTCTCGTGACTGAAAACTTAGATTCTATTCCGTTTTTCGGACATCTCAACGCTACAGTTTTAGGACATCCCGCCTTGATCGCCAGAACTGGATACACCGGAGAGGATGGCTTTGAAATTATGGTTGCTCCCGAGGTCGCAGTACAATTGTGGCAGCGTTTGTTAGAAGCTGGAGTTACCCCTTGTGGGTTGGGGGCTAGAGATACTCTGCGTTTAGAAGCGGCGATGGCGTTGTATGGTCAAGATCTTGATACCACAACAACCCCTTTGGAAGCCGGATTAAGTTGGTTAATTCACTGGGATAGCAAGGGTGATTTTATTGGTCGTTCTATCCTCGAAAGTCAGAAAACAGAAGGAGTATCCCGGCGACTGGTGGGGTTGGAAATGCAAGGTCGTCATATCGCCCGTCATGGGTATCCGGTGAAGCTCAATGGAGAAATCATCGGGGAAATTACCAGTGGGACTTTATCTCCGACTCTTGGAAAAGCGATCGCGCTCGCCTATGTTCCCACAGATTTTGCTCGAATTGGTCAGTCTCTTGATGTGGAAATTCGCGGGAAAACTTATTCTGCGGAAGTTGTTAAGCGTCCTTTTTATCGTTCAACCTCTCGTCTGTCAAAAATAAAACGGTGATTTTCTCTGAGGGGGTTATCTTGTTTCTAACTGACCTGGAATTTTCATCGTTATCAAAAAAAAGCCTAAAACCCTTGTTATGTGGTGAAAGAGCAAATTTTATTCAGCATTAGCTTTCCCTGGGAATGCTAACCTATAACCTTTACATAACCCTGGTGAATGTAAAGAAGATCTGTTTAAAATGTAAAAGATTGATGAAAAGATCCCTGCTATCCTTGCATTCTCAGGAACTATTCGTATACTAAGTGATAGAAGTGATAAATTGACATATCAAAAAAACTTAGCTTAACAAAAGCTAGGTCACAAAATATCACTCAACTCACTTAGGTTTTTCTTGCCTAAGTGTTTGTTTTGTATAGAGCCATCCTTTCAGAGTGTAGACCTTCAATATGAGAACATCTTTTCTAATGTCGGGCGTTTTAGCAGCAACGACTGTGTTTGCCGTCTCTACTCCTGTTTTTGCTTATAGCATTGGCGGAAATGGTGATTTTATGGGTATTAATAGCGGTGATATTAACAAATATTTCCAGGTCAACTTTGATGGTAGTGTCGAGAAAACAGACGTTGATGGACTCTCAGGAAGTGCTAAGTTTACATTAAACGATTGGGGCTTAGAAAATATCAACGGAAACGACTACACTGTTGCTTCATTTAAAGTTGATTTGACTAACACTTCTACTGATCCTATTACTTCAAGAATTTCTCGTTTAGGGTTTGATACTGACCCGAATATTGACAAAGTAGCCTCCAGCGTCACAGGAACGTTTACTGAGATTAGTACAGACAAAAACATTAAATTTCCCAATGGAGTGGGTAATCTGGAAGTCTGTCTGACTCCTGACAGCACAGGTAACTGTACAGGTGGATCCGGTGGAGTCGAAACAGGAAATACAGGAACTTTTAACCTCAAGTTAGCTTTTGCAGATACTTCCCTCAACAGCTTCAACTTTAGTAATTTCCACCTGCGTTATCAAAGTATTAATGGAACTTCTCTCGGAAAGAGTGGTACAGGAGACGGTTTAGTCATGGCGAGTTCAACCGATGCTCCCGAACCCCTGACAATTTTAGGAACTGGAATGGCACTTGGATTTGGTGGATTATTCCGCAAAGAACAACAAAAACAGAAGCAAAAACAGCAAATTAAAGCTTAATGACTTAATTGTGAGTTAGCCCCTCGACTACTTCTCCATTCTTAAGTTAAATCTTGAGGCTATGGATAGGAACGAGGGGTATATTTTATTGTATCTCATAATTTGAACAAAAATATTATTGATTTAGATTCAACAGATTATAAATATCCCTAAATCACCAGTCTAAAGTTCTGTTTAAATGAAAGTCTTTTAAACTCTCCAATGACATTAAAATGAGTTGGAGGGTTTATCATTAGGGTGAAAGGTTGCATTGCTCAAGTGACACTCAATGAAAACACTAGATTCACTCTCCCTCAAATCTCTTACTGAATCTTGGTTCTGGCTGTTAGGGATTGCAGCCGGATTGATGGCAATTCATCTGACACTGACTCTATATCGAGGAAGTTCAGATTTACAAGCAATTAGTTTATTATTCTGGTTGGCGACGGCTTCACTCCTCTGGCAAAAACGCGATCGCTTACATCTAGAAAGCGGGATTTTTCCGAGTATACTGGGTTTGCTGATGATTGCAGCAGTATTACTCAAAAGTTCGACTCTGGCGACTTCTAACTTTTTAGGCGTATCACCTTTTATCAGTGGTATCGGTTTAGCACTCTTAGCGTCGGGTTTTCGAGGGTTTCAATATTATTGGCGGGAATTGCTAATTTTATTTTTTCTCGGAGTCCCAAAAGTTTTAATTTGGCCCGTTATTGACATTTCTGGATTAACAGCCCGCTTCACTACGTTTATTCTTTGGTATTCTGGATTTAATGTCTCTCGTCGTGGTTTTGAAGTGATCATGCCTGGGGGCGGAGTTAATGTAAATATGGGATGTTCAGGCTTTGCTGGAATGTTTTATTTACTCGGATTTGCGGTATTGTTTCTGATCATGTTTCCCCTCAAGAAACTGGAGAAAAAGATACTGGTTTTGAGTGCTTCTGTTGTGATTGCTTTTATTGTCAATGGCTTTCGAGTCGCAATTATGGCACTTTTTGCGAATGTTCAAGATAATGAAGGCTTACAATATTGGCACGTTGGGGAAGGTTCACTCATTTTTATGATGATTTCTGTGGGAATTTTTGGTTTACTGTGCTGGTTTCTACTGCGTCAAGAGGAACCTCAACCCCAGGAAATATCAAAGCAATAAAACACTATGAAGTTATGGCACTCTCTGCGGACTTCCTTATTAATTTTCACCTTTGGAACCGTTTTTTTTGTTTTAGGAAAATCGGCTATTAATCCGGCTCCAAAACAATTGATAGAAACACCTTTTATCTTTCCTCGTGAAGTTCCTCTCTCTGAATGGAAAGCTGTTCAAAGTAAAAATTTTGAAGATAAAATACCGAGAATTTTATATGAATATACGGCTTCCAATCTAAAACTAGAGATTGAAATGAAGTATGTTGATCATCCTCATGTCAATGAAAAAATATTTCGTCAATATGATCCCCGTTTATCTAAGTTTGGTTTAGACAAACCCCAAATGAAACAGCAAGATAAGACAGGTTTTTATAGTGTAGAAAAAGTAGAAGATCGAGTCTATTTGAGGTCTTGTATTAACCCCCGCGCCCCAGGAGTGATCACCTATGAACAGTTCATCCAAAACCGCTATACTTATGATTGGCAGCCCTCTCGTTTACTTCCTGTGCTTTTGGGTCAGGAACCCTTAAGAGATCATCGCTGTTTATGGACTTATTTATCAGTACCGCTAGAGAATCTTTCTGAGCAACAAGCCTATTCAATTTTAGAAGAAGTTTGGTTATCTTGGTATCAATGGTGGCATCCTCGCTTTCCTAACATTTAATGCTCATCATCAACACTATTTTCATTCGTTAAACCCATGACTTCATCTCCCAATAATCCTTTAGCCGAAAAAGTCGATACGCTGTGGAAATTTAGCTCAACTTTACTTCAAACTATTCCTCCTTTACGTTGGGTTGGCTATACCCTTCTATTCTTGACGCTGATTGATTTAATTGTTTTAGTTATTCCCCCTCAATTTACTAACCCTGTGTGGGAGTTTCAAACCATTGGTGCTATTGTTGAACGAGTTGCTGTTCCTTTAATCGGATTTGTTTTAGTATTTTATGGCGGACAGAATCTGCGAGCAAAATGGGAACTTCCTCTGTTAAAGATATTATCTCTTTTAACCTTATTATTTGGTATTATTCTCCTGCTGTTTATTCCTCTAAGTGTGATCAATACCTTCAGAATCAATCAACAGAGTAATACTCAAATAGAGACTCAAGTTGAACAACGAGTTACTCAAATTCAGCAAGTACAACAACAACTTCAACAAGCCACCACACCCGAACAGATGGAAGAACTCTTAAGTCGTCTCGATACTCAAGGACGTTCTCCAGATATTCAATCTGCACAAGAGTTAGAAGAAATCAAAAATCAACTCTCTGAGTTTGTTTCCCGCTCAGAAAAAGCCACCCAAACTCAAGCCCAAACCACCCGTAAAAACCGCAAAATAGTGTTATTCAAAAACTCGATTAAATGGAATTTAGGTGCCTTAATTTCTGGGATACTCTTTATCGCCATTTGGAAAGCCACAGCTTGGACACGCCAACGCACTTAAACCCTTGTCCCTTGATTACCCAAAATCCCGTCTAGAAGCCACAGATTTCATTATTCAAACCCAGAATAAACGATGGGCAGCTTTAGTGATTGCTGGAGAGATCACCGAACAGGATACAATATTGAAATGAAGAAATGGCTTCAACGCGAACTCGACAGGGTACAAACTCAATGCGCCCTAAAGCTGTTAGTTGTTATCATGCTCAAGTCCAATCTGCATTCTTAACTCCGACAGGACTGAATCAAAAAAGAAGTTCTGATTGAGATAGCTTTTGATAAAAGAGAATGTTACGCATTTTTAACTCAGTCGCTTACTAAGTCCAGATCAAGGGTTTTGCTCAGTTTCGACCCATGTTAACCTAAACTGTCCCAATGGTTCAACACAAGCTGAATCTCAAAAATGTCAGAGATATTAAGACCATGAAAATTGCAATCTTATCCCAAGACTCTAACCTTTACTCCACAAGACGACTCCGAGAAGCTGGAGAACAACGGGGCCATGAAATGTATGTGATTGACTATTTACGTTGCTACATGAACATTACCTCCCATAAACCGATGGTAATTTATGGCGGAAAACCCCTAGAAGGATTTGATGCTGTGATTCCTCGGATTGGGGCTTCACAAACCTTTTACGGTACCGCAGTGGTGCGACAGTTTGAAATGATGGATGTGTTCACAGCCAATGAATCCCAGGCGATTTCTCGCGCCCGTGACAAATTACGCTGTTTACAACTCCTCGCCAGAGAAGGCATTGGTTTACCTGTGTCTGGTTTTGCTCATTCCACAAAGGACATTGACGGTTTGATTAATACCGTTGGGGGAGCGCCCTTAGTGATTAAACTGTTAGAGGGAACTCAAGGCATTGGAGTTGTATTAACGGAAACCTACCAAGCTGCAAAATCTGTAATTGAAGCCTTTCGGGGGTTACATGCTAATATTTTGGTGCAGGAATTTATTCAAGAAGCAAAAGGGGCTGATTTGCGCTGTTTTGTGATTAATGAACGAGTTGTCGCCTCCATGAAACGACAGGCACTAGAAGGAGAGTTTCGCTCAAATCTACATCGGGGCGGAACGGCGGAGATGGTTAAATTAACTCCCGAAGAACGTTCAACGGCAGTACGGGCGGCGAAAGCTATGGGACTGAAAGTGGCGGGTGTCGATCTGTTACGATCAAATCATGGCCCAGTTGTGATGGAAGTGAATTCTTCACCGGGACTTGAAGGGATTGAAAAAGCAACGGGGACTGATGTTCCTGGGAAGATTATTGAATTTTTGGAGAAAAGTGCAACCAAAGGAAAATCCCGCGATCGCATTCAAGGTTAAGGATGTTAAAAGTTTGTTATGAACCAATAGAAGCCAATCAATGTTATGCTAAGGCTTATTGATTTTGATTGTTGACATCGAGGCTGGGTATCATGGAAGTTAATGATCTTGGATTTGTCGCAACTTTATTGTTTGTGATTGTTCCTTCTGTTTTTCTATTGATTCTGTTCATTCAAACTCGTGGTGAGACTGAAGGATAATCATTCATCAAATGAATTGAATTGTTGAGAAAAGCGCGGCGAAGCTATTAACTTCACTGCGCTTTTTGTAATCAAATTAATCTTCTAAGGGGCAGATGTTCTTGCCAATAACACCGGACATTCAGCATGAACCCGAACGTAATCAGAAAGTGATCCTCCCACTAAACGATCCAAATCAACTAAATTTTTCGCGACAGTCGGACGGCGATCTGGAGATCCTAAAATCAATAAGTCCGCCCCCACTTCATTGGCAATCCGACAAATTTCTGGCCCCGGTTTACCGATCGCACTGACACAACGATAATTCACACCCATCCTTTTTACAGATTCAAGGGCAGCAGCGATAATGGGATCAGCTTGGGCATTATCCGAAAAATCTTCACTGGATTTACCCGAAATATCTTTGTTGACATGAGCTAAAATCAATTGTCCGCCCTGAACATCCTTCACCAGCGACAACGCCAAATCTAGATATTCTTTCGAGGAGGTCGAAGCGTCCAATGCAATCATAATATGCTTGAGCTTCTTGACATAAGTATCATCTTTGACCAACAACATCGGTCGGGAAGTCAACTGAAAAACGTATTGACTAACGGAATTTTCCAAAATCGCTCGCAGTCCTTGTAACCCTCGTGATCCCATAATAATCAAGTCAGAATTTTCTTCATCTGCGACTTGACAGACAATATCTTTGGGATCTCCTTGCTTCAAACGGGGATTCACTTTAGTCGGATCAACCTTAATCGACTGTACCGCTTGAGCTAAGATTTTACCTCCCTGTTCTAATTTTTCTGACATCCCTTCTGCGGAAGCTTGAGAAGGGACAGCGTGTAAAACGGTTACAGATGCTTGCTGAATAGACGGAATATCCATCAACATATTAAGCATCTCTTCACAGAGTCCTCGTCCGGCTACTGCGACTAGAATTTTGTTGATATTCATTGCTTTTCCCTATTGTGTCGTTCAAGTGATTTGTTGAATGTGCTTTGAGTACCTGTTATCGCGTCTAGTGTAAGAGTGACACTTCACTTTACAAAAATCAGTGTTGGAGGGGTTTAATCAAACGGTTGATCAATCATTTGAGGGTGATCCTTTCGTCTCAACCAATCCCAACACAGATCCTTGATAATACGTCACTCTGTACTATTGACGGATAACTGGTCTATACTTCAGCATAGGCCTGATGACTGGCTGATAATTTGTAGAAATGTAGCGTTTTAAAACAATTTGTAACGTGTCCTTTACTCAACCTTCTCAACCTCAACCCCATTCTTCTCTGATTTCCTTCTCCGACGGTTGGTTTATCCTCCCGAGACGAGTATTTCCCCATCATACAGACTATGCCGGGATTGTCTGGCATGGTACCTATATGACTTGGATGGAGGAGTTACGGGTTGAGGGTTTACACTGGCTTGGGGTTAATTATAGTGACTTAGTGGCTATGGGGTGTGATCTTCCCGTGGTAGAGTTGAAGGTACGCTATCATTTATCCGTAAAAATGGGGATGACAATTTTAATTAAAGGACAACCACTCCCAATCAAAGGCGTGCGTATGGTTTGGGACTATCAAATTGTCTCCGAAGATCATCAACAACTCTATGTCAGCGGACAAGTAACTTTAGTTCCTCTGAGTCGAGAAACGGGTAAAATTATGCGTCGTCTTCCTCCCCTTTTACAAGATGCGATTGCCCAAATTCAAGGATAAAAAAGCACTCTAGACAAAAAAATCAAGCTTAATTCTTTATTTTAAATAATCTTGGGTTAACTCATTTTCCAACAAAATCTCCGTATCATACTCTATATTATCGAGCAAGATTGAAAAATTCGTGCGATCATATTCTCCTTCAAAAAAAGTCTCTAAAATTAAATCATCGTCTTCATCTATATAAGCTTTCAGAAACGTAAAATACAAATTCAACTCATTCACATATTCTAAAATATCTAAGCGCTCAAAATCTGGCTCAAACGAATAAACAATACTAATCAAAACTCCGCGATCAGAAATGGCATTTAAAATTAAATTTGACTTGCGAGAATGACGACAGTAAAGCCGATCTTCTATTTCTTCTACCCGATAACCATAAAATTCAAGATGGTTACGATACTTCGCTAACGGATGAGAAGTCGCCTCATTCAAATCCAAATCACTCATCGTTCACAACCCTTTATCTAACCGGACACTATTCTATTATAATCTGATTTGTAGCCGCCGTATATTCGGAGTAAAACATCTAAAAGAGAGGAAAATGTACGGTAAACTCACCTCAATCACTAGATAACCCCCAAAATAATAAACAAAAGTTATGATCAAAAACTGAACTCAATTCAGTTCAAAACTTGACTTGTTCTCTGTGCAGTATGGCATCTCAAATTCAACCCTTACCCGAAGATATCATCTATTTAATCGCCGCCGGAGAAGTCATTGACTCTCTAGAAGCCGTTGTGCGAGAATTAGTCGAAAACTCCCTAGATGCCGGAGCCACTCGGATCAGCATTTCAGTTTCACCCGAACAATGGCTCATTCAAGTCGCAGATAACGGCGTTGGTATGGATTTAGCGAACCTCAAACAAGCCGCTACTGCCCACAGTACCAGCAAAATTACCAGCATTGCCGATCTTTCCCAGATTACCAGTTTAGGATTTCGGGGAGAAGCCCTACACAGTTTAGCCCAGTTAGCCCAACTCGAAATTCTGAGTCGTCCCCAGGGAGAAATCGGATGGCGAGTCGTCTACAACCGCCAAGGCGAACCCCTAGAACCTGAAGCCGTAGCGATCGCCCCGGGCACCGTCGTCACCGTCTCTGACTTATTTGACAATTGGCAAGGGCGTCGTCAAGCCTTACCCTCTGCCACCCAACAACTGCGAAGCATTTATCGGATCGTCAGTCACATCGCCCTTTGTCATCCTCACGTTAACTGGCAAGTCCGTCAAGGTTCGACTTCTAGGTTGCAAATTAGTCCAGGTGGCGCGGCTGCCTCTATTTTACCGCAGATCCTTCGGGGTGTGCGTATCGGTGACTTACAACGTCTTCAAGTGGAACTCAACCCTCCCACCGCCGATATAGCCTCTCCTCGCCCCTCCTCCCTAGAAGGAGTTTTGGGTTTACCTGATCGCTGTCATCGTCATCGCCCGGATTGGGTTAAAATTGCTCTCAATGGTCGAGTGGTGCGAACAAGCGAACTTGAACAATCTATTTTAGCGGCTTTTAGCCGTACAGTCCCTCGCGATCGCTTCCCGGTGTGTTTTATCCATTTACGAATTAATCCGGCTGAGATCGACTGGAACCGTCATCCTGCCAAAGAAGAAGTGTACCTCCATCATCTCAACTATTGGCAAGAACAAATACAAGCTTGTATCGATCAGACTTTGCGTTTGAACCCCGCAACCGCCGAAGCTAAACTTCAACGTGTGGATCAATTGCTGAAAGTCTCCGAAAAACAAGGCCATTATCATACAACTCGTTCTATTCAGGCGAAAAAAGATCAAACCTCCACTGAACAATTAAGTTTAATCGAACTCCAAGCGATCGCCCAAGTTCATAATACCTATATTGTGGCAGAACATCCTCATGGTTTATGGTTAGTCGAACAACATATCGCCCACGAACGAGTCTTGTATGAACAACTCTGTGAGGCTTGGAAACAAGTTAGTGTTGAACCGCCTATCCTCTTGCAACACCTTTCACCTTCTCAGTTAGAACAACTCCAAGGTTTAGGTTTACAAGTTGATCCCTTTGGCGAAGGGTTGTGGGCAGTGCGAACAGTACCGGAAATGTTAGCCCAACGAGAGGATTGTCATGACGCCTTAATTGAACTGAGTTTAGGTAAAGATTTGCAAGCAGCTCAAGTGGCAACGGCTTGTCGGAGTGCGATTCGCAATGGTACACCTTTAAGTTTAACAGAAATGCAAACCTTACTTGAACAATGGGTGAGAACTCGTAATCCTCGGACTTGTCCCCATGGGCGACCGATTTTTTTGCGTTTAGATGAATCTTCTTTATCGCGATTTTTTCGCCGTCATTGGGTGATTGGAAAAAGTCACGGGATTTAACAAGGTTTGGTAAAATTTAACTATAAATTCATTCAGGTTATTCCCGTGAATTCTGAGCCACCATCTCCCCCAGTTCCGACTCATTCTGAAGACTCTCAATCGTCTTCTCAGTCTGTAGAGCGTTCGGGAAGTTATGCTGAAAAAACGGCTCGAATTTTAGCTTGGGTGCAAATCATTCGTTCGATTTCTCCCTTGATTTGGGTGATTGTAATTCTGGTTGTGATTATTCCTTTAGGGGGAGAATTATTTATTCATCAAGCCTTTTCTTCTGATCCAGTGAACCGCCAATCTAAACTTCCTCAAACTGTGGTGATTGAGTCAAGTCAAGTCAATTGGCAAGATGTCGATCTAGCAGTCGCTCAAGCGTTAAAAACGGCTCACAATCAAGCGGAAAGTTATGCGTCTCAAAACCTCGATCTTTGGATAGATGATTTAAAGGGTCGAATAGACGATAATTTCCTTGATTGGTATTTTGGTTATTTTAATCAAAAACAGATAGAATTCAAAAGCGTTTTTGTACAATTGAGTTCAGGTGTTGTTAATCTACTGAATCCAGATTTACCCAGTCCGTCGGAGAAGGTTGCAGAGGTGATTACCCGAGATTTTCAAGAAGAATTTTCAGCGCGAGTTCTTCGTCCTCAAATTGCTCAACTTCAACTAGAACGATTGACTCAAACAACAGTCAAACAGTATTTACAAGACTTGTCGGTAAATCTCAATCAGATCCCTTTATCCTATCAAATTCCTCAAGCCGATTGGAATCGCTATTTAAGTGATATTGCGATTAGTATTTATGAGACTGAGGGTGAAGTTTCAACGTTATCTCTAAAAGTGTTAGTCGGAGGAAGTGCTTATTTAGCCATGAAACCTTTAGTGGCACCTTTAGTTTTAAAAGTCGGGAGTAAAGTCGCGGCTAATCTTGCGGGAAAAGCCGGAGCAAAAATTGCTGTAAAAACGGGTGCTAGTTTAACCGGAAAAATGACAGCAGGATTATTAGATTGTACAGTAGGAGTCGGGATTTTACTGTGGGATATTTGGGATACTTACCACACAGCGAATATCGAGAAGCCAATTTTACGAGAGACTCTTACTGAATATTTAGAACAGGTGAAAGCTTCAATCTTAGATAATCCTGAAACGGGAATAATGACGGCAATTGATCAACTGGAAGCTAAAATTATTGATGCTCTTGATTTTTCCGAAAAAATAAGTTTAGAGTTAGATTCTTTCAATGGATTGATCGCGTCTAAATTATGGAATACAAATTAAAAAATAAGTGACTCGGAAAAAAATATGAACTTTTCACAAGCAAGACAACAATTTCATCAAGAAACCCATCAGTCAAATCAACAGATTGATTTGGCAAAAGCGGCTCTTTATATGGCTCAAGAACAGTTTCCGGATCTTGATCCAGAAGAATATCTAAAGGCTCTCGATGAAATGGCAGCAGAGGTGTTAGAAAGACTCGATGAAGAGCGATATCCTTTGCGAGTGATTCAAACTATCAATCAATATTTATTTGACGATTTAGAATTTGTCGGAAATGAGAGTAATTACTATGATCCCAATAATAGTTACTTAAATCAAGTGATTGATCGACGCACGGGAATTCCAATTACCTTATCTGTGGTTTATTTGGAAATAGCTAAACGCATTAACTTTCCGATGGTTGGAATTGGAATGCCCGGACATTTTCTGATTCGTCCTGATTTTGAAGACGTGGGAATTTATGTTGATGTTTTCAATCGAGGAGAAATCTTATTTCCAGAAGATTGTGAAGCAAAGTTAGCAGAAGTTTATGCTCACAGGGTAAAACTGCGTCCTCAATTTCTCAGTCCAGTAACATCTCGACAAATTTTAGCCCGGATGTTAACAAATCTCAAAGTTATTTATATGAATGCGGGTGAGATTTTGAAAGCCGTATCTGCGATTGAACGAATTTTGTTAATATTTCCAGAAGCCCCGAACGAACAACGCGATCGCGGAATTCTCTACTATCAACTTGAACGATGGACAGAAGCCCGCCAAGACTTAGAAAATTATCTTAAAAATCAACCCCAGGCTCAGGATGCGATGATTATCCGCCAACTGCTTGATCGGATGAATTCTAACAGATGACCCTTTTAAAACTGACCTGTAGGGAACATTAATCAAGTTTTAGCAGACACATAAAGGATATGATCAAAACAGTCATTTCAGACTTAAAGCAATTGTGAGGAATGAATTAATGAATCTTAATTTTGGGTGGCAGTCTTCGCGCCTTCAGCATTTGTTGAAGTGGATCAGTCGAGGAGTTTCTAAGTATATCGCTTTGGGATTAGCATTGGTATTGGGCTTAACCGCAAGTGTAGCAATCTTTACCCAACCGGCACCCGCCATCGATGAACTTCAACTCAGATACGGTGCGGCGAATATTCCCCTCGCCTTTGAAGAACTACAAACCTTCGCAGACACAGGAGAACAATCTAACCAATTGCGATCGCTATTTACCCTTGCCGAACTGACTCCTGAACAAATTGCGAGCTTTCGGACAGCATTGAACTATGGAGTTAACGTTCCTTCTGATATTGTAGACAGCTTATTGAATTCTAGTTATGGCCGATTGGCAGTTGGAGCATTAAATCTGTTTATTGCTCCTGATAGCGAGATTAGTAACATTGTCGATGGTTTGATTCAGGGTTTACAATCGGCCGCTAGAGACGGCAATATTACCCTAGTGGAAGTCATACTGAGCTATCAAGGACTAGAAGTAATCTCAGTCGATGTTGAAGATCTCGTTGGGCTTTATAATGATGTAGCAGCACTCGGAGACCAAGCGATCGAGTTTCTCAAAGCACAGCCAGAAGTTCAAGAACTCCTGTGCAACTAATAGAAACTGCTCAGTGTTTTGATTGATTTTTTAAGGATTTTTAAGCGATCGCAAGCCCTGATATTGTTCTTCCGCCACTCGTTTGAAACGGCGGAGTTGGGCTTGCATATCTGCTTTTGTCCAAGTCGCTGCAAACTGATTAAACCCAAACTTGACTACAGGGTTCGGAATCTGGAACTCAAACCGATTCAAAAGCAAAGTTCCTTCAGTTGTCGGTTGACATTCCCAGCGATCGCTTCCCTGAAAAAAGCCTTGAAATCCCCAAACAACGATCCCCGGTTCCCGCTCGATCACCACAGCCTTTAAGGTGGGTTCCACGAGGGGAATATTAAGGACAAAGCGAAATTTCCCTCCGACATCAGTATTCCATCGCCCTACAGGATCACAGCGGAGAGCGGGATTAAGCCAGCGGTGCATCAAATCGCGATCGATGATGCAACGTTCAACCGTCGTGGCACTGGCACAAATGTTAATCGATTGTTCAAATACTTGACTAGATGGCATTTACCCTGCAAGCTATAGGCAGATTATGACTCACATAACGGATTATAAACCGTTAAATAGATTAGGAGTCTGGAAGAACACCAAAAAACGAGCAATTTCTCTCTGAGATCCTGCTTTTTCAGAAAATATAGGGTTTTTCCCTATTCTGATGTATTTTATGAGTTGAGATGGGGATGGCAATTTTAGCTATGAGGTTTAAATGACCCACCTTGATCTTCAACATCTTAGGTACAATTGCTCGAAATCTCCAGCATTTCTATCTAAAGCCAGATGTGAAGAAAACAACTTTCTCTCACAATTCTAGACTTCAAGATTATCTCACAGAGAACTATGAATGGAACTTGGCACGAAATCACATCAATATTGGGGATAACAATACCCACCCTTTCTCATCTGAGATTGGCTCAGGAAACAACATCTAATCCTTTTGACTTAACGACCTACTCATTAGGTTCCGTTAGCTTAGTTGATCTGGGATTTGCCCTACTTATTTTGTTAGTAGGCTATTTAATTGCTCTATTTGCCCAGTCTTTAGTCAAGAGTCTCCTGAAGAAAACCGAAGTGGATAATAAGGTTGCTTCTTGGGTCACAGGACGTTCGGATGGGGGTGAGAATATTCCCGTTGAGAATTGGGTGGGAACCATCGTATTTTGGACTATTTTCCTGTTTGCGATTATTGGTTTTCTCGAAAGACTACAACTCTCAACGGTATCTAGCCCGCTGACCTCTTTACTCAATGAGGTTACCTCTTTCTTCCCCCGAATTATAGCGGCCCTGATTTTATTGGGGATTGCTTGGGTGGTGGCGACTCTCTGTAAAGCAGTGACAGTCAGAGTCTTGAATGCGTTTAGAATTGATGAACGCCTCAATCAGCAAGTCAATGATGGCACGACTCAACCTCGGTTTTCTCTGAGTGAAACCTTTGGAAATGCCATTTATTGGTTTATTTTCCTGCTGTTCTTACTGCCGATTCTCGATACTCTGAGCTTACAAGGATTATTAGACCCTGTGCAGCAAATGCTCAATCAGGTGTTGTTTATCCTACCCAATATTTTAGGTGCGATTATTATTGCGGCAGCCGGATGGGTGATTGCTCAAATTGTGCGTCGCATCGTTACCAATTTGTTAATCGCAGTCGGTACTGATCGCGTGGGTGATCGTTTTGGCTTGGGCGAAACCACAGGCGGTCAAAGTTTATCTTCAATTATTGGAACGGTTGTTTACGTTCTGATTTTAATCCCGATTGCAATTGCAGCTCTTAATGCTCTGCAAATTGAGGCGATTTCTGTTCCGGCGATTGAAATGCTCAGTCGCATTCTCAATATTATTCCTCAGTTGTTTGCAGCAGCGGTGATCTTAATTGCTGCTTATGTGATTGGACGTTTTGTTAGTGATTTGGTCACAAGCGTTCTAACAAGCCTGGGATTCAACCGATTATTTTATTGGTTAGGCTTGCAATCAACTCCACCCGCAGATCCTGGCGCACCTGATCAAGTCCAAGTTGTGGATAGAACTTCCACCACTCGCACCCCTTCAGAAATTGTCGGTATTATTGCCTTTGTCGGTGTGATGCTGTTTGCTGTGGTTACGGCAACAGATATCCTACAATTAACCTCACTGACATTGATCATTGAGCAGATTATTCTCATCTCAGGTCGAGTCCTGATTGGAGCAGTTATCTTTGCGGTTGGCTTGTATTTTGCCAACTTAGCTTATCGCTTTGTACTGAGTTCGGGTACGGGTAACTCTAAACTATTGGCTCAAATCTCCCGAATTGCGATTATTATCTTTGTCGGTGCGATGGCTCTCCAACAGATGGGCATTGGTACTGATATTGTTAATTTAGCTTTCGGACTCTTACTCGGAGCAATTGCTGTTGCTATAGCGATTTCTTTCGGCTTAGGTGGACGAGATGTAGCGGCGGAAAAAATCCGGGAAGCACTCTCGAAAGTTCAGCAAAAATAGAATTTAGCGCTACGAGTTGGGTTTTTAGCTACTCTGTACTCTTTTAAATGTTGAGAAGTCGCTGGTTTATTTGACCTCACGGGGTTGAGTAACCAGCGACTTTTGATATTCAGTTGATTTTCGGGTTTAGTAGTTGTTGTAGATGCTTTCTGAACCTGATGAGGGTTCACGAGAACCTTTAACCCGAGCTTTAGCTTTGGATGCACTCCGTTTGAGAGCTTGTAAACGGGCTTCATAACGAGCGCGTTGTCGCTTTTTGGGAGTTTGCTCAATTAACATTTTTAAAGCACTTCCTAAGCTCTTGTAGGCGTTCGGTAGACTATAACCAAATCGAGTCGCGATGGCGATCGCTTTATCGTCTGCATCGATTGATTCTTCTAGGGTTTTCTCGCCGTTATTTTTTTGGTAGAGGCGATAACCTGAAACCCCACACAAGGCTAAGGCTAACAATAACAAGAGTCCATCTTGTACCCAAAGTTCGCCGACGGCTCCCCCTAAACCAATGGCTAAAGCAGCCATTTCCCAACCGTCTCGGGGAATAGTATCATTTTGAATACGAGCGACTTCATGCCAAAATAGCAGGTTGCGCTGATCCATTGCCAGTTGTTCCCAACGAACTAAGTCTATCTGGATTTCGACTTGATCTTTGCCAATTTCTTCACTACGGACTAATAAGGGATTGACTTCTATGGTTTTCTCAACCGTCACCCAACTCTGTAACTCTGGCGGTAACAAGCCTTTCAGTCGCCGCAGTTCACTCATCTCGGCTCGGGCTGTGGAGGTTGCATACGATGTCATAGTCTCGGCTCTATAAAATTTGTTATACAAACACAGTGGATCTAACTATCCTATCTCAAACGATGACGGATCTCCTTTCTATTCTACCATGCGAGCTTCAATACTTTGGGGTTTCCTAGTATTAATGGGTCTAGGATGGAAGGCTATTTTTCGGTGTTGAATCTCATTCCAGATTAATCCGATTTGAGTTGTAGAGTTTCAGGATTGATTTTGAGAATCTAAATTATTTTGTTTTACAAAGCTAAGAATCTAAGGACAAATACATTCTGAGTATTGAATTATTGTTTTTGTGCTAAAAAACCAATATGTCCGGCTGAAAACGTCAATTTATCATAACTTTCAAGCATTTGAACCTGAAACCCAATCTGGTTTAATTCTGCAATAATTTCTGATTGTTCTAAAAGTTGTAAATGATGAACTTCGCGATCACGGCGATCAAGTTCCCCAACTTTCCGAAAAGTAGTGATCCATCGGGTTAATTGTTTTTGTTGCTTATTTTCCTTTGCTTCAACTAACACCGCCCAATCTTCAGTTTGAGTAAAATTTCGATAATTTCCCATTCCGGGAATTCGTCCGGGTTCAGCAATATCAAAGACAAATAAACCCTCAGAAGACAAACTATCATAAACTCGCTGAAATAACTTTAAACGTTCTGTTTTTGTGTCCTTGTCATCAACCAAATAATTCAAACATTCACCAATAGCAGTCACCGCAATACAAGGAGGAATTTCAGCTATTAGAGATTGGATTTGTCTTGAACTGAGGGAAGACAAACGACCGCATTCGATACTTGTTTTTCAAGCGAGGAAAACCGTAACCCTTTTCTTTCATGCTGTTAAATGCTCTTTCTAAAGTTTTCAAAACTTGTTGTAAAACTTGAGCATTTACTTTCTTTATTTCCGGGTTGGTTTTTTTTGCTTTTGTTAAGTTCGCAGCTTGTACGTTGTAGTTGGGGTAAGGAGCATCTGCTGAGATGATGTATTCTTGTTGCAATGAACAATAATTAATCGCACACTTTCTACTGTTTATCCAGTCTTTTCGCTCTCTCAAGGCGTAATTCCACACCTTTCTACAGACCACCAACATATTCTCAATGATGGTAATCTGTTCTTGAGAGGGGATTAACTTAAATTCGTAGGTTAGTGTTAACATTCCAGTATGTTAACATAATTCTATCCCGTTATTCTAACCCGTTAGACTTTTGTACAGGAGAACTTCCGTCGGACTTCCCAAAACCGAGTCTTTTTTGTTGGTCGCAGTCCTCTTGCTCCATTACGATAGAGGACAGAGAAAATTGATAATTGATCACGGGTGGTTACTGGTCACTGTTGAGTAATCTCTTGTCACCTCTACAACCATCAGATAAGCTAAAGTAGGGACATCTCCACCAAACGTTGCTACTATGCTTCAAACAGCCACGCAAAATCCAGGTGCGATCGGGACAGACTCTCAACTCGATGTCGAACTTCGCAAAGTCTTCAAAGTCTTTAACGGAGAAACAGCCGTGCGGGGTGTCGATTTAGAGGTGCATCGAGGGGAATTTTTTAGTATATTAGGGCCTTCTGGCTGTGGTAAAACCACAACACTGCGTTTAATTGCTGGGTTTGAAACCCCCTCAGCAGGTGAGGTTTTAATCCGAGGACAGTCAATGACCCGAGTTCCTCCCTACCTGCGTCCAGTCAACACCGTCTTTCAAAGTTACGCACTCTTTAGCCATCTCAACGTTCGCGATAACATTGCTTTTGGCTTACGAGTCAAACGGCGAAGTCAATCCGAAATCGAGGAAAAGGTCAAAGAAGCCTTAAAACTGGTGAAAATGGAAGCCTTTACGAGTCGGTTTCCGGGTCAAATGTCAGGAGGACAACAGCAACGAGTCGCTTTAGCCCGTGCTTTAGTTAACCGCCCTGCGGTATTGTTACTCGATGAACCCTTAGGCGCCTTGGATCTGAAGCTGCGGAAGCAAATGCAGGTAGAACTGTCCAATCTACACAAAAATCTGGGCTTAACGTTCGTCATGGTAACTCACGACCAAGAAGAAGCCATGAGTTTATCAGATCGAATTGCGGTTATGCACGAAGGCCGGATCGAACAAATTGGAACACCCAACGAAATCTACGAACATCCTCAAACTCCCTTTGTGGCTGACTTTATTGGTGATACCAACTTATTCACAGGACAAGTAGAAGCAGTCGATCAAACCAGTCAACTGATCGTTACAGAAACAGGTTTAAAAATCGAAGCCTACCCCAACCAACACACTCAAACCCCGCCCAACTCCGATATCCAAGTGGGAGATGCAGTTGTTGTTAGTGTAAGACCCGAAAAAATTTCTTTAAATTCCTATCCGGTTAGCGGTGCGGTGAACTGTTTTGAAGGACGAGTGATGAACACCATGTATTTAGGAACTCACCTACAATACATTGTACAATTAGTCTCCGGTGAACAACTAACCGTTCAACAGTCCAAAACCAATGAAGCGATCACCGATGGGGAGACAACCGTATATGTTTGCTGGAAGCCAACAGACTGTTTAGCTTTGAGTCAACAAAACTAAAATCCGACTTGGCTGAGTTCACCTGCTCTTGAGCAACAGTCGTTTGTGAGAAAATAAAATCTGTTAGTTTCAATGCGTTCGACTCGAACTGTGCTGAGACAGTAGCTCCAACCATCAGACCATTACCCAATATGATCAGGGCGGTTCTTACCCGACGTCAATTTCTTCAGACTACACTTGTGACTGCTGCGGCTTCTACCCTTTCTAGCTGCGGTTGGACTCTGGCTGAGGTCAAAACCACACCCAACACCAGAGTAGACTCAGATACCCTTTATATCTATACTTGGACGGGTTACACCGATCGCGATTTACTGGATCGCTTTACCCAAGAAACGGGGTTAAAAGTGGTCGCAGATGTGTTTGACTCCAACGAATCAATGCTTGCTCGTATTCAAGCCGGGGGAGCAGGAGCTTATAGTATTATCTATCCTTCTGACTATATGGTTCAGAAGATGGCAAATCTAGGCTTTCTCACGGAGTTGGATCACTCGCTGATTGTGGGTTTGGAAGATCTGTTCCCGATGTTCCAAAATCCAGTTTATGATCCCGCCAACCGCTACAGCGTCCCCATCAGTTGGGGAACAACGGGATTAATTTACAACAGTCGTCTACTCAAAGACGTTCCTCAAGACTGGAAATATCTGTGGGAACATCAACGCGAAATCTCCAAGCGATTTACCCTTCTCAATGATGTTCGTGAGGTGATGGGTGCGACGTTGCGAATGTTGGGCTATTCCTACAACTCGACTGATCCTCAACAAATTCGCCAAGCCTATGAAAAACTGGCTGAACTCCAACCTGCAATTGCTTCGTTTACCACAGATGCTTGGCGTCCTCAGATTATTGTCGGGGATTTGTTGATGGCGATGTGTTATTCAGCAGATGCGGCGGAAATTATGCCGGAAAACGAAGATTTGAGGTACATTACTCCTAAAAGTGGATCATCGCTGTGGACAGATACTTTGGTGATTCCCAAATCGGCACCCAACCCAGATGGGGCTTATCAGTGGATGAATTTTATGCTTCAGCCCGAAATTGCGGCTCAAGTTGTCGAACGCCTCAGTTTTGCAACTCCTTCCCAACTGGCTTTTAGAAAACTTCCGAAAAGTTTGCGAGATGATCCCACCCTGTTTCCGCCTGAGTCTGTGATTGAAAGAAGTGAATCTTTAGCTCCTATTTCAGCAGAGGTGAGTGAAATTTATGATCGCTATTGGACAAAACTTACCAGTGCTTAATCAACATGGCTGTATCGAGTAAAAATCCGTCAAATCTTCCTCATCCGACCCCCAAAACAGGTTTAAAACAAAAAGCAGGGGATCTACTCGGCCCGTTGGTGTTGTTGGGGCCTGCGGGGTTGTGGCTATTGCTGTTGCTCGTTCTCCCGACGTTAGTGATTTTTCAACTCAGTTTAGTTGAGAATATTCGACCCGGTGATGTGGTAATTCCCGATGGAATTGCTAACTATTTACGAGTTTTTGATCCAGTTAATTTACAAGTGATTGGGCGATCGCTATTTTATGCTTCAGGAACGACGGTTTTCTGTTTAATCTTGGGGTTTCCGGTTGCCTACTGGATCGCGATTAATGCTCCGGCTCGTTGGCGAAATTTGCTGCTGTTGGGGTTTGTTTTACCCTTGTGGACTTCTTCTCTATTGCGAACCTATGCCTGGATTACCATTTTACGACCCACAGGTGTATTAAACTCGTTTTTAGGCTTTTTAGGTTTACCTGCGTTGGAGTTGCTCAACCGAACTCCGGCTGTTTTAATTGGGATGGCTTATAGTTATTTGCCTTATATTGTCACGGTTCTTTATGCGGCGTTAGAAAAGCTAGATCGGCGTTTATTGGAGGCTTCTGCTGATTTAGGGGCAAAACCAACGGAAACGTTTTGGAAGGTGACTGTACCCCAATCTCGGGCGGGTATTGCGGCGGGATCGTTATTGGTGTTTATTAGTGCTTTAGGAGATTTTGTCGATCCAGAACTGTTGGGTGGTGCTTCGAGTATGACGGTTTCTCGGTTAATTTACAATCAATTTTTGGGAGCGACTCAAAATTGGGGCTTTGGTTCGGCGTTAAGTATGGTGTTAATTATGGGGGTGAGTATTGCGATCGCACTGCTGTTGAAATATGGGGAGGGTAGACCATCGAAGTAGGGAGATGGGGAGATGGGGAGATGGGGAGATGGGGAGATGGGGAGATGGGGAGATCGCCAGATGGGGAGATGCCGAGATGGGGAGATGGGGAGATGGGGAGGAATTACTTCTGAACTTTTCCGATGGGCGATTGCCAGACTTGATCTAACTTAATAATTTTCTCATGCAACAAGATTTAAAACAATCACATCAAAATGAGGATATTCCAATAGAAATGAGAGACACCAAACCGAAATTAAAGGTTTCTTGGCAGGTCATTTTTGTGGGATTGATGTTTTTTTATATGTACCTGCCGATTTTTGTTTTAACGTTTTATAGCTTTAATAAATCTCGGTATAGTGCGGGATGGCAGGGATTTACATTAGAATGGTATACTAAACTGTTTCAAGATACTCGCATTTTATCGGCGCTACAAAATAGTGTAATTGTGGCATTTTCTGCGGTGGGAGTATCGGCAGTGATTGGGACTTTAATGGCGGTGGGATTGGCTCGGTTTCGATTTCGAGGAAAAAGTTTATATCAAGGGGTTTCCTATTTACCGTTAATTGTTCCTGATATTGCGATCGCTGTTTCTACATTAGTTTTTTTGGCGGCGGTGGCAATTCCTTTAAGTATTTGGACTATTGTTTCGGCTCATATCGTCTTTTGTTTGGCTTATGTGGCGTTAGTGGTTTCGACTCGTTTAGCGGATCTCAATCCTCATTTAGAAGAAGCAGCTTTAGATTTAGGGGCGACTCCGGTGGAAGCGTTTATTCAGGTTTTATTACCGGAATTAATGCCTGGAATTTTATCGGGTTGTTTGCTAGCTTTTGTGCTGAGTATGGATGACTTTTTAATTGCGAGTTTTACGGCGGGAAGTGGCGCCACAACGTTACCGATGGAGATTTTTAGCCGCATTAGAACGGGTGTTAAACCGGATATTAATGCCTTGAGTGTTATTTTAATTATCGGTTCGGGATTTGTGGCTTTTATTGGTGAATTTTTGAGAACTCAAGGCGACAAGAAACGTCAAGGCTAACTTTGACTTTTAGGGTTTAATCCCAATGATTGTACGATGACGGGGATCACTCGCAACAGTCGTTTTATACTCAAAACCGATGTCTTTTAAAGCGGCTTCTACCTCAAAGGTATAATAATCATCACTCCAAGGTTCGGTACTTTTCATTAGGGTAAACAACACAGGCGGTAAATTCTGAATAACGGGAGATTTGGGATTATTATCAACGAGGGCTAAACATCCACCAGGGCGAAGAATTCTCAAGACTTCTTGAAAGATATTTCGTGTAGCTTGACGGGGAAGTTCATGGATGAGAAATTGGAGGGTAACGACATCAAAGGAATTATCGGGGAAACCTGTATTTTCAGCGTTGGCGTGTTTCCATCTTATTTCCGCTTGAGTATCTTGGTGTTTGGCGACGGCTAACATATAAGGTGATAAATCTAAACCGATAGTCTGAACGTTGGGGTGAGAATTTTGTTGTAGATAATGATGTAAACTGCGGGTAGAAACTCCGACTGAACAGCCAATATCCAAGACATGATTAACCGATTTGGGGAGATAGTCTTGGAGAACTTGATGAAAACTAAAACGTAATCTCTCGTGGGCGGTTTCCCAAGTAATCTGTTCATTTTTCCAAACTCTCAACCCCATTGAATACGTTGCAGACTCGGCTTCAAATGCGGCTTTCCAACATAAGTTTCCGGCTTCGTAAGCATGAAAAGGTTTTTGATAGTAGTCGGGATAAATAATATTTTGATTGTTGATTTCTGAGAATATATTTTTAACTTCAGAGGCTGCTAATTGTTGATAATGTTTTCGCCAGGGAATGCCATTTTTTTCGGCTGTTTTAATTAAAACCTGTCGGGCTTGATGTTTCATTACGCTGTAAATGGGTGGAGTTTTAATCAACACATTCACCAATCGAGATAACACATCGCCCCCCGCCCAGTCTGGTTTTATTTTGACATTCATAGGTTAGAAAAAAAGTAAAAAGACACCCGAGAGTTTTATTAATTGAGAATAGATTAATTTTAAGTCAACTCGATCAAAAGACCTCTAGATTCTTCGCGTTGCTCAGAATAACAACAGACTTAGTTGTAGGATTCAAGTTTAGCTCGAACTCCATTTCGATTGAGCAATTGTATCACTTCGTCGGCTTTATAACGACTTTGAAAAGCACCAGCTTGAATAATTGAACGTCCTCCAACCACTGTCCGAAACGCATCGGGAACTACCCTTCTCACCTGTCGATAAACCCGTTCACTATTGTTCTCAATCACAACCCGATACTGTAAACTTCCTCTCAAAGCTGTTCTCAGAGGAGTCAACTGACGGGTCGCCGGACTCGCAGAAGGCCCAGTATTCAACCCGGTGGGAAGATACCCCTCACCGCTAATCGGAATGCCAGAACCCGGAACAGGTAATACACCCGTGCTGAACGCCTGTGGGGATGTATTTTGGGCGGGATAGGGATTCAACACTCGTCCGTTTTCAGGGGGCGGAACCGTGATGGGAATGGCGGTAGACTCATTGGTGGGGCTTGAGGAGAGGTTGGAAAGTATTAGGGGTTTGTTGGGAGAGGGATTTGACCGACGAGTAACGGGGGGCGGTGTCGAAATCGGTTGAGTTTCTGGAGGGGGAACCGCAATAGACACGGGGCGAGGGGTTTCTGCGGAACGACGACGATTGCGGGTGGAAGGGCGAGAAGTGGATGGTTCTGGGACAAAAACAGGTAAGGCGGCGCTGGTATTAATCGGAGAAATGGCAGAGGGGTTATTAGAAGCGGTTGAACGGTCAGCAGAGTCGTCACTAATGCGGCTAGCGAGGAGTTGTTGGGCGATGGGAGAGGGCGCATCTGGGGCGGTATAGTTACCGCTAACTTGAACTGAACCTGTGGTATTGGCGAGGGTCAGTTGATTTCCGTAGGCTTGAATAACTTGGGTTTTAGTCCCGTTGTTGATGTCATAACGGCCATTACTGCGAATCACATTTTGACCCGGTTCGCTCGTTGTTCCTAAGTCGGGTAAGGCGGTGGCGATCGCCACAATTCCATCTCGTTCGTTGCGTTCGATATAATTATCTCTTAAAATCGGACGGGCGTTGGCTTGGATAACTACACCATCTTTATTAAAAATAATCCGATTTCCGGCAATAAACGGAGCGGCATTTTGGGAGATATTAATTCCAAACCCAGTATTTTGAAATTCATTATTGCGAATTTCAGGGCGAGAGGAACCAAACACTGTAATTCCATTGGCACCATTGGCGCTAAAATTATTTTCTTGAATTAAAGGCGCCGCTGTCCCGACAATGGAAATCCCATCATGGGTATTCCCTGTAAACGTGTTGTTGGAGACAATCATCGAAGTCGATTCCACCCATAATCCATACCCTCTAGGATTGGGATTTGTGACTGTCACCCCGCTAATTCTTGCCCCGTTGGCACCGAGAACCGCAATGTCTTGTTTGGCAAAGGTGCGACTGGTATAGAAACCGCCACCCGAGATGATAATCCCTTCTCCGCGAGTGTTGGGGTTTCCTTGAACGGTGATATTGGGTCGCAGCATCAGGGGAAACTGTTCGCCTGTTTGGGCGCTGTAGGTTCCCGGTGCGAGGATAATGGCGGTATTGGGTTGAGCCAGGTTGAGCGCTTGAGTAATGGTTCTCAAGGGAGACTGTTGGGAACCGTCCCCGCTATCATCTCCGACTGAAGCACTCACGTAAATAATATTACTGGGAGTATTGGGAGACTGGGGGGTTTGAGCCACTTGTTGGGTGAGCAACGGTTCTGCTAATGTCTCTGTAGGAGCTATACCCAGGTGAAAACCGGTTAGAGCAACGAGCAAAAGCGAGAGTCTTTGAAATCGAGAACTCCATCGCCGATGAGTAGACTCATAGTTGAGATTAGAGCGATGAAGTTTAGAACGTTTAGTCAAGCTCAACTTTTGATGATCAAGCTTGAGATTGAGATTGTGTGAGGTAAATTCACAGTTGCGGTGGGATGCTGAACTCACGGCGGTACTCCGACAAACTGTTGTAGAATTGCAAAATTTAACGAAAAATTGGAATTGCGTCATCCGTTCACAGCCTTGAAAGGGCGGTGCTTGCGTATGACTCGATTCCCGAGTCAAGTATGCCCTATTATGGGACGCTTTAAAAGCTTCGGTCATTTTATATCGTTAAGAATTTTTAAGGTATGTACTCTCCAAAAATCTGATATAGTAGCCTGCGGTTCTTTTGTAATCGGGTAAGGTAAATACAGATTGAGGTGGGTTTGATGGCCGATCAACAAAGTTGGGATAAACGGGTACAGCCCGCCCTCTATCGCATTCTAGACGCAAATTTAGATCGCGCTCGTGAGGGATTGAGAATTATTGAAGAATGGTGTCGCTTTGGACTCAATAGCGCGGAGTTGGCGGAGGAGTGCAAACAGTTACGACAAGAATTGGCTCACTGGCATACGATGAAATTGCGTCTATCTAGAGATACTCCCGGTGACTTAGGGACGGAGTTAACTCATCCCCAAGAAGAAAAACGCGATGGAATTGATAGCGTATTACAGGCGAATTTCTGCCGCGTAGAAGAAGCTTTACGGGTACTGGAAGAATACGGCAAAATTTATCATCCCGATATGGGTGTCTCGTTTAAGCAAATGCGCTATCGAGTTTATACTCTCGAAAGTCGGTTATTGGCTTATCAACGGTATCAACTCCTTGATGATGCTTATTTGTATTTAGTGACTTCTCCATCGGATAAAATGTTCTCGATAGTGGAAGCTGCTCTGCAAGGTGGCCTGAAATTGATACAATATCGAGACAAACAAAACGATGATGAAACTCGGCTTCAAAATGCTGAAAAACTTTGTGAACTTTGTCATCGGTATAATGCTTTATTTATTATGAATGATCGCGTCGATTTAGCGATCGCTTCTAACGCCGATGGAGTTCATCTCGGACAAAAAGATATTCCGATTAGTTTAGCTCGTCAGTTACTCGGCCCGCAACGAATTATTGGACGTTCAACCACGAACCCCCAAGAAATGCAAAAGGCAGTTGAACAGGGTGCGGATTATGTTGGAGTTGGGCCTGTGTATGCAACCCCGACGAAAGCGGACAAACCTGCTGCGGGCTTAGACTATGTGCGTCATGCGGCTCAAAATTGTACAATTCCTTGGTTTGCTATTGGGGGAATTGATATGAATAATTTTGATGATGTGATGTCTGTTGGCGGAGAACGAATTGCGGTTGTTAGAGCGATTATGCAAGCCGAACAACCAACATTAGTGACGCAATATTTTCTGTCTCAACTCACTCGTGTTCAAACGTTACGGGCTTACAATATTTTACCTAATCCTTCATAAAGTTAACCGTTCAACTCCGATGTCTGATCAAATACAACTTCAGGTTAATGGAGACGTAAAAACCTGTTCTCCTCACACCAAATTACCTAATTTTTTAGAGCAAATGGGGTTAAATCCCCGTTTGGTAGCTGTGGAATATAACGGCGAAATTTTGCATCGACAATTTTGGGAAACCACAGAGATGAAAGCGGGAGATATTTTAGAAATTGTCACCATTGTTGGTGGGGGAATCACAATTTAATCAATGCTTTTTAGTCTAATTATCAGGGGTCTGAATTTAAAGTTAATTAAAGATCGCTTGAGCGTTTGAAACTGATAGTTTTTCAGGACAAGGAATTCCGGTGTGAATCATAAACACAGAACAAGAGGCGTTATTCAAGACATAACTACTGACGCGCCGTGAGAGAAATTCTGACCATTTGAAGCGGTTTCGTCGTCCGATCATCACTAAATCTGCACCCCAATGTTCAGCTTGCTCACAAATTGATGCACTCGGATGTCCGACTTGATATTTGTATTCTACGGAAACCCCTTGAGAGATTGCCTGATCCCGATAAGCTTGTAAACTGTGACGAACTTTGTCTACTTCCTCGCTCCAACTGTCTTGACAAAACTTTTGTAGGGTTTTGTGTAAGTTGATATTTCCTAATGCTCCAATTCCCACTAAAGGATTGATTGTTTCTTCGTTTTCCCAAGAAATACAATGAAATAACATCAATTTACTTCGTTCTGTTTTGGCGAGTTTGAGAGCTTCTTGAAAAACTGTTGCTGCTTCTAAACTTGAACAGTCTAAGGCGACTAAAATTTTCTGAAAAGCCATGATTTTTTCCTCTCTTAATATTAGATATTGATCTTGAACTCTATCTTTAAAAATGTAAACTTTTGCTCAAAGTGAGATTACACAGATACCCGGTATCCATTTTTCACTTCTAGATTTGAGCCGTGCATCTAACGATAAACTGAGTTTGTGAGCGGGTTTGATCGGAAGGAGATTTTTTAGGAATAAATTCAGATTTGAACGGATAATTGGTAGCCTAATCTACAGATCCATTTATAACTTATCTTCATTGTGACCGAAAATGGAGATTTTAGATAGCTATTTTTCAGTTTATTTACAAACTCTTGTCAAAACCTATACTGTGTAGTAGTTAATGACAACTCTCAATTTTTAAGGCTGAGAATTTTCTCTCATAAAAGAAAAAAAATAACCCAAAAACTCTGGGTTAGACATAATTTCAACTTATACAAATTGATAGAATTTTATTGACTGTTTTTCTCTAAACAGATAAAATCTTGTGGTTATAAAATTGGGTTAGTCTTCCCGCCAATCCTCAGAGCCAATCAAGTCAATAATCCGATCTCGTAGTAAAAAGTCGTGATCTTCTAATTCACACTCAACGCATTCCCAGTCTCGGGCTGAAATATATTGACAAAGGGTGTAAATGGGTTGATGACAGCCAACAACGCCCTGACAAACAAGCTGACGGGCTTCATCTTTGATTAGATCAATGGAATAAACTTTGGTTTGAAGCATTGTTCATCTCTCTCCCCTGATATTAAAAGAACTATCTAACGCCATTTCAACTCCGAACAGAACTCAAGAACAAAACGGCTGGAAATCAAAATTCAATTTCCAACTCAATTGTCCTCGATATTGAGCATTTTTATCTATTTACTTTAAGATTGTTAACACAAAGTTTCTATCGCTTAAATTAGCAATCTACTCAAGGTTTGTGTTAAGCTGTAGCTAGAAAGATAAAATGGGTCGTTATTTTGCCAGTTGAGCTTTAGCGGCTTGCCAAAGGGCTTCTAATTCTTCTAAGGTGTAGTCCGATAAAGGACGATTACAAGCTTGTTCCAGTAAAGAAAATCGCTGAATAAATCGCTGATTCGTACCTTGTAACGCAGCTTCAGGATCAAGTTCAGACCATCGCGCTAAATTCACCAAAGTAAATAAAATATCTCCTAGTTCCGCTTGTTGGTTAGCTTTTTCCTCATACAAAAGAGCGTGTTTAAACTCAGCTAATTCTTCGCGAAACTTCTCCCAAACCCCCTCAATATTATCCCACTCAAACCCTACAGATGCCGCTTTTTGAGAGATTTTCATCGCCCCCATCAACGGTGGAAGTTGACGCGCATACCGACTCAGTTTAGACGATAACAGTTGAGTTTCTGGGTTTTCTCCCTTTTCTACCGCTTTAATTTTTTCCCAATTTTCGTGAACTTCTTCGACTGTTTCTACCTCAACTTCTGCGAATACATGAGGATGACGACGAATCAACTTTTCGGTAATGCAATTGGCGACATCTTCAAGCGAAAATTGTTGAGACTCGCTAGCAATTTGGGCTTGTAAAACCACCTGAAGCAATAAATCTCCTAACTCCTCCGCGATCGCTTCTACATCACCACTGCGGATAGCATCCACCACTTCATAGGCTTCTTCAATGACATAAGGAGTCAAGGTTTGAGGCGTTTGGGCGAGATCCCAAGGACAACCCCCATCCGGCGATCGCAACTGGGCGACAACATCAATTAAACCTTGTAAAGCAGTTAAAGTTGGGGATAAAGCTTGAGGATGAGAGTTTTGAGATTCAGACATGATTGGGTATTATAGCACTATTAGAAAAGGTTAAAACATATTCTTGAAAATGGGTAGGGTACATCAAACCATTATTTTTTATTTCTCCCATCAAATTATTTGAATTTGGCGCACCCGACGAAGTTAATAATAAATATGTAGGGTACATCAAACCATTATTTTTTATTTCTCCCATCAAATTATTTGAATTTGGCGCACCCGACGAAGTTAATAATAAATGGGTAGGGTGCATCAAACCATTATTTGGTTATCTTGCCAACAAATTTCCCGAATTTGATGCAGCCGACGAAGTTAATAATAAATGGGTAGGGTGCATCAAACCATTATTTGGTTATCTTGCCAACAAATTTCCCGAATTTGATGCAGCCGACGAAGTTAATAATAAATGGGTAGGGTGCATCAAACCATTATTTGGTTATCTTGCCAACAAATTTCCCAAATTTGATGCAGCCGACGAAGTTAATAATAAATGGGTAGGGTGCATCAAACCATTATTTGGTTATCTTGCCAACAAATTTCCCAAATTTGATGCAGCCGACGAAGTTAATAATAAATGGGTAGGGTGCATCAAACCATTATTTGGTTATCTTGCCAACAAATTTCCCAAATTTGATGCACCCTACTGGAAACAAACCCGGTTTTTGATGAGGATCTTAATAAGATGAATTCCAGATAAACACTCCCTCAGAAGTCGCCATAGCAAATAAATTCCCCTGTGGGCTAAATAAACTCTGTTTAGCATTATAAATTGTCAGAGGAGAAATATTAGGTGGGAAAACCAAATCAAAAGTATCATTGTTTCCGACATAAAAAAAGTTAGCCCCTGCGACTGTACCACTAGCATAGTAAGTTCTTCCATCGCCAGAAAGAGTTCTGTTTTCACTGGTTCGATCTACAGGTAAGTCAAAGTTAAATAGTAACATTGCCGTTGACATATCCCAAACTCGAACATTAGTAGAAATGGGAAAACCACCAGTAAAATCTAAAACTACACTCAGTAAAAATTGACTATCTATACTAAATGTAATATTATCAACAGTTTTTTCCTCATTCAATGTATACAGTAATTCACCTGTGCTAATATTCCAAACTTTAACTTCTCCTTGAGTGTTATAAGTTGCGAATTTTTGATTGTCGTGACTAAACACCAATTGCGATAATCTCGGAGAAATTGTTAAAGTTTGAATTGTTTTACCCTGCTGAATATTCCAAAGTTGAATGTCTCCATAATCAGAGTTTTGAGGATCAATACTTCCGGCAAAAGTTGCTAAAATCTCTCCATTTTGGCTAAATTCTATTAGAGTCAAAAAGTTTTCGTCTAAAACAAAATAATCCAAAAATTGGTTTTTTTCAAAGGTTTGAATAACTTTACTCGTTCGATTTAAAAGTTTAATGCTGAGTTCTTTTTTCTCGGTGTCATAAACATAGAATGCGATAACTTCTGCTGTGTTATTGAGGGCAAAACTCAGATAAATTTGATTATTTTCCTCTGCAATTGTCTCTAAAGAATTTCCTGTTTTAACATCCCAAAGTGTGATTCCAGTTTGAGGCTGATAACTTCCTAGAACTTGTTCGTTATAACTCCATTTAATTGCGGTTGCAGATTGAGATAATTTCCGAGCAAATTTATTGTTTTTCCAGGGGTTAGCTGGAGGAAAATCAGGAGAAATTAGCGGTTCAGTAATCAAGAAAGAATCGACTCGATCTATTTGTCCCGGTTGTAAACGAGATTGAGCAATAAAAACAGCAGTTTCCGCTCTTGTTGCGGGTTGATTGGGGGTAAGTTTTTTTAGACTCCTATTAGGATCACGAACAATAATTCGCTGTTCTAAAGTTGCTGCAACGCCAGAATTTGCATAATTTGGAATCTCTGCAAAATCTTCAAACAATTGACTCAAAGAGTTGATCAGTTGAGGATTTGCTGATAAATTTAACCCACTGGCTAACGCCACTAATGCTTGCACTCGGGGAATGTTTTCTTGGGGCTTAAATACTCCGCTCGGATAACCCGAAAGAAACCGCCGTTCATAAGCCCAACGGATAGCTTCAAACCCCCAAAAACTGGAGGAAACATCGGAAAAATTGATCGCCTTTCGTTTGGATGGAGTATCAGGAAATGCTCTTTTTAAAGCGGCTGCAAATTCCGCCCGAGTCATTAAATTATCGGGTTTAAACTTGCCATCAGGATAACCATTAAATAAACCTGAATATCCTAACTCTTTCAGACAGTTTTCTGCCCAATGATTTTTAATATCTAACCAGATTTCATCGGGAGTTAGAAGATTAAAAGGTTGTTCTTTATTTTCGGAGTTCATTATTTTATTTTGATTAAATGTTGCTTTTAGAGACACGCTATAACGCATCTCTAAGTTGCTTTTATATTAGTCTTCCGGTAATTTTTTGAGATTATAACAAGAAATTAAATCGGAATTATCGATGAAAGGATTTCGATTTCCTTGGAGTTTTTCGATGCGATCATTACGAAGTCGTTCCGCTTCATCTACCGGGTCAGCACAATGCCAAGCCGTTAATAAGTCTTTCAGTTGATCGTCACCACCAGGAGGCGCAATTTTAGCCCCATATTCTTTGTTCATATAAAAGATAGAACGAGCAATATTTCCACGGGAGACTGGGCGAGGTTCAACTAATTCTTGTTTCCCATTCAGTTCAAAATCACAATCTTGAATGATTGAATTTCCAGGGATAATAGCAAAGCTATAACTGGATCGTTTGCTGTTATAATAGCTTAAAGACGGATAGAGATTATGTAAATCTGCTTCCATCCGATTAAAGCGATCGCTCACTTTTCGACATTTTTTGCGAGACGTTCCCGCACACCCTGCGGCTTCTTTCATCCAAGAGGCAGGATAAACGTGTTCAATATTAAAAGAGCGATCGCCAGGGGTGAATTTTTCCCCACAATACAGTTCTTCTCCGCCTTTTGAATAGAGTTCTCCCCAAAATAAATCTTGGGCTTTACTATAGTTACGAATTTGAGTTTGATCGGCTAAAGCTGGAGTTGTAAACGACAAGATCAGCAATAAAAGAATAGTCGCTAGAGTTCTCATAAGTTAAGGTTTTTTAGAGTTGAGGATGCAAGAGCGTTGGTTTGTTCAACAGATGTGATCGCTAAACTTTCTGTCTACTTCGAGGTGATGTCGAGTCTTACCGGAAGAAAAATCTGAATTCAATTTTCAGTTTTACTTTTAGGAGTAAAAACAACAGGCGATCGCAGACTTGCAGTAGTATAATCCAATTCGATCACGAAAAGATCAGTGTTAAAATTTTTAATTAGAGGTGAAGGTTATTGCTCTTAAAAACGATTCCCCCTAGTGTTTGATATCCCTCAATACAGATTTCAATCAAGAGGATAAAAAACCATTATTGTTCTAAAAATACACAGTTTATGATTTCAGATGCAGCCCGAGCACACACTCCTATTTCTCCTAAAGATTGTCGCATTTCTTGATAGTCTGCTTGCATTTGTTGGCGACGTTGAGGATTATTTAAAAGTTCCATAACTTCTAATACAATCCTTGACGGTGTAGCTTCTTCTTGTAGTAATTCAGGAACAATAGATTTCATTTGAACTAAATTCGGGGGTGACATAAACGGAATCGAAAATTTCAAGAGATGTCGAGCGATCCAAGCAGTCACCCGACTGACGCGATAAATGACAACTTGCGGAACATTTAATAACGCAATCTCTAAGTTAACCGTTCCTGATTTTGTAAGCGCTAAATCTGCACTGGCTAAAACATTTAAAGTCTGATTTGGATCAATGTCAGTCGGGACTAATTTAGCATTTAAACCGTATTTTTGAATTGACTTTTCAATGGAATCTTGGTATTCTGATAATGAGAGAGGAATCCAAAACCGAACTTGAGGCAATTTAGACTGAATAATTTTTGCCGCCTCAAACATGACAGGCATTAAATACTTAATTTCTTGCCAACGGGAAGCAGGTAATAATGCGATCGCTATTTCATCGGGTGGAATTCCTAAGATTGTTCTGGCTTCTTCTCGACTAGGAGCGGTTTGCATCCGATCAATTAAGGGATGACCCACCCAAGTTACATTTGCCCCTTTTTCTTGAAAATAACGGGCTTCTTCGGGAAATATCGCTAACAGTCGGTTTGTAATTTTGACAATTTCAGCCGTATTTTTAGACCCCAAAGACCACACCCATTCTTGGGGAGCGATGTAGTAAATAATCGGAATTTCAGAAAAATGACGACGGATATAATTGCCAAGATTAATATTCGGCCCCATGTAGTCAATTAATACCACTAAATCAGGCTGATTTTGTTGTAAAGAGTTCTGAATTTGTCGCTGAATTTTGAGACTGGGAAATATATAAGGCAAAGATTCTAAAATTCCCACTGAACCAATACTCGCTGTATTTCCTAACAATTTTGCTCCGGCTTTTTCCATCCGAGTTCCGCCTAAAGCCATAATTTCTAATTCTAGACCTAAATTGGCGGCTTGACGATAAAGGCTTTCAATTAACATCGCCCCTTGCAAATCACCCGACACTTCACCTGTACTGATTAAAATTTTCATTTAAGTTAGGAAAATAAAAACAAATATTTAACTAAATTGTTGAGCATAATAGCGAGCATATCGTTCCCCTTTTTCTAATAACTGATTGTGGGTTCCTGTCTCCACAATTTTACCTCCTTCGATCACTAAAATACGATTTGCCCGTCGTACTGTTGCCAAACGATGAGCAATAACAAATACAGTTTTATTATTCATTAATCGTTCTAATGCTTCTTGAACTAAAGCCTCTGATTCTGAGTCTAAAGCAGAAGTTGCCTCATCTAAAATTAAAATTCTGGGGTTTAATAATACAGCCCGAGCAATTGCAATTCGTTGTCTTTGTCCTCCTGATAAATTTACTCCTCGTTCCCCCACTAAGGTTTGATATTCATCTGGAAGTTGAGAAATAAACTGATGTACATTGGCGATTTCTGCGGCAGTTTGTACCTCTTTTAAATCATAATAAATTTGACCGAAAGCAATATTTTGAGCAATCGTTCCTGAGAATAAAATCACCTCTTGGGGAACAATACCAATTTGTTTTCTTAGACTACTCAGAGTCACTTCTCGAATATTGACACCATCAATTAAAACTTGACCTGCTTGGGGATCATAAAATCGAGGGAGTAAGTTCACTAACGTTGTTTTTCCAGCCCCAGAAGCCCCGACTAACGCCACCATTTCTCCGGGTTGAACCGTTAAATTGAGGTTGTTTAAGATCGGTTTTTCAGAGATATAAGCAAAGTTAATATTTTGATATTCTACTTTTCCTTTAACAACTGGAAGTATAGTCGCGTCTGATCTTTCTCTGACTGTGGACTGAATGGCTAAAAGTTCAAAGAGGCGATCACACGAGGCTTCTCCTTGTTTAAATTCACTATAATTACTGGTCGTTAACGCAATCGGATCTATTAATAAAGCAACAGCCGTCACATAACTAATAAATTCAGTTCCAGTTAAGTTATTTTGGGAGATTTGCCACCCTCCCAACAAGAACAAAAACACAATACTCATTGCTTCTAAAAAACCAACCACCACAAACTGAATCGCTTTAATTTGTTCAGCCCTAAATTTGGCGCGTCGGTTGTATTCTGATTCCAGTGTAAAACGAGAAATTTCGTAGTCTTGAGCGGAAAAAGCTTGTACTAAACGAATCCCATTGAAAACTTCAGTTAAGAGTGAAGCGAGGTTAGAAGTGCGAGTTTGACTATGGCGACTAAAAGTTAGCAACTTTTCCCCAAACCACCCAATTAAAACCGCCATTAACGGAGCAATAATTAAAGTACCGAGAGTGAGTTGCCAGTTAATATAAATCATGTACCCCAACACCACAATAAGCTGTAAAATGCAGGGGGTAAACTGATGAAAGAATTTATAAATCACTTCACCAACCCGATCAATTTCTTCAGTGAGACGGTAGGAAAGATCGCCAGTTTTTGCGGTTTCAAAATAACCGACACTGAGTTGATGGAGATGGGTATAAACCTGTTTTCTGAGATCCAGGGCGATCGCTAACGCCGCTGAAGCCATTAACGTATCTTGACCATATTGAACCGTACCGCGAATCAGAAAAATAATTGCCGCTAAACCTGCAAATTGGCCGATCGCATTTACATCACCCTGGCCAATATAACCAGCAATTTCACCAACCAGCCAAGCCAGCAACGGCCAAAATGCCGTAAAACCAAGTGTACAGGCTAAAGCTTTGGCGATCGTTTGCCAGTGGGGGCGGAAAAAGGGGAGAAGTTGCCAGTAAGAAGACGACTGTTTCAAGTTGCGTTCGCCAAAAGAACGGCTATTAGGATTAGCTTTTCAGGATTTGTCCGTTCTGTCAATGAAATAGATTTGACGATCCCAATCAACTGTTATACAGTCCAATTTGAACAGATTACTTTCCCGATTTCCCCATCCCTCAAATTTGAGTTCAACGAGTGCTTGCGGATCTATTCTAGAAGAATCAGGAAAATGAGTTTAATCTAATCAAAACCATCAGTTTATTTAATTTTGCAGTGCAATAGGCGACTGACTGGGGGATTGACCGATCCAATGATTACAGAATGATTACAGAATGTTCAATAATGGGTTTCTCTAATTTGTTAATAAATGTTAAAGTAAAAAAAGTAAAAGCTGAAAACCTTGTCCCTGAGCCTAGCGAAGGAGCTGCAACAGAGGACTTACTGTATAAAGGACTTACTATGCTACCTCAACCGATTTTCGACAATCGCGCTCTCAACGAATCATTCTATCAAGCTTTAGTCAATCGTTTTCACGACTCTTTGAACCTCGCGACCCAAAGCCGACTCGGAGAATGTAGTTATGGTATGGTTCCGAGTCCAACTGGAGTTATGACCTTTATGATCATTGCTCCTTCTCGCCTAATTGCAGAACAATTGGTTCAAGAGATCGGGATCATTTTGCAGCGAGTCAGCACCCTGATGGCAGGTATAGGACAAGTTGGAGTATGTATTGCTCCTTCCCAAGAAGCAGGAGAGTGTTCAGACTCATCGAAACAATCTGAACACTCTGATCAAGTTCCACCTCGTAATATGGCTTGTAAAATCTTTCCCATTACTTCAGACTTAGATCCTTAAGCCTTGATCCTCAGCTAAGAACGCGGGGTGAGATGCTGAGATTTGGAGTTTTTTGTCGTCACTACTTCTCGAACTCGATAAATAGGTCGATTTTGAGACTCGTGGTAAGTTCGCATCAACACCTCAGCTAAGAGGCCAAAGCTGAACAGTTGAATACCCGTTAGAGTGAGTAAAACAGCGAGGATCAACAGAGGACGATCACCAATACTCTGACCTAAACCGTATTTGAGGAACGTCAAGTACATTCCAGAAAGAACCCCAATTAACAGCGAAAGCATACCCAGTAACCCAAAGACGTGCATGGGCCGAGTCAGGAACTTTTTCATAAAAGAAATCGTTAACAAATCCATCACAACTCGGAAGGTACGATCCAAGCCATACTTGCTGTGACCGAACTGACGAGCATGATGACGCACAGGTATTTCTGTAATTCTCGCCCCTTCAATGACGGCTAAAGCGGGTAAAAATCGGTGTAACTCTCCATAGAGTTTGAGATCGGCCGCCACCTCAGCCCGGTAAGCTTTCAAAGAACATCCATAGTCATGAAGTTTGACATCTGTCATCCGTCCAATGATCAAGTTGGCAATTTTTGACGGAAGTAATCGCGTTAAAGCCTTATCCTGTCTGTTTTTACGCCAGCCACTCACCACATCGTAGCCTTCATTGAGTTTATCTAGCAGCATGGGAATATCTGCCGGATCATTTTGCAAGTCCCCATCGAGGGTAACAATCACCTCACCCCGAGAATGATTAAATCCAGCCGACATCGCCGGAGTTTGTCCATAGTTGCGTCGAAGAATCACCGCTTTCAAAATGGGATTAGTCGCGGCGAGTTTTCGGAGAAGATCGGTTGATCCATCTCGGGAACCATCATCAACACAAATCAATTCATAGGTTAAACCGGTTGGATCTAAGCTGTTTTGAATAGCCTCAATTAGTCTAGGAAGACTCTCAACCTCATTGTAAATCGGCACAACAATAGAAATTTGAGGGGTTTCGAGAGTTTCTGGGGAGAGAGGGTGAGAGGAGAATGGCTCTACGGAGGTGGGTAAACTATCCATAAGTTGTTACTTCAGCAATCAATGACGGGTTGAGGTTTAGGTGTTCAACAGAATTATAAATTATGAATTATCAATTACAAATTGATGACCTGAAAGTTTAGGGGAAATCCAACGAATGATCAGTGATCAATTATCAATTCTGAAAATTGGAGAATCGAGAGGAGAACAGAGATCTCTATCCTTGCCTCAATCAATCTCGCGCTTCTGAACGCGATTGGGCACCGGCTGTGGTACTTGAATTGAATTCAAGTGAACAGACAAGTTCGGCAATTCTACATTCATAATTTTTTTCCCTTTCATTATTCAGAATTCTACATTCATAATTGAGTTAAACTCTGTCTATAAAAAGCGGCTGATCTGTATTCAATCAAGCCGTGAGTTGATGCGAACTGAAACAGTCTGTGATTTTGTATGGAGAAGTTGAGAAATAATGAAATTCTCAAGCAACGCCTTATTTACGAGTGTAACTCTAGGAGATATTACGAGAACGATTTTCCTCGCTAGATTGAGTCGAGGTTGTTTGAACAGAATTCAGTGTTCTTAGAGATACACCAACCCAAGATGCTTCTATACTTTTGAACACTTGACTATCTTTGACCTCAAACGATTCTCCGAGCAAAATCTGGGTTAATTGATCCATTTCGGCCGTTTGTTTGCAATAAGACCAACATAATAACCAAAGGCGATTAGGAGTTGAGGAAGATTCACCCTCGCCTTGTTGCACCAGAAAAGCCTTTTGATCGGCTTGGAATTGGGGAATTTGATCTTTCGGCCCAACACGGTAGACAGGTTGTGAACCCTGATAGTAACGTTCAAAAGCATAGTCGTAACCTACAGGCGGAGCGTAAACCATAATCACATCTTTAGGCTGCTGATTGGTTGTGATTAGTTCAATTGCCCCTTTCCAATCTGTACGATACAGGGTTGTATAGTAAGCTGACACCCCTCCGCCCACAGCGACAAAATAGGCAACTGCTACAACGATACCTAAAAATCGTCGCCAATGCCAAATGATGACAAAACCTGTTGCTAAGAGAATCAGGAGATACGGATCAACAAATAGCAAGTAACGGGGCTTCCAAATCGGATTGGAAATGTAGGAAATAATCAGTGTACAGGCAATCGGTAAGAATCCCCAGGCCGCTACCCAACGCAATTTTTCCGAACGTTGTGGGTCGGCAAACAAAGAGTACAATGCCACACCCATCACCCCAATTAACACCAAGGTAAAACCTGCATAAAACAGAAGTGTCAAAGTTTGAGTCGAGAATAGATTGCCCAAGAGGGAAGTGTCGCCCAGCTCGTTGTTTTCCAGTACAATTTCATTCGACTTGAGCAAATGTCTCATCGGCCAATAAACCGTCATTTGGGTCAGTTCACCCAGAACTAAAACTAAACCCGGCTTAGAATACTCAGCAACGGTTTCTTCCATATACTCGCCATATTCACCTCCGGCAGTCATCGACAACACCACAGGTAAAAACGCAAGACAAATCAACACCATGCTAAAAGCCGACACCAAAAACCAATGAAGTTGTTTGCGGTATTGCCAAGCTAATAAAATCGTATCGGGTAATAAAATCAAGACATTATTGGCATTACTGAGTAGCAAACCAATTCGTGCCACGACCCACAGACCCAAAGCCAGATAAGTTGGACGTTCTAGGAAATGACACAGGGCTAAAGTTCCCGCGACACTCAAGAAGGTAATCAGACCATACATCCGAATTTCTTGAGCGTGGTTGAGAAATAGGGGCGATAATGCCATGATTAAGGCAGCAATTACTCCTGTAGCTTGACCCACTACCCGACAGCCCAGCCGATAGGTCAACCAAATTGCACCCAGCGCAAACACAACAGACATTGACCTCAGCCAAGCGTCACTGCTTCCCAACTGCATCCAAAACTTGAGCAGCATATAGAACAGAGGACGATTGTAGGGAAAGCTGAGTTGAAAATTTTCGGAATCCCGGATACTGAGCATTTCATCATACAGTACACTCTCGGTACCGAGTTGATACAAACGCAGCACAATCGCTAATCCCATAACAATCGTGATGGGAAGCCACTGTTTAATTGAACTGTCTTTCAATAAAAATTTGCTGTTGTACATTAGGATGTCTATACCAAGTTAATGATGAACTTGAAACTCAGGCATTTGGTGCAAATGTAGCCTTTTAAAAGAACTTTGGAACTTTAACGCTAAATCAACCGACGATCAGCGCTATGTCTATTGAGTCTATTGGCGATGTGTAATCCCTGTCTCTTGACTCTGACCAATAACTTAGAGTTTTTAGCTCTTGACTAGATGCTGTCAGAGTACAACTGAATCTCAATCCCTTATTTCTGTTTTACTCTAAATCTTTCATAGCTCCAAATCATGATTGAAAATTGGTTTCAATATAGAACCTCTTAGGCAAATGCTGAAGGCTTCTCTCGGGATGCTTTCATCAGAGAGTGGATGCCAACTCAGTTGAATTGTTTTGACATCTTCAAGCGTGGGAAGTGTTGGACTTTTGCTTCTGATTGGCAGAACTTAATTGGACAACTCCTTTTTCTATCCCACACTTTTTTCGAGCAATATTATAACAAACTTGAGATATTTTTTACAGTTGATAGTTTTCCGGTTTAACGGTGCGAAGTTACTCAACTCAGAACTCAGGCTTATTCCCGCAGATACTTTACAATAACTTTAAAAACAGCGACAAGTTTAAAGCTATTGTAAAAATGGAGATCCCAAGAAAAAGTCGATCAATAATGAGTTCAGTATTTTCTCTGAGTTGATCATAACTTTATTCCAGATTATATAACTTAAAGATTCTGTAAAAATAGTTGATGGTATCAATTCTCAGATTTCTATGTTGTTAGCGACTCTCGATGGAAACCCCCCTTTGGACACTAACGAATTCTCTATTGTTGCCTAATCAATCATTTCACGTTCTTTAAACTTTTTAGATCACCATCAAACTCTTAGGGTGTAGTGAGTGCGCCCGATGTTTTGTGATTGAATTGATCAGAAAGCAAGCAAATTCCCGGCTTCTCTAGAAAACCGGGAGTGATGAGCATTAAATTCTACAATTCCAATGGAAGAATTTGAGGTGACAATTCTCAGCTTAGGAATATCTAACCTCAGAATCTATCCATTTGGGAAAGTGAGAATAATCAATTATATTTTTCCCGGAGATGTTTGTTGAGAACCTGTCGGAGAAACAACCTTCCGGAAAAAGGTAATTTGTTGCTCAAAGTCTAAGGTTTCTATTGCCGCTAACAAGGTATTCGCTTTTTGATCGAGTTTATAACCCTCGGGCATCGGAACGATTTCTCCAGTTTCCATTCCCTGAGCTAAACGATACCACAATAAAAGCTTAGTATTATCGCTTAAGGCACCATATTCACGGGCAATTTGATTGTTGCTTTGTTCCAATAAATCCCGTTGAATTTGGAGTTGATCATCGCGAGAGAGTTCTTTGATTTGATTATACAATCCCTCTGCTATCGGGGGTTCGGCTGCTCCTGGAGCGGCAGGTGTGATCGAACTTCCCATTTTTTTATATAGAAACCACAACAGCGCAAGTTGAGTATCAGTTGTAAAACCTTTAAACTCATTTAATGCGGGAGTAACATCATTTTTGAGTTGAGCAAATGTCATAGAATATCCTCCTATTTAATATCAAAAAAGTTGGAATATGGTCAAAAACCAAAATTAAAAAGTTGTAACTTAACCAACCTGTTACATATCTTAATAAATATAAATTCTCCTCTCATCCTCCTAGAGTAAGAGAGATCAATTAGAAAAACAAATGCTTGTTGTCAAAGTGAAATAAAGTATCTATTCAACGACAAGCATCCCCCAAAAGAAAGATTATTTACTAAAGTCGAGTTGATCACAATCTTTGATTAAATCTGATTCCAGACAAAATAGAAATAATAATCAATGAACGCACAGACTCATTTTCGAGGGTTGATGGCAGAGTAAAAAGATGAGATAGTGACAATACGACTTAAATCAGTTACCCTACAAAAGTCAAGTATAAAAGTTGAATCGTGGTATACTGGCTATTCCAAGGAAATCCTAAATATTATCGAGTCCTCAACGCGATCGCTGACTTTGAACAGATGCCCTGGTTAGTGACGCGCTACGGTAAGGAAATGAATATCGGTGAGGGGGTTTTAGTTTGGGTTTCCGGAAAAGAAGCCGGAATTTATGCTACAGCGGAAATTGTCTCTCTAGCTGAGAAATTAGAGGATATACCGGATCGCAATTACTGGATCGATAAAAGTCGTTTAGGAATCAAACCGCAAGCGATCATACGCTTTACTGCTAAATTCATAGAAAAACCGTTATTGCGGGAACAATTAAAACTCGATCCCGTCCTTAAAGATTTACTGGTAATTCGCGCCCCCAATAGTACAAATTTCAAAGTGACTCCTCAACAGTGGCAACGAGTTCATCAAGTGTTATCATAAAAAACATTAAAGTAATTTACTTCCTCCCTAAAACTCGTATAAATTATCGTGAGTTTAAGTTATACAGGTTGAGAGAGGTAGTCCCTTAAATCTATGCCCATCGGGCAGATAACACGCTTTTAAAGATTCAATAATATAAGATTTTTCTGAATCTGTAAACTCTCCGGATTATAGAGATAAATCTTGGAGAATAGATACAGATGTGGGTAAAAATCTCAGCATCAGAGTTGAAGAATATCAGGGTAATCCAATTAACTTTCTAATTCAACTTATCACATTGCTCAGGGAACAGCTTACTGCATAAACGCTTTAGTTTAGCACATAACCGTATGAATTCTGTAAGTTCCTAGAGAAAATAATGTCTCAAATTATCACAACCCCTGAAATTACGCCATTACCTGGCGGTGGCTTTCTATTTCGAGGCGCGACTGAACAACCTAATAGTTTCCTGGGTTCAAATATTGATTACTATTGTAATCGCGCTCAGTCATTGACTGGAAATGATGAACTTGAAAAAGCAATTATTGCTTGTGCCAATTTTTTAAATTCTTTACAAGTTGATAGTGACTTTTCTCGAATTATTGACTATCTTAATCAAACCTATATTCATCTCGGGAATACTTTAGTTGAATCAAAACAATATCAAAAAGCAGAACCTTATTATCACAAATCGCTGCAAATCAATCCTCGATCTGATCAAGCAGTAAAAGCTGATCGCAAAGCCATAAAACTACAGCCAGATTTACCAAGAGTTTATGAAAAAGTAGGGGCTGCTTTGCAACAGCAAATGCGACTTTATGCAGAAGAAGCAGTTAATTTATATCGTCAAGCTATACAGCAAAATCCAGAGGATGTAGAACTGTACCATAAAGCCTTAGAAATTCAACCCAACAACGCAGAGTTATATTTGCAATTATGTCAGCTATTAGTAATAAAAAATGAATTAGACGAAGCTATTATTTTTTATAATATGGGATTGCAAGCTGACTCAGCAAAGTCAGATTTATCTGCAAAATTTGACTTAATGGAGTTAGGAAATAGTTGTTACCCCGTTGGCTAACTGTTCCTATTGCTGCCGAAGCAGGCTCACCCGAGTAGAAAATAATTTTTTATAAACAATAAATATTACTTCAAGCATTTAGGCTTTACTACTCCTAGATTTAACCACCGTCATCCGTCGCAATAACTGTTTCCACTCTAGAAGACTGTTTAAATTACGAACTTCAAACTTTTATCCCTTCTGTAAAGAAAACTCACTCCAACTTTTTACCCAGTGAGACACCGTTTTAGTGCGCGAGAAAGAGGTATATTTCAGAGACTTTTGTAAACAATCAACCATCTGATTCCTCCTGAGTCTCATTTCCTTTGGCGTTCACATTCTGTAACTTGACGGACTCCATTTCTCTAGACATCTGATGCAACTGAGTGTGGGATTATTCGTTTGATTCAATACACTTTCCACAGCTTGCCCGATATAATCCGGACAATTGTAGACTGGGATAATCACACTAACCCTTGGTTTCTCTGTCGGAAATCCCATTCAATCCCCATGCAGAAGTGTTGAACATCGCAAATGTTATTCAAGCGACACCAGTTTTAATAAAATGAGGGTAATAATTTTGTTTGATTCTATTTTAGGTTATCTTGAGTTAAAATTAAATCAAATTTACCTATGCTTTTAAAGATGCTTTGAAGTATCCGTCTTGCTGTGATTACAGTTTTTTCCCTCAAAAATCAATAGAATCTGTGAAACCTCAAGCCGATGAGAATTTGCAATCACTAATTGTTCAAGAAATTTTCAGTTAAGACTGAAGAACTTCTGACTTTCCATTTTGTTCGGAATTGATTAAAGGTTCATCCCAATAAATCCTACGAATATCTTCGGGTAAATTCTTCTGAAGTTGTTCATATCCCTGTTTGAGTACATCCTTAACTTCATTGGGGGAAATTGCTTCTCCTTCGGCTTGTAAATACGCTGCAATACGAGTTTCACTCCAATGAAATGTCTGCGCCATAACAACCGCCAAACGTAACAATGGATCGAGTTGATCTAAGGCTTGTCCTACATAACACCACAACGGCGAAGGTGCGGCTTTGAGAGAATATTGAATCGACTCAACCGGAGGAAGATCAGCGCGATTAATACAAATCGCTGTGATATTAATTAACCAATTTTGTAGGGTTGCTTCCCCTTGTATGTCTTGAGACTCTCGTAGGTTTAACCCTCGCATTTCATAAAAAATATGTCGCCAAGTCTGAGAAAATAAATACTCAGCTTGTACAGGCGATCGCACAGAATGACTCACCAATGTGTATACAATCAGCGCATAACGACAGAAAATAGTCACAAAATATTTCCCTTGATCTGGATGATTTTGAAACATCGTTAGCAACTCTTGATCGCTATGATGAGATAGCGACTTCACCAGGGGGTGATTTGATTCGGAGAGATGAAGCGTTTGCACCATCAGTAGAGATTTGTTCAAAATAGACTTAACTCTGCTGAATCATAGCCCATTTGCTCTCACAGATCAAGCCATAATTTTACTCACCCTTTGGATGCAGTTGTCACCGTAGAGATTACTCCTAAATTATCCTTCCTCTGTTACTCACTCCTAATGACTTTGTTACCGCAAAATCAGCCGAGTCCTAAATCGGTAGAAACCCGAAAACGGACAACTTTATTAATCCTCCTTTTACCCACTACAATTTGGCTATTTATTTTCTTTGTTTTACCGCTAATCTTTGTTCTAGTTTGTAGCTTTCTCCAACGGGGAACTTATGGCGGAATTAACTGGATATTTACCCTCGATAACTATCAACGTTTAATCAGTCCTTTGTATTGGGGTATATTTTGGCAATCGCTTCAACTTGCGGCTTTAACGACTATTGTTTGTTTAATGATCGCTTATCCCTTAGCCTTTTTTATTGTAACTCGTCCTGAACGGTGGCGTAATATTCTTTTAGGCTTAGTGATTATCCCCTTTTGGACAAACTTTTTAGTTAGAACCTATGCTTGGATTGTCATTTTAGGGAACGAAGGTGTGATCAACTCTATTTTACAAAGTTTACAATTGATTGATGAACCGATCAGTTTACTCTTTACCCCGTTTGCTGTTATTATTGGTTTGATTTATGGCTATCTACCTTTTATGATATTACCCCTTTATGCAACATTAGAACGTTTTGATTTTTCTCTCGTTGAAGCCGCCCAAGATTTAGGGGCAAATAATTTTAGGAGTTTTTTGCGAGTAATTTTTCCCTTAACTCGACGAGGAATTCTCGCCGGATCGATATTGGTTTTTATTCCCGCAGTCGGGGCTTTTATTACTCCCGATATTTTGGGAGGGGCAAAAACATTAATGGTCGGAAATCTAATTCAAAATCAATTCTTACAAGCGCGAAACTGGCCTTTTGGTTCAGCCTTATCAATGATTTTAATGGGAGTAATATTAATCCCAATTTTGATTTATTTACAATCTCAAACAAATGACTAATGATGATCAAATTACCTCCAATAAAACCAGGAACATACTGGCTATGGATACAAGCAACACTCGCCCTGGCTTTTCTGTATCTACCGATATTGATTTTAGTCATTTACTCATTTAACACCTCTCGATTTAACGCGATTTGGACAGGATTTACCCTCGATTGGTATCGAAGTTTATTCGGTCAAACGACTGAGACAACTGCTAACTTTTCCACCGTTAAAATTTGGCAAGCCTTAAATAATAGCTTAATTATTGCAGTAATTTCTACAGGAATCGCTACAATATTAGGAACAACTGTTGCCCTAGCCTTGGAACGTTTTCGGTTTCCAGGTGATCAAATCATTGCGGGGTTAATTTTACTTCCCATTATTATCCCTGAAATCACCCTAGCGATTTCTTTACTGGTCTTTTTCACCCTAATTTTTAGGATTATAGAAAATCTCACCGGAATTCGTTTAACTTTAGGATTACCCTCGGTTATTTTAGGGCATATTACCTTTAATATTGCATTTGTTATGATTACGGTTAGGGCGCGTTTAGCTGAATTAGATCCAGCTTTAGAAGAAGCCGCCCTTGATCTCGGGGCGAATGAATGGCGAACCTTTACCCGCATTACCTTCCCCTTAATTTTACCTGGAATTGTTAGCGGTGCCTTGTTAGCCTTTACCCTTTCTTTAGATGATTTTGTTATTACTTTCTTTAATACCGGAGTCGGCGCCACTACCTTACCTCTATTTGTTTATGGAATGATCAAACTTTCCGTAACTCCCGCTATTAACGCCCTTTCTACATTAATGCTATTCGCATCCTTGCTTCTTGTGCTATCCTCATTAACAATTAACCGTACTCAACCGACAACAAAACCTTAACTGTTCATATTCACTCAAAAAAATGAAACGACTTTTAACTTTTATTCTATTATTCCTTATTAGTGTACTCTTACCCATTGGTTGTACAGTCAGCAATTCTAACCTCTCACAATCGGGTCAAACAGGAGACAATATTCTCAATATTTACAATTGGTCTACCTATATCGCCCCGGAAGTTCTCACTCAATTTGAAGACGAATATAATGTTAAAATAAATTATGATACCTACGATAGTAATGAAAGCCTTTACGCTAAACTAAAGCCCGGAAATCCCGGTTATGATATTGCTTTTCCCGCCGATTATATGGTGAAAGTAATGATTGCGGAAAATCTGCTTGAAAAAGTTGATAAAAATAATATTTCCAATCTCAACAATATTGATGAAAAGTTTCTCAATCCCCCTTATGATCCCCAAAATCAATATAGCATTCCCTATCAATGGTTAACGATGGGAATTGGCTACAATATTAAAGTAACCCAAGCAGAAATTAACAGTTGGGCGGCATTATTCGATCCTAAATTTGCAGGAAAAGCAGCATTATTAGATGATATGCGTCACACCTTTGGGGCGGTATTAATTTATCTGGGTTATAATCCCAATACAACCAATCCCGAAGAAATCGAAAAAGCCAAAGAATTTTTAATTAAAAACCAGAAAAACATCAAAGCATTCGTTCCCGATACAGGGCAAAATCTTCTCAATCAAGGTGAAATTGATCTGACGATGGAATATAGCGGTGATTTGTTTCAAGTCATGGCTGAAAATCCAGATTTAAGATATGTTATTCCTCAAGAAGGAACGCTGGTTGCAATTGATAGCATGGTTATTCCTAAAAATGCACCCCATAAACAACTCGCCGAACAGTTTATTAACTTTATCCTTGAACCCGAAATTGGGGCAAAAGTCTCTAACTTTATTAACTATGCTTCACCGAATAAAATCGCTATCCAAGAAAAGTTAATTAAAGCAGAAAATCTAGAAAATCCCGGTATTTATCCTAGCCCAGAAGTCTTTGCAAAACTTCAGTATCTTGAAGATGTCGGAGAAGCAACCATTCTCTATGATGAAGCTTGGAACGAAGTCAAACTAAACTTTGGGACTTAGGATAATCTCATCCTTTAAATCTGATCAATTTACACATTAATGAATTCTATTAATCTCGCCGTTGAACTGGTAAATGTTTCTAAGCTTTATCCAGGAACACCAAGTCGAAAAACATTAGCTGTTGATTCTCTCAATCTTGAAATTAAAACCGGAGAATTCTTTTCACTTCTCGGCCCTTCGGGGTGTGGAAAAACAACCACTTTGCGGATGATAGCTGGATTTGAAATCCCTTCCTCGGGGGAAATTTATATTCACAAACAAGCAATGAATCATCATCCGCCTTTTCATCGTCCAGTGAATACCGTCTTTCAAAACTATGCCCTATTTCCCCATCTAACGGTTAGCAAAAATATTGCTTTCGGACTCGAAATGGAAAATGTACCTCGCCCAGAAATTCGTCAACGAGTTTCTGAAGTTTTAGAATTAGTACAGTTAATAGACTTACAAAATCGTTATCCCCGTCAACTTTCAGGCGGACAACAGCAACGAGTCGCCCTCGCCAGGGCGTTAGTGAAACAACCCAAAGTTTTACTCTTTGATGAACCTTTAGGGGCGTTAGATTTGAAGTTGCGAAAGGAAATGCAACTCGAACTTAAACAAATGCAAAAACGGCTAGGAATTACCTTTATTTATGTCACTCACGACCAAGAAGAAGCCCTCACCATGTCTGATCGAATTGGGGTAATGAACCAGGGTAAACTCTTACAAGTGGGAACCCCTGTAGAAATTTATGAGTATCCAAAAACTCGATTTGTAGCTAATTTTATTGGTGAAAGTAACATTCTTACAGGACGAGTAATCCAATCTCAAAAAGGTCAAATTAACTTATTAGTTGATGAACAATTATCAGTTTCTATGGTTTCTCAAACCGAAGTCTTTTCAGGACAACTTTTAACGATTGTTATTCGTCCTGAAAAATTGAGTCTTGTTTCCCCTGAAAACAAAAGCCATAATCATTGGCAGGGAATAATAGAAGAAGCCATTTATCTCGGAACAGATACCCGTTATCGAGTCAAATTAACCCCCAATATTTCAATAATTATTCGTCAACAAAACCTGCAACGCGATCATACTCAACAGTATACTATTGGTGAAACAGTTAATCTTTGTGTTTCTCCTGAAAATATCAGCTTTTTACCTGAATAAAAAAACGGCTTCTGTATTCAGAAACCGATAGTTTTAAGTTTAATTGTTTGGAAATACAATTTTGTTGAAATCAACTTCAAAATTTAGAAACGGAATTGAGTTCTAAACGTTGTTACAACAATCGTGTCATTGTCATCGGTATGTTCAGGGTCAGTAATAATGAAAACCGCCGGAATTAAAGCAATGTATTCGCTGAGTTGGAAACGATATAACGCCTCAATGTGAATCCCGGTTTTTTCTTCTTCTAAATTATCAAGGGTGTGATAAACCACTTTCGGCTGCATCCCCACGATAATACCGCCCAAGTCCCCTTCTTTGAGGAGATCCGGGAACGCTAATGTTACCGCAAAGTTGAGGATGGTTGCATCGAGGTCATCCCCTTCGCCAGTCGGCTTATCATCAGCCCACGCGACACCCAACCAACCGCCTAACTCAAAACTATCAGAGATTCTCCAATTCGCCTGGAAGCCCAAGTTATCGCTAGTTGTAGGGTTATCGCCAAAGGGACGGTTGGCGAGGAAACTTCCGGTTCCGCCACTAACACTGACATCACCCTCGCGGAAATAACGACGGTTATAATCGAGAGCGAGCGCTATATTATCCGTCGGTTCAAAGACAACTTGAATGGCTGCCGAGTGGCTACCATCAAACAAACCTCGACCTTCAGTGGGATCGGGAGCATCATCTTGACTGGCGAGATATCCAAGATTTATACGGATTCTATCATTAAGCTGATACTTGAGTGCCAAACCCGTTCCTTCCGGTCCCCGCAATGAAGTGGGGTTGTAACGACCGAAGCGAGAGGACGAACCGCCACCTGTACTCTGGAAGGGGCTAAGAGGATCTTGAACATCGTCTAAATCCAAACTCTTGGCACCGAAGTAAACTTGACCTTTACCGTTCATAATCGGGAAGCGATAATAAAGGTCATCAAGAGTAAAGTCTCCATCTCCGCCATCAGTACCCAAACGAGTCATCAAGGTGTTAGTCAGGCCTTCACGACTCAAGTTGGGAACATCTCGGGCTTGCAAACGAGTTCGTAGTCTATCTTTTCCGGTAAAGCTGGTATCGAAGTTTAAACGCGCCCGATAACCGAAATAGCTTTGTGTCGGGTCGTCACTATCCTCAACGTTTGGCCCTCCGACAGTCGTATATTCAGCGCGATCGCCAAACGTATCTCCAATAAAGAAGATCACTTCCCCGTTGAGTTTGGTGGTTGTGGAGAATTGATTGGCTTCGAGTTCAGCCGCCCGGGCTTCGAGAACCGTGACCCGACCTCTTAAAGCGGCAAGTTCAGCGGCGAATTCTTCCATTAACCGTTGCAGTTTCGCCAAATCTTCGCGCGTCACCAGATCCGCAGTAGACGCATTAATCAGTTCGTTAATGCGTTCTAAACAAGCGTTGATACCCGCCGCAAACTCATAACGAGTTAAAGCCCGGTTTCCTTTGAATGTACCATCCGGATATCCCGCAATACAGCCATATCGTTCGACTAAAGACTGTAACGCCTGAAAAGCCCAGTCTGTGGGTTGAACGTCTGACAGTTGGGAAACAGAGGTGACTTGCTGTTTTTTCTGAGAATTAGACCGCCGACCCTCCCGAAAATATTGGTTGAGTTGGTCAGAGGTTTCTGGACTCACAGAATTATCTGGGGTTTCCCCAGAGTCGAAGTCAGAAACTTGTACCGGAGATAAACCCGACTGTGGCCCAACTTGACCACTATGGGGGTTAACCGGAACTTGGGCCAACAGTTCAGACTGATGATTGCCTCTAGCCTTGACTTGAGTTTCTCCCGGCTGAATGCTTGAGGCTGAAACTTCAGCCACCGCAGTCGAAGACAAAATTAAACTCGCCCCTAAGAGAGCTGGACTGAGCAGCCAAGCTTTCAACGTTTGTTGTGACATACTCTCCTCACACAAATATCAGTTCAATCAGTAGGTCTACTGAAATACTTTTAAATTTCCACCGTCATTTTACTCGTCTTTTCTTCTAGAGGAAAGCGCAGTTCCCTAAAAATACCAAACTTCTTGTAAAATTGCCTCGGTGGACATGAATACAGCGATTCAGTGGACATCTTGATCTCTTTTGATGGGCCATTTTTCGGGGATGACCCATTACCCTTTTTAGTCAAAGTTGTAGATTGGGAAGCGGGAGTTGAAGTTTAAAGCTTATTCCCTTTGATTTGCGATCGCTGTTAATTGATTATTAACTTATGATTAACTTTTTGTTAACCGACTGTTCGTTAAGCCTGACAACCGGATACTCTATAGCACTACGCGAATACATTATTGTCATTTCTAAATCCTAAAACCACTACCCAGTCTACTGTTCCCTAAGATTGCAAAGTTGCTCATGGGGGAAACCCCCAAGACCGCACTTTGCGCTGTTCCCTGTTCCCTGTTCCCGATTCAAGTAGCGCTATAGTACAAAGATTCTTCTCGAAAATCCCTATAATAAGGATCAAATCAATTTAGGGGACTATGCAACCATTGGCTAGGGCTGATGATCACGCTTTCGATTGGCAAGAGTTCAACTTAGAACAGCAGCCAGAACTAACTCAGTTAGATGACATCACGATTCGATTAGAATTAGTCATGTTGGCGTTGGCCGCCTTGACTGGAGTGGGATCAGAAAGTCTAGTAGAAGTTGCCGATCAACTCAATTTAAACTCAATTATTGCGGATCGACTGACTCAACCCGAGAATTCACAACAACAGAAGCCCTTAAGCGTTGATGAAGCCCGAGCATTGGTTTTAATTATCAGTGATCTCGCCAAACAAAATCAAGCCCTCATCCGACGGGCGATCGCTCTTTTAGAACAATACACCCAATCAGAAGACGATATCCATCAAGTCGCTTTATTGCGGGATTATTTTGATTCGTTTAGCCAAATGTATCAAGAACAAATTGACCACACCGCTTCGCCTCCCTCTAAAACCCTCAATCCATTAGCCATTAAACTTTTAATCGAGCTATTATTTTACAGCAATTCTAATAGTCATCAACGCTTTTGGTTGGCATTGCTCAGTCCCAATCGATAAGCCCTAAATTAAACCCTAAATTAAACCTCAAATTAAACTACAAATTATTGACCTGATCTAGAAATGACAACTCGCAAATACACTCCCCCCACCTGTACATTAGAAGTCATCACGAAAAAGCCTTTACTGGGTCGCTCTAAAAAAGAAACTGCAACTGATCCGTTCCAGTTTAAATTAAGTTTTGATGATCCCCGCCTACCCGAAGAAGAATATGTCACCATCGAAGGCGATCGCCAACAGTTAGAAAGCCTCGCTCAAACCGTAACATCCTACGTGCAGAATTTCCTCAACAATTCCGCCTGGTTTGACACCCTCTACAAAGAAACAAACAATTCCTCCAAACCCCTTCTCCCCGATCCAGATGAGATTTATCTCAAGCCGGATGGACTACTCTATCATGATCTCTTTTTAGGAGCGCTCGCGACTCAAAATTCCGGGCCTTTTGTTCATCTTAGTGCATTACAATTATTTGATTTAGTCACTGCATTAGAAGACTGTACAAATAGAGTTGAAGAAGTCAGCGATAAATCCTTTTCTTTGCGGTTTAAACCTGTGATTTGGTTGCGAACATTACTGATGATTTTCATTAGTATTGGTACTTTAACGGGAATCATTGAGTTAATCAACTTTTATCGACAGCCCGCAGAAACCCTCAGCGCTTCAACCGAGGAAACTGAACCCACTCCCATTCCCCCCCCTAACCTAAACTCACCGCCAGCGCTTCCCGTTTGGCCCTCTCCAACTCCAACTCCGCCCGCTTCTCCTCCCCCCGTCGCCGCCAATTTACCCGGAGTCGATGCCGCCCCCCTGCCAGTACCGCCCCCGTTATTTCCTGCACCGGTCAGTCCGCCTCCCCCTCAAACAATCCCCAATGTTTCTCAGCAAGAGGGAATGATGATCATCCTACCGGAACCCCAACCCCAACCCCAACCGACAAGCCCGCCCAACCCCTCTACCAATCCTTCTACCAATCCCTCTGTTTCGCCCTCAGCGACCCCTCCTTCTGTCGCATCAGTCCCCCCACCCATCGGCCCACAAACACCTCCACCCATCCCTTTTAACCCCATTCCTCAAGTTCCGCCTGTGATCCAACTTCCCCCCCTCCAAGATTCGCCACCCCCCGAAATTGTGACGGTTTTTCCAGAGGAAGAATATCAAGACAATTCCACCATGAATTCTGAAGGGATTGATCCTGAATTCAGCGAAAATCAAACTTCAGAAGATCCTGCTTTAACCCAGTTAAATAAACGTCCCCAAACCATTGCAGCAACTCGTCAAGAAGACACCACATTATTTGATCAAATTCCACAAGTCAATGAAGTCAGAACCTATTTTCAAGAAAATTGGTATCCACCCAAAAATTTACAGAAAGCACTTCAATACACATTACAACTCAATGCTGATGGTACAATTGCGAGTATTATGCCTGTCGGTCAACCCGCAGTTAATCGCTTAGTTCAGCTTGAATTACCCAATGTTGGTGAACCGTTTGTTTCCGCGACAGTAGATGGAAGACGACCTAAAATTCGGGTGATTTTAGAACCGAGTGGGCGGGTGAAAGTGTTCCTTGAATCTTTTAATAATTCTCCGCCTACACCTCCAGAAAATTTATCTAATCAAGTGTGAAAATAGTCTTTGCTATTTCCTATTCTCTATTTTTGCCAATATTTATAAGCTGAATAAGCCAAGGTGACAACACCTGTAATAATGGCAGATTCATCAATTTCAAACTTCGGATGATGCAGAGGATAATTCGGTGCTTTTGGGTGTCCGACTCCGAGGCGAAACATCATTCCCGGCGCATGATTGAGATAAACTGAAAAATCTTCCGCACCCAAAGACGGTTCTGATAAAGTAATAATGTTATCCTTGCCCAAAGCTTCCGCGACTGATTCTGCTACTAACTGAGTAACTTTTGCGTCATTCTGTACAGACGGCACACCCCGGCGATAATTCATCTCATAACGCGCCCCGTACATCTGACAAATATTAGCAACAATATTCTCGATCCAAGCGGGTAAACTGTCGTGAGTCTCAGGATGAAGCGATCGCACCGTTCCCAACAGTTTAACCTGATCAGCAATCACATTCGGCGCTCGTCCACCTGTAATTTGACCAATCGTTAACACCACAGGTCTTAAAGGGTTATGAGTGCGACTAATCGCTTGTTGGAGGGTGGTAATCACTTGAGCCGCAATCCAGATAGCATCCTTTGCTTCGTGAGGACGCGCACCATGACCCGATTCTCCCATAATCGTTAATTCTAAATCATCGGCGGCGGCTGTCAATGCCCCTTGACGAATCCCCACACATCCAGCGGGAATACTCGGAAAGACGTGGACTCCCAAGATAGCCGCCACATCACGCATAACGTTATCTGCAACCATCCAACTCGCACCTTGGGCAATTTCTTCGGCCGGTTGAAATAGAAACCGCACATGACCCGCTAAAGGCTCCTCTAGCTGCGATAAGACCATCGCCGTTCCCAACCCAACCGTTGTATGCACATCATGGCCGCAAGCGTGCATAATGCCGGGCTGACGGGAGGCGTAGTCTAACTCTGTGAGTTCTTTAATGGGTAACGCATCCATATCAGTACGAATAGCTAACCATTGCGGTGTATTGCTTTTTCCCTTCAACTCACCCACAACTCCGACTTTCCCAACGGCTTCGGTGACATGAAGCCCACAGGAGGATAATACACCCGCGACATAGGCAGCAGTTTGATATTCTTGACCACTGAGTTCAGGATGGGAGTGAATATGGCGACGAATTTCGATTAAACGAGGGGCGAGATCAGTGGCTAATGCTTTAATTTGATTCAGCATGGATAATTGCGTATTGTATAATCTGGCGTTAGATCTAGTTTAAGAGGATCACCCCAGAACCTAAAGCCAGAGATGAACAAAATTTTGCTTATGGTTATCTTTTTTTTAGGGGCAGAAAGAATCACTCCATCATTTATAATGAGCAGGTGACAGATTTGTGATTATAGATTTGAATTGATCGGTTTCAGGAGAGGGGTTAGTTATTCCTAATTTCTAACTATTCGTCCTCAGTCCTAATTTTGCGATCGCTAAAAACACGATTAACTGTTTATTGTTCACGGCCTACTGTAAATATAGGTTAAAATTTTCATGTCAACTCAAACCTCCTCACCGTTACTTCTTAGCTCTTTTGACTTCAAAGATTTAACCTTAAAAAACCGAGTCGTGATGGCTCCGTTGACTCGTTCAAGAGCGGGAACCGAACGTTTGCCGAATGCTTTAATGGCTAAATATTATCACCAAAGGGCATCAGCAGGTTTGATTATTACAGAAGCAACTGTGGTTTCCAAACAGGCGATTGGATGGCAACAAACACCGGGAATTTATTCTGATGAACAGACAGCAGCTTGGAAACAAATTGTTGACGCGGTTCATTCTCAAGGAACACCGATTTTTCTGCAACTTTGGCATTGTGGTCGGGCTTCTCACAGTAGCTTTCACGAAAATAGTCAACTTCCGGTTGCCCCTTCTGCGATTAAAATTGAGGGAGACGAGATTCATACCCCCATTGGTAAGCAACCCCACGAAATACCTCGGGCGTTAGAAACAGAGGAAATTCCTGGAATTGTAGAAGATTATCGTCGCGCCGCCGAACGGGCTAAAATAGCAGGCTTTGATGGGGTGGAAATTCATTCTGCCAATGGTTATTTAATTGATGAATTTCTTCAGTCAAAAACAAATCATCGCAGCGACAAATATGGGGGTAGCATTGAAAATCGCTATCGTTTCCTACAAGAAATTGTAGAATCTATCCTCACAGTTTGGTCGTCTAATAGAGTCGGTGTTCGACTGTCTCCCAACGGCAATTTTAACGATATGGGTTCGCCAGACTTTCGGGAGACTTTTCTTTATGTGGCAAAACAGCTTAATACTTATGAATTGGCTTATTTACATCTACTAGATGGTCTAGCATTTGGCTTCCATGAGTTGGGTGAACCGATGACATTGGCTGAATTTAGAGAGGTGTTTGATAATGCTTTAATGGGAAATTGTGGTTATACTCAAGAAAGTGCAGAAACTGCGATTCAAGAAGGTTATGCTGATTTAATTGCCTTTGGACGACCCTATATTAGTAATCCTGATTTAGTTGAACGTTTTACCCATGACTGGCCTTTAAATCCCCCTGCGGAGATGAAAGTTTGGTATTCTTTTGATGCGGAAGGGTATACAGATTTTCCAACTTATCAAGAATCTCAAGACTTAACAACAGCAAATAGTTAACAGCTTAACCTGAGTTGTCGGGGCGGGTTCCGAGTTGATGGAAGTCTACTCATCAATAACCGACATAAACCCACCCTTCTTACTATTAACTATTGACAGCTAGAATACAACCGCTACGTTCAGGAATATTTAACGTTAACTTGTCTCCTTCCCAAGAGAGTTCAGCCTCACCATACAATAAGTTTTCAGGACGAGATTTCAGGCTATCTGCTTGCACAGTAATATTTGCTGATTCTATTCCACTATTAACCGCAACAATCACTTCTTGATCTTCTGAAATCCGAGCAAAAACATAAACCAAACCTTCAGCAAATAAGATTTGATAACCCCCGGTTCTTAAAGCCGGATACTGATGACGAATTGCGATTAACTGTTTATGGTAATTTAGAGTCGGTTCATCCCAGTCTTTTTGAAACGGAAATCCTCGCCGACTATCAGGATCAAGTTCTCCCGGTAAACCCACTTCATCCCCATAATAAATACTCGGCGCACCCGGAAAAGTTAATAATAACAACGTTGACAACTCTACACTCGCTTTATCCCCATCAACAATTGAAAGGACACGAGCAGTATCATGGCTATCGAGTAAGTTCAATTGAGTGAGTTGAATTTCCCAAGGATAGAGGTTTAATAACTCATAAATTTGGGTAGCATATTCACGCGCAGAAAGCGCCGGATAAGGGAAATAAGAAGGCTCTTCTACCAACTCCATTCTGACTCGATCTCCGCCAGTAAATGCAAGCGTTGGTGCTGTAAATAAATAATTCATTACCCCGTCAAATTGCGTCCCATCCAACCAAGGACGAGAATCAGTCCAAACTTCTCCAACAATATAAGCTTCCGGATTAACTATTTTGACTCGTTCTCGAAATTCTTGCCAAAAACCCGGAGTTTTGATTTCAAAAGGAACATCTAAGCGCCAACCATCAATTCCAAACTTGAGCCAATATTCTGCAATTCGCATGATATATTCTCGCACTTCTGGATTATCATGGTTAAATTCCGGTAAGGCACGATTTCCCGCCCAACTGACATAATTTGCAGGTTGGTTGCCATCATAGGCTGATAACGGCCAATCCTGGATTTTGAACCAATTTAACCAGGGAGAATTAGAGCCATTTTCGAGGATATCGTTAAAAAAGAAAAAGCCCCGACTGGCGTGGTTAAAAACTCCATCCAAGACAATTTTAATATTGCGTTGGTGAGCCGCATCGAGGAGTTCTTTCAGCGCTTGATTTCCCCCTAAAATAGGGTCAACTTGGTAATAGTCGTGAGTGTGGTAGCGGTGATTGCAAGCAGACTGAAAAATAGGTGTAAAGTAGATGGCATTGATGCCGAGATCTTGGATATAATCTAATTTTTCGATCACTCCCCACAAGTCGCCCCCTTTGTAGCCTTGAGGGGTTGGAGGTGCATCCCATTCTTCCCAGTTGGGCTTGATGAGAAATTGATAGTGAGATTTTTCACTTTTGGCAAAGCGATCGGGGAAAATTTGGTAGAATACAGCGTGTTTTACCCAGTCTGGAGTTTGAATATCCATCGAATACCCCTGAAAGTTGTCAGTGTCATGTCCGTTTTTATAGTATCGAGTTAGGGGTTATTTCCACGAATAACTGTACAACCATTCTTCTAACAGGGTACTAATTTGGGCGATCGCTTCTGAGGTTAACTCCCCGTCTAAAGCGTTTTGTGTCCACTGGGCGAGGGCTTTAAGTAGAGTTTCTCTAGCTTTGGTCAGACGGCGAGAAACCGTATATTGCTTCATATCGAGTTGTTGGGCGATATCTTGCTGAGTTAGCCCTTGTTCGTAGTACAGTCGCAAAATCTCTAAAACATCGGGCTTGAGGCGTTCGAGGGCTGTCGTTAAAGTGTGCTTGAGTTGAACTTGTTGAGTTTGGCGATCTTGGTTTTCTTCTTCGGCGATCAATTCTGCTAACATCGGTTCATTCGGATCGGCTAAATCTTCAACGATTTCTCGTGTATCACTGTCTGATTTAGCAATATTAAGCGATCCTACCGTCGGATAAAGGTAAAGTCGCGCCCATTTTGCACATTGAGTTAGGGAACGTTCTAGCGTAGCGGGAGAAGCGGGTGTCGTTTTGGGGGAAAGTTGGGTTTCGCGTTCAATGTTGTAGAATTTAGCGATCGCTTCCCAGGTGTCGGGATCTGGTTTATTGAGTTGGCGAGTTCCAGTGGCTTGAGTCGGAACATAGAGCGTTTTAAAGCCAGTCCAAGCCAGGATATACTGTTCGAGTTGTTCTTCGTCATTAATTCCGGCGTTTTGTAGAGATTCTCGGAGTCGCTTTTGACTCAGTTTTCGCAATAACGCCCAGTCGCTACAAATATCAGTTTCTCGGCGTTGACGGAGAAGATCGCGAATGATGGACTTGAAAGCAACGCTAGCATAATCTTTGAGCGTTGAACCCCGATCCGGATTGAACCCTTTGAGAATGCGTTCAGCTTGAGTCAGAGCAATTTGAAACAAATCTGCAATACTCAGATGTAGGCCTGCAAAACCCGCATTCACCGTTTTGTGAGCGCTCCAGTAGCAGGCTTCTTGTAGGTAAGCCAGTAGATGTCCTTGAGCCTCAGAGGATGAAGTTTGCCACTTTTTATGCCAAAAATGCACCCAAAACTTTTCTGAGACGGGTGGTTTCGGTTGAGTTTTTAGACACCGATCCATACTCCGACGCAGTTTGGAATCGCTCATCCAACGGTCAAAATAATCCTCTGTGAATGTCACAAAGGTGGAAAAAGTCTCAATCAAGCCTTGACGAGGACGCATGAATCAATCCATTGGGGGTGAAAAAGGTACAACTGGATTTTTTATCAAGCCAGGAGCCAGATGCACGTGCTGATTAACAGTCTCAATGATCGCGAAGTCCGGGTTAACCTCTGACTTGATCACCATTGTTTCTGCTCTTTACTTATCCTAGCGGTCAACCTCAAAAAAATCTGATTATTAATCTGTATCAGGCTGAACCGGGTTAACTCATGTCTCTAGCTTCAACTCTTGGAGTCAGGTGTCAGGAATTATGGAAACAGATATTTCGACGGAAGAACGGATCAATCTATCGGGTCAAGGGCCAAATCAATCCATTGTTCTATATTTCTATGTGTTTCCCGACGGGAAGTTTTTCTCGAAGGCGTTTCAACATCCCCGAAACTTGAGCGACGGTGAATAAACAAGCGGTGAGTTCGTATCAACAATTATTGAGGAATTTCGGAATGCTTGCTCGGCTTCAAAGATTCTTCTGTTCGCAAATAGAATATTAGAGGGAAGTGCTTAGGACTCTTGAGGATGTTGTTCTAATTCTGACAACGCATAACGGGCGATCGCTAAACCCATTCTCGCTTGTTCGATTTCGGAAAGTTCTTTCCAGGGTTTTGTCGGGGTGCTATTGAGGGTAGAATCTCCGGGTTCGGTTTCTGCTCCCCGCATCGCATAAGCAAAAGGACGGGCTAAAACTTGTAGGTCTTCTTCTTGCCAATGGGGTAATATTTCTTGAGTACACTGTACCAGTTGTTCGGCCAGAGTCGAACGAGCGTCTTGAAGCTGTTGGTTGAGGTGAATTGCTCGTTTGGCGAGTCGTTGTAGGAGATCTTGAGGAACACAGTCAGCAAATTTCAGGGCGAGAGATTTTTGGAGAGTATTGACAGACCATAAATCTTCAACTTGAGTCAGTAGGCTTTGAAGTCGGTGATGTACATCTTCGTCGGTTAAACAATCACAGAGGGCCAGTTGTTCGTCGAGTTCTCTGAGTTCGGTTTCTGAGTCTAGCGCTGAGGTGTTCCAAATATAGGGCTGTTCTTGGTTTAACAGTACATCTAATAAATCTAACTCAGCTTGAATTTTGGGGGAGGCCGATGAGTTGTTCATGAGTCCGTGTCCTTGATGTTTAAGTAAAAGTCTCTAGGTTTTAAGGAATAGATGGGGTTGAAACCGTCTGAATCTCGACTGATTCACTGTCTCAAATTCCCCCGCGTTAGTCAATAGAATATTGAGAGTGTAGCCAGGAAATTGAGCAGATTTTCTCGGTTGATGAAATCGGATTCCATCTATTGATTTAGCGAGTCTCAGATAGGAATAAGTAGCTTTTACGCTCTGACTTCCCTAGCTACAATAGCATTTTCATCCATTCCGTAACTTGACTTGAGTTAGAGTCAAAGTTAAGAGGGATCGATCATAAATTCTAGGGCTTGACCTTGGGAACTGCCAAATTTTAACTGGGTTCCAGATTGTAAGGCAACTTCTTGATGATGAACCCGTTGCCATCCTGTTTCTGCGGAAACGAGAGTGCCGTATCGGGAAAAGTCTCGCAGAAAAAAAGTAGGTTGGGGGTTATCATCGCTACCATTGCGACAAAAGATTTCCGCGTGTTTACTCGATACCCATTGTTCAGAAATGACGATATCATTATCTTCTCCCCGTCCAACTCGCACGCTTCCGGCCTCGATCGGCCATAGTTGAGGGGATAATCCCGAAGAAGGGTCTAAACCACTTGGTAGACGCAGCCACGCCCTCGGCGCAATATATCCCAACCAAGTTTGAGAATTAGCCGGGAGTTCTGTTCTGATTTCCTCCACAGGCTGCATTAATTCCCCGCTAAATTCCGGGTGCATATACAACACCGGAAGTGTCCAAGCGGGTTGATTAAATTTATAAAGGGTTAATAGATGTTGTCTGGCGATCGCTACGGCTTGATCGATGGGTTTCCGGGCGACGAGAGCTTGAGCAAAGGCTTGAATAAAACTCAGGGCTTCTTGATCGGTGATCGAGTCTCGCATTCCTAAGACAGCCGGCACCCCATGATGAATTAGCACTTTCGCTAAACTACTACTGGGAATAGCTTGGAAGACGGCACTTTCGGGGTTGGGGGTGAGATCAATTGCCGGATGAGCGCCCCAACAGGCGTTAAACACCGCCATCACCACTCCACACCGCACGAGGACTTGGGCGAGTTCAGTCCCGTTGAGGGTGACATCCGGTTGCAAAAATAACAGCCCACCATCGGCAGCAGGAATACAATGACCCCCATAAAATAAAACGTTATATTCTCCGGTTTCCAGTTGAGTGATCAGTTCGGAGACACTGGGTTGAATCAGGGTTGTGACGCGACAGGGAGCATTGATCTCCGGGTCAACGTTGACCGACGAACTACTGTTAGTGAAGACTTGGCTTAAGTGTTGGGCTTCTTGTTCAAGTTGGAGTTGTTGAATTTGTCGGGATGTTTGTTGCGGTTGTGAACTCGAGTTGCTCTTGTTTTCAGCCTCCGGTTGTCCTAACACCAGTAAAATATTTAACAACTGAGCGCTTGGAAATTGTGGTAAAGGATTAACATCACTGGTTGTTCGGCTAAACAAGAGTTGTTGACTCAAGGAAATAGCCGGTTGACCCGCTTGGGGCTGCATGATTTCCCAAGGTAAAGGGATGAGATCGGGTTCTCGCACGTCCAACCGGACTCGCAAGGGTTGATCTTGACCAATGGCAATCCCTTGACTGCGATGCAAACTGCTTTGTATTGTGCCTTGGAATAGCCACTGCCACAGATTAATGCCTAAATGCTGCATCAGACGACTGCTATAACTAAGCTGTCGGCTTGAGTCTGTCAGTGATACCGAGGGAATCATTGCTTGAGGGGAAGAAAGAGGCTTGATCTGCGCTAAACTTTGGGGGGAAAACATTTCCAACCAACTTTGCCAGGCTTGGTCAAGGCTCTCAGGCCAGAAACAGTCGTGGTGAACGTAGCCACTGGGATAGGGCGACTGCACGACCCAGGTGGCAAAATGGTTGGCTTCACTTGTGCTTAAGCGAGAAATTGCCAGACTAAGGCAGGGACTGTCAGAACGCGACATTCAGTTTAAACCAATGTTCAGTTGAGAGGAAAGAGTGAATTTCTTTAGTTAGTTTAACATGAAAAAGCCGATTGGTTGTGTAATCATTCTACTCAACGATCATCATCAAGTTCTACTGGTTTTGCGAGATCAAAAGTGTTCAATTCCCGAACCCAATGCCTGGAATTTGTTAGGAGGATTTATGGAGGAGGATGAATCTCCCCGAGAGGCAATTGTTCGAGAAATGTTAGAAGAAATTGAAGTTGATGTGGGAGAAGTCTCTTTCTTTAGAAAATATGAGTGGGATGATTGTGATGAGTACATCTTTTGGAAAAACCTGAATTTAGATCTCAATCAAGTTAAACTGAATGAGGGACAACGTTTAGCTTACTTTAGCCGCTCTCAAATCCAACAAACTCAACTAGCATTCGAGTGTAATAAAATTATAGAAGATTTTTTTAACGAAAGGTTAACCTCATCTCATTCAATCTAAAATTGGGTTGAGTTGCAGAAGAATCCTTCGTGAAACATCAGGGCAAATTGTAACCATTATCAGGAGTTCCGTGGGTCTATATAAAATTGCGTATTACTAATTTGTATTGCTAATTCTAGCATCGCATTATTGACAGGCCAAAGTTAACAACTCTCGATCTATTATTAATCAAGGAGTCTACTACATGAGTATGAATGTTCTAGCGGGTATGAGTTATCCTTTGGGTGCAACAGTTTACCCCAATGGAGTTAATTTTTGTATTTTTTCTAAGACCTGTGAATCTTTAGAATTACTTTTATTTGATACTCCAGATGCGGCTCAACCCTCAAAGGTCATTCCGCTCGATCCTGATGTTAATAGAACATTTTATTATTGGCACATTTTTATTCCGGGGATGAAAGCGGGACAAATTTATGGATATCGAGCCGATGGCTTACATCTTCCTGAAGCTGGGTATCGTTTTGACCCCGATAAAATATTACTTGACCCCTACACAAAAGCGGTTGTTAATGATGAAAATTATAGTCGAGGCGCGGCATCAAAACCCGGAAATAATTGTGCTGAAGCCTTTAAAAGCGTCGTCGTTGATCCAAAAACTTACGACTGGGAAGGAGATTTACCTCTGAGAATTCCCTACTCAGAAACGATTATTTATGAACTTCATGTTGGGGGGTTTACTCGCCATCCGAGTTCGGGTCTTCCTCCCAATAAACGAGGAACTTATGCCGGTTTAGTAGAAAAAATTCCCTATCTTAAAGATTTAGGAATTACTGCGGTTGAACTGATGCCAATTCATCAATTTGATGAACAGGATGCTGTTCTTCCCTTAAAAAACTATTGGGGGTATAGTACCGTTGCTTTTTTTGCTCCCCATCGGGCTTATAGTTCCCGTCGTGATCCACTCGGGCCAGTCGAAGAATTCAAAGATATGGTCAAAGCATTTCATAAAGCCGGATTAGAAGTGATTCTTGATGTTGTATTTAACCATACTGCTGAAGGAAATCATAACGGCCCGACTCTATCTTTTCGAGGGTTAGATAATGCCTTATATTATATTTTAGAGGAAAACGACGAGCAGTATTATAGTAACTATAGTGGTTGCGGAAATACCGTTAAAGCTAACTATGAAATCGCAGGTCAGTTAATTGTAGACTCCTTACGGTATTGGGTTTCAGAAATGCACGTCGATGGCTTTCGATTTGATTTAGCCTCGATTTTCTCTCGGGATAAAAATGGTTATCCGATAGATGATGCACCGATTTTATGGATTATTAAATCTGACCCCGTTTTAGCCGGAACGAAACTGATTGCAGAAGCTTGGGATGCAGGAGGATTATACGAAGTCGGCTCTTTTGCGGGCGATCGCTTTACCGAATGGAATGGAAAATATCGGGATGATATTCGCAGTTTTGTCAAAAGTGATCCGGGCAAAGTTCAACAGCTTGCTGCTCGAATTATGGGAAGTCCAGATATTTATCCAAAAACAGATCGTGAACCCCATTGTAGTATTAATTTTATTACCTGCCATGATGGATTTACGATTAATGATTTAGTGTCTTACAATGACAAACATAATGATGCTAACGGAGAAAAAAATCGGGATGGATGTAACTATAATGTGAGTTGGAATTGTGGAGAAGAAGGATTAACAGATAATCCAGCAATAGAAGCTTTACGCCTCCAGCAAATCAAGAATTGTATGACAATTCTATTTGTTTCTCAAGGCACACCGATGATCTTAATGGGTGATGAAGTTCGACGCACACAGTTTGGAAATAATAACGCCTATTGTCAAGATAATGAACTGAGTTGGTTTGATTGGAGTGATATTGGCAAACAAGCCGATATACTACGTTTTATGAAAGGAATTATTCGTTTTACCCAAGAACGACATATGTTCCGGATCAACACTATTTTGCAAGCAGAAGGTCAACATTTACCCTATATTACTTGGCATGGACTCCATTTAGATCAACCCAACTGGGAAGATGATTCTCGTTATTTAGCCTTTAGTTTACGTCATCCCGATACCGGAGAATATCTTCATATCATGTTGAGTTCTCATTGGGAACCCTTAGTTTTTGAGTTACCTCCCTTGTTATCTGGACAATATTGGCACAGAATTGTTGATACAGGACTAACAGCCCCCCATGATCTTTATGATGTGAAAGTAGCTCCGCCTGTTAAAGCGCTTCGTTATCGAGTTAATCCTCGATCATCGGTTGTTTTAATGGCAAAATAAGGTAGGATTTGTCTGTTATTCTTTAATGGACAAACTCCCACTACAATAGACGATCCAAAAGAACGTCTCTCTGTTTATAATTGCAAGTGTAAACACGTCTCTAGAATTCATTCATTTCTATGTCTGCTCCTCAAAAACTCTACGAAGGGAAAGCGAAGATTGTCTATACCACCGATGATCCCGAAATATTACTCGCCCATTTTAAAGATGACGCGACGGCTTTTAATGCTCAAAAAAGAGGGACAATTCAAGGTAAAGGTGAAATCAATAATACGATCTCAACTCACCTCTTTCAACGCTTAGAAGCTGAAGGGGTTCCCACTCATTTTATTGATACTCCGACTGCTAATGAAATGAGAGTAAAACGAGTTAAAATTGTTCCGATAGAAGTGATTATTCGCAATATTGCAGCCGGAAGTTTATGCAAACAAACTGGAATTGAAGTCGGCACAATCTTAGAACCAACTTTAGTCGAGTATTGCTACAAAAATGATCAATTAGGTGATCCTTTATTAACAATTGATCGCTTATTATTATTAAAGTTAGCCACACCCGAACAACTCGACGAAATTAAAACATTATCGCTGAAAATTAATCAAGTTTTGTCCGAGTTTTTTGAGCAATGTAGGATTACGTTAGTAGACTTTAAACTCGAATTTGGTTACACTTCAGATGGTAAATTGGTACTCGCCGATGAAATTAGCCCCGATACCTGTCGTTTGTGGAATAAAGGCGAAACTGACCCCAATTTAAGGGTCATGGATAAAGATAGATTTCGCCACGATTTAGGAAATGTAGAGTCGGCTTATCAACAAGTTCTAGAACGAGTATTAGCCCAAACAAAAACCAGTTAAAAATTATAATTTGACTGGCTCGGTTAGAAAACAAGGTAATTCTTCTTTGTAAACGCTACGCGATCGCACTCTAGAATAACTAAATTTCTTAAAAGTTTTGACAGAGGCGATCGCAAGATTCATCAAGAACTAAATACTAAGCTAAACTGTATTTTTCACCAATCTAGTTTATCATGGGAGTTGCTTCTGGGTTTAAGTTTAAATTTAGATTAATTTTTAGCCTGCCAACATATCAAGTAAATTTGTTACATTTTGGTATTTATCAACTGAATGAACTTACAGATAATATTATACAATTAATTTGTCTTTAACTCATAACAAAATATTAAGCTTCTTCCCAAGTTGCCGAGACACAATACTCGTATAATTCCTTTTTACAATTTCGTTTTCTAATAATTTCAAAGCTAATTTTTTTATAGCCTAGCATTTTCATGGACTCGGCAAGTAGACTAGCCGTATCAACTCTATTACCAAAGAAGGTTGAATTGCCGACGATGTAATCAATTTTAGCGCCATCTTTTAAAAGATGTCGAAGCGATCTTAAATGTAGGTGCATATCATAAAAGTATTTTAACACATAAATTGATAATATATGGGCATTTTTTCCCTCAGATTTACTAATGTTTTCTACCGCATTATAAACCGCTTCTGGTAGTAAATTAACTTCATCTATCTGCCAAGATTTTAGTCTACTGGTTGCAATTCCCCAAGTTCCACCAATTGCCATCCAATCGATTTCACCCGCTTCTTTTGCTTCATTCAGAAATTTAGTCCAGTACATATAGGGACGGAGTTCACGAATATAACTAATTCGATTAGGATAAGGTGGTGAAGTAATTACCCGATCTACTTTGACTTCATTTAGATTAATGATACAACGAGCATCTGCTTTAATTATCTTGGTGCTACCTCGAATCGGTTTTGAAGTCGATTTCAAGATAAAATCAAGGATGTCAATAAAAAGTTGTTCAATTTTATCAACCTCAAAATGGGTTACTTTATTATTAAATGACATGGAAACGTGATTAAATGCTGCCGAGGAAGTTTCAATAATTAGCCGACAAAATGCAATCCAAACAATTCCAAAATCTGCACTTTCTTTAGGTTCGCCAAATTGTTTAATCAAACTATATCTTAGTGCTGAAAGTATTGTTAATGTCTGGCTAGACCACCAGCGTTCAATATTAAAAATATTCGGTATCCAGTGTTCTTCTCCTAGAGAGGATTGAAATTCTACAAGAGCATTATTAACAGCATGACGAATCTTTATGATTTGCTCTTGGGAATAATTTTTACATTTAATATTTCCCAACCAAACTAGAAAGGGATTGATGTCAAAACTATAAGCTTGATATGCGTTTTCAGCCGCCACCAGTGCAGTTGTCGCTGTTCCGGAAAAAGGATCAAGAATAATTAAGTTTTCCTCCGCACCGATTAATAGTTTTTCAACCAGTTTCACGCTATAAGCGGGAGTCAGGCGCAGCCATCCATGTCGCCCATAACTACGGTTATATTTGAAAGTATAATCTGCTCGTTGGCTGGGAGTAGGTGACATCAATTTACTTTGCACTCAATAATATTTCTAGTGTAGTCAACATTTCTTTCTTTATTAATTCAGAGTTTCTCTGAAAGAAGTCTACCAAATCATAATCTAAAACCTCTTTACAAAAAACGAAAAGAGAGGTCGTACTACTACCGGAGACATTCCCCATAATTACTCCGCCCCGGCTATTTCGATAACGCAATACTAAATCTGCATCAATTTGAGAAGAGAATATTGCAAAAACAGGTAAATACCCATTAGCCCAAGCAACAGCAACATTATCTATATCCGCATTTTGTCTCTTGCTATCTTTGCTTTTGTATCCCTGGCGAACCTCAAAGACTGCTCCATTTGCTGGAACAGGAACATTTAGAAAACGACTATAATCGACTATCCATTGAGTAACTTTTGCTTTAATATCTGAATTTTGAATGACTGCAAGTTCTAATCGACCATCTAATGTTAACACTTTATCTTTATTTGCTTTGGTTTTGGTTGTATAAGACCAGGTAGAATATTTTACATCTTCATAACCTGTAGAGTCTATTAATATTTGCCTAAATAAGTTTTCACATCCTCTACCAATCTGACGATAAATTGAAGTCATACCACCCGCAGCTTTGTGAGCCGCATACATTAAATCGGAGTCAAGACCAATCCATGAGTAAAAGGGATCGGCTCCATAAAGTGATAGAAACTGGGTTAGATTTAATCCTTGCTGTTTATTCCCTTGACCCAATTTGGGTTGATATCGTTTACAGATATTCAGAGGATTAAGAAATTTATTGAGATATAGCTTGTCGTCCGCCACAGTTGCTCATTTATTATTTTAGCTTACTTATTATAATAGATTTTGAAACACAGAAAAATTTAAAATTTGTAAATGTTGATTCTGTAGAACTTTAAGAACAGGTTTCTAGATCTTCATAGGGGCCAAGAAATCTCTCACCATTGAAATGAATCATGTGATCGGGTTGATCGGCTATCCAGACTTCTGTTTCCCAAGAAATCTCCGCCAGATAACGAGTCATTTCTTTACGACTCGGAAAGGCTGTTACAAATACTAATCCTTTATTACTTGACTGAAATAACTGTTTTAATTCGTTGCGTCGTTTTAAATTAACTGGACCTTGACTGGTGACAGCCTCAATCAACACCAACCAATCTTGACGGGTATAATGAACCACAAGATCAGGCATTTTACCCCGACGATTTAGCTCAATTCCTAATTCTTGGAGTTTTTGAAGTTCATTGATAATAAACTTGTCACTAGCATCACCAACATAAAGAATAATACCTCCTGGAGTAAATCGAGGACAGAAACTTTCCAAAATATCTTTAATCAAGTTGTTTTGTCCACCGGATGAAAGCTGAATAGAACGACCATCCGGTAAAGTCACAGGAATCTGAGGTAAATTCCGGCTTTTATCTTGTAATAAATTAGCCACTGAAACGGTATAGTTTTGACGAGCTTCTTCCCACTGTTGAGAGCTATAAGCTTGCAAAAGTAGCAGAGCTTGTTGCTGCAATTGATAACACCATTTTGGGCTATTAATCGGTCGATCTGGTTGATCGGGATTTTCAACAACTAACCCCATTTGAATAAACTGGTGAATCGTTTGTCGTCTAACTGTCTCACGGGTATTCGGAGCATATTGTTTACCGTAATATTCCTGAAACCAATTCATCATTTCAGTTATTCGACGTCTTGGAGCAGTTGCTTGATTCCAAGGAGTTTGAGGTTTAATATCTGCGAGCGCAAGTAAACATAATGCTGAACGTTCATTTTGCTGTTCTTTTGGTGCTGCAATTTCTTTAAGAATCGCTAAAGCTTCTTCAATTCTTTTACTGGCTTGAATTGCGTTGACAGCTTCATTCATAATGGGTAAGTTTTCGTGAATAAGTGTGTCAAGTTTATCCTGATTGAAAATTAAATCACCAACTTTACACCCAAGTTTGATCAGATCATCTTTACAAGGATATCTAATTCTGCGTAAATCTGTAGCATTGACTTGTGTATGTCCACTAAATTGACGAAAGTAGCGATCAAATAAGCTAGAATTTAGGAATGCTGCTAAACCTCGTGCTAGATTTGCATTCATCCCTTTCCCTTTGGCATGATAATAGTTTAGATGATTCTCAATTCCAAAAACGGGTGCATTTATAGGAGTACATACCGCAGCAACAACACGACGCTTCTCTTCCTTGCTAGAAAAACGTTTTGTTAAAACATACCAACCCGATTGAGTTAACCACTTTGAAGTTTCATTATTGTGTAAAATTGCAATTGATTTTCGGGGTTTAACGGGTGGAAAAGAGACTTTTCCTAATTTGATAGATTCGGGATAAATTAATGGAACATTTTGCTGATTTAAGGAACTTCTCAATTCGGATTTTAGCCGAAAGTCTACAACTGGGCCTGTTGAGATTTCTAACCCTAAATCTTCTAATGTGCAAGGTAACTTCTCCATTTGGATTTTCAAGGAATCCTCTAGAGAGTTCGTTACAATATGGATAAAATTATCGGAATTATTTGTATCGACAACTTGATTATAAGGTACAGATCTAATTTCTAAATACTCATCAAATTCATTGACAGTCTGACCACTAATTTGAATAATATCAACACTATTTTTTTTGTTAATACCATGAAATATAATATTTTCTTGTAAAACACTATCGTCAGCAAAAGCCTGTTTACGACTTTCAAAAATATGAATTTTGTTTAACTTTATTTTTTCTAAAAGTGCTTTGCGGAAGGGACGAAAATAAGTACCATTGCAGAAGCTTCGAGGTGTAATTGCTGTGATCTCTCCATTTTCCAAAAGCTGTAACATAGCAAGCCAGATAAAAGCACTGTATAAATTGACAGTTTCAATCCCTAATTTTGTAAGTAACTTTTTTTCAACAGATTGATTATTAATTTTTTTATAAGGTGGATTTGCAATAATATGAGTAAATTGGCGATGAGATTCAGCAAACAGAGGTAAGTTAATTTCGAGATTGGCTTCTAAAAAACTTTTATTATACAAATAGTAATCCGCTTTTATTCCATTTTGATTTAATGCAATACAGCAGTTTTCAAGAGATTCCTTTAAAGGATATAAAAATTGATCTTCGACTTCATAGGCTGTAATCAAGCAACTTTCTATCTTGTGTTTATTAGATAATAGTCTCTCTACAAAAGCAGCAGTTAATGTTCCTATTCCTGCACCTGGATCTAAAAGTTTAATATGACCAGATAGATTATTAAATTGCTGTGCAATAAAATGAGCAATGGGAGCAGGAGTAAAAAATTGACCAAATTTGCTACGCTGATTTGAGTTGATCTGTGAAGACAAGCGAATTCTAGCAAGATCTGTGGCTTCTGTCAGAAATATTGTCATCTTGACTGGGCGGAAATTTTTATTACTTTAAAGCTCTATTTTATAGATAAGATTTACGGTTAGGAAGATGAAAACCTGTAGAGGAGTCGAACAGTACGCCGAGTTGAGTTTGACGCTTCCAAAACCAAAACAGTCCCAAAATGCCAGAGTTCTGGTTTACTGTATCACTTCCGGTTAGCGATCGCGAACTCAACAAAGCGAACTCAACAAACTGTTCGTGAGTAACAGCCAGACTGAGGATAGATGGGATATGAATAGCAATAGGAGGAGATGAGTCAACTCATGTCCTGGCAGCGTCCTCAAACCGTCAGGAGTCGGATAGATTTCACCTCGATCACCCAAAAAGCCTGAAAACAGCGAGAGTTTTGGCTAATTTCCGGGTAACACTCATTCGCTGAACCGACTGTTCTATCAAGGGTTAGAGCGAATTGTTTGTGAATTCCCAATTTTAGGGTACCCACATAATGGTAAAATTTCACAGTTTGTCAGATGTCGGGCGTCAACAGAGTGGAGATTCGTCAATATCCCTGCTCTTGGCCAATGACTGATGACTGATGAGTGATTTTTCGGTGTGTGGATGTCCAAAAGTGTGAACAACATGGGCTTATCTCCTCTTTTCGTTGCAGTTTTTGGGCTGACTGCAACTATGGGACTATCTAATTCTGCAAGTGGTCAAACGTCTCCAGCTTGTTTTGTCAATTCTCAAGACCCACTAAATACATCATATGATTTACATTTAGATTGGCTGTTACCGCAGTCTACAACTCAGGCTAACTTTTCTCCAGTTTTAGATTTAGGTGAAACTGAAGGGGAAATAACTTTTTGTGAGAATAGGTTTTTTAGTTCTATCAATCCTACGCTACAAACTTCTCTAGAGATTGCTTTAAACAAAGCCGAGGTGACTCAACCTAAATCTCTCTTTGTTAGCCAAGAGGTTTCTGAAAATATTGTCTTTAATAAAATTAAGCAAAGTTCTCTGTTTCTTTTTCCGGTTTCTTTTAATGAGTCTAATCTATTAGAGATAAAACAGTTTTCTTTAGATCAAAAAGATTTTAATTGGGTTCCATCGGATTCTGCTTTTATACCTTTAGGAAGTTCTTCAGAGTTGGCTTTTTATAAGTCGAAGTCTGAGGAAGTTTCTGACGAAATCGCGCTGAATAAGTTAGAAGAAGTTAAACCAGAGATAATTGAACCGTCTCAAGAATTGGCTTTATCTAAGTCAAAATCCGAGGAAATTCCTGATGAAATCGCGCTGAATAAGTTAGAAGAAGTTAAACCAGAGATAATTGAACCGTCTCAAGAATTGGCTTTATCTAAGTCAAAATCTGAGGAAGTTTCTGATGAAATCGCGCTGAATAAGTTAGAAGAAGTTAAACCGGAAGTAATTGAACCGTCTCAAGAATTGGCTTTATCTAAGTCAAAATCCGAGGAAGTTTCTGATGAAATCGCGCTGAATAAGTTAGAAGAAGTTAAACCAGAGATAATTGAACCGTCTCAAGAATTGGCTTTATCTAAGTCAAAATCCGAGGAAGTTTCTGATGAAATCGCGCTGAATAAGTTAGAAGAAGTTAAACCGGAAGTAATTGAACCGTCTCAAGAATTGGCTTTATCTAAGTCAAAATCCGAGGAAGTTTCTGATGAAATCGCGCTAAATAAGTTAGAAGAAGTTAAACCGGAGTGGGCTGAATCTACGGAACAATTCGGGTTAAATAAATCAAAATCAGAGCTAGAAATCAACCGAGAAATTACTTTATACAAAATCGAAGAAGATCAAGCTGAACCGATCTTATTCTCATCAGAAATTGGAGATAGTACAAATGTAAATCAAAGTCAATCTATTCAACTTGGAGAACCATTACAACAACAACCCTTTGAACTCGCTCAAGCTTCCCCAGAAGGAGAAGTCGAACCCGAAATTGAACCCGAAAACAACAACATACCCTCACCCCCTCCCCCTGTTCCCCAACCTCAAATTCCTGTTCCACCCCCACCCAGTCCGACACCAAGACCCTCTCAAAACGCCCAACCCGAACCTCAAGTATTAGTCGCAGAAGTTGTGATTGAGGGAACCGATAATGAAGCTTTAATTGAAAGAGTTTATAATGCGATTTCAACCTTACCCGGAAGAACCACAACTCGTTCACAACTCCAACAAGATATTAACGCGATTTTTGCGTTAGGCTTGTTCAGAAACGTTCGGGCGCTTCCACAAGATACACCATTAGGTGTACGAATTACCTTTGAAGTCGAACCCAACCCACCATTAGAAGCAGTTATAATCGAAGGCGATAGTGTACTCCCACCAGAAGTAGTAGAAGAAAGCTTCTCAGGTCAGTTTAACGAAGTAATTAACCTCAATCAGATTGAAGAAGCAATTCAAGAAATTAATAGCTGGTATCAAGAGAATGGTTATGTATTAGCTCAGGTGATCGAAGCACCCGAAGTCAGCCCAGATGGAACCTTAACACTGGTTGTTGCTGAAGGAGAAATTGAAAAGATTCGGGTTCAGTTCTTAAGCAGTGAAGGAGAACTAACAGACGAAGAAGGAAACCCCATCGAAGGTAAAACTCAAGACTACATTATTACTCGTGAAATTGAGTTAGAACCGGGAGATGTTTTCAACCAAAGAACCGCTCAACAAGACTTATCTCGTATCTTTGGTTTAGGGATTTTTGAAGATGTGCGACTTCAGCTTGAACCCGGAGATGAAGATCCCCGAAAAGCAGTGATGGTAGTTAATATCGTTGAACGGAGTACAGGTTCTCTGGTTCTTGGGGGTGGGGTGAGTTCGGCGACAGGCTTGTTTGGTACAGTAAGTTATCAAGAACTCAATATTAACGGTCGAAATCAACGCTTGGGATCAGAAGTTCAGCTTGGTGAACGGATTCTCTTACTCGATATTAGCTTCACTGATCCTTGGATTGATGGAGATCCTTACCGCACCTCCTACACCGCTAATGTTTTCCGACGTCAAGCCATTTCGGTAATTTTTGAACAAGACGACGATGATGAGAATGTTCGACTTCCCAACGGCGATCGCCCTCGGGTGGTTCGTACAGGAGGCGGAATTACATTTACTCGTCCCTTTGCTGAAGATGTCTTTAGCACTCCTAACTGGGTCGCTTCGTTGGGCGTTCAATATCAGCACGTTGAAATTAGAGATGCAGATGGAGACATAACGCCTCGGGATGATGCAGGAAAACTCCTCAGTGAAAGCGATGACGGTGAGGATGATCTGTTTACTGTACAATTTGGAATTGCCAAAGATCGCCGGAATAATCAGCAATTTCCAACTTCAGGGTATGCGTTTCGACTCGGTACCGAACAAGCGATTCCCATTGGTTCAGGGAGCATTTCTTATAATCGCTTGCGGGCGACTTATAGTTACTATCTTCCTGTGAAGTTTATAGAATTGGTTCCCGATAGCCCTCAGGCTATAGCATTCAACTTCCAAGCTGGAACCATGATCGGAGATTTTCCGCCCTATGAAGCCTTTGCTTTGGGGGGTTCTAATACCGTTCGAGGTTGGCGTGAAGGTCATTTAGGTGCCGCTCGCAGCTTTGTTTTAGCCTCTATTGAGTATCGTTTCCCTGTATTTGCAATCAGTAACTTCCTGGTTGGAGGAGCCGTATTTATTGATGGGGCGAGCGCTTTAGGAACTCAAAGTACCGTTCCTGGAAACCCTGGCGGAATTCGAGGTAAACCCGGTAGTGGTTTGGGTGTAGGTGCAGGTTTGAGAGTTCAATCTCCTTTAGGGCCAATTCGGATTGACTACGGGGTAAACGATGAAGGCGAAGGACGAATTCACTTCGGGGTTGGTGAACGGTTCTAATGTTTAATCCGGGATGAGAGAGAAGGGACTTTAGTAACCAACCCCTAACTCCCCACTCTCAACTCCCAATTTCCCATTCCAGAAATAGCAATCACTGTACTTCCCTTCGCGATCGCAGAATTCATATCAGTACCCATTTTAGAGATATAAATTTTCCATTCTGGAGAGATTTCTTCCCAAATCGCTTTGATCACTGAAGCACTCAGTAACGCAGTTCCCAAGGTTGGAAATAAAATGACAACAGTTGTAATCACCGCCGAAGTCAACATTCTTGGCCCAACTGCGGTGATCGCTTGTTCGAGAGTCATTTCATCTTTTAAAACTTTAATTAAAGTCGGAATAACTTCGATCCCAACCGTAAATCCTAAAGCCGCAAAAGCACTCCCATCCATCAGTTTTTGAATAACTTTAATGGCTACACCTCGCAGAAAACCTGTTTTTAAACCCGCTAAAGTCACTTCCAGAATTTTAGTGAGTTCGGCTTGATCAAATTCTTGTTCATCTCGACAATAAGCCCCAATTTTTTTAATAGATCGAAACAGAATATTAATAATCGCGTTAATCGCAGCACCTTCTAAACCTGCGCCGCTCACTTCTCCAACCTTTGCAACTTCATTCATCACATTCGCTGCTAAGTAAGGATTTTCAGCCACCCATTCAGCAAAATCTTGATTAACTGGAAAGCTTTTAACCCCATCAACGTTAATCAGAATAGTGGCTTTTGATAACCTCAAATTTTCAGAATGAGTCATCGGTTCCCCGCCTTGAAAAGATGGGGCTTGCCGATGACCCTTCGGGTTCGCCAGTTCCTTCAAGTCGGGGAACCCGCCCAACGGACTGGACTCACCGCGTGCTGCGGTCGGAAATTCTCCCGAAACATGATTAGATTTAACTGGTTTTTCAGTATATAGTGCTGAACCGGCTTGGGCTTGAATATTAGAAATGATTTCTCCGACTTTTTCAAGATAAATATCTGGGCTATATTTTGTCATTCCATTGTCTGGAATTTGATCAGCACCCGATCGCGATCCTTTCATTTCCGCACTAATATTCAGGCCAATAGCTTGCAAATATTCAAACACAAAACCAGCAGCTTGTGGATGTTGGCTAACTTGACGATAACTTTTGTTACTCAAACCAGAACCAGATTCTAGCATTGATACTGCACCGTATTTAAGGCTTTGGGTGGTAACGGAGAAATTGTCGCTTGCAGAAGGAATGAGTCTGTTCACTGTATCAATTTGACTTTTCATAATTCTGGCTCAGTTGTCAAGCAACTGGAATAGACGGAAGACTTCTTGCACTATCTTAATTTCTTCAGTCTGAATATAAAAGGGTTGAATTACTGAACTTTCCAAAGAATGGATGTGTTGTTCTACTCGTGCATCTCCGTAAATTCACCAGTTGATTGATCTTTTTTGAACCTCAAATCTACTGCATTCGATCCAAAGTACGATATTGAATGGCTTCGGCTAAATGAGTGGCTTGAATATCATCTGATCCGGCTAAGTCCGCTATCGTCCGAGACACTTTTAAAATGCGATCGCTGGCCCTTGCTGATAATCCTAATTTCCGAATAGCCGCTTCTAAAAGCTGACGACTGGTTTCGTCGAGTTTACACCACTTTTGAATATGGCGACTTTGCATTTGTGCATTACACTGAATTTGAGGTTCCTCTTGAAACCGAACTAGAGCATAATTGCGTCCTATTTTGACTCGTTCTCTAACAATTTCTGAGCCTTCTCCGGTTGATTGTTGAGTAATTTCTTCGGGCTTTAAACGGTTAACAGCCACTTGTAAATCAATCCGATCCATTAACGGCCCTGATAGTTTTGCCCAATATTGTTCTCGTTGTCGTGGCGAACAACTACAAGCTTGAATCGGATCACCGTAATACCCACAAGGACAAGGATTTGTACTCGCAATCAAAGTAAATTTAGAAGGAAAAACAACCGATTGACGAGTGCGAGTCACTGTCACAAATCCATCTTCTAAAGGTTGACGTAAATACTCTAAAACATTACGCTTAAATTCGGTGAGTTCATCTAGAAATAATATCCCATTGGTTGCGAGTGAAATTTCACCCGGTTTTGGGAAACTTCCTCCTCCAACTAAAGACGGCCCTGATGCTGAATGATGGGGACTCCGAAAGGGGCGATCGCAGATTAAACGACCCCGATTTTTTAACAGTCCAGCAACAGAATAAATGCGAGTGACTTCTAAAGCTTCATCAAAGATTAAAGCAGGTAAAATCCCCGGTAAACGTCGAGCTAGCATTGTTTTTCCGCTTCCAGGAGGCCCGACAAAAATGAGATTATGTCCCCCTGTTGCCGCAATTTCTAACGCACGTCGGGCGTGAATTTGTCCTTTAACATCTTTTAAATCTAAACCAATTGCTTGAGTTTGAGATAATACTTTAGATCGGTCTAACTTCACAGGTTTATAGGCATCAGGACGTTCTAAAAAGTCAGCAACATCAAAAATGGTTTTAAACCCATAAACCGAAATATCATCAACAATTGCAGCTTCTTGAGCATTATCTTCAGGTACAACTAACCCCGTAATTCCCATTTGAGAAGCCGCTACCGCAATCGGTAAAACGCCCGCAACTGCTCGCAAACTACCATCTAATGAAACTTCACCTAAAAACAAAAAATCCCCTAATAAATTGGGATTAACTTGTTCAGAAGCTGCTAAAATTCCAATACTAATCGGTAAATCAAAACTTGGCCCTTCTTTCCGCAAATCAGCCGGAGTTAGATTAATCACAATACTCCGCATCGGAAAGGCATATCCGGCGTTTTTTAATGTTGCTTTGACTCGTTCACGGGATTCTTGTACAGCAGTATCTGGTAAGCCTAAAACTACGATTTTGGGAAGTCCTCCAGAAATGTCAACTTCGACTCCCACTTTAACTGCATCAATTCCGACAACAGATGCACTCCACACTCTAGCTAACATGATGATTTGAATGGATAATAATAGGGTTAATCTCGTATGATTGATCAGGCAACTGAAGCTACAATAATTAGAGCTTTTCGTTGTCTGTTAGATGCAAGAGTTGAAGTAAGACGAAATCAAACCAATGACTGATCAAGATACAGTATTTAGTAAAATCATCCGTCGTGAAATTTCGGCTGATATTGTTTATGAGGATGAGTTGGTTTTAGCCTTTAAGGATATTGCCCCCCAAGCACCTATCCATATTATTCTGATTCCAAAGAAGCCTATTCCTAAGTTAGCCGATGCGACGCCAGAAGACCATGCTCTCATGGGACATTTGTTGTTAAAAGCCAAACAAGTTGCCGCAGAAGCCGGACTTGATAATGGTTTTCGAGTTGTGATTAATAACGGGCCAGATGGGGGTCAAACCGTTTTTCATCTCCATGTTCATATTATGGGAGGTCGTCAGATGCAGTGGCCACCCGGTTAGAAAGAGTTGGGGAGATGGTGAGTCCACCCCCGTGCGCGGGTTCCCCGCGTTGAGGGGAGTGGCGAACCCGTGCGCGGGAGATGGGGAGATGGTGAGTCCACCCCCGTGCGCGGGTTCCCCGCGTTGAGGGGAGTGGCGAACCCGTGCGCGGGAGGTGGGGAGATGGGGAGACAGGAGTTCAGGAGTTTAGAATTACCTTTTGCCTCTTGCCTCTTGCCTTTTGCCTCTTGCCTCTTGCCTATTCCGGTGTTCCCTTTTGCCTACCTAAAACGCTATACTTTTAATAAGCGGGACTTATGTTAAGCAAAACAAAGTTTTATCAAAAATGCTTTACAAAACACCAATCTCTGTGCTGGTCTGGTAAAATCGGGTTCAAGGTAGCTGATTGGCTATCAAACAGGCCAAACAAGCCTGAAAAACTGAAATTTAGCAATTATTTGAGCATGACCACAACACTACAACAGCGCGAAGGCGCTAACCCGTGGGAAAGGTTCTGCAACTGGATCACTTCTACCGACAACCGCATCTATATCGGTTGGTTCGGTGTTCTGATGATCCCGACCTTGCTGACCGCAACGATTTGCTACGTGATCGCATTTGTCGCTGCACCTCCGGTGGACATTGACGGTATTCGCGAACCTGTGGCGGGTTCTTTGTTATACGGTAACAATATCATCTCTGGTGCTGTTGTTCCATCTTCTAATGCGATTGGTTTGCACTTCTACCCGATTTGGGAAGCTGCATCTCTTGATGAGTGGCTCTATAACGGTGGCCCTTACCAGTTGATTATTTTCCACTTCTTCATCGGTATCTGCTGCTACATGGGTCGTCAATGGGAGCTATCCTACCGTCTGGGAATGCGTCCCTGGATTTGTGTGGCTTATTCAGCCCCTCTGTCTGCTGCAACCGCAGTATTCCTGATTTATCCCATCGGACAAGGTAGCTTCTCTGATGGTATGCCTTTGGGAATTTCTGGAACCTTCAACTTTATGATTGTCTTCCAGGCTGAACACAATATCCTCATGCACCCCTTCCATATGTTAGGTGTTGCAGGGGTATTCGGAGGCGCTTTATTTAGTGCGATGCACGGAAGTTTGGTAACATCTTCTTTGGTTCGCGAAACAACCGAAACTGAGTCTTTGAACTACGGTTATAAATTTGGTCAAGAAGAAGAAACCTACAACATCGTAGCCGCTCATGGTTACTTTGGGAGGCTTATCTTCCAATATGCTTCCTTTAACAATTCTCGCGCACTGCATTTCTTCTTAGGTGCATGGCCTGTCGTTGGCATTTGGTTTACCGCTTTAGGGGTTTCCACTATGGCGTTTAACCTCAACGGTTTCAACTTCAACCAGTCCGTCCTCGACTCTAGCGGTCGTGTGATCAATACTTGGGCTGATGTGATCAACCGTGCCAACCTGGGTATGGAAGTTATGCACGAGCGCAATGCTCATAATTTCCCATTAGACTTAGCCTCTGGTGAGTCTGAGCCGGTTGCACTCGTGGCTCCTTCCATCAATGGCTAATGCCAGTGTTCCATCCGAATAGCTAGTTAATCGGCGCTCTCCCCAGGGAGGGCGTTTTTATTATCGCACAACTTTACATAACTTTGCAAACTGAGAAGTTCACAAATGTAAAGCAAAGGGGTCTGGGAGTTATACAATGGCAAAATCTTGACTATTCAAAGAACTTGCTGATACCCCTTCAAGTGTGGCTAAAAGTTGATCAGTTTGCGCCATTTGAATCAAGGTATTGTCACCCGACTGCACAAACTCCAACTCGTCAAAAGTCAGATTTTCAGCTAACTGAATGATGTCTTGACCATCTACAAAATCTGGCACTAACAAACTATCAGAATTGCGATTGAGAATCAATTCCTCAGAAGCATCGACATCAGATGTCACAGAACTGTTAGTAGCTTCATCAAGAACTTCACCTGTTAACGAATCAGTTGCAACATCAGAAGGAACAAATTCCAGATAATCTACCCGAGCAAATTCTCCGGCTTGTTTTATTCCTGTAATTTCAACAACTTCTCCCTGTTCAATAGATATATCTTCAGCAACCGTGCGCGAGAGAAAGTTGTTCTCACTGATGTAATTACTTCCTAACTTTTGGTCGAGCATCCAACTGTCTAAAGATACGCCATCTAGCTTCACTTCTAGTTGGGCTATACCATCATTTTCATCAAAATAGCCGACTACAACATCATAGTTCCCTGAAGGCCCTTCAAAACGGGTTACGGCTTTACCTGTGTCATTCTGCGAACTTCCTGGTAAACGAATTAGAGAACCATTAGATGCGATGTTGCTAGACTCCAAACGATAAGTATCTAGTTCCATATCTTCTGCTTCTACCCGAATCGGATCTAGGTTGTCTGTTACTCCGTTATCGGGTTCAGAAGTTTCAGAATCATCAGCAGAATCATCTGTGATTTCATCCGTTATTTCATCAGAATCATCAGCAGAATCATCTGTGATTTCATCCGTTATTTCAGACTCATCAGTAGAATCATCTGTGGTTTCATCAGGTTCAGAATCATTAGTAGAATCATCTGTGATTTCATCTGTGGTTTCATCAGAATTATCTGTGATTTCATCCGTTATTTCAGAATCATCTGTGATTTCATCCGTTATTTCAGAATCATCAGTAGAATCATCAGTTTCTTCCTCGTGTTCGTGATCAGAATGGGTATGATCATCATCACTGTGAGGAGAATCAGGATCAGGATCGGAAGTCGTGTCAATATTGCTAACTGTTGAATTCAGAAACTGTTGTAAATCATCGTCAACAAAACCCGGTTCAACATTACCCTCATAAACTCCCAAGAACGGCGAATCTCTTAAAATACCACCCAATGTAGACTCATTCCAACTGTCATCTAGAGTAACAACAAAATTGAGTTTTATGAGTTCGCCTGTGACTCGATCTGCAATCAGTTCTTCAACCGTAATAAACTTCGTACCCAAAGCATCCTCATAATGTCCTTCTAAGAGGCGATTTTTGAGAGATCCAAACTTGAATTTAGCAAAATCATTTCCACTAGGATACTCAATTTCACCAATACTATCTGTTTTTGTCCCCAGAATTACAGCTTCGCGATCGCCAGCATCCGGCTTAAATACAAAGTCAGCTTGAGGAGAGAGTTCAAGTTTGAGAGTTCCAGGTTTGAGGTCAGCTTGAGTCAGAAGTTGATCTTTTTTTGGGTCAAAATTTTCAAAATCCTCATCGTTATTGACTAGCTTTGGATTAATTACCACAAAATTAAAAGGAGCGTTACTGTCAAAAGTGCGGTGTTTGGTGAATGTTATCCCGGTATCAAAACCTTCAACATAGGGATTGTTAATCACCATATCTTCAGCATTATTACCAATGCTAATTCCCTCCCTGGGCTTAGACTCTGTAGCAATAACGGTAAAGTCATTGAGAGTGTATTTACTGGTGTATTCTAGATGAGTTCCTGTATGAACTTCCCAAGCCTTGAACCCGTCTAAAACACTGCGAACATCATGTTGTTGTCGGGGGTTGGCTTTGATCACTTCCAGTCCCATTCCCGAAGCAAAAACCTCCCCATTTTTGAAGCCATTAATTTCAGGTTTGTCTGGGTCAAGGCTGGACTGATAACGAGCAATTTCTGGATGCGTGAGATTGTCAATCAAAACATCTTTTTGATCTTCACCCCGCAGTAGATAAGTCATCCCGCCATGACGCTGACCTGCGGCGATATTATCCTCGTTTTCAACCAACCTTCCCTGAAACCAGAACCCGGTACCATTGCGAGCAATATCATGGTTGCGGGTGCCACTTTTGGAAATACCGAGCTTTCCTTCTGATTTGATGGCAATATTGTTAACCCAAGCACCCGTTTCATTCCCGGTTTCCGTGACAAAAGCCGCACCGAAGACATTATAAGCAGCGTTATCTTCAAGCACGACATGGCTATCGTGGTGAACGTAACCCCAACCCGGAGATCCCCAAACGGCGTTACCGACTGCGATTGCAGGTGGACTGTCGGGTTGATCAACTCCAGTCTGGTGAAAGTGAACCGCATAACGACCCCGAACATTTGTGCGATCGCCATCTTTTGGCTCACCGTTTGCATCTAAAATCCGACTGCCATTATTATCGAGTGCAAAATCATCGAGTAGTTCAGATTTATCAGTACGACCCAATTCGTGAAATTCCGCATAGCGAACATCGACATTATCGGAGTGCATGAACATCACATGACCCCGTTGATTTGCGGGGAGTGACTCGGCGTTTTCCGTTTCGATAACAACGTTGCGGGTGTAGTTAGCAACGGAAGCTTTTAAATCGTCTTGGGGTGTATCATGGTCGTATTTTAAGGCACTATCAAGAATAATCCGATTCCCTTCTATTCCGGCAATTTTAATTTCTTCATCTTGGGTTCCTTGCCAAACCAGTTCTTGACCATTCCATTGATCACGAACGTAGTTTGTACCAGTTAAAACGAGGGTATCTCCGACTTTCCAATTAAGCGGTTGCTCTGCTAAAACCAGTTCTTGATCACCTGTCATCGCATCTTGAGCGAGTTTCAAGTGAGAGTCTTTTTCTTGACCGTGAATTTGAACATTACCGTGAGAAATAATCCCTCGACTTAATTGTTGGGGGTCCCAGTTCGTATCAATAGCACCATTATCAGCAATGATAATCCGAGCCGTTTTATTCGCTTGAATGGGATTTGTTTCTGTTCCAATGGTGAGTGTACCTTCTGATGAAACGACGAAAGTATCAACCTCCATTTTTGTATTTTTATCAGTCGCAAAGTCAAGCTGACCATCTACTCGCAAGGTTTGTAAACTGGCTTCACTTTCTCCATCATAAGTGACTTGAACTCCATCTGTAATCACGACGTTGGCTTGATTATCAGGAATTTGACCATTTTTCCAAGTGTTTGCATCGAACCATGAACCATTATTAACGGCGACATGAGTGGCTTTAGAATCTGGAACTAAATCCAATAAAGCCATGTGTTCTTTCTGCTTACTCGGATCGTTAGGATGAAATTGATGTTGTTCAGTCATTGTGGAACCTCTACTTAATTTCTGTGAGTAATGATTTTCTGTTGTGGTCTCAAAAATTGGTAGAATTTTCCCTGATTTTGGATTACCAAATCTCTCTAAACATTGCGAGTCTACACAAGTTATTAAAAACAGTGTAAAGTTCGGTCAGTTTTTAGAAGATTGGATAATTTTTGTTTACTCAATTTAAAACAATTGAGTCAATTGCAGTGCATCTATTTCAAGATTTGTGACTTGAGGCTCGGGCTTCAAGTGTTTCTTTTGTTGGCAAGGCTATCTTTAGTTAAATCGATCAAGATAAAACCTTGTATTGTCGGAGAATTACCGTTACACTCACTCACTAAAACTTTGTCCATCAATCGATTTCTCCCGTATAGAAAGGATCTTTATCTATCCAATGTTTGAGATCTGAAAAATGCGATTGATTTTTTAAGAACACGCTCATTGTAACCTAATATTTGCAGTTTCTACCACTACTTATTGTGCCACTTGTTCGGTTGTCACATTCTCTTTTTTAGACACAAAAATAGCTGCGACTCCTTGAATAAAGTCACAGGATTTACTGTTAGTATTCCCAAAAGAAATACTTTAAAAAATCAAAAAATTCCTAACGAGTGAGTATTAAAGTTTGTTTTCACTCGTGATATTTTTACATTAATTGTTCATGTTTTTGCAAGCCACAGTGTTTTAGTCATTCTTCTAGCCAGAAAAACAACTGAATCTGATTAATAGATTAGACAAGTCAAAAAATACTGTACTTTTTCAGAACATAGAGAATTAAAACCCCTATAAAGTTTCAGTAGCGAGATAGAAGGCTTTTACAGAATTAATTGATTAAATTCTGATTTTTTCTCGATTCAAAAAACAGTAAAGTATTCCCATACTCCGATTGCAGCTTGACAGTCATTAAATCGATTAATGGTAGATTGAACAATGTTGAAGCCAAATCGCATAAAAAATTGGTTGTTGGTTTTCATCTTTTAAATCACCTTCTGTGATTGTTAACGACAAATTTTCAGCAACCCCCAACAAGAATCAGTCAGATACTGACTCACTCTCCTGTTGAAACGTTTCTTAGACTTTCCAAAGTCAAGTGATAAACCCGACTCTGAAAGTTCTACCTTCCAACACCCAACCCTAACTACAGAAAATTTTATTAACTTCCGGAGAACTAAAATTATCGTGTGACAGTTTGTTATCCGTCACATTCGACAAAAGCCCCGATTTCCCTAGATTCTGCGTCTTCTCGTCTGATGCTTCCAGCGTTGAGGGAACACTTACAAAAGCGTCATAGGAATGGCTACAGAGATAGGGAGATGGGGAAGTTGGGAGATTTTGACTTGACGACGGCTGTGATAAAACCTCATCCGAATCTAAAATATAGTTAGGCTGACTTACAATACCTCAATCTCCATGAATAAACGAAGAACAATTCACTCCCGATGGAAAAAGTTCTGGATAGTTTTTCTAGGAACTGTTGCGATGATTGGATTTGCAGTTTCTAGTTATGCTTTGATTGGAATTTTTACGGTTAAAACTCCTGAATCTACTATTTATTCTACCTCGATTAAATCTTCCGAATCAACCTCTCAAAATCAATCTACACAAAATCAACCCACTCTATTTTCTCAGGCTAATCGTTCATCCGGTTGTAATCCTTCCCAGGGTGAACCTATAGATAATGTGATTGTGTCTTTTTATGGAAAAGAAGCTTATCCTTGGACTAATAAAATTCGATGGGATTGTGTTTATAATATTAATACCTTTTCCGGTTCTAATTTAATCGATAAATTTAATCAAGCCAGAGATGCAGCCGCAGCCAATGGAGGCGGAGTTGTTTACTTTCCGGCTGGAACTTATACATTTACCGATAATATTGAACTCAAAGACGGCGTAATCCTACGCGGTGAAACTCCTTCTGTCAAAGATGCTAAATCGGCTAATTATTCTCCAGCTTCTAAGTTAGTCTTTCCTAAATATGAACCCAAACTCTCGGGAAATGGAACACCTAACGAAACCGCTTTCAAAAAAATTTCAACCGAAAATCCTCTACAAGATAGTAATATTGGGCTAGTTAATTTAGACATTAATCGAGCGTCTATTTCTATTTTAGCAGATATTGATAATCAAAAAAACAAAAATATTGTGGTGTTTGGAGTTCGCAGTAATAATGTCGCCGAACCCGATCCTCAAGTTCCTGATCTTTCCTTTCAAGAACCTTGGCAAAGATACAGTTATCGGTTTGCAGCCAATATTGAACTGACGGCTTCTGAGAATATTTTAGTTGCTAATAATCGCGTTAATGATCAAATTACTGATAATTTTGAACAGCCTGGATATAAACTAAAAACTTCGGATAAAAAATCAGTTTTAACTTATTCAGATGGCAAAAAAGCAGTCTTTCACTATGGGAATCATTATGGTATTGTTGTTAACCGTTTTGGCAAAGATGGCAAAGGATTTCAATTAGCTGGAACTCCCCAAACCGAACCCGGATTATTTCGCCCTGGAGTAGTCATTCGAGATAATTGGGTGTATCATACAATGAGAGTTGCGATTCATGCTTCAGGTCAAGGTTTAATGATTAAAGATAATCAAATTAAAGACCAAGCCAATAAAAAGTGGTGGATATATCCGACAGGAACAAGAGAAGCAACGGGCGCTGTAACCCTTGAAAATCGGGGAATTGATTGGTCAGGATGGGATGTTTTAGTCGAGGGGAATAATTATGAAGTTTATCGTCATATTGTCGGAGAGACAGGGTATTTAAGCGTAGATGGCGAGGGAATTTTAATTCAAGAATGTTGTGGCGGTACAACGGTAAACGGGGCGATCATTCGCAATAATCAGGGGAATGCTTATATTGGCTTTTATAAAGTTCAAGAGATGCAAAATGTCACTATTGAAAATAATCAATTGAGTAACAACGCAGATATCTTAGTTCTCGCCGATACCAATAACAGTCCCTACGCGATGAAAGCCGTGAAAGTTTTGAATAATCAAGTTGATGGTAATATTATTGCCAAAGCCAGTGCAGGGGGAAATGGAAATCTGATTCAAGGAAATGTGGGGAATGGCGGAAACATTGAATATACCTGTTCGGTTGAGGTGAATAATAATCGGGGGTTTGACGTTGAACCTTGTCAATAAAAAGCCCAGTTTCGCAGAGAAACCAGGCTTGATGATGAATCAGCTAAATGGATCAAGCTGACTTAACGAATTCAAGTTCTAGACTGCTACAGCAGACTTAGAAGTAGCACTGAGTTCGCCTTTAGCGTATTTAGCAGCGAAGTCATCAAGAGTAATAACTTTGATTTTGCTTGCATTTCCAGCCGCCCAGAATTGCTGATAACGATCAGCACACACTGCTTTCATTTTCGCAATGGAAGGCTTCAGGAAGTGGCGAGGGTCAAAGTTAGCGGGATCTTTAGCTGCAGCTTCACGGAAAGCAGCCGTAATTGCTAAACGGTTGTCGGTGTCGATATTGACCTTACGAACACCACTCTTGATTCCTTTTTGGATTTCTTCGACGGGTACACCGTAAGTTTCAGGGATCTTACCGCCATATTGGTTGATAATTGCAATCAGATCTTCAGGAACAGAAGAAGAACCGTGCATAACCAAGTGAGTATTGGGTAAGCGGCGGTGAATTTCTTCAATGCGGCTGATAGCTAAAACTTCGCCAGTCGGTTTGCGAGTGAATTTGTAAGCGCCGTGACTGGTTCCAATTGCAACGGCTAAAGCGTCAACTTGAGTTTTCTCAACGAACTCAACCGCTTCATCAGGATCAGTCAATAATTGATCATGGGAAAGCTTTCCTTCGGCACCATGACCATCTTCTGCTTCACCCATTCCAGTTTCGAGAGAACCTAAACAACCGAGTTCTCCTTCAACACTGACACCGATGGAATGAGCGACTTTTACAACTTCACCAGTGACATCAACATTGTACTCAAAGCTGGCGGGAGTCTTTGCATCTGCTTCGAGAGACCCATCCATCATTACGCTAGTGAAGCCATTACGCATGGCAGAGTAGCAAGTAGCCGGAGAGTTACCATGATCTTGGTGCATGGCAATGGGAATGTGGGGATAGGTTTCGATCGCTGCCAAAATTAAGTGGCGCAGGAAATTTTCACCCGCGTACTTGCGAGCGCCGCGAGAAGCTTGTAAGATTACGGGGCTATTGGTTTCATCAGCCGCCTGCATGATCGCAATGATTTGCTCCATGTTGTTGACGTTGTATGCAGGGATGCCGTAATTATTTTCTGCCGCGTGATCGAGCAGTAATCGCATGGGTACGAGCGCCATATATAGTCTCCTCCTAAACTGTGTTGGTCGGTGAGTTTCTTCTTAGACTGTCTTTCTTGAGATAATCTTAAGACAAAATCTTAAGTTATTGTGAATTGTATCAGAGTTTGGGTGCAGAGATGACATAGGAAGTCAGCGATCCTTGAAATTTGAGTTTTTTTCCCTCTAGAAGCCTGTTGCGAGTAATATCCGGGGATCTGTGACTGTTTCCGGTGAGGGTTGGCGATCGCTTGTCTCTCTTTAGCTGATTTATTCAACCTGCGGGTTTTGTATCATAGAGGTGAACCCATGCTCAAAATTCTCAACAATGGTAGATTGGTTAGCTTTGTGGGGAGTGACTCAGGCTGTCGGCTTTGTATTCAAACCCATTTTAGAAGACTTAGCAAAAGATACAGTCAAAGACTACGTTAAAGACTTTTTCAAAAGTTGTCTGTCAAACGTCTTACCCTTACCCAATAGTCAGCAAACAGAAAAACAGCAAGAAACACTAAAGATCGTCACCGGAAAGGCGATTACAGAATTTCTCAAACTGATTCAACAAGAACTCGAAGACGCAGATTTAGAATACATACAAATTCAACAATACAACTTATCGTTAGAAGAATTCATCAAAGATCAGCAGGTTGCAGAAGCATTAGGACAAGTCTTTATTGATCAAAATTCCCTGAATACAAAACTACTCAAAGAACGTTGGCAAAAGTTAGAAGTCGGCAAAAAATTTCTACCGAATGCGTTTAACTGGGAACAAGTCGCCAAGCGATATCAGAAAAAGGTTAAAGCAATTATTCAAGAAACGCCTGAACTGCGAGAAATCCTGAATTCTCAGAACTTAGAAAAATTAGCCGATGCTGTTCCCGTTCAGCCAGAATTTGATCTAATAAAATATCAAGAAGGTATCCGAGAACAATATGGAAACTTCAAGTTAGAAAGCCTCGATACAACAGGCTGTGCTTACAAAATCCTCAAATCTCGCGCCGAAACTGATGAAAATCCGTCCGTGCGACGTGCGACGGTGCTGGAACTCGCCCAAGGCTACAAAGATCACCCCGATACTCTGAGCATCCTCAAATCCCGCGCTATGACTGATGAAAATTGGGCTGTGCGACAAGCGGCGGTGCAGGAACTCGTCCGGGGTTACAAAGATCGCCCCGATACTCTGAGCATCCTCAAATTTCGGCTTGAGAATGACGAACATCTCGATGTGCGGCGGGCGGCGGTGCGGGAAATCGCTCGGGGCTACAAAGATCACCCCGAGACTCTGAGTATCCTCAAATCCCGTGCCGAGAATGATGAAAATTGGACTGTGCGACAAACGGCGGTGCGGGAAATCGCTCGGGGCTACAAAGATCACCCCGAGACTCTGAGTATCCTCAAAACCTGGGCTTACAATCATGATAAAAATCCGTCCGTGCGATGTGCGGCGGTGGAGGAACTCGGCCAAGGTTACACCGATCACCCCGAGACTCTGAACATCCTCAAATCCTGCGCTGAGAATGATGAAAGTTCGTCTGTGCGATATGTGGCGGTGGAGGAACTCGGCCAAGGTTACACCGATCACCCCGAGACTCTGAACATCCTCAAATCTCGCGCTGAGAATGATGAAAGTTCGTCTGTGCGATATGCGGCGGTGCAGGAATTAGCCCAAGGCTGGAAAGATGAACCCTCGATGTTTGAATTTCTACAAGATCGCGCTCTCCATGATCCCTTTAAACATGGACATGGATTCCAAAATAGCCCCAGAGAATTCGCGCTGAAAACTATTGTTAAAAACTATCCCAATCATCCTCAAACGTTGCCGCTGTTGCGCGATAGAGCCGAGAATGACCCCGATGAACAGTTAAGAACATGGGCAAACAAGCAGTTAGAGTAGTTCGAGAATAGATCGAGTCCTCAACCATAGACTGTCTAACTTCAGAGTCGGGCTGCAAAAAAAATCTAATTTAACCTCTTGACATCTTCAGAGATATTGTGCATAATAGAACTTGGTCAAAAAAATTGGGACTGTAGTTCAATTGGTTAGAGCACCGCCCTGTCACGGCGGAAGTTGCGGGTTCGAGCCCCGTCAGTCCCGTAAACAAGAAAGTCTTTATTAAAAAATCAATAACGCCTTCTGTTGTGTAAGCAGAGGTTAGGTTTTGTGTGGCAGAATTGCCCTTCAATTTTCTGCTGTCGTCGAACCCCAAATTAGATCACAGAGTTACAGAGCAGATTCAGGTTAAATCTACCGTTAGACAGGTTTTGTCGAAATTGACCTCAACTCAACAATCTTCAGCCAGAACTCGCCCCCTGAGTTGGTAAAATGAGATGGAGATCGAAGCGATCACTCCAGTCGCACCCAAGCAGGACGGTTGCTCCCCAATCGGCTTAGTCTCCGTCATTTTTGCCGTTTTATCGATTGAATTGCGCCTAAATCTAGAATTTACGTCATTAAATTAGTATGAGTGTCAGAGTTCGTCTTGCCCCCAGTCCAACCGGAAATCTTCATATTGGTACAGCGAGAACGGCTGTCTTTAATTGGCTATTTGCTCGCAACCAGGGCGGTAAGTTTATCTTGCGAATAGAAGACACCGATATCGAGCGATCGCGTCCAGAATACACCCAAAACATCCTCGATGGACTCCAGTGGTTAGGACTAGACTGGGATGAAGGCCCGTTTTTTCAGTCTAAACGTCTGGAACTCTACGCCGAAACGATTCAAACTTTACTCGATAAAGGATTAGCTTATCGCTGCTACTGCACATCAGAAGAACTAGAACAAATGCGAGAGGCTCAAAAAGCCAAAAACCAAGCCCCTCGTTATGATAACCGTCATCGGAACCTCACCCCCGAACAACAAGCTGCATTTGAAGCAGAAGGGCGCCAAGCGGTGATTCGTTTCAAAATAGACGATGAGCGCGAAATTGCTTGGAATGACTTGGTACGAGGTCGAGTGGTCTGGAAAGGGAACGATCTCGGGGGTGATATGGTCGTCGCCAGAGCATCGAGTACGAGTAAAATCGGTCAACCCCTTTATAACTTGGCGGTTGTCGCGGATGATATTGATATGGGAATTACTCATGTGATTCGCGGAGAAGACCACATTGCTAATACAGCTAAACAAATTCTGCTCTATGAAGCGTTTGAGGCTAAAATCCCGGAATTTTCCCATACACCGCTGATTTTAAATCAAGACGGGCGTAAACTCTCAAAACGAGACGGTGTAACTTCTATTTCTGATTTTCAACAGATGGGTTTCACCGCCCCTGCGTTAGCGAACTATATGAGTTTGTTGGGTTGGACTCCACCCGACTCGACTCAAGAAATTTTCTCCCTCAGTGAAGCGGCTCAACAGTTTGGTTTTGAACGGGTGAATAAAGCGGGCGCAAAATTTGACTGGGATAAGTTGGATTGGTTGAATAGCCAATATATCCATCAAATGCCTGTGGGAGAACTCACAGATTTGCTTATTCCTCAATGGCTTGAGGCTGGATATGAGTTTGATCCCGAAACGGATCGCCCTTGGTTAGAGACTCTTACGGCTTTGATTGGCCCGAGTTTAACTCGTCTCAAAGATGCCATTGCAGAAGCAAAATTGTTCTTTTCTCCCACTGTAGAACCAGACGAAGACGCTCAAGCTCAAATCCAACAAGAGGGAGCTTTAACAGTTCTGCAAGCGATTTATGACAAAGTAGATTTTGATCAACCCCTGACGACTGATGGCATCAAAGAAGTGATTAAAGTAGTCACCAAAGAAACCAAGTTGAAGAAAGGGCTAATTATGCGATCGCTAAGAGCTGCTTTAACGGGAGCAGTTCATGGCCCGGATTTAATTGAGTCGTGGATACTTCTTCATCAAAAAGGAGTTGATCGGGTTCGCTTTGAAAACATCTTGAATGGTTAATTTTTTCAGAGGCTAATATTATGACAGATTCTTCCAAATCCAAAAAACCTGATTCAAAAACATCGGGTGTCGGATTCCAAAAATTAGATAATGAGGCTGATTCAAAAACATCTGAGTCCTCTAATTCAGAAAAGTCCGCAGAACCGACGGATGCGAACAAAAAGCCGGAACCTGAAGTTCCCACTGAGTCTATCTCCATCTCTCCCGTCATCTCAGAGGAACCTGTAAAGGCGGAAACAAAGCCGGAAGTGGCACCGACACCCAAGCCGCCTGAACCGGAGCTAGAACCTATTAGTGCAACTCAGCCGAATGTTGAACCTCAGCCGGAACCTGTTAATGTGGTGAAGCCTCCGGCAGAAACCAAAGCTGAACCGATTAGTGCTTCGATGCACCCTCCTGAAGTTAAACCCGAACAAATGAATGCGCCCATGAATCCTCCCGAAGTTAACCCCGAACCGATTAATGTTGTCAAGCCTCCCGCAGAAACCAAAGCCGAACCCCCAACGACAGCACCGACTGTACCTGTGATTTCAGAAGCCCCTGAAACCGTAGAAACTTCTCAACTCGATGTCCAAGTCATTAAAGAGAAAGTTCTCCACTTTATTTCGGATCTACCTGAAATATTCAGTAATTTCTTTGGAGAATATCAACGTCCTCTCTGGACAGTGGTTGGACTTGTTCTGATTATTGTTACGATTAAAGCATTAGTCGGTGTATTGGATTCGATCAATGATGTTCCTTTGGTTGAGTCTACCTTAGAAATTGTCGGAATGGGATACTCAGGATGGTTTGTTTATCGCTATCTATTGCGTTCAGAAAATCGTCAAGAATTGCTGGCTAAGTTTCAATCTTGGAAAGCAGAATTTTTGGGTCAAGAAGATTCTTAAAAGGGTTTTCAGTCTCCAAGAAAATCGGAAAATTTTCAGTTGACGTTTCTAATTTCAATAGAGACAATGGAGACAATTAAAGATGGATCTCCAGATTGCTCTGAGTAAACAGTGAGAACCCATCGACTCGAAGTCATCGGTACACCGCCTTGAAAAGACGGTGCCTGCGATGACTCGATTCCCGAGTCACAGATTACTCCGCCGTAAAACGACGGAGCCTGCTGTGACCGTTGGTCAGAATTGATTCCCCTAGCTTTGGTTAGGGGAGTTTGGATTCTCAGGAATCAGGGTTTAGCTGAAATGAATTTAGGTCAAATTCTACTTCGTTAAAATTCTCCTCAAACTTACCCTTAACGGCTGATCAATGACAAAAGATCAAAAATTTAGTTTACTAGCGTTTGGAGCGATTTTTACGGTAACAGGGTTGTTACTTCATCTTCCCACACAGGCACAACCCTTGCAATATAAAACGACACCGATGTTTGAAAATGTCAAGCTGACTCCTGATTTTGCACCTGATCCGTTAACAGTTAGAGGTTTAAGTGGAGGGCCTATTTCTGCTCAAAATACCGCAGGTCGAGAAGAAACTCCGACTGGGGCTTGTATGGGTTTTGTGGATGAAAAACCGGATCACAAAATTGTGTTAACTGATTTTTTTAAGTATCTCAGTTTGCGAGTTCAAAGTAGTGAAGATACGGTGTTAGTCGTTCGAGGGCCAGGAGGGAGTTGGTGTAATGATGATTATCTAGATATGAACCCCGGAATAGAGGGTCAGTGGCTTTCAGGAACTTATGAAATTTGGGTCGGTTCCTATGAACCTGATAGTTATCATCCTTATGTCCTAGAAATTACACATCAACAACAATAAGGGATCAAGAGTATTGATTTTTGTTATTAGATAAAAACCTGATTATTTGTGAATGAATCCCAAAGGATTTAAAAATCAGTGGACTAAAAAAGGACATTTTGTAGTTCCAAAATTGTTAGATAGTTCTGCGGTTAATGAGCTAAAGTTAATCTGCGATTGCATTCGAGAGCGCTCTTTCATCTAGATATTCCGAGGGACAATTTCTTGGAGTAGGTTAGTCTAAACTCCAGTTATAAATAAATATTACAAAAACAATTTAACACTTGATTATCAGAGTTATACTTGGCGACAAGGAAGTAAACGGCTTTACGCAAAATGTTTCAAATCTTTGTTAGATAAATGAGTCGTTTATTTTAATTGTGTTCGTTTTTATGTAATTGTAGGAGAAAATTTGATGCCTCAATCTCCCAATCCCAATGTACCCCCTGGCGTGAATCCAGACCCAATACCAGTTCGCCCCCTCCCTCCAGTAGGAAACGAAAACCAGCTAACTCCGACTGGTGGACTTCCCCCTGGTGCTATATCCACCGCTATTCCCCTTAATTTAATAAGTGGTTTCCATGATGGGAGCAATCCTCCTGGTACTGTATCTAGCCCTACACGTTCTGTTCCGCCATTCGGTGGTAGTGTAAAAGCCAATACATCAGGGGTTTGGATATCAGTCAAAGATAAGGGTGATAAAGCAAAAAGCAACCTCACTGGAATTAATACCAATCAGGTTAATTGGGGAACGCCTTATAAACCAGATAATCCACAAGAGCGTCAAAGTGCTTACCAATTTGATGGCCTAACTCCAGCAACTTTAACCTTAGATGGAAAAGACTGTTTGTTGGGGACATTCACTCACTTTAACTATACGATTACAGGCGATTACAGCATCTCTCAGGCAATCCTCAAGCTAACTATCCAGATTCAGGGAGTCGGGACAAAAGAGTTTAATGTAACATTCAACCACAATGAAACTCCCAATAAACCTGGACCTGTTCCAGATAAGGTTTCTATTCCAGAAATTTCAGCCACACAAGAAGTCACCATTCAAGGAAAAGCCTACGCACTGACCATCACGGGCTTTTTACAGAATGAGAAAGTCACGAGAAATTTCATAACGGAAGAAAGTAAAGATAATAAAGCCGAAATTTATTGCAAGTTGGTGTTAATTGAGGAACCAGTACAACCAGTTTCCCCTCCAGTTACTCCTACGTGCTATCTCATTGTTCTTCCCTCTTGTCCTTGTCCACCGCCTCAACCCCCAGTATCGCCAATTTTCGTGATTTATCCACCAACAGGTGTGATTCCGGGAGGACAAACTGGACCGACTGTAATTCCGGGAGGACAAATCGGACCGACTGTAATTCCGGGAGGACAAATCGGACCGACTGTAATTCCGGGAGGACAAATCGGACCGACTGTGATTCCGGGAGGACAAACTGGACCGACTGTGATTCCGGGAAGACAAATCGGACCAACTGTGATTCCGGGAGGACAAACTGGACCGACTGTGATTCCGGGAAGACAAATCGGACCGACTATCATTCCAGGACAACAAACTGGCCCGACTGTGATTCCGGGAAGACAAATTGGACCGACTATCATTCCAGGACAACAAACTGGCCCAACTGTGATTCCGGGAAGACAAATCGGACCGACTATCATTCCAGGGCAACAAACTGGACCAACTGTGATTCCGGGAAGACAAATCGGACCGACTATCATTCCAGGACAACAAACTGGACCAACTGTGATTCCGGGAAGACAAATCGGACCGACTATCATTCCAGGACAACAAACTGGACCAACTGTGATTCCGGGAAGACAAATCGGACCGACTATCATTCCAGGGCAACAAACTGGCCCAACTGTGATTCCGGGACAACAAACCGGACCGACTGTGATTCAAGGGGGACAAACCGGAACAACCATAACGCAACAAACATCATTCATCACATTTTCTATCAGCAGTTTCGGAATTTGGTTAAATGTGGTCGAAGAATTGGCGGGTTATGCCTATTTAACTGGAATTGGAACTAATCAAATCAGTTGGGGAATTTCTACTGGTCAAGGCGGTCAAAGTTCCTATTTCTTTCAAGGTATTACAACAACCTCTATTTCCTTAGATGGTTCTTACTTTACATTAGGAACATTTACTCACTATAACTACCCAGTTACGGGTTATAGTATCCGTTCTGCTACCTTGCAGCTAACAGTTAATATTAATGGAGTTGAGGTTAACTTTAGCTTCCAGTTTAACCATAATGAGACTCCCAACGCAGGGAGTAATGGAACCTGTCCTCTAACTCCTGGATTTCCTCCGCCTTGTCCTGATATTGTTTCAATTAGTAATAGTTACTCTCAAGAACTGATAACCATTAACGAAAAACAATACGCTTTATGCGTTGTTGGTTTTATCCAAAACAATCAAATTGAGAGTCAATTCATTACCTTTGAAAATCAAGTGAATGTTGCTGAACTTCTCTGTCAATTTGTAGAAGTTAACAACCCTTCTGCTCCTGCTGCTGCTTAGATAATGACTCTACTCAATTTACTTTGTTACCACTATGTCTGAAACAACTCTTATTTCCGAGAGTAAGCAGGTTTTAACTGCCGGCTTAAAGTTATTTGTTGACCCTAATGGCTCTGATGAAACAGGTCAAGGGACGGAAAATAATCCCTTTGCCACGATTGACTATGCTGTGGTTTGGGCAAATAGTAACTACGACTTTAGCGAAAAATTTGATCTCCTCGTATCAGTTGCACCCGGAACTTACGATGCTGTTCAAATCTATGGTCATAATGCACGACAAGTAGAAATTGTTGGTTCTCCCGATAATCCTGGATCTGTTCAAATCAAACCCATTCGAGTAGAAATTTTTGGTTCTCCCGATAATCCTGGATCTGTTCAAATCAAACCCTTTCGAGAAGATGCGGACTTTGGACTCGCCGTAAGTTTTTATTCTTCTGTAATTGTGAGAGGATTAACTCTTGCATCTGTTAATGTCACAGGTTTCTCAAACCTCGAAATTGAAAACTGTCATCTGTCTCCCTCAACAGCTTCTCCCTCATTGGTCTTTTGCAGTGACCACAGCACAGTTGTCCTGGAATCAGCCTTGGTGAAAGCAGGAAAGATTGGCAATGAACAAAACAGTTCGTGTTATAAATGTGAGCTTCATTCTCACGTTGAAGTAGCCGAAGTTGACTATGAAGCTAATGTCGAGTGTGGAATTTTTTGTGATGCTCGATTTTTTGCTTCTATTAGTCTTGAGGCAGATATGGACACCAAAAATAATGTCAAAGCTATGCGGCTTGCTCGTGCTATTGCTAAAAGTATTATCTGTGATGTGGATTTCTTCCCTGAAAAAGGAACTCAGCCGAACATCGTCAATTTAGGAGGAGAAATTGGCACAATACCAGATGATCAACTCTAGAAACTTCTCTTGCTGAAGTCTCTAAGATACAGTTAACAATTTCAGTCATTAATTCAGGAGAAAGTTATTATTATGGGTTGCCGTAAAAGACGACGCAGTTGTCGAAGAAAATGTCCAAAACCTTGCGGACCTTGTGGCGGTGGAAATGATTGTAAACCACCGGTAAAGCCAACAATAGATCCACCAAAAGAACCGGAAACAGGAGGATCAGGATCTTCTGCAACGTCACAGTCAATCCCTCAAATTATATTCATTAGTTATCCAGGCTGTTGTCATTCAGGTTATACAACAACAGGACAATCTGGGTATGTAATACCAGGACAATCTGGATATGTGATTCCGGGGCAATCTGGATATGTGATTCCGGGGCAATCTGGGTATGTAATACCAGGACAATCTGGTTATGGAATTTCGGGGCAATCTGGGTATGGGATTTCGGGACAATCTGGATACCTCACACAACAGATATCATCCTTTTCAATTAGCACTGTAGGGATTTGGTTAGTGAGCCAAGAGTTCTCTAGTTATGGCTATGTAACAGGAGTGGGAACTAATCAGCTTAGTTGGGGAGTACCAGTCTATCAAGGATATCAAAGTTCTTATTACTTTGAGGGTATTACCACAGCTTCCATTTCTTTAGATGGTTCTGACTTTATATTAGGAACATTGACTCACTATCACTACCCAATTAGTAGTTCTGCTATGAATTCTGTCACATTGCAGCTAACAGTTAACATCAACTCTATTAATGTTAACTTCTGCTTTGAGTTGAGCTACAATAACGTCTGCATTGACCCGGTAATGAACATAGTTCGTCCTCCTCAAATTTCTGAGGTTAGTCAATCTCAACCTTCTGGGGTCAGCCAATCTTCTGTGGCTAGTCAATCTCAAACTCCTGGGGCTAGTCAATCTCTTCCTCCTGATATTGTGTCTATTCGTAATACTCAGTCTCAAGAGACTGTAATAATCGATGGAAAACAATATGCTTTAAGTCTTTCTGGTTTCTTCCAAAATAATCAGATTGAACTTGGATTTAAGACTTGGCCTAATCAAGTGAACGCTGTTCAACTGATCGGAAAATTTGTAGAAGTTCAATAGCATTGCTCCCTCTGCTGCTGCTCTTAGATAATGGCTCTACTCAATTTACTTTGTTACCACTATGTCTGAAACAACTCTTATTTCCGAGAGTAAGCAGGTTTTAACTGCCAGCTTAAAGTTATTTGTTGACCCAAATGGCTTTATAGTCTGATTCATTGAGACAACTTGTTGTTGAGTTATGGTTGACTAGCCAGACTCAGCAAGCATTGTTATATTTCCCGTTAAGAGGGATCATCCCTGTTTTGTAGCACAATGAAATCCAAGAATAGAAAAGGGCGCAAACCACAGCGCCCCTACGATGTTTTTAACTAAAATTACTTAGATTCAAGCAATTTTGACAGGGCTGTTTTTAGCATTTTAACAGCTTGATTAACTTCAGCTTCTGTAACAATTAAAGGGGGAACAAACCGCACCACTTTCGGGCCAGCCGGAACCAACAGTAAACCTTCTTCCATCGCTGCTTTGACGATTTCAATCGAAGTTAATTCGGCTTCTGCATTCAGTTCCAAACCATTAATTAAACCCCAACCTCGGACATCTACAATTAAGTCAGGATGTTGAGTTGCGATCGCCTGAAGTTGACTGCGAAGTTGTTCACCCCGGCGTTGAACATTCTCCAAAAGATTCTGCTGTTCAATCGTTTGACAAACACACAGCGCAACCGCACAAGCAAAGGGATTTCCGCCAAAGGTACTCGCATGATTCCCCGGTTCAAACACATCGCAAAACGACTTACAAAGCATCGCCCCGATAGGAATACCGCCACCAAGTCCTTTCGCAGAAGTGAAAATATCCGGTTCAATTCCCAGATTTTCATATCCCCAGAGTTTACCACTACGACCCATTCCCACCTGCACTTCATCCAGAATTAACAAAATGCCTTTTTCGGTGCAGATTTCCCGAACTCTTTGGAAATAAGCCAAATCTCCCGGACGAACTCCCCCTTCACCTTGCAGTGCTTCGAGCATAATTGCCGAGACTCGACGTTCATGACTATCAAGTTCAGCAATGGTGGTTTCTAGGGCAGTAATATCGTTGTAAGGTACATAAGCAAACCCCGGAACAAGGGGGCTAAAGCCTTTTTGATATTTAGGTTGTCCAGTGGCGGTAATCGTTGCTAAGGTGCGACCATGAAAGCTAGCATGAGCTGTGATGATCACGGGGTCAGCAATATTTAACTTGTCGTGAGCGTACTTACGAGCGAGTTTAATCGCCCCTTCATTCGCTTCGGCACCCGAGTTACAAAAGAAGACTTTATCAGCGCAAGAATGAGCGGTGAGCCAAGTCGCGAGTTCTCCTTGGGGGGGAACATAATACAAGTTGGAGACATGATGCAGCGTCTTTATCTGCCGGGTAACGGTATCAATAAACGCCGGATGAGCGTGTCCAAGCGTGCAAGTTGCAATTCCCGCTACAAAGTCCAAATATTCTCGTCCATCCGTATCCCAAAGGCGACACCCCTCACCTCGTTCTAGGGCAAGGGGAAAACGTCCATAGGTATTCATCACATGAGCGTTAAACTCATCTGGACTGAAGGGCGTTGTGTTGGTCGTTCTAGAGTCTTTAAATAGTGTCTTTAAGATCACAGTGAACTCCTAAACCTTAGCTTTAGTTTCTATCCTGACCTTGATTTTAGGCGAAAAATTTAGATTAGGGGCGTCACAAATGATTTGACATACTCCCCATTTCTAAAGAAAGGGGATTCTCCAAGCCTCACGGCTTTGGATTACTGATTCATTGACAACCCTTACAGCAAGCTAGTTTCCTAACCTACTCCAGAGGGGTTCGTCTCCCCAGTCGTTCATCCCATTTCAGAGATAGTTTCGGTATGCCCTACCGTACTTGAGAAAAAAATGCTTGATTCTCTGTACTTGGTGCTTTAAGGTTTTATATGGCCAAAGCATTCCTGGCAAGAACCCCGTACCTTAAGTTTTCAAGGTTCATTGCATCGATTAGATGCTGGGTTTTTAAACTGGTTGAATACCCTGCCAGTAGAGTTATTATAGCATTAGAAAGAGCCTTATATCCCCATACCTGAAGGTAGGGGCGTGTGCGGCAATTTTTGGTAAAATGCTTAAGATCGTTAACATTCACTGACACGTTTACATTAATGTCGGTGGGTAATCTGTCTGTTTTCTGCCGTTTTTGGGGATCATTTCCGGTCAAGACGAGAACCAGCGACCCAGAGATTAAAAGGCTATATTCCAAATCTACATTCTAAATTCAGGGGGGAGTTCGTTGGCTTCCTGCGTTTTTCCCCAACCGGGTGCCGCTTGCGCCGAACGAATAATATAAGCGGCTAACTTCTCAGCTTGCACTTGAGACATCCAACTTTCTGAAATTTGACGACACCAATAGTTGGTATCGCTGCCATCAAAGCTGAGTGGATATCGAAAATAACTCACGAGATTTTTAATATTATCACGAGCCGGAGTCGCGGCTTTCAAATCTTCGAGAGATAAAGAGACAGTCGGGTAAGGAATGTTAACACCCCCGGCGTGACAGTTGAGACAACTCGCCTCAAACAGCATTTTACCTGTATTAATATCTTCCGGCAAAAATTGCTGAGTATGACCTTGATTATCGGCCGGAATTTCGACAGGTTGACTCGCTAAATAGCGACGGACATAGGGATCAACACCATCTGCTAAAACCGGAGAATGAACGGCAAAAACCCCGAGTCCAATCCCTAAAAAAACGACTAAGAAGTTGAAAAATTTTTGAATTATAAATCGCATTGAGTGTTAATTAAATTTAGTTTTTCCTAAAAAATTATATCGTTCAGACTTCAGACTTTAGACTTTAGATCAGCCAACCTTTCCCCAAAATCATGCAATCCTTTGTAGAAAAGCAAGCTACCTCTAAAACCCAAAATCCGAAGTCCAAAACCCGGTTATGTTATTTAACGCAGGTATTTACCACCGCCCCACTGTTCTCCCCGAATTTTGGGTTCAAGCAGAATATAACCCGCAATAGAGTACAGATCATCCTCAGTGAGATTTCTCATCTTTGGATAAAGATCTGAACTCTTGGTACTCGGATGTAGTTCTGAAATTTCGTAAAACCCATCATAGGTCGTGGGATTTTGCATATAGTCTATCAAAGCCCCAATATTATTGCGAGAAGGAACAGCACCTTCAAGGGATTGGGGACTTAAGTTGACATCAGGATTCGTTTTAGTTACACCTAACGCATGACATTGAGCGCAAGCATAGTTAAACAGTTGTTTACCCTGTTTAATCTCTTTTAAACTCAGAACAGTTGGCTCCCCTTGTTCGTTGAGGGGAAATGTCCGTAGGTCTTCTGTTAGTTCGATAGCGTTGGCACTATTGACAAACATTTGAAACGTGAAAAATACAGTGGCTACAGCCAGCCAAATGTATCTTTTGAGCATAATTCTCCTTAACCTTGTGCTAGTTATGGAACCTTGTAATACAAATCGACTCATTTGAAAGTGTTGGTATTGTCTCAATCGTTTGATCAGAAACACCCAACAATCGAATGTCATGGATCAATCATCCTCTAGGATGTCTCTTTGGTCAAAAGTTTTGATCACAGTTCGTTGATTGGCTCTCGGATGGCCTGTTGATCCGATTTTCTCCCCCCAAGTTACCATCGCTTGTTCTCTCCCCAAAATTTGTGAGTTGAGCTGCGTGTTAATCTGGCGTTGTCGAATCTTGTTGTTGACGAGAGGCGATAATTTTTGACATGATCGCCTTAGCATCCTCCAAAGCCAAACGGGTTTGAGGATGTTTATAAGCAATTCCCAACTGATCACAAAGATTGAGTACCGCTTCTACCGGGAGATTGTAATCTTCGGCAATTTCTGTGATGGACAGGTCTGCAAAACCCATGAGATTTGGTTCCAACAGATTTTAATCAAACTAATTATAGGAAGTCTTGGTAACTCTGAAAACCTACTTGATCGCTTAAACTGAGACTTCACGCCTTTGAGCGTTCAATTTAGCGGTCATTTCCTAGATATATTTACTCAATACCTAGTCCAAATCCTCGGGTAAATTCCTCTTATTGACAACAATCTCATTCAACCTCTATCGACTGTCCCGGCTGAACTGAGTGCTTTAAGCATCGGTACTGATAGAATTGACTTCACGATGGCGGGAACTTACAGGTGTCGTTTCTACATGACTCGCGACAAAATGAGAGGATTTTTGCGGAAGACGGTGAAGACGAATCAATTGAGCTAACGTTTTTTTAAGCTGAGGACGAGGAACAATCTGATCGACAAAGCCATGAGCTAGCAGGTACTCAGAAGTCTGAAAATTATCAGGAAGCTTTTCTCTAAGGGTTTGTTCGATCACCCGTCGTCCCGCAAAACCAATCGTCGCCTTGGGTTCAGCGAGAATAATATCCCCAAGCATCGCAAAACTCGCAGTGACTCCTCCGGTTGTCGGATGGGTTAAAACAGGGATATAGAGTTGTTTGGCGAGTCGGTGATGCTCTAAGGCTCCCGAAATTTTCGCCATCTGCATCAAACTCAACATCCCCTCTTGCATTCTTGCGCCTCCCGAAGCACAAATAATAATTACGGGATATCGCTCTTGGGTGGCGTGTTCGATCAAACGGGTGAGTTTTTCTCCCACCACTGACCCCATACTTCCCCCCATAAACTGGAAGTCCATCACCCCTAGAGCCACAGGTTCACCCTCAACTAAACCCATCCCCGTTTGTACCGCGTCGGTTTGGCCTGTTTTTTCACGATAATCTCGCAGGCGATCGCTATAAGACTTGCGATCATAGAATTTGAGGGCATCAATCGCGTACAATCTAGCATTGAGCGGCATCCAAGTTTGAGGATCAATGATCTGTTGAATGCGTTCGTTGCTGTTAACGGGCATATGATGACCGCATTCTAGACAAACCTGTAGATTTACTTGTAGATCTTTGGTGTAGGTCAATGCACCACAGTGAGAACACTTTACCCAAAGTCCATCCGCTATTTCCCGCTCTTGTCGATCCCGACCAATCGGAACAGATTTTTGTCGATTTGCAAACCAATCAAATAGAGACATTAATTAAAAAAGTATTTTCGGTTAGATGTTTGATCTCAAGCCTGAGGCTTTCTGAATTTGTCAGTTTACCTCATTTTTCTGTCTAAAATATCATCTATAATATAACGATCTGTTTCCTGAAAATGTTTCTTGATTCAATCTGCTGACTCTAATTCCTCCTCAATCGGACTGAGCAGCAAACGAGCCGACCACTGATGTGCTGACTGAACTTGCAGTGCTGCCGGACTCCCCATACCCATATAAGAAGTTAAGCCCAAGTCTACAATCCGAGCCGGAATGTCGTGAGCGGCTAACACTTGTTCCATCAACTCAGCTTCCCATCGCATTGCTGTTGTTCTTAGGGTAATCCAAGACATAAAGAGTTTACTCCCTTACAAGACCCAGGGCTGTTTCAGAAGTCGTGAGGTCAGAAGTTAGAACTGTTTCCCCACCTCCCCATCTCCCGATCTCCCCCAACGGGATAGCCACTCCCCACCTCCCCACCTCCCCACCTCCCCATCTCCCCATCTCCTCACTCATCAAAATTTTAGAGCGAGAATGAAACAGCTTTCCCTTACAAAACCGGGAAAAACAGGTTTAAGTAAGCATCTAGTATTGTCTCACCCCAGAGGGCGGTTAGACCAGCAGCGATCGATAAAAAAGGGCCAAATGGCATCGGTTGTCGCCGATCTAACCAACCCAATGCGATCGCCCCACCGCCTACAAATGCACCAAGCACACAAGCGATAAATCCCGCCAGCAGCAAATATTTCCAGCCGAGCCAAGCGCCCATCAAAGCGGCTAATTTACTATCTCCAGCCCCCATCGCCGTTTGTCCTAAAGCTAGCGATCCGACTAAAGCAATGATATCTAATAACCATAACCCCAAAACCGCTCCGACTATCCCACCCATCAGAGAACGACTCACCGCCGCCGAGTTCCATCCTTGTTCAGCAGCTTGAGCCATTTGAAAACCGAGTCCGACAACTAAGCCGGATTGGGTCAGACCATTGGGTAAAGTCAGGGTATCGAGATCGATCAACGCCAAAGCCACTAACCAACTCAATAATGCCCAGTATCCGACAATTTCCACAGGTGTCGAAGCATTCCACAAGACCCCTAAAAACAGTAAGCCTGTGGCGGCTTCTACAAGGGGATAGCGCGTAGAAATCGGAGCATGACAATGTTTACAGCGCCCTCGTAGCCATAACCAACCCGCTACCGGAACATTTTCAAACGGACTCAGGCGAGTCAAACAATGCGGACAGCGCGAAGGGGGATAAAGCAGGGACAAACCCGCCGGAATTCTATAAATCACAACATTGAGGAAGCTACCAATCGAAGCTCCCAAAACAAATACAATTAAGTTAATCAGCCCCGTCAGTACAATATCCATGTTTGATCAATGCGTTCTAAGACAGTTCAGAGTCAATGTTCTCAACCGCAATAAACTGTTCTCCGGGTAACAAAATCGGTCGGGAGGAGAAAATCAACCAACTCTGATCAGTCAGGGGGTTAACAATCACGCCCGCAGGTCGTCGCATTTGTCTGACGTGAACCTGAAGATAAGCCCGGTAAACTTGTCGAGCAGCTCGTAATAAATCAGGATCGAGCCAGTTTTGATCAGATTGAGGAGTCAGGAGACGCTCAGGTTCTCGCTCTCGAAGCATAGATCACAGAATACTATTCCCAGTGTTAATCTGTTAGACAAGAGTGACAAGTTTTATAATTAGCAATTATCATAGGACTATTTTCAATTATCCTGATAAAGAGTGTTTGACTGCATTGGGGTCTTGATTTTTCCCCAGAGTTCAATTCGTTTATATTCCATTTTTCTAAGCCAATGTCCAATCAATCTGACTCTTCACCGCAATCCCCAGCCGTGCGCCGAGTCGCCTTTTCACTACGTCGAGCGGGTTGGATTAGTTTTTGGATTCAATTAGTGCTAGCTGTTGTTTCTGGCATCATTCTGTTATTTGCAATTTTAGTCGCGAATCAAAGTCCGACTCAAGGTGGAAGTTCAGGAGTAGAAGGAGGATTACTGTTTGCTTTTGCAGGTCTGGGGGTATTGGGGTTTAGTACCTATCGTGCTTTTTATCATACCCGCTTGAGTCAACAACTGCGTGGCCCCCAGCCGGGGCGGCCAAGTCGCGGCGAAACTATGAAGCAAATGCGGGTGAGTTTAATTGCCAATATGGTCGGAATGCTCCTGACTTTATTGGGAGCCGAAGCAATTAATGGGATTTTGTTGGCAAAGGCAGTGTCTCAACCTCGGGGGATTTTAGAAGCTTCTGTAAATGTGCGGGACTTTGTTCAACCCCTGGATATTTTTATTGTTCTGGCCAATACCCATACGATTGTGGCTCATTTTGTCGGAATTCTCAGTGCAATCTGGTTAATTGAACAAATCTACAAAGAGTGATGGAGTGTTCCTCAACCCCGGTTCTAGTCATGGCCGTGCGCGTTGCCCTAAACTTGATTTGTTGGGAGGTCGGGAGGTCGGGAGGTCGGGAGGTCGGGAGGTCGGGAGGTCGGGAGGTCGGGAGGTTGGGAGGTTGGGAGGATGTCAACTTAAAAAAATACCTCTCCCCATCACCCCATCACCCTCGGCAATTTTTAATTGAGAATGAAACAGCCCTGCGGTTCTGGTGGGCAGATTAACCCACAGGGACGATTGTGCAGCACAAATCAGCTCAGGCTGACAAACTTGAATCAGTTTCAAGTCAACGTGAAGAATCCTGAGCCAACCGTCCCTATTTTTTTTGTTCTCTGTCTCCGGGACTCCCTATTTCTTCTATAATGGTGGTGTCCTCATCCGGAATTAAGAGCAAGTAATAGAAGATGTGACTCAGATGGTATTGTACTGAGTAACAACAAACTATTCAATATGGAACTAAACTCCTTAGTTGGCGTCGGCCTCGCAGAGCCGAACATTGTTGAAGTATCACCAGAACGCTTGAGATCGCTTTTAGGTCAAATCGAGACTGAACTGCACCACAGTCAAGTCTACCAGATTGCTCTTGCTAATCTGCAAAAAGTTCTAGGAGATTCAGCCCCAAAGGGCGAGATTCTGATCAAGGCTGTCGGTCGGGAAGCGATTCAACTGGCTCTTAAGCAAATATTAATTCACCAGTCTCAAACTATAGTACAAACTGTTCCAAAAGACAACTCTAGTTCCAATGGTTCTAGTTCCGATGGTTCTAGTTCCGATGGTTCTAGTTCCGATGGTTCTAGTTCCGATGGTTCTAGTTCCGATGGTTCTAGTTCCGATGGTTCTAGTTCCGATGGTTCTAATGGAGTCAATTCTTCCGCTCACGCTGAGGACATCGCCTCCTCAATGCTAGAAGTTGCGGCTGTCTCTCCGAGTAAAGCGGTTAATGATGCGGCTTCTCGAGAAGTACAATCATTGTCTGTAACTGCTCAATTGGATGAAACTTCATCTGAGGCGCAAACCTTTGACTCAGACTCAGTAGAGGATTCATCACCTCAGAAACCGAAAAAACGCCAAAAAAGACTCACAAAAGCAGAGTTAGTCGCCCAATCCATCCAAAAACGCGAAGCCAGTTTGCGTCAGGTGGGTCAAGAATTGCGACAAGCCCGTGAAGCCCTTTCAGTGTCTTTAACTCAGCTTCATCGTCAAACCCTGGTTCCTCTGTCTCACCTGCGGGCGTTGGAAACGGGTGAAATTGACCAACTCCCAGAAGATGTTTACCTGCGGGGATTTATTTGTCGTTTGGGGAATGCTTTGGGACTGAATGGAACAGCAATGGCGGCTTCAATTCCCACCCCTGATCCCTTACAACATCTGGTTCCCACTTGGTCAAAGGCTGAACTTGATTCTAATTTTTATCTCAATTCGGTTCATCTTTATCTAGGTTATGCTGCAATTTTAGCGGGGTCATTAGGAGGAATTGCTTGGCTGTCTCAACAGTCTGCACCGGAAACGAGTATTCCCCCAGAAATGCAAAAACTGCTGCAAGAAAATGGGCCTCAGTCTCGTCAACACCAGTCTGAAACTGATGCTGCATCGACGCCTGGTTTAGAGTCTTCTAGTGAAATGGGTGTGGTTTTGGGAGCCGATATTGCGCCTCCAGAAGCGATGGATACAGACTGGGTACCCCAGGAAATGACCAGTATCGGGTTTGGTAGTTATCAACCTGAAGGATAAGGGGGAGTATGGGGAAGTTTCTTCTCCCCCTATTTTTGGGTACTATTTAAGCGATTAATTAGAGTGTTGAATTATTATTTAAACTATACTGACAGGAGAAAGGACTGTATAGAACCAGAAACTACTGATATCTAACTCAATAATTTCTAAGGCTTTTCCATTGAAGCATTTCTCTCTGTCAATCGGCTACCTAGAACATTCTACTTTTGAGCCGGGGTCAAACTATATACATAATTACTGAATTTTGTCAATAGATAAAAACTGTAGGAGAAAGTTCTCCCACAGAAGTCTAATCTGATCTTCAGTTCAACACTGAGTTGAATTGAGAAAAACTATTTTTTGCGAAAATGCAAAATCCCCCAACTGAGATAGCCCTTCTTTCCAGATTCAATCCAATGATTCAAACCCAGTTTCATCCGTTCAATATAATCCTCACCGCAGCTTTCTAGGGCTTCTTGATAATTTTCATCAACTGCCTTGAGAACCCGAGTGTAATGATTGACTAATTGTTCAGAAAGATCGATCACTTCGATTTCCTCAAGCCCTGTCGCTTTTGCCACTTGACGATAGAATCCAATCGAACCCAAAGAATCCAAATGAATCCGATCATAAACGGGTTGAAGTACGCCTTCAGGACAGTCATCACTTTGCATCGGATCAGTGAAAATAAACTCTCCACCGGACTTGAGAACTCGATAAACTTCTTTAAGAACTAAAGATCGATTTCCACTGTGTAGAATGGCATCCTGTGACCAGACAACATCAAAGCTATGATCATCTAAGGGAATATCTTCAAAACTTGCATCAACAACATCAATTTTTGAACTGATATCCTGTTCCCGATTTAACAGGCGATTGCGTTCGTTTTGAACTTCACTCAGATTCACACAAGTGACATGACAGCCAAACTTTTCGACGAGATAACGAGCGGCACCGCCATAACCTGAACCAATATCTAAAACTCGGCTATTTTCATTGAGTTTGAGACGAGAAGCAATCTGTTCAACTGTGCGGCGACTCGCATCAAAGACAGGTTCATCTTCGCTTTTGTAAATCCCAACATGGATATCTTCTCCCCCCCAAATGCTGGCATAAAAAGCATCTGCACTGTCACTGTTGTAATAGTTGCGAGCCGTATCAACTGTATTTGAATAGGTCGTTTTTCGGATCCCTTGTTCTTCAGTTTCGTATTGCTTCTCCGCAACATGAATAAAGAAGTCTGGGTCATCTTGGTGATGGGTTTCTTGGAAGTCACTATAGGTTTTTATCCGTTGAAAACCCACATCCTGCATCAGCTTACGGGTGTAATCTTTCCGTAAGGGATACATATTCAGATGAAAAACAGATTGGTCGGGAAATTCATAACGAAAACGAGCTAAACCGTCATCGATGTGTTCGGGTTCTGCTTTAACATTTTCTCCACAATAGTAATAAATATGCTTGGAAGAAAAACCGCTATCGAGGATGCCATCATAGTTACGTTGATCTAAAATCAGCAGACCATCATGACGTAAAGCAGCATAAAATTCTGCTAGGGCTTTACGACGATCGCGTTCAGAAAATAGATGAGTAAAAGAGTTTCCCAAACAAATGACCGCATCAAATTTACCATGAATATCACGGTTGAGCCAACGCCAGTCCGCTTGAACAGTGCGTAAAATCAATCCATGATCGCGACCATTTTCAAAAGCCCTTGATAGCATTTCAGGACTTCCATCTGCGCTGACGACTTCAAAGCCAGCTTCCCGTAAACGAATGGAATGAAATCCGGTTCCGGTAGCGACATCTAGGATTTTACGAGCGCCATGTTCTTTGAGAATATCAATAAAGAAGTTTCCTTCACTTTTGGCTCGGGCTTCCCAACTGATCAGTTGATCCCATTTGCCAACAAAATCCTGAATATATTCACGCTGATAGTGAGCAGTGTCCCGAACCGCAATGGGGTCAGAACCGTATTCTTGTTGTTGAGAAGGCGTTTTGTATTCAGTTTGCATTGCTATTTCTGTAATTATGCTTTCTTTCTTTTTCTTTCACGGAAGAAGCCTGACTCGTCAAAATTCTTACTCAAGAAGAATGTTCAAGTTTCCAGTTGTGTGCTACCGCCATCTGATTAATCATGTTGGTTTGAGCTTGGCTTCATTCCAGGTTTTTAGAAGTGAGTTGACAGCAGCAAACCAGAAGACATCTCCCATTCAACCACAGAACTTGAAAACAATCAAAATATACAGTTTTGATCGCTTTGTTAATCTTAAACTGTTTGATGACAAATCTAAAAGAGAACAAAAAAACGTTAAATCTCTCTCCCAGTATAGGGTAAAGGTCTTTTTAGCTTTGCTGTTGATCTTAGAAAAGTTAGCGATTATTAACTGATTACTTTTTAATTTTTTAATAAAAAATTAAGATTTGCTGATCTAAACTTTAAATTCATATAAATAAACTATGATTTAATAAAAAATATTTTTAATTTTTAATCATTCAATTGTGGATTTTGAGTTCAAAAGGCTTGACAAATCGAGGTTCGTCAGAATACGAGTTCTGGCAGATTAAGCAGAGTTATCTACAACTTTAAAAAAATTAATCTTTTTAGGCTACTGATATTTGTTATAGTATAAGTTGTGGCTTGATTAAATATTTCGTTCAATCAAAAAATTCTGCGACTCATCTTTTAACTGGAAAGGGGTTAAGAGTAATTCAAGATTAGATTAAAATTAAGTGTAAAATTCCCCAAAAGTTGCTTTTTTTTGAAGTAATAATTGTAGGGCTAGGGTTGTAGGTTTTATTTGATTTTCAAGAAGAATAAAATTGAGCTAATGATTGCAATAAAAAACAATAATTAGCCCAGAAAATTGAGGCATTCATCTCAACTTTCGAGAGATCACACAGTGACAAAAAATCAAATTCTCTGATCGCTTGAGTAGATCTCAATTGAGAAAATGCCTCAAAATTCCTAAAATTCCAGCTTGTTAACATTCTCGGACATCAATACAGAAGCTTGATTTTGCTTCTAAATATACTTCGAGATATCTTCCTCGCAATCATCAGCTAAATAGGAAAGCGCCCGAAAACGCAAACCGACAAGCTGTTCATAGAGAGGGTTAACTTTGCACATGGGCGGAATATGAACAATCTTGCGACCAAACAAAGTCACATCCCGTTCAAAGGGACATTGAGGAGGAATCATCTTGCAGATAAAACGAGCCACCTTGGGATCGTGAACCTTCCAGTCATCCAACCAATGTTTAACCGGATGCAAAACATCAAGCTGCTGATGTCCTTCTCCCCCCGGCTTCAGAGTCTCCCCTTGGCTCGTTTGAGCTTGTTGAGCCTCAAGATCCTCTAAAGTATGGCGTAGAGATTTCAAAACCTGATCATCGAGATCTAGAGCCTGACAAAACTGGTGCATGAGGTCATCTTCACACACGGAATAAATCCCGTCGGCTAAAGCAACCATTACGGCAGTTCTGAGGAAGTTTTCTGCCATTTCAGTTCCTTTTCCTAAGTGAGTGGCTAACTCCTGGGGTGAAATGGGTTCGAGGGTCGATACATCTGTATCTGTCCCCAACTGTTCATGGGTGAGAGAAACAATCAGCTCTTGTTCTTCTGCATCAAATTGTCCATCTGCCAAAGCCAGAGTTAATAATCCACGTAACCATGCAGTGGTTTGTTCGTTGGTGTAGGGTGATTGAGCAGTCCTAGTCATGAGTTGCGATCTCTTATCAGGAGATTAAATTAAGGTCTGGAGAAAAGCTATTCTCCAATTTTTACAATAACTGGGCTACGATGTCTCGATCAACTTTAGTTCTCTCGACAACGGAAGTCAATTCTGACTCCAATTTGGATAATCAGGCTGTGATCGGTTTAAGATACGTGACACCATAAGCTTTTGCTGACAAGTATTTTTGAGCAGCAGAGCGTAGATCTTCAGCATTGATCGCTTGAATACGAGCCGGATAGTTAAAGGCAACGGTTAAATCTCCAACAACAGATTGATAATAACCATATAATCCAGCGCGATCGCTAGGTGTCTCATTCCCAAAGATATAACGATTTGCGACTTGAGTGCGAATGCGAGCAATTTCCGCCTCTGAGATCAACTCAGTTTGTATCCGTTCCATGTGTTGAATAATAGCAGCTTCAACCTCAGCCAAATTTTCCACCGGAAGCCGAGCGGAGATATAAAATACTCCTTGTAGGCGTTGAGTCATGTGACTGACGGAAATCGACGAAACCAAGCCTCGGTTTTCCCGCAAATCTTGAACAAAACGAGCGGTTCGTCCTTGACCTAAAATGGTTGCCAGGATATCAAGCGCATAGGTTTCATCAAGTTGATTCAACCCCGGAGTTCGCCAAATCATCACCAGCCTTGCTTGTTGTAAGCTTTCATCAACCATCTCCTGTCGAACAATAGTATCAAAACAGGTTTCTGGAGTTAAGTTAGTGCTATGGGGTTCAACGGTTGTTTCCCAGGGTTGAGGATTGATCTCATTAATCGAATTTTCAACAATTTCGATCAACGTCTGGGCTGGTAAATTTCCCACAACGGCGACTGTTGTTGAACTAGGTTGGTAGTGAGTGCGATGAAAATCTCGCATCTGTTGAGAGGTGACTTGTTCAATTACCTCAGATGGCCCTAATACTGGACGTCGGTAGGGAAGCCGTTCAAACGCCATTTCCATCGAATGTCGAAAAGAACGACGACTAGGATTATCCTCAGAACGACGAATTTCTTCAAGTACGACAAACCGTTCCCGTTCAAAGGCATCATGGGGAATACTCGCATTAAACACAACATCGAGTTGTAGCGGGGCTAACTCGGCAAAGTCGTGAGGTGCGGTTGTAATGTAATAGTGAGTATAATCTTGGCTGGTGGCGGCGTTGGTGACAGCCCCCCGTTCTTCGATCAGTCGCTCAAACTCTCCCATTTCGAGTTGGGGTGTGCCTTTAAACACCATATGTTCTAGAAAGTGAGCCATGCCGTTAATATTATCCGGTTCATTCGCCGAACCGACATTCAACCACACATTTAGGTTCACCGCCTCGACGGGTAACTGTTCTGCTACAATCGTGAGACCGTTGGGGAGCCGATGTACCGTTGGTGCATTGATCGGACGACTAGAAGAGGGTTTTATTAAAATTGAGGTCATTGGCTGCCATCCCACGTTGTTTTTTCACTTTCCATCTTAAGATGCTTGCCTTTAATCTTCAGCACAGTTTGAGACATTATTCACAATTAACCGAATAATCGGATTCAATCATCCTTGTACTCTGCGATCGCGATTACTGCTTTCGGCTAGATTAACTTACTCTCAGTTTGACATCCTCCCCGCCGTAAACGACGGGGATTCCAAATCTCACGATTTGGATTTCCTCTTTCTACGAGTTGACTTACTTAATTGGGTTTCCCCAACTAACAGGGCAAGGGGTCTCCCGTTATAATCTCCGATTTAGCGGGAGGGGAATTGCCCGACGGGGTATGCGTGATCTTGAACATAACTTTTCAATTGTTCTATTGTTACACCGCCACAAGATGCAATAAAGTAAGAACCTGTCCAGAAAACTTTTTTGTCGCCATAAAACTTTTCCAGGTGTCCTGCAAACTCTTGACGTATCAGACGACTGGTAACGGTTTTGAGATTTGCTATCAGTTTAACCGGAGCCACTTTAGGGTTAAGGTCAATTAAAAGGTGGATATGATCATGTTCACCGTTGAACTCAATCAGACTGCACTCCCATTTGATGCAGGTATCAGCACAGATTTGATTCAGTCTGGTTAATATTTCGTCTGTAATGGTTTTTCGCCTGTATTTGGTCACGAATACAATATGTACAGTAAGACGATAAACTGACCTATTGCTTTTAGTATAGTTGCCTTTCACCATGTCACGACAAGTGTTACAATCAAATGATGATACTCACTTACGTCTACCGAATCAAGCCGAACACCGAGCAAGTCGCCACCATGGAAAGGTGGCTAGAATTGTTGCGTCGTCACTGGAACTATGCTCTAGGACAAAGGCTTGATTGCTTGAATCGGACTCGTTGTCAGATTGATAGGTGCAGTATCGTTAGTGAGCCGATTGGTGAAATTCCTCAAACTGTTAACTATTATAGCCAACAGGCGGCTCTCAAGGAAACTAAGCGGTTGTTCCCTGAGTATGTGCAAATCTACGCCGAAACTCAACAAGTTAACCTACAACGACTAAACAAAGCTTGGGATAAATGGCGCAAACCTGACAAAACTGGAAAACGTGGCGGTCGCCCCAGATTTAAGAAACAAGGTCAATTACGGTCATTTGTATTCCCACGGGTCAATAAATCCAGAGCAGGAGCGCATATAAAAGATGGGGTGCTTAAGCTGAGTCGAATTGGTGAAATATCTGTGGTGATGCACCGCCCGATACCGGACGGCTTCACCCTGAAACAATGCACCATCATCAAAAAAGCAGACGGCTGGTATTGTTGCAGATCAATGCTTGATGACAGCGTTCCGGAGTTGTTACCTGTAGATGAGCTTAAATCTGCTGTCGGTATTGATGTGGGGTTAGAGAAATTCTTGACCACATCAGATGGTGAGGCTGTTGCAATTCCTCAGTTCTACCGGAAAGCGGCTGATAGGTTAGCTCAAACTCAACGAGCAATGTCACGCCGTGTGAAAGGTTCTAAAAACTGGGAGAAAGCTAAACAGAAGGTAGCTTTATTGCACCTTCATTTAACTCGTTGTAGAAAGGAATTCCACTATCAAGTAGCTCACTGGTTATGTAGTAAGTATGATTTGATTGCACATGAAGATCTCAACATCAAAGGACTCGCCAGAACAAAACTAGCAAAATCAATACATGATGCAGCGTGGGGGTCATTTCTGGAAATCTTACAGGCAGTGGCGGTCAAACGCGGTTTGTTAATCGAGAAAGTTAATCCACGGGGTACAAGTATTGAGTGCTTCAATTGTGGTTCTAGGGTTGAAAAGAGTCTGAGTGATAGAGTTCATCACTGTTCCAGTTGTGGAGTCGCGATTGACCGCGATTGGAATAGCGGAATCAATATTTTGAATCGTGCATTACTAGCGGTTGGACTGCCGCTCAATGGCTGTGATCAATCAATTATTGATATTGAGGATCAGCAAGTCTCATTCGTGAGTTTGGGAAGCCCACATCATAATCTCTGATTTGATGTGGGAGTAGTCACGGAAACTCCGGGTTGTCTGACAGCAGTTTGCAGTAGGCATAAGCATCGTTACGACTTTTAACTTGGCCGTCTATCCACGCTTTGATGATGCTATTCCGGACGAATCGACCAGTGCGGATGGCTTGATCCAACCGACTGTACTGAGATTCAGTTCCTTGTTGCAACTTCATTTCGTAGACGAGCATAGCTTATCATCGTCATTGACGATAAACTATCGTAGCACAAAAATAATCCGTCGTTTACGACGGGGCTTTAAACCTGCTTCTCTTGGTAATATTTTTGAATCAAGAGTTGTCAAACCGATTGGCTAATATTCAGTATACTTCTGACTGCGATATCTATAAAGTTTGAGGATCAATCCCTAACTCTCGCAATTTTGCGGCTAATTTGTCATTTTTTTGTCGTTCCATTTCCAATTGTTGTCGTTCCATTTCCAATTGTTCTTGATTAGCTTTTGCCGTTTCTTCTGGCGTTAAAATCAATTCCCCTTCTGGCGTAAAAAACCGCAACTGTTCTTGATAAACCCCCAAACAAAGTTGAAGTTGTTGACTCCAAAGCAAACCTTTTTCATTCGGTTGTAAGTCTTGATATTCTCCATCGAGCAAATGAAACCCTCTAAACTCCAAGGTATGGGGATCAAACCAAAAATAGTCCGGTGTGCGGAAAGTATTCTGATAAATCAGCTTTTTCTCTCCTCTATCTGTCTTGGCGGTTGAGTCGGAAAGCAATTCAATAATAATATTCGGATACTTCCCCTCTTCTGCCCAAACCACCCAACTTTTACGGGGTTTGCGTTCAGTTCCTAATACTACAAAAAAATCAGGCCCTCTAAAATCTTGAGTTTTAATCTGACGGGGACTATAATAAATTGTCAGATTTCCGGCTGCAAAAAAATCATCTCTATCTTGCCAGAACCATTCCAAACCCGATAACAACAATAAAATTTGTTTGAGATGTAGATAACTTTCCAAAGGCGGTTCCTCGCTGTATAAATCACTCGGAGGAATTTCAATTTCCTCGAAGTTTTGAGTTTGCCAAGCTTCTAAATCTTTCGCTACAGACATAAAAAATAGGAGTTATAAAAACACCGAATAACGATTAGTTTAACATTCGAGTCCCCTCGTTCGGGAATTTCTGCGCGATCGCAAAACTTGAATTATGATCAAAAACGTTAATAAATATTAAGCTTATTCATGTCAACGGTTCACAAAAATCACTCACAACCTCGAGTTATCGTTGTAGGTGCGGGAATTGGGGGACTCACCGCAGGCGCATTACTCGCCCATCGAGGGTATGAAGTTCTCATTTTCGATCAAGCCATTGTTCCCGGAGGATGTGCTTCTACCTTCAAACGACGGGGGTTTACCTTTGATGTCGGTGCAACCCAGGTCGCCGGACTCGAACCGGGAGGAATTCATCATCGGATTTTTTCTGAACTAAATATCGAACTCCCTTTATCGACGCCTTGCGATCCCGCTTGTGCGGTATTTCTTCCCCATGAAACCGAACCGATTAATATTTGGAGAAATTCACAAAAATGGCAAAACGAACGTCAAAAACAGTTTCCCGGTAGCGAACCGTTTTGGTTATTAATGAACCGATTATTTCAAGCCAGTTGGCGATTTCAAGGGCGAGATCCGGTGTTACCTCCTCGCAATCTTTGGGATATTTGGCAACTGATAAAAGCGCTTCGTCCTGATACAACAATCACGTTTCCGTTTACTTTTATGACTGTTGCAGATGCGTTGCGTTTGTGCAAGTTGGATGACAATTTACGGTTAAAAACGTTTTTAGATTTACAGCTAAAACTCTATTCACAAGTGGATACCGAAGAAACAGCGTTATTATATGCAGCAACGGCTTTAGGGGTTTCTCAAGAACCTCAAGGGTTGTATCATTTACAAGGCAGTATGCAAGTATTAAGCGATCGCTTAGTTGCCGCTTTAGAACGAGATGGTGGTAAACTATTGATGCGTCATACTGTCGAAGCGATAGAAACCGAGAACGGAAAAGCAACCGCAGTTCGAGTAAAAAATCAAAAAACAGATGAAGTTTGGCGAGAAACGGCTGATTTTGTCATTGCAAATGTGACAACTCAGAATTTAGTCAAACTGACGGAAATGGGGAGTAGTCAACCTCAAACTCCCTCTGGGCTTTTTCAACGGGGTTATCAGCGCAGAGTCGATAAACTTCCTCCGGCTTCTGGTGCTTTCGTTGTATATTTAGGTGTAGATCAATCTGCAATTCCGGCTGGATGTCCGCCTCATCTGCAATTTCTCTATGATTATGATCAGTTAATTGGTGAGAATAATTCTCTGTTTGTTTCGGTGAGTCATCCCGGTGATGGACGCGCACCCGAGGGGAAAGCCACGATTACTGCTTCTAGTTTTACAGATACTCGCCAATGGTGGAATTGTCAAGATTATCAAGCTTTAAAACAACAGTATACAGAAGAAGTGATCGCCCGGTTGAGTTCCTATTTTCACCTCACTCCGGAAACTATCATTTACCAAGAAGCCGCTACACCTCGTACTTTCGCACATTTTACCGCTCGGGATCAAGGGGTAGTTGGGGGAATAGGTCAACGAATTCCGACCTTTGGCCCATTTGGGTTTGCGAACCGAACCCCTTTTAAACAGTTGTGGTTAGTTGGAGACTGTACCCATCCGGGTGAAGGAACTGCGGGTGTGTCTTATTCGGCGTTAACGGTAGTGCGACAAGTAGAAGCCTGTCGTTTGTAGAATGTTGTAGAGATTGTCAATAATCCTGAGTATTTAGCCGTCATGGTTTGTATTGGAACCGTTGACGGTATATTTTTGGGAATTTGAGGCTAAGTCTGATTGAGTTCAACCTTGATTCCATTTCTCCTTTACCTTGAATCCTCTAATCCGATAGAAAATTAAATTGATTTAAACCTATCTCTATTTGAGGGAAAAAGAATCAGTTTTCAAGAGTGGCAAAATTTCAGTGTTTTTACGGATAGCATTGAGTTAAAAAAATACAGAGATACTGAAAAAAATTATCTCAAAGTTTGAGTTTAGAGACAAACACACTGCAATGGGACTCAAAATAGATAACTTTGGCTACAACTCGTAGTTTACAAGTATTTGCAAGAAAAGAGGTGTACAGAAAAGTATAACATATTATATAAATTTTAATATTTTTTTCCTAATATTCTATCTAATATTTATCAAATTAGTAAGTTTGTAAAAATTCTGTAAAGTTACCGAGAAAATACGGACATTGAGTTTTTTGTAAACTACACTGGAAGTATAGCTTAAGTCCGCAAAAACACGTAGATGTGAATAAACGGACTGAAGTATCCCTCGACAAGATTACCTAGCCTGTAAATTTCGTGGTCTTAATTTATCCCATAAAAATCATTAATTAAACTGTCCATATTTGTTCAAAATCTAATTAAAACATTAAAATAAAACCAGAGTGCAAAATTATGACTATCCCTATTAAAGATCTAATTGCTGTCTACGATAATCTGACTGAAAATACTGACGATCAATATACTGTCCAAGAGGTAAACTCTCCTCAAAAGACATTTAAACACGACTTTCAAGTTGGAGAAGAAAACAACCTCACGATTACAGGTTTTACCAGTAACGCTAGTGAAAACTATGATTTACTGTCATTTGTTGATCGAATTAACATCAAGCGCGTTGATAATGATATTGTTAAAGGTGAAAGACAAATCATTTGGTTTGAACAGCAAGATAGAACCAAAACCGATCTTTTATTAAAACCTTCTATTGTCACCACAATGGAGGAGAGTTTACTGAGTAATGTGGTGAATAGAGGAACAGATAATATTTTTACGAATCAAGGAAATGAAGACGGAAATAATAATAACATTGAAAGAGTAGACTTAGTTTCAATCAATGGATTGTCAAGTCCACAGGAATTTTTGGGTAAAATTGGCTTTTTAATTGTAGAAAGAAATGGGAATGATCCGTTTAAAATTGCACCAATAACAGCAATTGATCAACAAGGAAATCCGACAGAATTTGGAACCCTTAAAAGTATTGGTATAGACAGTTGGGGGAAATCATCATCTTCTATTCTCGCTGAAGTTATGCGAAAAGATGAGAATGAACCGAATTTACGTTCAACAAGAGTTTTAGGAGGTTCGCAGGCTGTCGCTGGTGTTTTTATTAGCTACGCCGATCTGGAAATTATTGATGATCAAACTTTCTATGGTTTCTCTATTTTTCCCCCAGATGTTGATGAAAACAATGATTTAGTGGGTTTAACGGATTTTCCAAATAACACACCAGAAATAGATTTACAAGGAAACTACTTTGGAAGTTTAGACTTGATTTCTGTGGGTCGTATTTTTGTTCAACAAGACATAAAAATTCCTCCTAAAATTACTAGCGATGGAGAGGGTAAAGAAGCGGATATTTCAATCATTGAAAACACAACTTTAGTCACAGACATTAACGCAACCGATGAAAAAAATAGCGAAGGAAATGGTTTAACCTATAGTATTAGTGGGGGAGACGATCAGGATTTATTAACCATTGATCCGATAACTGGAGAAGTGAGTTTTCAAGTATCTCCCGACTTTGAAAATCCCACAGATCTTGATGGAGATAACGTCTATCAAGTGGAAGTGACAGTGACAGACTCGGAAGGGTTAACTGATATTCAAGTTATTAATATTACGGTTAGCGACGAAGACGAAAATACGAATCCTCAACTGTCGAATAACCCAGAAGTTGACTCTCCTGAAATCATCATTCCTGAAAACACAACTTTAGTCACAGACATTAATACAACCGATGACAACGACAGCGAAGGTAATGGTTTAACCTATAGTATTAGTGGGGGAGACGATCAGGATTTATTAACCATTGATCCGATAACTGGAGAAGTGAGTTTTCAAGTATCTCCCGACTTTGAAAATCCCACAGATCTTGATGGAGATAACGTCTATCAAGTGGAAGTGACGGTGACAGACTCGGAAGGGTTAACCGATATTCAAGTTATTAATATTACGGTTAGCGACGAAGACGAAAATACGAATCCTCAACTGTCGAATAACCCAGAAGTTGACTCTCCTGAAATCATCATTCCTGAAAACACAACTTTAGTCACAGACATTAATACAACCGATGACAACGACAGCGAAGGTAATGGTTTAACCTATAGTATTAGTGGGGGAGACGATCAGGATTTATTAACCATTGATCCGATAACTGGAGAAGTGAGTTTTCAAGTATCTCCCGACTTTGAAAATCCCACAGATCTTGATGGAGATAACGTCTATCAAGTGGAAGTGACGGTGACAGACTCGGAAGGGTTAACCGATATTCAAGTTATTAATATTACGGTTAGCGACGAAGACGAAAATCTACTTCCTATAGATAACGGAAATAACGAAGAAATTGAAACTCCCGTTGATAACGAAGAAACTGAAACTCCTGTTGATAGTGGAGAAACTGAAACTCCTATTAATAACGGAAATAACGGAGAAAATGAAACTCCTGTTGATAGTGGAGAAACTGAAACTCCTATTAATAACGGAAATAACGGAGAAAATGAAACTCCTATTAATAGCGGAGAAAAGGAAACTCCTGTTAATAACGGAGAAACTGAAACTCCTGTCGATAATGGAAATAACGAAGAAACTGAAACTCCTGTAAACAATGGAGAAACGGAAACTCCTGTTGATAATGGAAATAACGAAGAAATTGAAACTCCTGTAAACAATGGAGAAACGGAAACTCCTGTTAATAACGGAGAAAAGGAAACTCCTGTTAATAACGGAGAAAAGGAAACTCCTGTTAATAACGGAGAAAAGGAAACTCCTGTCGATAATGGAAATAACGAAGAAACTGAAACTCCTGTAAACAATGGAGAAACTGAAACTCCCATTGATAATGGAAACAACGAAGAAACTGAAACTCCTGTTGATAACGAAGAAACTGAAACTCCTATAGATAACGGAGAAAAGGAAACTCCCGTTGATAATGGAAACAACGAAGAAACTGAAACTCCTGTTGATAACGAAGAAACTGAAACTCCTATAGATAACGGAGAAAAGGAAACTCCCGTTGATAGTGGAGAAATTGAAACTCCTGTTAATAACGGAGAAACTGAAACTCCCGTTGATAATGGAAATAACGAAGAAACTGAAACTCCTGTAAACAATGGAGAAACGGAAACTCCTGTTGATAAAGGAAATAACGGAGAAAAGGAAACTCCTGTTAATAACGGAGAAATTGAAACTCCTGTCGATAGTGGAGAAACTGAAACTCCTGTTAATAACGGAGAAAAGGAAACTCCTGTCGATAATGGAAATAACGAAGAAACTGAAACTCCTGTAAACAATGGAGAAACTGAAACTCCCATTGATAATGGAAACAACGAAGAAACTGAAACTCCTGTTGATAACGAAGAAACTGAAACTCCTGTTGATAACGAAGAAACTGAAACTCCTATAGATAACGAAGAAACTGAAACTCCTATAGATAACGAAGAAACTGAAACTCCTATAGATAATGGAGGAAATGAAACTCCTGTTAATAGTGGAAATAACGAGAAAGATACACCTAAATTATCCTCTATTCCTACTACTGAAAAAACAGAAGAAACAAGTATTTCACGAAGCGATGATGGAGGAAAGGAAGAAAACTCACCCCTACCTATTCCAGTAGGAAATAACTCTAATTGTGGATGTTCAATAATTCCTGAAATCGAAGCAGTTGATTTCCCAAATCATCCAACTTTAAATGCTAATCTTGTTGTAACAATGGAAACTTCCACTCATGGAAGCGAGGCGAATGATATCCTGACTGGAACCTCAAATAACGAAGCAGTTTTCAGTTTTGGAGGGGATGATATTATTAATGGACTCGAAGGTCAAGACTGGCTAGAAGGGGAAAAAGGCGATGATCAAATACGTGGCGATATGGGTCACGATAGCCTGATCGGAGACGATGGAAATGACAGTCTTTTAGGAGGTCGAGATGATGAATTTTCTTCAACTCGCGACACCAACGGAAACGACTGGATAAGTGGCGGTTTTGGAAATGATTTCATCTCCGGAAATGAGAGTGAAGATATGCTGATGGGAGATGAAGGCGATGATTTTGCTTACGGAGGTCAAGGTGACGATCAACTATTCGGTGATCAAGGAAATGATACCCTCTGTGGCGATCGCGGAAATGATACAATTGTGGGTTCTAATGGGAGTGAAAAAGCGGTTGGGAACACCGAAGAAAAAGATGTCTTATTTGGTTATCAAGACAATGATTTAATACAAGGAGGTCAGGGAGAAGATATTATCTATACGGGTAAGGGAAATGATATTTCCTTCGCCGGAAAAGACAATGATTTAGTGTGGGGAGATCACGGAGATGATACCCTCTCAGGTGATGATGGCGATGACACCTTATTCGGTGATACAAATGACCCCAATGCGACTGAAATGCAAGGAAAAGATATGGCTAGCGGGGGGTCTGGAAATGATTTTATCGGCGGAAATCGTAATAATGATACCCTGATGGGAGGTGAAGGTCAGGACACAATTCGCGGAGGAAAAGAAGACGATTTTCTATATGGTGAAACTGGAGATGACCTTCTCTTTGGAGATTTAGGAAATGACAAACTCTGTGGAAATGATGGAAATGATATTCTGTTTGGAGATACAGAAGATGAACAGGCTGCTGGTGGAAATGACACTTTAATTGGTGGAAATGGAGATGATATTCTCAGTGGAAACCAAGCCGCAGATATCCTATGTGGGGGTGAAGGAAATGATAGTCTTCATGGAGGAAAGGATAACGATATCTTGAAAGGAAAAGCCGGAGTTGATTGGCTGTTTGGAGATGAAGGAAACGATACCTTAACGGGTGGAGAAGATCGGGATTATTTCGTTTTCTCTAGCCATAGTGGAACTGATATTGTTGAAGATTTTAAAGTCGGTGAAGATTTAATTGTACTCGACAACACGATCACGTTTGCTGACTTAGCGATTTTTCAACGGGATACTTCCACCGTAATTGGTCTATTGGAACTCAATCAACCCATCGCTATTTTAAACAATGTGACTGCATTCTCCATCACTGAGGATAGTTTTGTAAATGTTTAACGCTTTGAATCACAGAGAACCCCAGAAAATCATCTCTCTTTAGATAGACTTTTCAAGACCCATTAATAATTTTCGCCCCTAAAGATGTAAAGCCCTCTGCCCTCTGCTAGACTTATTTTTGTGAACCGTGGAGAGATGCAATGGCAATTGAGTTTACAAAATACCAGGGTTTGGGTAATGACTTTATCTTGATTGACAATCGGCATCAATCAGAACCCCTCATTACTCCAGAACAGGCGATGCAGATGTGCGATCGCAATTTTGGGATCGGTGCTGACGGGGTAATTTTTGCCTTGCCTGGCACCTCCAACACTGACTATACCATGCGGATTTTCAACTCTGATAGTTCAGAACCGCAAATGTGTGGGAACGGGATTCGCTGTCTAGCCAAATTCATCGCCGATTTAGAACACCGTGACGGTAAAATCAACCAAATTCCGTCTTCTGTCAGCTACAAAATCGATACATTGGCAGGAGTGATTACTCCCGAGATTTTAGCAGACGGACAGGTCAAAGTCGATATGGGTCAACCTCGACTGCTAGCGGTCGAAATTCCCACCACTCTGACGAAAGCCGATGAAAAAGTCGTCAATGTTCCTCTCTCTGTCGCTGAACAGTCCTGGAAAGTCACTTGTGTCAGCATGGGTAATCCTCACTGTATTACCTTTGTCGAAGATGTGGCGGCGATTCCCCTCGCCGAAATTGGCCCCCAATTTGAACATCATCCGGCGTTTCCCGAACGCACCAATACCGAATTTATCCAAGTGATCAAACCCGATTATCTCAAAATGCGCGTTTGGGAACGAGGTGCAGGTGCTACACTAGCTTGTGGAACTGGAGCTTGTGCAGTAGTGGTGGCAGGTGTATTAACCGGAAACTGCGATCGCTCAGTTACAGTAGAATTACCCGGAGGAAATCTGATGATTGAATGGTCAGCCTCGGAACGGCTTTATATGAGTGGGCCTGCTGAACGGGTATTTACAGGTCAGTGGTGAATTCAGCAGTTCAGAATTGATCAATCAGTCTTCAAAATTATTGATAGGTTGGTGGGATGAATCTCAACTCTAGAATTTCTACTAGAATTTTAAACTTACAAAAATTGGCATAATAGCTATGGGTGGAGGTATATATCTGATCCAAGATGACGATCAGCTTGTGGAAATGATGGAACAAGCTTATGACTCAGAAGATCAGCTTCAGGAATTGTTAGAAACTTATCCAAATTTATTAGCTGGAGATGAAATTGATCGGGCAACACCGAGACGATGGTTAATCATTTCTCGGGAAGTAACGATTCCAGCCGAAGAAGAAGCAAGCGGGCGATGGTCAATCGATCATTTATTTCTTGATCAAGATGCCATTCCAACTTTGGTAGAAATTAAACGCTCTCACAATGCCGAAACTCGTCAAAAAATGCTCGGTCAAATGCTCGACTATGTAGCCAATGTGGGAATTTATTGGCCAGTCGAATCGACCATTGCTCAATTTGAATCCAACTGTCGCGATCAAGGTCGTGATCCTGAACAAGTTTTTGAAGAATTTTTAGGTTCAGAATCCGATGAAGAACGGTTTTGGCAAAAGGTAAAAACAAACATCCAAGCCGGAAAAATTCGTCTGATTTTTGTCGCCGATGAAATTCCCGCCCCCTTACGACGTATCGTTGAATTTCTCAATGAACAAACAGATCCGGTTGAAGTTTGGGCTTTAGAAATCAAGCAATATGTTTCTCAAGATGGCTTAAAAACATTAGTTCCGCGTGTGATTGGTCAAACCGCAGAAGCACAGCAGAAAAAATCGAGTGCAACCGGAGAAAGACGGCGCTGGGATGAGAATTCTTTCTTTGATGAACTGAAGATTAGACGCGGAATTGATGAAGCGGAAATGGCACGAAAAATTCACGCTTGGACTCGAAAAGAAGCCGAAACCGATGTGCAATGGGGAACCGGAGATATTTATGGAGGGTTTGCCGCAATTTTGCATCAAAAAGGTAGAAAACCTCATAAGTTATTTAGTGTTGATATTTCCGGTCGCTTAGAAATTTCTTCGATTAAATATGGTTCTCAGCCGCCTTTTGATCGCGAAGAAAAATGGGTGGAACTCCGAGGACGATTTAGTTCAATTGGTGTATCGCTTCCCGTTAATAAAGCAGAGTTTAGATCCCCTGCTATTCGTTTATCTACCGTTCAAGATGAAGCCGAACTCACAAAAGTTTTGGAAACATTTGATTGGGTAGTAACGGAGATCAAAACCTCATAATTTATAGCTATTTATCGCTAAAAAAACCTCCTGTTTTTGAGTTCAGGAGGATAAGGGTGATCATAAACAGTAGAATGTTTAGATTAAAAGGGGTTAAGATTGGGCTTGAGGAAAAGCACCCGCTCGGACATTGATATCAAGAAATTGACTGTCACGAAGTAACCCTATTTTTAACTGATTACCAACCTTTTCTTGGTTAACGGCTTGTTGCACTTGATCCGCATCTTTCACCATTTTATTGTTGATTTTTTCAATCACATCTCCCGCCCGTAAACCTGCCCGATCAGCCGGAGAATTGGGAACAACACGAACAATTAAAACGCCTTGATCTTGATTGACAATAATTCCACTATTGGGATCACTGTTTAGCTGTTTCTGTAATTCTGGCGTTAAAGTTAACATTTGAATTCCCAAAAATGGATGTTCAACTTTTCCATTTGCCACTAATTCTTCGGCAATTTGTTGAACAGTATTAATCGGAATTGCAAACCCTAATCCTTGAGCGCCTTGTAAAATCGCAGTATTCACCCCAATCACTTCACCCTGTTGATTGAGGAGTGGGCCGCCCGAATTTCCGGGATTAATCGCCGCATCCGTTTGAATAAATTCAACTCGTTTATCAGGAACTCCTATTTGAGCGCTAGACCGTCCAATTGCACTGACAATTCCCGTAGTTACAGTATTATCTAATCCTAACGGATTTCCAATCGCAATCGCCCAATCTCCGGGTTGCAACTGTTCAGAATTTCCGAGTTTAATCGTTGGTAAATTATCCGCTTCAATATGAATCACTGCAACATCTGTTACCGGATCGGTTCCAACCACTTTCCCTTCAAATTCACGACCATCTTTGAGGGTAACAGTAACTTTACTCGCTCCATCGACAACATGAGCGTTGGTGATAATCTCACCTTGAGAATCAATAATAAAGCCAGAACCAGTACCCGATTGTATTTGTTTGTCAGGAATATTGGGGATTTGTTCGCCGAAGAAACGACGGAAAAAAGGATCATTTAAGGCTTCAGGAACTTGATTGTTGACGGTGCGTTGAGCATCAATTCTCACCACTGCTGGTCCCACTTCTTGAACGACAGCCGCGACAAAATTCGAGGGAATTTGAATGGCATTATTCGGCTCAGGAATAGTGTCAGTTGTGGGAATAATAGAATATTTTGAGAGCGTCTCAGCCCTCGATTGAGCATTAATTAAATTTGTTCCACCAAGGGCTAATCCGGCACCTAATACGATTAATGCCGTTGAGCCAATTACTTTCTGCACGATAGAATCCGATGATTTTGGCTGATCAGATTTACTGTTCAAGTCAGAGGAAAACTCTAAGTCTTTGAGGTCTGTGGTCATGGTTACTTATTTTATATAACGAGGTTATTTGCTTTAATAAAAGTTTGAGAAAAAGTCAGCCCAGGGGGTGAGGAGCTTGTCGAGGAACGTTCTGTGTTTTGGGCTGACAATTCCTAAGATAGAGGAGTGATGTGACAGGGGTATGACAGGGAGTTAACAATGTTGTGACATCTGGCTTTCCACTCGTCGAAGCCTTGTAGAATCGGCTTTTGCGGTAGGCAGGTGGAGCAAATCGTGTCTATCCTTCCTCAGTTTAAGGATATTGAGGGTTTGACACCTTGATCCGTTGAACCTTTTGATTGAGGTTTCAGTCTCACCCCTATATTGGGATCAAATTAATATTAAAATCAAAAACTTTATAACAATTCCCCCGAAAGCGGTTGGTTAGTCTGCTATGCTAAAACATTAGCTCAACGTGAAAATACAGCAATGACGATCGCGCCCGGGAAGCAGATTACCTTCAAAACCTCCCCCTATTTAGAGTTAAATAATCAAGGGGAAATTATCCATTTTGAACTGACTCAAGATCGCCATCTCCTCGGACGCGATACTCAATTGGTTGATCTGGTTGTTCCTCCCCAATGGCAAGTCATTTCAAGTTGTCATGCGGTTTTTCGCCGGGTGGGAGAGTCTTACTGGATTTATGACGGAGACAGCCAGGAACCCAGCACCAATGGATTATTTATTAATCATACTCGTATTACTCCGTTTGAGGGCTATTTGCTGAATAATGGCATTGAAATCAAAATCGGTCAAAATCCTCAAAATTTAATTCGACTGCGTTATTTCAATCCAAATACTTTAGCTTTACTGACTCAATTTACCAGCGAATATATTGCTTTAGAAAATCGTTCTGTTTTATTGGGTCGAGATCCGGCTGCTACTCTGCATTTAGATTCGCCTGTTGTCTCTCGTCGTCACGCTATTCTTGAACCCGATGGTCACGGAGATTATTTACTGCGAGACTATAGCAAACAAGGTGTATTTGTTAACGGTAAACGGGTTAAGCAATCGATCAAAATCAGCGATCGCGATACCATTCGGATCGGGCCGTTTACACTGATTCGACAGGGAAATACTCTAGAGTTATGTGATACAGGAACTCAAATTCGTTTAGATGCACAGCGCCTTTTACGCCTCGTTAAAGATCGTTCTAATAAAGCGAGAGTGTTGCTCAATGACCTTTCTTTTGCCATTGAACCGGGTCAATTTGTGGCTTTAGTGGGTGGAAGTGGGGCAGGAAAATCAACCCTAATGCGAACCCTTTTAGGCATTAGTCCGACAACAAAAGGCAAAGTTTATATTAATGGAGAAAGTTTACGCAAAAATTTCTCTCTGTATCGCACTCAAATTGGTTATGTTCCTCAAGATGATATTATTCATCAAAATCTGACTGTTAAAGAAGTCTTAGAATACGCCGCAAAATTACGACTTCCCCCGGATACTGAGGTGAATGAAATTGTCCAGAAAACGCTCTATGAAATTGAAATGCTGGATCGGGGTCAGGTGTTAGTTAGTCAACTGAGTGGCGGTCAACGGAAACGGGTTAGTATTGGAGTTGAACTGTTAACAAATCCTGTGCTTTTCTTTTTAGATGAACCGACATCAGGACTTGACCCCGGTTTAGATAAAAAGATGATGTTATTGTTGCGAAAGCTGGCGAGTCAAGGGCGAACTATTATTTTGGTGACTCACGCTACTGCTAATATTAAACTGTGTGATCGGATTATCTTTTTAGGACGAGGCGGACGTTTATGTTATTTTGGCCCACCTCAACAAGCCTTTGAGTTTTTCCAAGTTGAAAGTGATGATTTTGCCGATATTTATAATTTACTTGAAGAAGAAAATAATGCTCATGCTTGGTCGGCTCAATTTCAGCGTTCTAATGAGTATAAACAATATGTTGCGAATCATTTGAGTATTGGAGAACCGCAACCGACAACGATTGCTCCTCCTCCTCCGAAACAGGCTTCAATCCCGGAACAATTATCTATTTTAACTCAACGCTATTTTCAGCTAACTAAACGTGATCCGGTTAATTTATTGCTGAACTTATTAACGGCTCCTGTGGGGATTATTTTAATCCGATTAGCCATCCGAGATCAAGATCCGTTTGTGAGCGAACCGAGTCTAAAAATTGCCTCTTTAGCCCGACAAGTTTTGTTTGTTTTTACCTCAGCCGCGCTCTGGGTTGGGTTATCGAGTTCTCTACAAGAAGTAGTCAAAGAAACTGCTATTTATTTGCGGGAAAGGCTCGTTAATTTAGGTTTAGTTTCTTATTTTGGTTCTAAGTTTATTGTGCTTTCGGGTTTGGCAATTTTGCAAACAATTTTAATGAGTCTGGTGATTTTAGTTTGCTTCCAACATCCCGCTTCTGAGTTGATTTCATGGCCAATTGGCGTGAGCATCACCAGTTTTTTAACCCTAATTAGCTGTATGAGTTTGGGATTAATGGTATCAGCAATAGTAAAAAATAGTTCTCAGGCGAATAGTGCTTTACCGTTGATTTTACTCCCCCAAATTATTTTTTCTGGGGTTTTATTTAAAATGGAAGGGGTAGGGCGAGTTGTTTCTTGGTTAATGTTAAGTCGTTGGTCAATTGGGGCTTATGGTTCTTTAGTTAATGTGAATACGTTAATTCCTGAACCGGTACAGTTACCGGATGGAACGACGGTATCTCAACCCATTGAAGCTTCTTCTGTTTATGACCCGACTTGGCAAAATTTGGGCTTAAATTGGGGAATATTAATTTTACATCTTGTGATTTATTTAGGCTTAACTTGGTTTGTACAAAAGCGGAAAGATATTTTACCGTCTTAAAATGACCTTCTGTTCTCAAAACATCTAAATCCTGTTAATGATTGTTCCTGATTGAACTATGAATTATTGGTTAATGAAATCTGAACCCAATGTTTACAGTATTGAAAAGATGCAGCAGGAAAAAAGCTGTATTTGGGATGGTGTTCGCAACTACCAAGCTCGAAATTTTTTGCGGCGAATGGCTCGGGGAGATTTAGTTTTTTTCTATCATTCTAACACTAAATATCCCGGAATTACCGGATTAGTCAAGGTTATTGAAACGGAGATTATTGATCCTACTCAGTTTGATACAAATAGTCAATATTATGACCCGAAATCAACGTCTGAAAACCCACGTTGGCAAACCGTTCGAGTCGAATTTGTTGAACAGTTTCCAAGTGTGATTACTTTAGCTCAACTCAAACAAGAATTTACACCGGATGATTTATTGTTAGTTCGACGAGGAAATCGTTTATCTGTGATGCCTATCGCCCCGGAAATTGCGGATCAAATCTTAGGACTAAAAACCGAAAAGATCAACTAAAATATTAATGTTCTCTTTCAGTTTTTAACGTTTTAATTGAATAATTATTTCGTCCTCTTTGTTTGGTTTGATAAAGGGCTTGATCCGCTCTATTAATTAAAGCTTGAACTGAACTTTGAAGGTTGGGATAAGTAGAAGCAAGACCAAAACTGAGTGTGACTTGATTATCTACTAAAGAATTAGTATGAGGAATATTGAGAGTGTAGAGTTTATTTTGAATATTTTTAATAACATGAATCCCTCCTTCTACATCGGTATTGGGTAAAATAATCGCAAACTCCTCACCCCCATAACGTGCTATAAAATCTGCTGGACGTTGAATCACTTGATTCAGGATTTGAGCAACTTTAAGTAAACATTGATCTCCCGTCGGATGACCGTATGTATCATTATACTGTTTAAAATAATCGAGATCACATAAAATTAGTATTAATTGTGTTTGTTCTCGAACAGAACGTTTCCATTCCTGTTCTAAATATTCATCAAAATAACGACGATTGGGAATTTGGGTGAGTTGATCATGATTGGCGAGATAATGTAATTGTTCATTTGCCTTTTGCAATTTCTCATATAATTGAGATTGTTGGATCGCGATCGCGAGTTGATCAGCAAACCGACAAGCCAGTGTTATTTGTTCATCCTCATAAGGAGAATCCGACAAATTTCTGAGGAGACTGAAACTCCCCCAAACTATCCCATTAACAATTAAAGGAATCAGTAACCAAGAACCGGGAAATTCCTGTGTTATTGTTTTATTAATTTGGTCTTCAATGGTATTCGTATCATTAACTCTAACAATTTCACCCTGTTTGAGTCGAGCCGCAAAAGGGTTATTTTGATCAGAGATTTTATAGCCTGTTGTATCCGGTATATTGGCATCACGACTATAAGTAGCAAGATGTATCCAATATTTATTTTCGGGTTGATATTGAACGATAGCCACCTGTTTTACATCAATCAATTGTGCAGCTTGTTGAACGGCGATTGAGAAAATTGTTGTCAAGTCTAAGGAGTTGCGAATCAGTTGGACAACTTGGTTAAATGCCTTTTCTTGTTGAGTTTGTCGCTGAAGTGCAAGTTCCGCTTGTTTGCGATCGCTAATATCTAAAACAATACCACAAATCTCATAGGATTTATCTGTTTTATTTAGAAGCCGAAATTTGGTAATTAGAAGTGTACGAATTCCGTTCTGAAATGGAACTTCCTCCTCAAAAACAATCGGATCTTGAGTTGCAATTGCTGCTTCATCGCTAGCTTGGCAAGTTTTAGCAAATTCATAGGGAAGAATATCATAGTCGCTTTTACCGATAAGTTGCTCTCGTTTAAGCTGACTCATTTGTTCATAAGCGGGGTTAACATCGGTGTATTTTCCTTGCAAATCCTTGATAAAAATCCCATAAGGTGAACTCTCGAAAATTGAACGTAGGCGATTTTCACTTTCTTTTAAAGCCAGTTCAAGCTGTTTGCGTTCACGAAGTGCAGCTTGCTGTTCGCTAATATCTAATCCGGTTCCAAACATCCGAATTACTTCACCTTGAGGACTATAAATAACATCACCTCGGGCTTCTAAATAGCGTACAGAAGCATCTGAATGAATAATACGATGATCGATTTTAAAAGGTATTCCTTGTTTAACTGTTCGTTCAACAGCATGGTTTAAAGAGGAGCGATCTTCGGGATGAATCAATTCTAAAAATTCAGTATAATTGGGTTCGTTCTGTTGGGGATAGAGTCCAAATAACCGAAACATTTCTTCAGACCAGATAATTTGACCTGTAGAGGGAATAAATTCCCAACTTCCCAGCCGAGAAACTCGTTGGGCTTCTTTGAAACGGGCTTCACGGATTTGTTGTTTTTCTTCGTTAATCTGACGTTCTCGAATATCTGTAATTATAAACTTGAGTCCAAAACTGATTCCCAATAAAATAAGACCCCAAATGAGATTGAATACAGTTGAAAATGGGTAGTTTGAGAACTGATGACAATCTAGAGGTAGACTAAATTGCCACGTCCACAGAATTAAGCATCCAGCTAAACTGATACAAAGACTAACGACAGAGTAAATAGATCTATTCATCGCTGAGAAACGTTAAATGAAGTTAAAGGTATTGACAGACTCACAAAAGCCTTTCTACTCCTTTAGCTTACAAACAATTCATTTGTAAAGCACCTTCACAGCCATTGACTGAAATGAAACTCAAACAACTCACCGATCTATGATTGATTTACCGTTGAGAAATATCTACCCCTGGAAGCTTGTCAGTCTGTTCATCTAGCCCGATATTCTGCTGAAAGAACGGGATCACACTTTAAATGACCAGCGTTTGGAAGAACTTTGTCAAAAGATTTGGGTAGGAACCGAACAAATTTCTAAAGGGCAAATCACAGAAGGTAAAATTGTGATGGAGAATTTGTTCAAAAAAATTTGGCGTGAATATCCATCCGAATGAGTCATTACTCTTTTTCTGACGAAGCAATTGCCGATTTAGAAGACTTATTTTCATTATTTTCAAAACAGTAAATTCGTCTAGTCAAGTAACCGCTTTCTTGAACTTGGGTAAAAACCCGTACCCCGATAGACGAAAGAATCGGTAAAAATCTATTAGAATGTAGTACAGGAATTACACAGGGACTAAAGCGGCGTTGATTCAAGCAGAAACCTTAGAACTATTAGAATGGCAGCGTTTATGTCATCATCTCGCCACCTTTGCGACAACGAAGCTAGGGGCGGTTGTGACTCGCAATTTGCCCATTCCCCAAACTCCCTCGGAAACATTGGAGTTGTTGGCGCAAACCAAAGAAGCCTACCAACTAGAATTGCAGTTAACCAGTGGACTCTCGCTTCAGGGAATTCAAGATATTGGTGACGCCCTCGAACGTGTTGAACGTCATGGAATACTCTCAGGAGAGGAACTTCTTAATATTGCCACAACACTCGCAGGTGCGCGACAGCTTCGACGTCAGGTTGACGCCCACGAAGAAGAGGTTCCAGTATTGGCGGAGTTGGTGTCAGAATTGCGAACTTACCCCGAACTTGAACAAGAAATTCACCGATGTATTGATGATCGCGGGGATGTCACTGATCGGGCTAATCCAAAGTTAACAGATATTCGGATTAAACTCAAAAGTACACGCGATCGCATTTATCAGATTCTACAAAGTATTTTACAACGCAAAGCCGGAGCCATTCAAGAACAGCTAATTACCCAAAGAGGTGATCGGTTTGTGATTCCAGTCAAAGCCCCCCAAAAATATCAAGTTCCGGGTATTGTTCACGATACTTCTGCCAAAGGAGGAACCCTTTATATTGAACCCAAATCAACGATAGAACTCAATAATCAACTGCGACAATTACAACGACGAGAACAGCTCGAAGAAGAAGCGGTTCGTCAGGTTTTAAGTGAACAAATTGCAGAAGTTCAACCAGACTTAGAACGATTGTTAGTGATTGTCACAACGATTGATTTAGCTGTATCTAGAGCGCGTTATGGTTTATGGCTAGAAGCAAATCCACCCACATTTACAAACCTCAAAATTCAAGCCGAAAAGGTTGAATGTGTTCTTCCTTCAGACACCGATCAAACCCGATTTCAAAACCCAGTCACATTACGACAATTGCGCCATCCGTTGTTAGTTTGGCAACAGCAAAATGAACAAGGTACGCCTGTTGTTCCCATTGATGTGACGATTAAACCTTCGATTCGGGTTGTGGCGATTACCGGGCCGAATACAGGCGGAAAAACGGTAACGTTAAAAACGATTGGTATGGCTGCACTCATGGCGAAAGTAGGGTTATTTATTCCCGCGAGAGAACCTGTAGAATTACCGTGGTTTGATTTGGTTTTAGCTGATATTGGAGATGAACAATCTATCGAACAAAGTTTATCAACTTTCTCGGGTCATATTCGCCGTATTAGTCGGATTTTAAATGCTATTCCTTCTGCGAATATAGGAACGGTTAATCAATTATCTATACCAGTTACCCATCAGCAGTTAGGTACAGACGATAGTGAGGTTGAACCTGTTCAAAACCAACAAGAAGAAGTAGAAATAATTGAGGAAGTTGATTCTCTAGAAACCTTAAAAGCAAAGATCAAAGATCCCGAAGATCAGATTTCAAATTCTCTGATTTTACTCGATGAAATTGGGGCGGGAACTGACCCCACAGAAGGGAGTGCTTTAGCAACGGCTTTGTTACAATATCTCGCAAATTCTGCTGTAGTTACAATTGCAACGACTCACTTTGGCGAATTAAAAGCGTTAAAATATCAAGATGATCGGTTTGAAAATTCTAGCGTCGAATTTGATGAGAAAACCCTACAACCAACCTATCGTTTATTGTGGGGAATTCCCGGACGTTCTAATGCGTTAAAAATTGCCCAACGCTTGGGTTTGAAGTCGGAAATTCTGGAAACTGCGGCTTCTTATTTGGGGGGGACTTCCCAGGATGTTAATGATGTGATTGCTGGGTTAGAAGCCCAACGGAAACAACAGGAAACTAAAGCTGAAGAAGCGAGTAAGTTGCTGAAAGAAACAGAACGTTTGCATCAAGAACTGATCCGAAAAACAGCCCTTTTAAAAGAACGAGAACAGGAACTGAAACGGGAACAAGAACAAGCGATTAAAGAAACATTAATTCAAGCAAAAGGTGAAATTGCTCAAGTGATTCGCCGTTTACAACAAGGTCAACCGAAAGCCCAAGACGCCCAAAAAGCAACAGAAACTTTAGATAAAATTGCAGAACAACGTCTTCCTTCTCGTCAACAAAAACCGCCTGAAAAACCTAAATTTAAGCCTAAAGTTGGCGATCGCATTCGGATTCCGAGTATTGGTCAAACCGCAGAAGTGATGAACGAACCCGATGAAAATGGTCAGCTTATGGTTCGTTTTGGTATAATGAAAATGAGTATTGGGTTAGCTGAAATCGAGTCTCTCGATGGTCAAAAAGCCGAGATTCCAACGAAAAGCAAAAGTTCAGACAAAGCCAAAAGTTCAAAATCAGAAGCCACTGTTTCTGAACCCGAGAAAAAAGCCACCGTTCGGACTTCTAAAAATACAATTGACTTACGGGGAAAACGAATCTCAGAAGCTGAAATTGAGATTGATCGAATGTTAGGTCAAATGATTGATTTTGCGGCGATCTGGATTATTCATGGAAAAGGCACAGGACAACTCAGACGAGGGGTTCAAGAATTCCTCAAAAATAATCCTTTAGTTGATCGTTTTGAGTTAGCCACTCAAGCAGAAGGAGGGGCTGGCGTAACTATAGCTTATCTCAAATAAGAGTGATGACGACGAAGTTTAGGCTAAATTTTCTCTGCCTTTTCTGCTTGTTTATTGCTGACAATAGCCTCAAGACAACAGGGCTTAGAGAATAAATAGGGCGACTACAACTATAAAGACGAGAAAGCCTACAATACCTCCTCCAGAGTCATCTTTTCTAGACTCGGCTTTGCTGTACCCGCCTCCATAGCTGTTGTAGCTGCTGCTACTCTCGGTACGATATCCTCCGCTACTACCGGATTTTTGGCTGCTAGAGGAGCCTTTACTCTTGTCTCTAGACTGAGATCGAGAGAAGTCTCGCTGAAAGTCGCAGTTGAGACACTGGAAAACATCGGGATGACGCTGAACTATTGTTCGTTTACCGCATCTTGGACATTCTACTGCATCTTGCATGAGTGAGTTCTCCTAAATTGTGCTATTGGCTTAACATTGGTGAGGGGTTTTACCCCTACTTGGTTTTAACCCACACTAATTTATTCCGGCAACCTATCCTGGGAAGGATAAGCAGTTTTCGACGGGCTGATGTCCTGCTTTTCTGGCTTGCTGTGCGGCTTTTCGGCTTGGATAAAAAAAATTTATACTTCTCCGCTTCCGTGAACCAAAACCCTCTCAAGTCCCACTCAATCTCCTTTTTTCCCTAAACTCAAGGTTTGACGGCTGAATCTACTGTATTAAAAGATACTATTTTGAGCGTTTGAGATGACTAACTTCACTATAGCGACATCAAGCCTACCCTGTCGTCTGACTTCAGGAAGAAGAAGTATAGATTATCTTCAGGATTTGAAACCTTGAACAAAATTAATCTATTGCGAGACTTTTGAACCCGTAATATCCAATGACTTCTTCATATTTACTGTATCAAAAAGTTTCTGAGATTTGATTTAAAACTAACAACATCCTAAAGATAGATCTTTTGAAAATTAATTATCTGCTAAAATATAGAAAATTATTCGGTTAGGAATAGAAACTATTACTGTGTCTGGAAATTCTCAGGTTGTGATTGTTGGAGCCGGATTTAGTGGAATTACGGCTAGCAAGATTATCGCTCAAGCAGGCGTTAATGTTCTACTCATTGACCGTAACAGTTATCACACTTTTATTCCGTTACTCTATCAAGTTGCAACTGGACTTTTACAGCCCCAACAGGTTATTTATCCAGTTAGTCATATCTTAAAAAATTATCCTCAAGCTCGATTTTTACAAGCGGAGGTTAATCATACAGACTTTGAACATCACATTGTTCATACCAATGCCGGAGAAATTGACTACAACTATTTGATTTTAGCCACGGGAAGTCAGCCACAATTTGCTGAAATTCCTGGCGCTTCTGAATACGGAAAACCTTTAGTTTTACTTTCAGATGCGGTTAAACTCCGACAACATTTGCTGACTTGTATTGAGCAAGCCAAACAAGAATTAAGCCCCGAACAGTGTAAAATGCTGTTAACATTTGTGATTGTGGGAGGCGGGCCAACTGGAGTGGAAATGGCGGGAGGTTTATGTGAACTCTTAAACAGTTTATTGGCGAAGAATCATCCCAAATTACAACAACTCTCTGAAGTTATTTTACTTCAATCCCGCGATCGCTTATTGGTGAATTTCCCAGAAAAACTGAGTCTTTATACCGCCCAATGTCTACAGCGTAAAGGTGTGAAACTGCAATTTTCCACTCGAGTTCAGCGTGTGAGTCCTGAGAGTGTAGAATTGCAAAATGGTACAATAATTCCGACAGCAACCACGATTTGGACAGCCGGAGTTGAAGCCAACCCCGCTACCGATACCGAAAATCTTTCCACCGCCCGTAAAGGAAAAATTGTTGTCCAACCAACCCTACAAATTCCGAATTATGATCATGTTTATGCGATTGGGGATGTTGCTTATGTCAAATTGGGGGATGAAGCCTTAGCAGGAGTCGCGCCGGAAGCTTTACAACAAGGAGAAGCCACGGCTCGTAATATTCTACTACAAATTCGGGGTAAATCTCCCCAACCTTTTGAATATATTGATAAAGGTAGAGCCGCAATTATTGGGCGAAATGCGGGTGTTGTGAGCAAAGATAAATTACAACTACAAGGAATCTTGGGATGGTTAATTTGGTTAGGAATTCACTTCTATTATCTTCCCGGTGGGCGGAACCGTCTTAATGTTGTTTATAGTTGGATTCGTGATAGTTTACAACAGTCTCGCTTTGTCAAACCCATTATTTCACCTTACCCCGAGTTTAAAGATTTTTCGCTGAAAAATAGACCCATTTCAACTGTTAGTCAAGGATCTAAACCTATGAAATATATTCCTTTAATTGGACGTTCTTTTTTATCGAGTATTTTTCTGTATTCAGCCATTACCAAAATTTTTGGTTTTGCAGGCACTCAACAAATGATCGCAGATCGCGGATTACCGTTTCCGACTTTAATGTTATTGGGAAATATTATCTTTCAGTTAGTTGGAGGAATTTCGTTGATTTTGGGATATAAAACTCGAATTGGAGCTTTAGTTTTAATTGCTTTTTTGATTCCCACAACCTTAGTCTTTCATAATTTTCTTGCCGATCCCGCAGAAACAACAGCATTTCTTAAGAATTTAGCTTTGATTGGGGCGTTATTAATGGTATCCTATTTTGGGTCAGGGCCAGTGAGTTTAGATACTGGCAGTGGTGTTGATAACATTTAACGGAGTCTGAAACTAATTATTCAGATGAACTTTCATATTGAAGATATTGTTCAAAAAGTTAAGGCTTGGTTTCCTAAAGCACAAGCCCAGATTGAAGCTCAAGCCGCTGAAATTGAAGCCCGCTTTAATGAGCAGAATTATAGTTCGCTTTCTCCCGAAGAAGTCGCGGAATATCAAAATACAGTTCAGTCTTTAGCCTTACCAGAAGCTTATGAAAATGCAATTCAAACCAAACTTTCAGAAGTTTTAACTCCCTGGAAAAAAAATAAAGACTTGGCGAATCACTTGTTTATTGTCCTCAGCCCAATTGAGCCATTAAAACAAATTTTAGAGCAAACGTTAGAGCAAGTTAAGGATGAAGCTTTATCGATAAAAACTCTGTCTTGGGAAAACCGCCCTGATCAATATTCGACACTCAAAATTAATCTACAAGAGGAAATTGAATCTTCAGAGAGTTTGGAGGAAAATTCTCACCCCGAAAACACCCAATCTTTAATTGTTATTCCTGACTTAAGTTTATGTTTTTTAAGGTGTGTAGAGGGATTAGATAGTATCGAATATTTGTTTGATTTTATTCTCAAAGATCATTCTCGATTTTGGATAGTGGGTTGTAATCAATGGGCTTGGAAGTATTTTGACTATCTCTATAAAGTGAATACTGGCTTTGAGCATATTTTTTCTTTACCGACTTTAAATGCAATTGAACTAAAACAATGGTTAAATCCAATTTATGGCACCCTTGATGACACCCTTGATATAGAGTTTAGTGATCACGAAGACAAATCCAATCATCAATCGGAAGAATGGCATGAAGAAGAAAACTGGATTTCTAAAAAAGAGAAACAATATTTTCAGCGTTTAGCAGATATTTCTGAGGGATTAAGTCAGCCTGCGGCTCATCTTTGGTTAGATTCCCTACGATATGTTAAACAGTCCGAAGAAATCGATTCAGAAACAGTAGAACTTCAGGAAGAAAAACCCGAAAAACACTTAATCCTTAAACGAGCTACCCTCCCCAGTTTACCAGAATTCACGAAAGAAGATCAGTATTTATTATCTTCGATTGGCTTACATGGAGAAATCAGTTTGTCAGCTTTAGCTGTAAGTTTAGCAGAGTCAGAATATCAGATCAGAATCCAAGTTCAGAGATTATTAAGAACAGGAATTATTCTCCAAAAACAGGGTTTATTTCAATTAAGTCCAATCTATTATTCTCGACTTACACGAGATTTGATTGATAATCACATTTTAGCGGGAGAAAAGAAATAATGCAACTTGGATATTTTTGGGCTCAAATCAATGGTGATAATGGTTTAGAAAAAGCTTCAGATATTCTCTCGGAAATTACAACTTCTAAAATCATTCAAGCCCTGATTATTCTTGCCATTACTTATTTGGGAATGTTTGCCATTGATAAGTTAATTCATTGGCTTGCAGAAGAAGTTCCCCTCAGATTTCGCTTGAGTGTGAAGCAATCTTTACCCTTTTGGAGAGCATTTTTACTCAGTTTAGCGATCATTCTGCTGATTCGGTTATTTTTGAAGCTGTCTTCTAACAACGTTTTGGCTTTAACAGGAACGATAGCGGTTGCTTTAGGGTTTGCATTTAAGGATTATATTAGTTCAGTTATTGCGGGAATTATTGCTTTGTTTGAACGTCCCTACCAAGTCGGTGATCGGGTTAAAATCGGAGATGAATATGGAGAAATTGTTGACTATGGTTTGCGAGGAATTCGTTTACAAACACCCGATGATAATATTGTTTCTATTCCCCATAATAAAATTTGGACAGAAGCAATTTCTAATTCTAATAAAGGGGATGTAGAAGCGCAAGTTGTTGTCAACTTTTATTTTGAGCATAGCGTTGATACTGAGAAAGTGATGAATATTCTATATCGAGTTGCCTATACGAGTAAATACACACAACTTACTCTACCGATTTTGGTCATCATGGAAGAAAAATCTTGGGCAACTAACTTTAAACTTAAATGCTATCCGATTGATGCTCGCGATGAATTTATTTACACAACTGACTTGATCAAACGAGCCAAACAAACCTTTAAAAAGCATGGAATATCCTATCCGGTTCTATCTCCTCAATTGACTGAAACTTGACAAACCGATTCATAATCATCTGATTAATTAAAAATTTGCACTTCTCCGTCTTTCACTGATATAGTCTATCCAATAAGCCGCAACAACTCCCCAAATCGCATTAAAAAGAATCACAAAAATAGGAGTCAAAGCACCTAAGTCTAAACCCATCATTCCTTTTTGGGCTTTGAACGGAAAAACAACAAACAGTTGAACTAAAGTTGGCCCAATACTCAACAATAATCCCTTGAGAAAAGGGTTATAAGTTAATCCAGTCAGAAAAAACAATAAGCCCCATAAACCGCCCCAAACAATGCGAGGATAAAGCCAGGTAGGAGTGAATTGAGGGGCAATACTCACACCCAGGGAAGTTGTAATTCCGAGTAGTCCAAACAACCAAACCGCCAGACTATTGACTAAACCGCCTAAACAACCGGCTGCAAAAAATAGGGTTAATTTTTGGGTGATTGATTTCATGTTAAAGTTAACCTAAGTTTAATATTAAATTGAATGTAATCAGAGATTTTATCTAAAATAATTTTACTAAAAAATCACTCATTTTTCAAGGTCTATGACTTCTCAATTTTCTCGAATGCAGTTTGTTCAGTCTCCGATTATTCCCGTTGTTGCTGAACTGATTAACGCCCATCCCGGTACAATCTCGTTAGGTCAAGGGGTAGTCTATTATAACCCGCCCAGTGCCACCTTTGAAGCGATTTCTAATTTTGCCAGTTCGGATAATCACAAATACAAAGCCGTTGTCGGAATTGAACCTTTACAAGAGGTTATCGCCGCCAAACTCCAAGCCGAAAATCAGATTTTAATCACTGATAAAAACTATATTGTTGTCACCGCAGGAAGCAATATGGGGTTTATGAATGCAATTTTAGCGATTACCTCTCCCGGCGATGAAATTATTTTACAAACGCCTTATTATTTTAACCATGAAATGGCGATTATGATGGCAAGTTGTGAACCGATTTTAGTAGACACAGACGAACAGTATCAACTACGCCCCGAAGCCATTAAACAAGCTATTACCGAAAAAACCAAAGCCGTTGTCACCATTTCTCCCAATAATCCAACCGGGGCAGTTTATTCAGAAAAAGCCTTGCGAGAAGTGAACGAAATTTGTCGTCAACATCAGATTTATCACATCAACGATGAAGCCTATGAATATTTCACCTACAACAATATTAAACACTTCTCACCCGGTTCTATTAAAAACAGCAATCCTCATACAATTTCCTTATTTAGCCTTTCCAAAGCCTATGGATTTGCATCGTGGAGAATTGGTTATATGGTGATTCCTGAACATCTTCGTTTTCCCATCCAAAAAGTTCAAGATACCATTTTAATTTGTCCACCTGTGATCTCCCAATATGCAGCAATAGGGGCGTTGAAAGCCGGATTAAATTATTGTCAACCGAAAATTAAAGAAATTGCGAAAGTACGACAGTTCCTGTTAGAACAACTTAGTCAATTGGATTCATTTTGTACGATTCCATCAGCAGAGGGAGCATTTTATGTTTTGCTCAAAATAGACACCCATTTACCCGCTATGACATTAGTGGAAAAACTCATTCAAGACTTCAAAGTAGCAGTCATTCCTGGAACAACCTTCGGAATGAGTAAGGGGTGTTATTTACGAGTGGCTTATGGAGCGTTAAATCAAGAAACCGCAGCCGTGGGAATTCAACGTTTAGTCAAAGGATTAAAACATTTAATTGCAGGAAATTGATTTTGCTTTCAACAAAAAAACCTAATTTTCTCTAGAAATTAGGTTAAAAAAAAATCCGGATTTTTAAGGCTAAAGTTTGTCAGTTTTATTGAGTTAATGTTGCAGCACAAGCCGTACCCACATCAAAAATTGCAGGAGGTGGTTCATCACTTTGATTAGTCTCCGCATAAACTTGAACAAACTCATCAAAAGTATATCGAGTTTGAAACTGTTCAAGTGTACAAGTACATAAAGATTTTGACTGTTTTTCTGTTAAACCTTGAGCCACAGACCCTTGCAAACAAGCTTCTAAATAAGCATCAGTAACCTCTTGAGGATAGGGGTTTTTTTGCCGTTCTTGAGTCGGTTGTGCAGCTACACTGGTGATCATTCCAGAACCGAGAATAGCAGACAAAAGAATAACAGAATGTTTTAAGATTTTTAAGGTCATTGTCAGATCAATTTGGTGTTAAATAAGATTACTCAATTCTAATTTAGACTGCTTCATCGTTCCCAATTTCTATGAGCCATCCCGCTAGCAAATCCTCAGTATTTAGACGTAGACTGTCTCAAAAAGTTCTACTGATTAGCCTGGGAATTTTACTAATTGTGACTTCCGTTCGACTCATTTCTCAAGTGATCACTTTACCCTCCGCCGCCCAACAACCTGTTGACGCCTTTTTTGTTCTCGGGGGAAGTATCAAGCGAGAAATATTTGTCTCCGAGTTAGCGGCGCAGTCTCCTAACACTCGAATTTTAATTTCAACGGGTTCTGATGACCCTTGTATTTTAAAACTATTTGAACGCAATAACACCCCCTTAAAACAAGTTTGGTTAGAAAAATGTGCCAACTCAACCTTTACTAATTTTGTCTTTTCCCAACCGCTTCTCAGTCAGTGGAATGTACATCATATTCAGTTAATTACCTCCAAAAGTCATCTTCCTCGGGCGCTGTGGATGGCGCAAATTATTCTCGGTGCCCACGGAATTTGGGTGGAACCGAACCTAGTCCCTGAAACGGGGGTTCCGGGAAATCGAGAGTCTATTGTCAAAACCGGACTTGATCTAACTCGCGCTTTAATTTGGGCGTTTGTGAGTCAAGGGGTTCAACTGTCTTGTTCAAACGTCGTTCAACTTCCCGATGTTAATCTCAAACAATGGTGTAAAGATGGATTTTCCTGTGAATATCAAGGCGGAGTTAATCCTCAAGATAGTTGTCAGGAGTGGGGAAATGGGGAGTGAAAAAACCCGCCCCTACAGTGGTAAAAGGCGGGTGAGATTATCCTAAAAAGATCAAGAATTAAGACATCGCTTGAATGATAAAGTCGAAATAAGGTGCCGCTTCACGGGCATCATCTTCATCTAACAGGGCTAGAGAAGCATCCTTTAAACAGCGAATAGCCTCAACCATTCCCGGCATAGGGACACCGAGAGAGTTGTACATTTCTTTGACACCAATCAAGCCAATGCTTTCAATGGGGTCTTTGTCTCCAGAGAGAATCCCATAGGTAATCAAACGCAAATACCAACCATAATCGCGCAGACAGAGCGATTTTTTTTGTTGTCCGAAAGCATTACCCCCTGGGGCAAGGAAGTCAGGACGCTTTTTCCACAGTTGACCACTGGCGCGATCAACAATTTTCTTTTCATTTTCAGAAAACGTGGTGGCAATACGCACCCGTTGTTCCCCCGTTTTTAAAAAGTCGCTGATGTTTTGGAGTTCACCAGTGCTAGGATAACGGAGTTCATCGTCAGCTTTGAGAATAACTTGGCTTACTACAGTCATCTGTAATTGGAGTTTATCAAGATCACATTAAGTAGTTTAGCGACTCTGGGATACACAAACCAACAAATAGCCAATTTTAACAAAACACTAAGTAATAATTCTTATTGCTATTTGTGTAAAACTTGATATCTAACAAATTTTACAGCGAACACCGAACATGAGTGATTCCCTTTGGAAACAGGGTCAACAGCTTGAACTTGAAATTACCGACTTGACCGACACAGGCGATGGTTTAGGACGCGACCAACAACGGGTGGTGTTTGTTGCCGATACGGTTCCTGGCGATCGCATTATAGCCCGTCTCCTACACGTTAAACGCCAATACGCCACCGCTAAACTAGAGAAACTCCTCACCCCCTCTCCCCAACGCATTCGTCCAGCTTGCATTGTGGCCGATAAATGCGGGGGTTGTCAGTGGCAACATATCGATTATGACGCTCAACTGACCACAAAACAAAATTTAGTGGTTCAAGCTTTAGAACACATTGGCGGCTTTTCCCAACCCCCGGTGAGTCCGATTTTACCCTCGCCCTCTCTACTCAATTATCGCAATAAAGCCACTTATCCTCTGAGTCGGTCATCGACAGGTCAAGTCCGGGCAGGATATTATCAAAAAGGGTCTCATCGTTTGATCAACCTCAATCAGTGTCCCGTACAAGATGAAAATCTTGATCCCTTCTTGGCAAATATTAAACAAGATATTCAAGATCAAGGCTGGTCGATTTATAATGAACGCCAACACCAAGGGATTATCCGACATCTATCGCTACGAATTGGACGACGAACCGGAGAAATTTTATTAACTCTCATCGCCACTCGCTCCTTACCTCGACTCGAAGAACAAGCCGAAACCTGGTTACAACAATATCCTCAATTAGTGGGGGTTTGTCTGAATATTAACCCCAATCAAACCAATGTCATTTTTGGGGACAAGACTCACTGCGTCAAGGGTCAAGGCTTCCTTCGCGAAGAATTTGCGGGGTTAACTTTTAATCTCACCCCAGAGACATTTTTTCAGGTGAATACAGAAGCGGCGGAGACCGTCTTGAAAGTCATTCAACAGCAGTTAAACTTACAAGGCTCGGAAATGATCATTGATGCCTATTGTGGCATCGGAACGTTAACGCTACCCATCGCTAAACACATCCAGCTTCTGGCTTCTTCTCCAGAGAAAAACTCACAAAAACAGGTGATCGGGATAGAAGTTCAACCCTCAGCAATCCAACAAGCTTACCAAAATGCTGGGTTAAACGGGATTGATAACGTTACTTTTGAAACAGGAACAGTACAAAAGGTTTTATCTCGGTTCAGCCTGAAACCTGATATTATTTTATTAGATCCCCCTCGAAAAGGATGCGATCGCCAAGTTTTAGAGAGTTTGTTAAAGTTGCAACCCACTCAAATCGTTTATATGAGTTGTAAACCTGCGACTCTCGCCCGTGATTTGAAAATACTTTGTGAAAATGGATTTTATCATTTAACTCAAGTTCAGCCTGTTGACTTCTTTCCCCAAACTCCTCACGTTGAATGTGTGGCTTTCCTAGAAGCAAAAGGTTAACGAGAAGATCGGGAGATGGGGAGATCGTGAGATTTTGACCTCACGACTTCTGATTTCTGCCTTTTACCCGATGATCTGTTCCCTGTTTCGCAATTATTCTATTCTGATTCAATGCGTATTTCTATTCAAGCTTTGTTTAACCTCTATCGCAGTATCATCCGTAATCCGAAATACCGAGGATGGGTGATTTTGGGAACCTTGGTTTATTTATTTAGTCCGTTGGATATCTCTCCAGATGTCATCCCCATTTTAGGACAAGTGGATGATATTGTACTGCTGACCATTTTCTTTTCAGAAGGGTATCAGATGTTCGTTGATTATACCCGTTCTTTAATGGGTCAGAGTGCAGAAAAAAAAGCCGAAACTCAAGTTAATCAAGGTTCGTCTCCGAGTCAAACCATTGTTGATGTTGAAGCAGAAACAGTAGATTGATTTTCACACCCGTTAGTCAGAAGTTAGAAGTTAACATTTCCCGACTTCCCAATCTTCGCTTCATTCACAATTGAAATGGGTGTGGGGCCTACTTTCTACCTTTTCTCTGCTGACTTCTTTAAGAAAACTTACCAAACTCAATCCATTCATCACATTTATAGTATGATTTTAGTGAATAGAGTTAAGTGAAAACTTATAGAACATCGGTCTGGTTACAAAAAAAACTGCTTTTGTTTCCAGGAATCATCCCGAGAAACACACCCGATATTTGTGCCGATACGGGTAGGGCTTTATCCCTCGTTTGATCAGCTCTAGACCGAAGTTCTGGTCACGGAAATTATCGAGTTTTGGGGAAACTGACCTAAACCATAATTACAGCAGATGTTTCGACTGGGTTTAATGGGGTTCAATTTTCTCAATGCCACTGTCAAACTGATGGGAGGTAAGAAGATGTTTACAAAAGTTTTAGTTGCGATCGATCTTTCTCAAATAAGTGAGAACGTTTTTGAAAAAGCATTATCCATCGCCCAACTCACTCAAGCCAAGCTGATGATCCTTCATATTCTCTCCCACGATGAACAAGGAAGTCCGATTGTAGAAGGAATCACTGGTTTGAACTACTACGAAATGGTAGAACTAGAAACCCTCAAAAGCTATCAAAAACGATGGCAAGAGTATGTAGAAAGAGGGGTAGAAACCGTAAAAACCTATGCCAATCAAGCAACAGAAGTCGGAGTCAGTAGCGAATATTCTCAACAAACAGGGAAACCGGGTCATCAAATTTGTCAAGCAGCCCAAGAATGGAATGCCGATCTGATTGTGATGGGACGTCGAGGATACTCAGGTTTAAGTCAGTTAATCTTAGGAAGTGTGAGTAATTATGTACTCCATCATGCTCATTGTTCCGTTTTAATCGTACAATTATCCTCACAGACTCAATAAAGATTTGGAGTAGCGAGGAACTTTTGCTGAAATTGAACAGACCATTCCTGTGAAGACGAATAAATCTAATGGTAATCAGACCAAACCTACCGTTGTAGGTTTTCTTTTTGGGATGATCTGTGGAGTGTAATCAAATCAAGTCGCCGATGAAATTTAGTGAATTACTGAAAAAACTGAGTGCTTCTATTACTCAGCATAGCCTCAACACGGCTGAGTCCACTGATCTCGAACTCAGGGGAATAGATGCCATTGATCGCGCCAAAGAAGGAATGTTGAGTTATATTGAAGGGCCGAAATTTGCCGCCTACGTCGAGAAAACAACCGCCAGCGCCTTAATTTTACCCATCGATGAAACCCTACAAACACAAGCGACACAACGGGGCATTGCTTGGCTTTCAACGCCTCAACCGCGACTGGTTTTTGCCGAAGCAATTGGCTTATTTTATCAACCCTTTCGACCGACACCGAGTATTCACCCTTCTGCAATAATCGATCCCAATACAACAATTGGTGATCAAGTTTATATCGGCCCTCATGTCGTGATTCAATCCGGCGTCACCCTTGGCGATGGCGTGTGTATTCATCCGAATGTGACGATTTACCCCGAAGTCCAAATCGGTTCACGCAGTATTCTTCATGCCAATTGTACCCTTCACGAACGAAGTCAAATCGGTGCTGACTGTGTGATTCATAGCGGGGCAGTAATTGGCGCAGAAGGGTTTGGGTTCGTTCCCACTGCTGAAGGCTGGTTCAAGATGCAACAGTCGGGGGTGACGGTGTTAGAAGATGGAGTCGAAGTCGGATGTAATAGCACTGTTGATCGTCCCGCAGTCGGAGAAACCCGGATTCAGAAAAATACAAAACTAGATAATTTAGTTCATATTGGTCACGGTTGTCAGGTGGGTGAAAATTGTGCGTTTGCGGCACAAGTAGGCTTGGCAGGAGGCGTGGTCGTGGGTAATCAAGTGATTTTAGCTGGTCAGGTGGGAGTTGCCAACCAAGCCAAAATCGGAGACAAGGCGATCGCTACCGCCCAAGCCGGAATTCATAGTAGTGTAAAAGCCGGAGAGATTGTTTCTGATTCTCCAGCAATTCCCAATAAACTCTATCTGAAAATTTCTGCAATTCGCAAGCGCCTACCCGAAATTTACAAAACTATTAAAGAACTTCAGCGCCAGTTGAATGATCATCAGTAGGAATTGATACCTGTTGGTCAATTCTCAACCCTCCTCAGCACTAACGAGTGCAGTTCATTAGACCTTAGAAAAATTTCAGCCACAGATCATCGCTCCTGGGGTTTGTTTTGTCTGGGTTTAACACCCGGCTGTAGAGAGTAAGACTGTTTGTTCATCGGCAATTCAGCAAATGGAGTGTATTTTCTGAGGAGATTGAAATTTGCTCAGTCGTCATTCCTGTTGTTGTCAAGACAAACTCAGCCAATATTGGCAAGTGACTACCAACAGCACAGTCTGATCGAACGGTTGCTGTTGGCAAAAAATTAATGCTTTGATTCCCTGACATTGAGACAGGATAGTCGCTTTGTCATTTTTAAAATAGAAGCCATCTCCCTGTTCAGGACTCGACAAATCAACTCCCGATGCTGATAACCCCTGAGTAAAATTGTCCGATGTCAGCCCAGACAGCCGATCCCTCGGGCATAATTTCAGCCAAAATTTTTTCATCCAATCCCAAAATAGACAAGAATTTTTCTTCTGTTGAGCAATGACTGTCCCGAATCCTTACAATATTCACAAGAATACTCAAAAAAACTTTGTCAAATTGATAAAATTAAGTATATATTATTTTTAGCAGCCCGAAACATACACTGGACTGACTTAATGTTTTCAATGACAAAAGGAGATTGTGTCAAACGATGTCTAAAGCAGCAACAGCACCCCTGACCGGAAAGGCTTTACTTCAAAAAGTTAAAGAACTTTCTCACCTTCCTCGCCGAGAAACAGCTAGACTGTGTGGATATTACAGTGTTACAAAAGACGATCAAGTCCGTGTGAATCTGACTGATTTTTATGATGCAGTTCTCAAAGCACGCGGAATTCCTCTTAGCCCGGATGGGACTAGCGATGGTCGGGGACGCGCTCCTACCTATATGGTCAGTGTTCACAAAAATGGTCAAATTGTCATCGGTTCCACCTATACCAAAGAGATGGGATTGAAGCCGGGTGATGAATTTGATATTAAATTAGGCTACAAACATATTCACCTGATTCAAGTCGGTGAAGATGATGAGAGAAATGGCAGCGTCGATAGCGAAGAAGAGTAAACACTTTATGTATTGATCGCTAAGAGAATATGAACCTCTGGGAACTTCTAAATGCTCCGGCGATCATCAAAGTTGCTCTATTTTTTGGGGTTTGGGGACTGGTCTGGTTGCCAATTGCGATCGCAACGGCGAAAGCACTCAATTGGCATCCTCCTCAACCCTTAAAAGAGGAACAAAAGCCCTTTTTTCTAGCCTCACTGTATCTGATTGTTCCTTGGATTGTGGGCTATCTCTGTCAAGTTGAGAATCTGTCCTTTTCTAGCTACGGTTGGTTCTGGCAAATCTCAACTGGAATTTCAGTCGTGATCGGGTTGAGTGTAGCGATTCTCTGTTTAGTTGTACTACTGACCATAGAATGGATTTTGGGTTGGATCAATTGGCAACCTCAACCCCCTCTAAAACTCACGACTTCTCCCAAATCCTCAAACAACATCTTCTCTGCTGTCTGTTCGCTATTATCTATCCTTTTGCTAGGATTATGGATTAGTGGAACAGAAGAATTGGTGTTTCGGGGATTTGTACACTATCATTTGCAACAAGATTATACTGTCGTGATTGCAGCCACGATCACCAGTTTAATTTTTGCTCTGACTCATTTGATTTGGAATATCCAAGAGACAATTCCTCAATTACCGGGGCTGTGGTTAATGGGAATGGTACTCACCCTCGCTTGTCTTTATGATCAGGGTCTGGGGTTAGCTATCGGCTTACACGCAGGTTTGATTTGGGGAATCACCAGTGTACAGACTCTCGGAACCTTAACTTACACTCGGCGTGTTCCGCAATGGGTGACAGGGATTGCTGATCAACCCTTAGCAGGGGGAATGGGAATCACGATGTTGTTAATGCTGGCAGGTTTATTTTGGACTGTCTACAATCTAGGGTGAAGCATGATGGCACAGGAAAAGATATTATGGTAAATTCCACAACAGTTCCCGTTTCTACGGTTTATGGCCCGGTTTCCTCTTGGCGATATGGGCGATCGCTAGGGATTGATCCGATTGGGGTTGTCTCGACTTGTTCGTTTAACTGTGTTTATTGTCAACTCGGAGAAATTGAACAGATCACCAGCGATCGCCAAGTTTATATTCCGACTGCACAAATTTTAGAGGAGTTAAAAGGGTTTGCCCCTTGGGATGTGGATGTAATTACTCTGAGTGGGAGTGGTGAACCGACGTTAGCTGCAAATTTAGGCGAAATTCTCCGCGAAATTCAACAATTAACCCATCGTCCGACTTTAGTATTAACTAATGCGACGCTGTTAAATGATCCGACTGTTCGTTCCCAATTAGCGTTAGCCGATCGCGTCTCTGTTAAACTTGATGCAGTTTCACCAGAAGGATTAAGACGAGTCAACCGTCCTGATTCTCAGGTCAACTTCAGTGAGTTATGGGCGGGAATTGAACAATTTTGTGCGGAGTATCCCGGAGATTTAGGGATTCAAACCATGATACTATCGGCGTGGGATGAGCAGGCTAAAACTGAATATATTCGCCAGATTAAAGCCATTAAACCGACAGAAGTTCAACTCAATACTCCCACTCGTCCTAAACCAGTTAAACGTCAACTCGATGGTCGAGGCAATCATTCCGGTTCTGAGGATCGTCCCTACGAAGTTCGTCAGTTTAAATGTGTGAGTCCGGCAGTTTTACAAGCCTTTGCCCAAGAGATTCAAACTCAGACTGGGGTGCGGGTGAGAACAGTACACTCAAACTAAGCGAATATCTGCTAAATATAAATTCAATGTTTGGCAAGTTCCATAATGCGATCAAAGCGAAAATTACTCACTAATTCTCTCAATTTGTTAGCGAGTTGGGAATTTTCTGGGGGAATTTGTTCAATTAAGTGATAAGTCAGTACATCACTACATTGAGAAGCCGTCTGATAGAGTTGCTGAATCCAATCTGGGGGCATGACTTTTAAAGCATTAGAATCTAAAATAAAATCAGAGTCAGCCGCAGTATTTAAGATTGAAGATGCCCGTAAATCGTTTGGGTCTGCATAGAGATATTCTACACCCAAATGTTGACGAATAACGGTCAGTATTTCTTCCTCTTGAAATGGCTTCCGAATAAAATCATCACATCCCGCCGATAAGATCATTTGGCGATCTTCTTCAAAGGCGCTAGCTGTTAAGGCGATAATAACAGTTTGATTTCCCTCCGGTGTAGACTTAATATATTGAGTCGCTTCATAACCATTCATCACAGGCATTCGGATATCCATAAAGATTAAATCCGGTTTCCAACTTGACCAAATTGTAATCGCTTCTTGTCCATTGTGGGCTTCTTTAACGTCAAATCCAATCGACTGAAGTAACTTCAATAAGAGTAAACGATTACTAAATTTATCCTCAACGACTAAAATCCGATCAATTCTTTGCTGAGTTGCTAAACCCACCACTTTCTGAGAATAATTAACCGATTCAACAGATGTGCTGTCAGCCGGTTTCACGATAATCTTGAAGGCAAAAATACTCCCAACTCCCGGTTGAGAAGAAACCTTGATTTCTCCTCCCATGAGTTGGACAAAACGCTGACTAATAGGCAAACCTAGCCCGGTTCCTTCACTCGACTTGAAGCCTGCTTCTGTTTGGCTAAACGCTTCAAACAAGCGATCTAATTCATGGGGTGCAATTCCTAAACCTGTGTCTTCGACTTCAAAATAAATCGGAATCAACTCTAGATGATTAGGATGATTTGTAGGGGCTTCTGAAAGAGACTCTGAGGCGGGTAAGATTGGCGTTAACTGTTTCACAAGTTCCGACTGATTATCACCGGAAAAAGAACCATGTTTCAGGAGAGGTTGGGAGAAAACTCGTAAAGTGACATAACCCGACTCAGTAAATTTAATCGCATTATTTAAGAGATTGATTAAAACCTGACGTAACTTCTTGTCATCAGTCGCGATAAATTGAGGAACATTCAGATCGCAATCAAACTGTAATTGTAAGCCTTTTAATTTTGCTTTAAGTTGCAGCATTTCTTCAAGACTATTGAGTAAGCAATGCAAATCAAAACAGTTTTCATTCAGGGTAAGCTGTCCGGCTTCAATTTTCGACATTTCCAAAATATCATTAATCAAATTGAGCAAATATTCACCCGCTTGACTGATAATATGAATATATTGCTGATACTCTCCCGATAAAGCCGGATCATTGTGCATCAACTGAGTAAAACCCAGAATTGCATTTAAAGGCGTTCGGAGTTCGTGACTCATATTCGCTAAAAATTCACTTTTTGCTTTGTTGGCAGCATCGGCTGTTTCTTTGGCGAGTTGAAGTTCTTCGGCTTGCTGTTGAGTTTTAGTTAAAAGTTCAGCTTGTTGAACCGCTACCCCTAACTGAATCCCAATTTGTACCATGATGCGAATTTCCGATTCTTCCCATTGACGGGGAGTTGCATTTTGATAAGTGGCGAGGAGTCCCCAGAGTTGAGTTCCGCAAAAAATCGGCACCGTAATATAAGATCTGGCTTGAAATTGCTCTAATAATTCTACATAACAATCCGAAAAATTAGCTTCATAGATATCATTAACACACAGATACGTCACGCCCTGTCGATATAAACCACCTTGAGTATCTTTGAGATAGGTATCTTGAATACTGACTAACTCTTGAACCGTACATTCATTTTCACTGACTGCATTTTCTACATTAGAATCAGAAGTCTTGGTATCAAGTAAAGGTCGCCATTCGGCACTGACAGACTCAGCAACAAACTTTCCACTCCAGTCCGGTAAAAATTGATAAATCACCACCCGATCACTCTTGAAGGCTTCTTGAAGTTCAACAGTCGTGCTATTAAAAATAGTCTCTAAGTCGAGGGACTGGCGCATCCGTCGTAAAACTTTGGAAAAAGCCTGTTCTCGTTCAGCCATATTTCGCAAAGCTTGTTCAGAACGCTTCCGTTCAGTAATATCAAGCGTCGTACCCATTGCTCGAATGATTTGTCCTTGACTGTTAAAAATCCCCTGTCCGCGCGCTTCAATATGGCGGATCGAACCATCAGAGCGAATAATTCGACAGTCAAATTCAGTGGATTGTCCAAACTCCAACAATTGTCTAACTTGATGTCGCCATAAGGGTCGATCAGCCGGATGAATTTGTTTGACCAGTTCTACATATCGGGGTTCTGCTTGAGCCAGATCACGACCAAACATTCGGAATAATTCATCTGACCAACTGAGCTTTTGAGTTTGAATCTCTAGCTCCCAGTTTCCCACATGAGCGACTCGTTGAGCAGTTGCTAGACTGGCTTCACTGGCGCGAAGTTTTTCTTCGGCTTGTTTGCGTTCGGTGATGTCTTCATAGGTGCTGAGAATACCGATCGCATGACCTTCGACATCATGGAGAGGAATTTTATGAGTATCGAGCCAGATGGGTTTTCCTTCGACATTTAACTGAGCTTCAATCAGATGATATTCTGATAAATCATTGGCGATCGCTTGGGGTTGGCGGTGTTCAAATCTCCTAGCCTTTTGTTGAACACAGGGTAAATCATCATCTCTTTTACCCACAATTTGTTCGGGTGTGTTTAATCCGACCACTTGAGCAAAGTTCTGGTTACATCCGAGATAAATGGAGTTGCAATCTTTCCAGAAAATTAATTGCGGGATATTATCAATCACTAATTGCAAAAGTTGTTTGGAGTTTCGCAGTTGAGTGTCTGCGAGTTTGACTTCGGTAATATCGTGAGCGGTGCCGAGAATTTGTTGGGGTTGTCCAGACTCGTTACACGAAAATACAGTATCTCGACTCATCAGCCATAACCAATGTCCATCGCGGTGTTTCATGCGATATTCAATTTCAAAGACATCTCCCTCACAACCAATTGACATTTGTGCATAGTAATCGGACAATCCTGCTAAGTCTTCGGGGTGCATGAAGACTTGAAAGAAATTTTGACTCATCTGTTGAATTTCTATGGCGCTATAACCGAGAATATCGGCAATGGTGCGGTTAACGTAGAGGTTGCGCTGGTGTTGGAGATCGTAGAGATATAAGATTCCGGGACTCGCATCGGCAATTTGCTGTACCCAACGTTGGCTTGATTTTAAGGCGGTTTCAGCTTGTTTACGTTCCTGGCTTTCGAGCGCGAGAGAGGTCATCTGAGCGAGGTAGGTGGTGAAGTTTTGTTCTTCTACAGCCCAATCTCGACTGTGACCATCTTCTAAACTAATCACACCGAGAATTTCTCCGTGAAAACGAATGGGAACGGTGAGTAAGGCGGTAATCGAGTGGGGTCTTAGGTAGACTGTGCTGAGTTGTTGGGTTCGTTCGTCGGTATGAGCGTTGGCGGTGCTGATCACTCGTTGGGTGTCGATGGCTGCAAAATAGGTCGAACATTGGGATCGATCTAGGGAAATCTCGATTTTGTTTGGAGAATAGGTCGAATTTGGATATAAATAAGCACAAGAGAGTTGGGATTGATCTTCGGTGTAGAACCAGATACCGGAACGGGAGACATTGAGGGTACGAGCTGCAATTTGAGTAATTTCGCTCATGGCTTGGGTGAGATTTCCCTCGAAGATATTCGGACTTTGAGCGAGTTCGAGTAGTCCGACTTGTTGTTTTCTGAGGCGAATTCCACTGGTGAGGATGCTAAATTCAGCAGCGACTCGTTCTTGGATTTCTCGTTCGAGGTTGGCGTTGACGGTTTCGAGTTCAGCGGTTCGCGATCGCAGTCCGGCGGTGGCTTCGTTGACTCGGATTTCTAACTGGTTGTAAGATTGTCTGCGGGCTAGTTCTGCTTGTTCGCGTTGGATTTCGGCGACGACTCTGGCAGCAAATAGGGTTAAAATGGCTTGGGTTGTAGTCTCATTACGGAGAGGTTGATCGCTAAGAATACACAGGGTACCGATGGCTTGTTGTTTTCCATTGAGAAGCGGAACCCCCAAATAGCTGACGGCTTTGATTGTTTTGAGAATTTCGGCTTGGGGAAATTGTTCTGGCAGACCATCATTATAAAATTGCAGGGTAGCGGTATTGATCACGAGTTCACAGGGTATCCCCAGTCGGTCGCATTCAATCTGTTGCTGAAGTTCTCCTTTTGACCAAAAAGCTAGAATCTGGAGTTTTTGAGGATTTTCAGGATGAATGTGGGTAATGAGGACGTAGGGAACCTCTAAGCTGGTGGCAAGTTGTTCGACTAGGGTGGAAAAAAATTGGTTTCCGGTGACGGTGGCGGTGACAGCAACCAGTTTTTTGAGCAGGTTTTCGGCTTTGAGGCGTTGCTGAATTTCGACTTGTAGGGTTTTGTCAATCGCTGCAAATTGGTCGGATGTCGGTAATGCGAGAACTTTTGGGAGTTTGGGGAGTAACATTGAAGCGGTGAACATCGATACCAGAATCAAGAGGAATCTAGTGAGTTCTGGGAATAGATCAGCGGGATACTCTAGCACCCACAGGTCAAGTATTTTGATGGTTCCACAAGCAAAAAGGAAAATCCCGAGCCAGATGTAAGCTTGTCTTTCGGGAAAATCTTTTCGCCGATTTACCCAGTAGATCAATAGGGCTAAAATTAGATAGTAAATTAGAGCAATGAGAATATCGCCCCCCGTGTGTAGTAAGATCACGGAATATTGTCTGAAGTTGTCGAGATCGCGCAGATCACCCCAACTCACAGTAAACAGGTTTTGTATGACTATTTTCCACATAGAAGTTGAACGACTGGTGATGAAGTGGGAAAGGCAATCGTAAATTTGTGCAAATAATGTCCCCTTTCCCGAGGGAAAAGGCTAACTTCTGAGCTTAAGTTTTGAGTTCGTGACTGCACCCCAACTCAGTACGATCAGTTATTAGTCCTAGAGATTAAGGGTTTTGAGATGGGTTTCAGGAGTTTTTAGGGTTCTTGTTTCCAGTATAGATTGTAGCTCTATCTATCCTGAAGTAAACTTTCGGGGGGAGTAATCTGTTAAAATGAGGTCTTAAATCTTAATCTTGTTAAGCTGTTAATTAATGATTAGAAATATCTGTAACGGATTTTTTCAATTCTGTTCTTTATTGCTGTTGATCAGAAGTATAACGAACTTTATAAATCTCCAACACAGCAGAGAGTATCATAAAAAAAAGATATTGTCAAGCTTATTCTGTAGCCTTGATCAAACAAAACCCTATAAAAATTTTTCATCAAGAGCTACAATCTTTTCTAACAATATATGAGAAAATTGTACCTGTTCTCTATTCTAAACTCAATCATAGGAGTCAATCAAGCATTGCTCAAACTATTATGTAGCGGTGAACGCATCAAAAAACGTCAATGTAGATAAACAACCGCTATTCCATTTCACGTAACATTAAATATCGAGTATCAGATCGTTGAATACTCAGAACCCTAAACCCATCGTAAAATTTCTTCGTGTGCCTTCTCAATGATAATTGATGAAGTGATACAGGTGCTTAATGCTAGCCTGTCGGAACCTTTAACTTCTCTCCAAGAACTGATACTCCGTCAATCATGGGAGGGAAAAACCTATACAGTTATTGCCAAGGAAGCCTTTTATGGAGCGGAACGAATTCGTAAAGTGGCAGCCGGATTATGGTTGTTGCTCAGTCAAACCTGGGAAGAACCCATCAACAAAGCCAATTTTCGCAAAATTTTGGAGTCCCGTTCTTTGACCCTTGCTCAACAGCAGTTAATCCAGCAGCAATCAAAATCTTTAGTGAGAACCGTTGTCGAATTTCCCAATCGTCCTTTACTTCACAACTCTCGCTTTTATATTCCTCGACCTCCCATCGAGGAACTCGCCCATGCAGAAATGACACAACCCGGAAGTCTGATCCGGATTAGAGCGCCTCGGAAAATGGGAAAAAGCTCACTCATTTTTTATTTGTTAGCTCAAGCAGAAGTCGAAAACTACCAGAGTGTGATTATCGACTTTCAGCAAGCTGATCGAATTATTTTTAGCGATTTCAATAAACTCTTACGTTGGTTCAGTATTAATGTCACGCGAGAACTCAACTTAGAGTCAAGACTCGATCAATATTGGGATGAGGATATTGGGAGCAAAGTAAGCTGCACCAACTACTTTCAAGCTTATCTTTTAACTCAAATCCAGTCTCCTATTGTTCTGGCTTTAACAGAGGTTGAGCGGGTGTTTGAATATCCCGAAATTGCCGGAGAATTTTTTCCGTTGTTGAGATTTTGGCACGAACAAGCCCGTCAGATCAATATTTGGCAAAAACTCCGCATGATTGTCACCTACTCAACAGAAATATATCTTCCGCTCCAACTCCATCAATCCCCGTTTAATGTAGGTTTACCTCTAACATTAAAATCTTTTACCGCTCAACAAGTCCAACAACTTGCTCACCAATACGGATTAACTTGGATCGGAAATTCTCACATCGAACAACTGATGAATATGGTTGGAGGACATCCTTATTTAATTCAGTTAGCATTTTATCATCTAGCTTTTCCAGAATATCCCTTCCATCAACAATCTGTTATCCAGTCGCTTGATTCTACACCTGAAAATGAAGTTCCGACTTCTCCTCAAAGTCGCCTTCAAGATTTGTTAGAAAAAGCTCCAACTGAAGCGGGAATTTATAATGATTATCTGCGTCATGTACTGACCAAAATTCAATCTGATCCCCAATTAAAAGCTTCAGTTCAAAAGATAGTTGATTCTGATGCAGGTGTAGCAATTGAGTCAATTATTGCCCATAAATTAAAGAGTCTTGGACTGATCAATCTAGAAGGAGATCGGGTTAAACTCTGTTGTGCATTGTACCGTCTGTATTTGACCAAACAACTTTTATCCACTTCGGGGGACTCTCCCCTCTCCACATCAATTCCATATCCTGATACAAGTGAAATAGAAGATACTTCTGATTCTGAACAGTTGAAAAAAGAAAACTTAGAATTGCAGCAACTCTGTAACTTAGATGAATTAACTCAACTGGCAAATCAACGTTATTTTCATAGCTATGTGCAAATGGAATGGCAACGTGCATCCCGTAACCAGACTAATCTATCTTTAATTGTTTGTGATATTGATTTTTTCAAAATTTACAATACCATTTATGGCTACTCTGCGGGAGATGATTGTTTGCGACAAATTGCCAGATCAATTCGAGAATGCGTGAACCGTCCCGATGATGTTGTTGCACGTTATGGCGGCGAAGAATTTTCGATTGTACTTCCTCGAACTAATCTTTCAGGAGCAGTATGTGTTGCCGAAAGAATCCGTGAAAAGGTAAGATCTTTAGCAATTGAAATTAAAAGCAATAAGTTTGGTGGCTTTCCTGATGAATTTGTCACAGTTAGTGTGGGTGTTTCTCATACAATTCCCCATTCAGAGGAAGACTATACATCGATTTTACAAGCAACTGAACGCGCACTGTATCAATCCAAAAGAAAGGGACGCAATCGAGTAACGGTTAGTCAGTTTCAAGCCAGTACAGTCAATTAAATGTTTTAGGTTAAATAATGGGTGGGTGCTAATGTTTGTCTCTAAATATCAGGTTGGTGGCAGTCTCAAAAGTAATGATCCAAGTTATATCATTAGGACAGCAGATTTAGAGCTTTATCAAGCCCTTAAACAGGGAAATTTTTGTTCTGTTTTTGAAGCTCGTCAAATGGGAAAGTCGTCTTTATTAGTCAGAACAAAACAACATTTAGAAGCAGAAGGATTTTGTTGTGTCTCTCTCAATCTAAGTAGTTTGAGTGACAAAAATACGAACCGAGAATGCTGGTATAAAGGACTGTTATTCCAAATAAGCTGTGAGCTAAATTTAATCAAAAAAATCAACTTTAATTTTAATGCTTGGTGGAATCAACATAGAAATCTCCAACCCATTCAGCGACTCCATTACTTTATTCGAGAACTTTTGACCCTTTATTTTCCGCAAACAAAACTAATTTTCTTGATGGATGAGGTCGATAGTCTCCTCAGTTTACCTTTTTCTCTGAATGATTTTTTTAGCTTAATTCGATTTTACTATAATCAGCGTGCGATCGCGATCGAATATAACTATCTAACTTTTGCTGTATTTGGTGTAGCAACGCCTTTAGATTTTATCAAAGATAGCCTTCAGAGTCCTTTTTATATTGGGACTGCTATCAAACTTTCAGGATTTAAAGCAACAGAAGTTCACCCCTTGATTACAGCATTTGAAGGTAAAGTCTCTCACCCTGATCTGATCTTAAAAGAAATACTGTGGTGGACAGAAGGACAACCTTTTTTAACTCAAAAACTTTGTCAAATAATTTGGAAAATTAGTCAGAAAACGCCGAGAAACAATATCATTATTCCCGAGGGTAAAGAAAAACAATGGATAGCAACAATTGTCTATTATTTTATTTTAAAAAATTGGAGATTTCAAGATGAACCCGAACATTTACAAACGATTCAAAATCGTCTAACTTATGATCAAAAACAAACTCAAAAAAATCTAAAAATTTATCATAAAATCTTACATAACTTTGACATTAAAGGAGATCAGAGTCGAGAACAGACTGAACTCCTACTCAGTGGATTAGTCGTCAAGCAGCAAGGTTTATTAAAAGTCAAAAATCCCATTTATCGCCATGTATTTAACCTCAAATGGGTTGAAGATCAACTCACTCGATTTACAACTTTAGAACATCAAGATTTAGAATACCAATCTGTTTTCAATCGATCAAGCTTTTCTTCGAGTTGAACGGTTAAGCGTTCTAGTTGGGAATCTGAACTCAGTTGTTGTCGTCCAGTTTGAGCAATTTTTAGGAGTTGCATTCCATAAACTTCTTCTTGTTCTTGCCAAAATTGACTAATTTGGGGAAACTGTAGGAAACTATTTTTCCAATGGGTAAAAGCGTTGAAACCTGAACGAATTCCACGAGCATATTTGGGATAAGATTTAATCAAAGGAGAAAGAAAATAAGGATAATATTGAACATCAATAGAAGAACACCAATCTTGCCATTTAAACGGTAAAATTCTCGGACTGGTTATTATCGGAATCCAAGGAACTCTAAAAGTATCCGCAATAATCGCACCGTGCATCGCTTCAGCTAATAAAACTTCTGTTTGGCTAATAGTAGATAAAACCTCATCAACAGAAGAACGGGGATCAAGATAACGAAACCCAATTTGTTCACAAATACGTTGCCAGATTTGACCCGCAAAAGTGGCATGATGAATATGAGGTATATAGGTAAAACGATAATTTTTTTGGGGTGAAGGCTGATATAAACGCCGGGTTAAAATTGCGCCATCTGTAATTGCTAAATCAGGGGATAAACCTAACTTTTGAGCCGATAATTTTCCGCGAACACAGTAAAGTTTCCAGTTTTTATCTAAAGTTTTTAAAGGCTGTTCATAACCGACACCTGTACTAAAAATAATTAACTGTTTTGCTTGAGGAACTCGTTGAGATAAAAATTGATTGAGTAGTGTTCCGATGCCAATAAAAGTCGTTGTTTCATCTTCATCAAAAAATCCCGGTAATAGTTGGGGCCATAACCAGTGATTCAGTTGATCTCCAAAATTACTAGACCCATCTCGACGTTTGTAGTAAAAAAGTTTCATTTTTCAAGTTTATCTAATGCGAAAGATACAATTTTAGACTGTCCTCGATTAATTATCCAAGATAAATAACGAGTTTCGAGAATCATATTTTGAACTCGACGAGGTTTAGAACACCAGTCATCAAAAGCAGGAATAGCAATTTCTGTGAGAAAGTAACGCCACTTTTTAGTGATTTGATTAGAGTTAACTTGATTCAATTTGAATTGACTATTTTTGACTATATATTCACGTAGATTTCTATTAGTTTTTAACTGTTTTAACGCAAAAATTAACTCATTTAAAGAAGTAACTTCTAAATAATTAAAGTTTGGTATTCCCTCAGCTCGATAGGCAGATTCATTACCTAACACAGCAGGAACACCTGCTAACCAAGCATTAAAAAGTTTAGTTGCGGGTTTATTAACATATTTATTATTTTTGCCAAAACTCCGAATAGCCACAACTGCATCAGCTTGACTATAATCATTCCAACGATTATCAATCGTCTGATAATCTGTCCAATGATTTTGATTAATAATAGGACACCAATTTAAGCCAAGTTGATTGAGTGTATTGTGCCATTCCAAGCTTGAAAGTTCAGGAGTGAGATTACTTTTATGACCAAAAAAAACAATATTTTTAAACTGATTTCCCCGTTGAGAATCCCGAGGAATTAATCCCGGTTGTGGCCAGTGAGGAATATAATACCCAGGGTTTATTGTCTCTACTTCTTCAGGATTTTGAACCACATGAAGTTGAGCATAGGGATAAAAATTTGACTCGGCTTTGATACAAACTAGCAGTAAATTATTCCCGGGTTTTAATTGCTGATTAATAGAAAGACAGTTGCGATGAGTAAGAACAATTCCAGACTGAGGAAAATAATCAACTAATTGACAAGGAAAGCCATCCGCTTTTAGACGAAGATAAGTTTGTAAGATCCAAGCATAAATTCCGAGTCCAAATCCAGCCCAATTTTCATTGATATTTTGAGGTATTTTTTGGGGAAACAAATCACAAGGGATGTAAAAGTAGATATTTGGCTGAATCATTGATTGTGTGTTTCTAGGCTTTTAACCAATAATAGAACGGACTAATTAAGCTACTCCAATAGAGTTCCAATTCACAACGACTGACTATATCGGTATTGAGAACTTTATAATGAGTCCAGTAATGAACGATTAATTTACGAAGATCATTCAAGAGATAAATAACTGTAAATAAGGGCTTTTTCCAGGTTGGAAGTTGCAGCATTCGAGTATAATAGCGACTCAAACCAATTCCCCGCAGCAGCTTCAGTAGATAAGATTTTTGTAACCGACTATTAGGAATATGATGATCAACAATCATCTGAGGATTGTGCCAAATTTCCCAACCTGTTTTTCTCAAATAAGATAAAATTTCAATATCTTCGCCTTTGTTGTTTAAAGATTTTGCGGAAACTCCGGTGAAAAAAGGGTGTTCGGGTACGCAGTCTAACCAAGCTTGCTTCCGAACCACTAAACCTGCACCCGGAGGAAATAACCACCGTTCTAATAAGTCATAACGAAAGGCTTCTCTACCTCGATTAATAATCGCTAAAAAGCAAGCAATTCGATGGAAGTTTTCCGGGGGATTTGCTTCATACAACGCTTCAAGTTGACTTCCATAGGCTCCTGCTTTAGGATGGGATTGAGCAAACAAATAAGCTGAGTAAACCCAATTGAGATGAGGTAAATTATCGTCATCTAAAAAGCCGATTAGAGGGCTTTGGGCTTCCTGAATTGCTAAACGTCGAGCAAATGCAATCCCTTGTTTGGGTTCAAAACAATATCGGATTTTGGGGGATTTTTTTGAGAATTCTGATTGATATTCTTGAACAACTTTTTGGGTCTGATCCGTGCTATTGTTGTCAATAACTAGAATTTCCCAAGCCAAGTTTTCAGTCTGTTCTTGAGAACATAATCGCTCTAGAACTTCAGGTAAACGATGTTCTCCGTTATAAGTGCAGATCACCACTGAAAAATTCATCATAACAGTCTAAAATAATGTCAATAACTGGATTTTATTTTACAGTTTTACACGATAAACTACAAGATGGGGATATTTCAAGACTTCGGATGATGGTTTTTGAAAATCAGATTTTTCTGATATTATAGTATAGAGTTTAAGTCAAGATTAAAACGGGCAGCTAATACACCCCTTTTTACAAAATATTTATATAAACTTGATCTCCAGGGGCTTTGTGTAAAGTGATTAGCGAATATCGGAGTCAACGATTTGACTGATTCTCCTCAGTACGAGGACTGGGTAATCATAAATGCTCTAAATTGATTGGAATTGTTGTAGTATGATCAAGTTGCTCTAAATTTTTGATTTGAGAAGATAACCCTAATAAAATGTTACCGAGTGATTTATTAAGTCATCGCCAACAAGGAGAAACCATCATTCCCCTGCGTCTGAAGATTGACGCTCAAAATTTAGAGACAGCAACTCAGGCGATTTCCTGCTTTCAAAACTCGGTTAATTCGACTCAGGGAGAACTCAACCAACGTCTAAGCGAATTTGAAGGAGATAGTCCTAATTATCGCCTCCAACGTGGACTCGCTCATTTATTAAAAAGTGGTTTTTGTACTTTTGAAATTATTAGTCCTCTCGAACCTGTTGAATTACGAGAACAGGTATTTACCTTAGCCGCCCAAACAATTCCCAGTTTAGAAAGTACACAAAAAACATTAGAAACTCTGGCTTTAAATTTATCTCAAAATTTGAAACGAGAAGTTGTTTTAGATGAAATTAGAGCAGGTTTATATGCAGATTTACAAGAAAATAGAATTCTCACGCAATTTGACGAACCAACTCCTGAAGCCTTATTACATCGGTTTAATTTATCTCAAGTTCAGGGAATTTTTTATCGGGCTAGCGAGATTCAAATTAATGCTCATCGTAATGATCCCGGTGAATATAAGCTCTTATTTCGCTATCTCAAGTTCTTTCAATTAATGACCTATATTGAAGGCGATGCTGAACATGGTTTTACCCTAACTTTAGACGGGCCAACCAGTTTATTTAAACCCAGTACCCGTTATGGTTTAGCATTAGCTAAAATGATTCCGGCTTTACTTCATGTAACTCGCTGGAGTCTCAAAGCTAAATTACAACAACGTGATCCTTATAGTGGAGTCATTCGGACAGGCTACTTTAGCCTCAATTCTGATTGTGATTTAGTCAGTCATTATCCCCCTGGAAAACCCTATGATAGTATGCTAGAACAGTCTTTTGCCAAACGTTGGAAATCACTAAAAACCGACTGGAAACTCGAACGCGAAGTTGATTTGATTCCCCTTCCCGGAAGTGTAATGATTCCTGATTTTCGTTTGGTTCATCCGGATGGACGAGTGTTTTTATTAGAAATTGTTGGGTATTGGCGTCCGGAATATTTACAAAAGAAATTTTATCAAGTTCGTCATTCTGACTGTGATCATTTAATCTTAGCGATTTCCGAACGCTTGAATTTAGAAAAAGCAGGGGTTAAACTTAATAATATTCCTGCTTGTATTGTCTGGTTTAAAAACAAGTTACAGCCGAAAGCAATTTTAGAGGTGATTGAACCCTCATCCAAAGACTAACTGACTTCCATAAATTCCATAACGGGGCCAGTTGAATCTTTGACCATCGCGATTCCTGTAAATCCCCAACGTTGTAAAATCCCTTTTAATTGAGAACCTGAAATCGATTCTACACTAAAACGGTCAGCAACATCACTAGCGTGTTTATTGAGATAACTTAACGCTTCAAAATCTTCAGAAAAAAGCAATAAAAATCCTTGAACCGAATCAGGATTAGGTCGAGCGGAAACATATTGACCATCGACTCTAGAACGCAAAAGATAGTAAATTTGAGAATACATTTTAATTCAGTTATTCAACATTACAAGATGGATAGATGGAAACAAAAAACAATCTAACTTTCGGGCTAATTCTCCTATTTTAGATTTTCGAGTTTAATTCTAGGATCAACAAATTTGAGCAGCAAATCTGCTAAAAGATTACCCACAATTAACATCACAGCCCCTAGCATCAAACTCGCCATGACCAAATACAAATCTTGCTGTCGAACGGCTTGTAAAACCAGTTTACCGAGTCCCGGCCAATTAAAAAAGTTTTCGGTAATAAAAGCACCTCCCAATAAACCCGCAAACTCAAAACCCAGTAAAGTAATTAAAGGATTAACCGCATTTCGCAAAGCATGAACATAAATCACTCGATTTTCTGGAAGTCCTTTTGCTCGTGCAGTTTGAATATAATCTTGACGCAAAACATCCAATAATTGTCCCCGCATTAACCGTTGTAAACCTGCAAAACTGGTAATACTTAAAGCAATCGTAGGTAAGATCATATGCCAGGCTATATCCGCAATTTTACCCCCCAAAGAAAGATCAGGAAAATCAATACTGGTCATTCCCCCTACCGGAAATAAAGGAGACGTTGTTTGAGCCAGATAGAGTAACAATAAAGCGGTGATAAAAGCGGGGAATCCTTGACCGGTATAACTCAACACTTGTAAAATCCGATCTAGCCTTTTATTTTGATTAACTGCGGCAATAATTCCCAGAGGAATCGCAATCGCCCAAGTAATAATCAGAGAAGAAATCGCTAGTAATAAAGTCGCCGGAACTCGCTCCCAAAGTAAATCAGCAACAGGCCGACGGTTCTCAAAACTAAACCCAAAATCTCCTTGAGTAATGATTTGTTTTAACCAAATCCAATATTGTTGAATCGGAGGTTTATCCAAGCCAAATTCTTCTCGGAGTTGGGTAATCGTTTCTGGGGAAATTTGCGGCATATCTTGATATTTATCTAAAAAATTTCCCGGTGCAAGCTGAGTTATGGTAAAACAAAGAGCCGAAGCTAAAAGCAGTGTAATTGCAGCTTGAAAAAGACGCTTGACAATATAAGCAAACGTTTCATTAGCAAAGATCGAAAGCAAGGAATTCCAAAACCGTTTTCCGACTTGAGTAAAAGTTTCACTGGTCATTGCAATTATTCAGTTAAAAAGAGCAGAGGAAAGACGTTGAGTGCAACGCCTATTTAAAAACCACAAATCACTCACTCATCATTAAGGAGTCATCTGATTTTCACCATTGACTATTCGTATTGTAATAAACTCACAATCGGTACATTGGGTAAATTTTTTCGTCCATCTAAGGCAATTAATTCGATGATAAAGGCAAAACCCACCAATTCACAGCCCGCTTTTTCGACCAATTGAGCGGTTGCTTGGGCGGTTCCACCTGTCGCAATCAAATCATCAACAATTAACACTCGACTCCCAGAAGACATTGCATCTTGGTGCATTTCCAGGCAATCTTTGCCATACTCGAGCTGATATTCAACCGCATAAACAGGAGCGGGTAACTTTTTCGGTTTACGAACCGGGATAAAGCCAATTCCCAACTGGTAAGCCAGAGGAACACCAAATAAAAAGCCGCGAGACTCCATCCCGACAATATAATCTGGAGACAGAGCAGCACATTTGTCGCTAAGTTGGTCAATGGTATAGCGTAACCCTTTCGCATCAGACAACAAAGTTGTAATATCCCGGAAGACGATGCCGGGCTGAGGAAAATCTGGAATATCACGAATCAGAGACTTGAGATCCATAAATCGTTAGGATAGGTGTTAGGGTTGATACTCCCACAGTTTGTTCTAGTGGGCTTTTTGGCTCGATTTGGGAAAGCCGTACCCTCATTATTGGGGGTGATGGGGGCCAACGAGCAGGCGATTTCGTTGCCTCAAAAATCCTACACTAGAAGGTTACAGGGTGATTCAGTTTAGACTACCGATCTGATCTGATCATTCCTTTTGTCTCCTGATTACCGGAAAAATTGCCCAAAAAATCTCATAATTGAGTTGATCCTCATTAATTTGTATTAGATATGGATTCTAAAAATTGTGGGTATCCCTAAATGATGTCCTGTTCTGAGCAGTTATATTCTTTTCAATATTTCCTGTCCGTCGTGAATTCCGTTAACCGTAAGTGTAAATGCAAGTAGAAAGTACCACCACCCAATCAAACCCCATCATTTTGGACAGCCTACCGGATTTTCCTCTCTCCGATAAGGGATGTCCCCGTCGTACCCGTTTACAAATCGACCTGATGTTATTGGCGATTGAAGCATTGTATCTTGGCGGTTCTGAACATATGCTGGCATTGGTGTCCCAACTTGACCTGCAAGATATTATTAAAAATCGGGTGATCTTATGGCAACTTCGCAGTACAAACCCCCTACGCCGTAATAGTCAGCGACGCCCTCTCAGTCTGATAGAAGCCAAGGCGTTAGTCGTGATTATCTGTAATTTAAGCCGCAGATTAACCGTTCGGAATCGTCAGTTATTGATGGACTACGAACAAATGCAAAAGAAACAAATGCCCCTCAACCAGCATTTACAATTATCAAGTTATCTCGAACGTTTTCGCGCCCACTTCCGCAGTCGGATGAATCCTCGTAGAGCCGGAGTCATGGTTTATAGTTCAGATGAGAAGTTAGATGAACTGGCAATGGACTTGTTGAGGAAATTGCTGTTTTGTACGGGTACAAACGGAATGCAGAGATTTTGGATTAGTTTGTTTGATGGAGAAGTAGAATGACGATCGAACGCCAGTACAGTTTGCCCAACTGTAAACTGATTTTGCAAGGGTTAAGCGATGCCAACAGCAACCCGAATGACAAACGCCCACAAGTTTCGTTGCTGATGAATGCAGAATGTCATTTTGTGGGTCATCCTCAACCCCTAACCGGTGGACGAGATTTTTTTGAGAGTTTGGTTCAACAAGTTAGTCTATATGCTCAAAGCTTTCTCAGTGGTATCTCCTCCCTGGAGTCTGTCGAAAGTCAGCGGGAAATTGTTCAAATGCAACGACTTGACGACAATAAGCATCGGTTAGTGGTTAATGACCAGAAAAACGGAGAAGTTCAAGACTCTTCGACGCCAAACCCCTCTATCCAACAAATTGATTTAAGTACGGTACAACTATTTGACCTTGTAGAAGCCGTCGATCAATTTTTTGCAGACTCGCGTACTCTACCCGAGTTGTCGTTGCAGTTGCGTCCTGTTTCCAAACGAACCCTCAAAGCCGAAAAACCAATTACTCAAAAAGCTCTACCTGCGGCGATTGGTTTATCAAGTTTAGCTGTGGCGGCGCTGGCTTTATTCTTTGTGCCGATTCCTGAAGTTCGTCGCCCCGAAGAACCTGTTCCCCAATCTCAAAGCCAATTAGAAACTCTGGAAACCCCTACAGCTAGCGGTTCTGATGATCCTCCGATCACACCAACAGAAACTCCTGAACCGTCTTTAGAGTCTAACCTCTCCCCAGTTGCGTCTATTAATGATCCCGTTGAAATTGAACGTCTACAAGCCTTATTATTTGAGGAAATTAACCGAGAATGGGTGACAGAACCCACATTTACAGATCCGTTAATTTATCGGGTTAGCGTCGCCCCAGATGGTGCGATTGTCGGGTATAAAGCAGTTAATGAAATTACTCCCACTCAGGAAAATCAAATTCCCTTATCGGAACTTCTGTACAAACCAGTTGGAAGTCGAACCTCTGATGAACCTCTCGCAGATTATCAGGTGATTTTTAATCCGGATGGGATTTTGGATATTACACCCTGGAACAAGAAGACTCAAGACTCCCCTGCTTCTGATTCTATGAGTCCCGAGTAGAACTCTTTTGAGGGGTGTGTATGTGACTTAACCGGATCAAACGGAAATCCGACTGAAAATATTGATTAAGTTTGTTGGATAGAACCCAGGCTGTGCGCGCTCGTCGGACTAAAATTTGAGGGGTGAGGAGGTTGGGGAGGTTGGGAGTTAGAAAGATTAGGATACAGGGGAAAAAAGTAATCAGGATTGACTTCATACTTTTGACTTTTGACCTCACGACCTCAAGACTCTTGAAACAGCCCGGATCCCTACCCCTGAATTTATTGCACTTCTGCTTCTACCTCAGAAAATAGATCGATGACTAAATCTCCCCAAGCCAAAACAATTCGCCCCCCCAAGCCTCGTCCCCCTATTTCTGTAATTTTACTGTCGATTCTCTTTCGGCTATTATTACTCGGAGTCGGAAGCAGTTTCGCCTGGATTATCGGTATGGCGATCGCTCAAGTTTATCCGAGTAGTCGTTCACAGGCGCCTTTAGTCGAAACGCTATTATTTCGAACCTCAGAACCTCAATCCTCTCAAACTTCTACTCCTGCACTCAATCCGACGCCCCTTTCTCCTTCCCCCACAACCCCTCAAGTTCAACTCACGTCTGGCGAACGTCAACAACTCCAAACCCAACTGCAAGAACTCCAACAACAACTCAATACTCTGATTGGACGTACCGCCGCCTTAGAAACACAATTAGGAATTAGTCGTCCGAGTGAAACCCTGGAAAAACGTCTACAAATCGTTGACCGACAACTATCTCTCAGCGATCAGACTGTTCCGAATGCTGCGACTCCAACTCCAACCCGAACAACGACTTCAACTCAAGCACAAACCCGTTTTCGGGCTTCTCAAGGTTTAGTGGTAACGCTTCCGAGTGATGTCTTATTTGCGACAAACACCAACAGTTTACGTCCGGGTGCTAGTGTCATTCTAGATACTTTAATCGCCGATTTAGAAAACTACAAAGGAGCCTCAGTACGGGTCGCGGCTCATACCGATGATACTGGAAAGGCTCAAGATAATCTCAGTCTGTCCTTACAACAAGCTGAAGCAATTGTCGCTTATCTCTCAACCGCTATCGGTTCAGAATATCATTGGGTAGCAATTGGTTATGGAGAAGGTCAGCCCACCGTTGAAAATGATTCAACCACCAATAAACAACTAAACCGACGAATCGAAGTCGCGATCGCACCATAAACAGTTATTAGGCAATAGGCAAGAGGTAAGATCTCCCCATCTCCCGGTCCTCCCGGTCCTCCCCATCTCCCCCGACTCCCAACTCCCAACTCCCGACTCCCATCTTCAATGAAAATCATCTTTTTTGGTACTCCCTTATTTGCGGTTCCCAGTCTAGAAAAATTATTGCATCACCCCGAATTTGAAGTCTTAGCTGTTGTCACTCAGCCCGATAAACGGCGAGGACGAGGGAGCAAGTTAACCCCTTCTCCTGTCAAATCATTGGCTGTTGAGCATCAAATACCCGTCTGGCAGCCGAAACGGATCAAAAAACATCCAGAAACCCTTTCTCGCCTCAAACAAGCCCAAGCTGATGCGTTTGTTGTGGTTGCCTACGGACAGATTTTATCACCCGAAATATTACAAATGCCTCGTCTGGGCTGTATCAATGGTCATGGTTCGATTTTACCGGAGTATCGCGGCGCCGCCCCCATTCAATGGTGTCTTTACAATGGCGAAAAGTCAACCGGAATTACCACGATGTTGATGGATGCAGGAATGGATACCGGGCCAATGTTACTCAAGCAGTCTACTCCGATTGGACTCTTTGATCATGCGATTAATTTAGCTGAACGCTTATCGAGTATAACTGCCGATTTATTAGTCGAAACACTCATCAAGTTCAATCGTGGAGAAATTCAACCGACCCCTCAAGACGACTCTCAAGCCACCTACGCCTCACTGATTAAACCCGAAGATTATCGCTTAGACTGGTCAAAATCAGCACTCGCCCTACATAACCAAGTCCGGGGTTTTTTCCCCAACTGCGTTACCTCATTTCGCGAACAAGCCTTAAAAATTAGTGGGACTATTCCTTTAGGAATAAAACTTCCCTCCGAACTCCAAGAACTCGAACAGCAATGGCCTACATTGTCACCGTTATCGGGAAAACCGGGAGAAATTCTCCACATTGTTAAACGCTTCGGGCCAGTTATACAAACCGGAGATGGATTATTATTATTGCAGGACGTAAAACTCGCCGGAAAACGCACTCAGTCAGGTTGGGACTTTGCGAATGGCACTCGTCTGGCTTCTGGAGAAATCTTGAGCTAGAATTGGGGAGAATCTTTTGATTCAACTCCCATTCGGGTCGCTATTTATATCGCAAAAACTGAATATTGATTTAAAAAACATCCAGATTGGGTCGTTCTGAATCTTGAACGGATTCATTGGAACTGTTTTTCCGTCAATTTTTACTTTGACTTCACTGCTGTTTTGAAGTACAGTTTTTGAGTTGAATTTCATCTCAAGATTGGGTCATTGGTAGAGATGTAATACGGTTGCCCTTTTTTGGGGCTTCTCTTTCCAAAAGCATCTGTTTTAGACTAGGATAGAACAAAAATAGTAGCAGTAGAATTTAGTGGAAAGTTGCGATGGTTAGCCAAACTCCCCAGGTGAATTTTGAAGTCATCATCCAAGAAAATATTACCTATGTTCATCTTCCGAGTCGCTTGAGTATTTTGGAAGCGGTTGCTTTTAAAACCACTGGTCAAGAACTCATCAATGCTGATCCGACCCCGAAAAAAATTATCCTTGATTTTAGCGAAACCACATTCCTTGATAGTAGCGGAGTGGGTGCTTTGATTAGCAATCTAAAAGCCGCAAAAGAAAAGGAGATTGAGTTGATTTTAACCAATGTTGGCTCTCAAGTGATGGCGGTGTTTTCGCTAACCTCTCTAGATCAAGTCTTAACGATTGAGCTACAAGCTGATCCCCCTCCTTCTTCGGAGAGTAATAATCAGCTTCCCATTACTCATCCTTCTGTTCGGTCTTGGGTTAAACGTTTAATTGATATTGTCGGGGCGATTGTCGGACTAGGGATTACTGGAATTTTATCAATTCCTATTATTATCGCTATTAAACGCGATAGTTCTGGGCCGATTTTATTCGGTCAAATTCGATGTGGTTGGATGGGTAAAAATTTCCGGATGTGGAAATTTCGGTCAATGACTGCGGATGCAGAAAAACGTAAACACGAAGTCCCCAACGAAGCCACAGGTCATATTTTCAAAAATACAAACGATCCTCGCATTACAAAAGTTGGTCGTTTTTTACGGCGGACAAGTTTAGATGAACTTCCTCAATTTTGGAATGTTTTACAAGGAGATATGAGTTTAGTGGGAACTCGTCCTCCGACTCCAGATGAAGTAGAACGATATGAAGTTCCCCAATGGCAACGCTTAGATGTTAAACCCGGAATGACAGGAGAATGGCAAGTTAATGGTCGTTCTCAAATCAAGGATTTTGAAGATATCATTCGTCTGGATTTGAAATACCAAGAAAACTGGAGTTTGATGTATGACCTACAACTCATTTTTAAAACTATAATGATCTTATTCCAGAAAAATAGTGGTGCAATGTAATCAGATGCATGGGAGATGACACACTTGTGGTGCGATCGCATTTTCAGGTTCAGACCGATCTGAATGCCCTGAATGAAATTCTACAATGGTTTGAAAAGCAGACATCTACCTATTTATCTGAGGAGCTTTTATATCAATGTAAAATTGCTCTGACAGAAGCCTTTACCAATGTAGTTCGCCATGCTCATCGCACCCTTTTAGCAACAACACCAATTGATCTAGAAGTCACGATTTTTTCCGATTACATTGAAATGCGAATTTGGGATCTCGGTCAACCTTTTGATTTAGAACAGACTCTCCAGTGTGTTCGTCATTTACATACAGATCCCCTCGCACATGAGGGAAGTCGTGGACTTCTATTTATGCAAAAATTAACAGATGAGTTGATCTATACCCGCACAAACGATGATCGCAATTGTTTGTTAATGCGAAAACAAATTTATTCATCTCATTAATTTTTGCTCAGGGAGCATCTACTCTGTATAAAATTTAATCAATTCAACCCGAGGTTTCTTCTAACCTGAGCCAGATTACATCCGATTTCACACCCGATTTTTTGGCTGAAAATTTGAGGTTCAAACTGAGGGCGATGACGACTTTAAACCCAACCCCTTGATCTACTTGCTACCCTCTATAAATTCTGTACAATAGAACCGATTAACCCAAATCATGGACAAAAGTCCGTCTGATTGGAAATTGCTGGATCGTTTTGTCGAAATGCGTTCAGCTTGGCTCACGCTTATTGGTGAACATTTCCAAGATCATCAAGGGAAAAACCGAGAATATTGGCGAGTTGAAAAAACAGATTCTGTCGTCATTTTAACGATCAAGTCTGATCAGTTTTTGCTTCCTACTCCGACCTATCGCCCGGGTCTAGATCAAGTAACTCTTGATTTTCCAGGAGGACGAATTCCCTCCCATAAAACACCTGAAACTACAGTTCCAGATATCCTCAAACGAGAGTTAGGAATCGTTCCAGAAGATATCATTCAACTCACCGCTTTAAATACAGTGGGTTGGGCGATTAATAGTTCTTTTTCTAATCAAAAACTTTACGGCTTTGCAGTCAAGATTCATCCTGATACTGCGATCAGTCCTGAAAAAATTGGCGCAACTTATCCTCTTAATTCTTTGGGAATTCAAAGTTTACTTCAAGATTTAACCTGTCTCCAATGTCGAGGAATCGTATTAGAATGGCAAAGGCTTTTTTCTCATAAAAATACTTAAAAATCCGTCCCTCTTAGTAACAATTTGCTAAACGATCAGCTTTGATATTAATCTTGTAATAGGAAATACAAACAATAATGCTACACATCTTTCTCCCAACCTCCCCACCTCCCCACCTCCCCATCGATCATTTGTAGCAAATATTTAAGGATTTCATATAATTCTATAGTTTAGAGACGCTCCAGAGAACGCCTCTACCCAAACTCAATTTATAAATCAGTCTGACTTCATTCACCAAACAATCACACCACATCAATCATTTTATGATCCAATCGATAAAGGTTCAGGCTTCAATAATTCCGTCAACATTTCTGCTGGAGGCTCACTATGGGGCCAAGCAAAAGCATGACGAAATGCCGCTCGTTGACAAGCTTGTAATTGTCGAAAATCAATAATATCCAGCGTCAACAAATTCTCATATTCAAAGGGCAAACGAACGTTATGCAGTCCCGCGTTATCAGTGCAAATGGCAATATCAACTCCCGCCTCAAAACACCGCTCAAACACGACTTTAAGCTCACGGATATCTTCTAACGTTCCTGTCTTAATATAAGTCGTCGGACAAACTTCTAAACATTGTTTTTGGCTGGCTAATTCGCTTAATAATTCTGGATGTTTTAACGGAATTTGAATGCCATGACCAATTCGCATTAAATAGGGGAGGAGTTCAGGATAGCAACCGTCGGTTGTTTCATAAACGTGACCCGTCGTTTTTAAGCCTTTTGAGCGTGCATACTTGTACAAACCCACAAACTCATCTAAGCGATCGCGATAGTGAGCATCTCCCCCCGCTAAATCAACGGCACAGACATATTGAGGCATTTGCGCCGCTAAGTCAACAATCGCCTTATTCACCTCGTAGGGAAGCCGAGAGTGCATACAGAGAATTTGACTCGTGACGATGGGATACTCGTTCAACTGGCTGGCTTTCCCGACGATTTCCACGACTTGGGCCATCGCTTCAATCCGTTCAGACTGACTCAGGTGTTCCGGGGTTCGTAGATAGGGAGTATAACGCAATTCTAGATAAGCCAGATTTTCAAAGGTGTACGCCCCCCGCATTAACCGACAAATAAAATAGGGTAATGTCTCGGCTGTTTGGACGTGTTCCACCATCGTATGCAGTTCTAGATACTCATCGAGAGTATTGCGAGGTTTGGTGTAAAACGCCTCAAAGTCTGCGTATTGGGGAAACTTTTCGGCTAAGTCGTCATTGTGGCGTCGGAAGTATCGCCAGAGAATACGGGGTACAACTGAACCCCCCAAGTGGCGATGTAATTCTGCGTGTAAGGTCATAGGAGTTTTAACTTAAATGATTAATCGTTCGCGCGTGAATTTCTGGTGATCCTCCTAATCTTAACAAATCTTAATAATTCTCCCGTTACAAAAATTTATTTGACAGAAATTAGGTTAGGTGATGATAATTAGGATTTGTGTAAACTAGAAGCTTGGCGTAGAATTCCCTTGGCTAACGTAATTGTGGTCGGTGCCCAGTGGGGTGACGAAGGAAAAGGAAAGATTACTGATCTGCTGAGTCGGTCGGCAGATGTCGTAGTTCGCTATCAAGGCGGTGTGAACGCTGGTCATACCGTTGTTGTCAATAACCAAACGTTTAAACTGCATTTGATTCCCTCGGGGATTTTGTATCCCGATACGGAATGTATCATTGCTGGAGGAACGGTCATTGACCCAAAGATACTGATCCAAGAACTTGATCAAGTCGAAAGCCTCAATGTCTCTACAAGTAAGCTAAAAATTTCTCAAACGGCTCATGTTACGATGCCGTATCATCGACTGTTTGATCAGGCTTCAGAAGAACAACGTGGACAACGTAAAATTGGAACAACAGGCCGAGGGATTGGCCCGACTTACGCCGATAAGTCAGAACGGACTGGAATTCGGATGATCGATCTGATGAGTCCCGAGGGACTGCGATCGCAACTTGAATGGACGATTAGCTGTAAAAATGTTGTCTTAGAAAGATTGTACAACTTACCGCCCCTTGATGCGGAAGCAGTTATTGAAGAATATTTAGGATACGCTGAACGTCTACGTCCTCATGTGGTGGATAGTTCATTGCGGGTTTATGAAGCGATTTGCCGTCGGGAAAATGTGCTGTTTGAAGGGGCGCAGGGAACCCTTCTCGACTTGGATCATGGGACTTATCCCTACGTGACTTCTTCTAACCCCATCGCTGGCGGGGCTTGTGTGGGCGCTGGTGTCGGGCCAACGGTGATTGATAGAGTCATTGGGGTGGCGAAAGCTTACACCACTCGTGTCGGAGAGGGGCCTTTCCCGACGGAAATGGTGGATGGTATTGGAGAAGTATTATGCGATCGCGGGGCTGAGTTTGGGACAACAACGGGACGTAAACGCCGCTGTGGTTGGTTTGATGCGGTGATCGGACGATATGCAGTGCGAGTCAATGGGTTAGACTGTTTGGCGATTACGAAGTTAGATGTTTTGGATGAATTAGAAGAAATTCAAGTTTGTGTTGCCTATGATATTGATGGGGAACGTTGCGAAAATCTTCCTAGTGATCCCCATAAATTTGCCAAATGTAAACCCATTTATGAAAGTTTACCCGGTTGGAAAAAATCAACTGAAGATTGTCGCGCTTTAGAAGATTTACCACAAGCTGCGTTAGATTATTTGAAGTTTCTCGCAGAAATTATGGAAGTTCCCATTGCGATTGTTTCCTTGGGTGCAAGTCGCGATCAAACCATTATTATTGAAGACCCCATTCACGGGCCAAAACGAGCGTTACTGGATTCTAATGGTCAACCTGTTTAGACAGAAAGTTAATGTTTAGTTAGCCTGTTTGAGAAAGCCGAAAATTGAATCGAAAGTAGAGTAGGTTTGAGTTAGGGTTAAACCGATAATTTTTGTGGTCTAACATCCCTGACAATCTTTAATTTCCAGCCTCTAATGATTCATCTAATACCTTTTTAATCTCAGGAATCTTTGCTTTTGCAGCATCATATCCTTTTTGCATAATGGGTTTAGCTTGATGAAAATCAAAAATCCCAAAATCCATTAAATTCGGTTCAATTAGTAAATCCGGTTTGTCAATTTGTAGCTTAATCTCAGTCACTTGTTGTTCCATCACATTAATTGAATTTCCAATCACATCAAATATATTTAAACCTGTTTTAGGATCAGGTATCCAGTCGTCAATCTCGTTAGGTAAAATCTGTTTCAGTGCATCGTATCGACCCGTGAGATTTTGAACAATTCCACTTTCTTGCTGTTCTTTCTCTTGACGTTCCTCTGATTCTTCGTCTATTTTTTCACTGCTGATATCGCTTTGGGAGATATAGGGATAACCATCAGAATCAGCTTCCTCTGCATCTGAATCACTGTTGAGGTTAACTGCAATAATAATCTCAGCACCCATGTCTTTAACCACACTCACGGGAACGGGATTAACAATACCCCCATCGACTAAGTAAACTTCTTCGCGTTTAAAAGGTCTAAAAATTCCCGGAATTGAAATACTCGCCCTCACCGCATCAATCAAGGAACCCGAGTCAAAAACAATCTCTTTTTTTAACAAAAAGTTCGTCGCCACGCATCGAAAAGGAATCTTGACCTCCTCAATGCTCTGATCCGACAGAAATTGACTAATAAAGCCAACAACTTTTTCACCATCAATCAATCCCAGATTCGGAAAAGAGATATCCAACAAAGATAATAGATAATCAGCATCAATTTCACCCGCAAAATCTTCTAATTTACTCAATGCTTCTACACCGTAAATCGCCCCAACTAAAGCACCAATACTCGCCCCTGATATATAATCAACTTTAATCTCCGCTTCTTCTAAAGCACGAATTACACCAATATGCGCCCAACCTCGCGCACCGCCACTTCCTAATACTAATCCAACTTTTCCCAATGTACTCACCTCCTGTTTATTTAAAGTTATTTGATTTGAAGCAATTTACAGTGATTTAAAACATCAAGAACTCAGCGGAGATTCTTCATAATGATCAAGTAAATCAGCCGGATCTTTATAAATAGCAATACAACCCGCTTCTTTTAAAACGTCTTCAGAAAATCCCCCGCATAAAACCCCAACAGTTGACAACGAAATTTTCTCAGCAGCTTGCGCGTCGTAAGGACTATCACCCACAACAATGACTGATTCTTTACTGACGTTTTCAAAATGATTAAGTGCGGCGATAAAAATATCAGGATTGGGTTTAGCCTGTTCAACGTCTCCTCTTGATGTTACCCCATTAATTAAATCTTTGATCCCGAGAAGTTCTTGATAATGTTCTACAGTTTTAGGACGAGCAGAAGATGCTAAAACGATCTGATTTCCATCTGCTTTTACTCGTTCTAAGAGTTCTCGAACTTTGGGAAAAGACTTGACTTTTGGAAGAAAATTTTCCTGATAGTATTGTTTGCGATAGTCACTAATTTTATCTCCGTTTTTCTCGATTTCATCTTCCGATATGAACTCAGGGAGAATATACTCTCCACCTTTACCAATTTGTTGTCTAACGTCGTCAAAAGCGGTATGATAACCATATTGTTCAAATGCTTTTACCCAAGCTTCAGCATGAAAATGGACTGAATCAACCAGGGTTCCGTCTAAATCAAAGATAACAGCTTTAGGCATAAATATTTTTAACTCTAGAGGTTAAGTGCGATCGCTACCGAATCACCTCTCTAGTAAACCTGAGATCGCCAGCTTTTGTCCTGTATCTATAGGTATAAAAGTGTTGAGATCAAGCAAAGATCATTCTGTCAATCCCTCATCGGGATTAATTATTTTTAGAGTAGAGGACATCAGAGCAAAAAGTTAACCCTGTAATTACTAATCCTATTATTTGATGCACTTTCCCAATCTGATGTCCCCTACAGTTTTAGGATGGGTGCATCCAGAGCGAAAAGTTAATGTTGTGATTATTAATTTTATTGTCTGATCTACCCTAAAAGTCTAATAACCTAAGTAAACTTGACTCGGAAATTCCCATTTTCTTGGTCGATAAACTGCTCAAGCTGTTCTAAGGTCAACGAACTTGGCAGGGGATAACGAGCGGAAATTAAACGCTTGAGATCTGTATGATAACGGATCATCGAAGCAAAATGTCTCGGATATTTCTCCTCATCTACACCGACAAAATTACCCTGTATTTTGGCTTTCTGAAAGACTTGACGCCAACGTTCGATAGAGGGTAAACCGATAGAATTCACCCCATGAGAAAATAACATCAAATAAATTTCATCGTAGGGATCAGTATGATCTAAATAATCTTCGAGTGCATCGAGAGAAGGTTGCTTATTAAACTTCATCCAAAATGGCACCGAACCTGTTTTTAAAGTCCACATCGGTTCTGTTAATAGAAAAGATTCTACCAGCAAACAATTGGTGACAATTTGACGCTGTTTGTACCACCAACGGTAGAGTTCCGCCACAAAAGGACTCAAATCTTCCGGTTCAGTAAAAATAATTCGCCGAACATGATATCCTCGTTCTTGGGCAAACCGTTCGACATCCTGGCGTAGGTCGGCTTCAAACCCCCATTCGGCTTCGGGTCGTTCTCCATCGGGTTTGGGTGCGTCCCACTTGCGGCGATGGGAGTTGTAACGTTCGAGATAGTTTTCTACTCGCTCGCTTCCAGAGAGAAATTCTTCCGATGTTGCTCCCCCCAACGCTCCAAACTGGAAGATATGGCGATCGCTAACCTTTGTCGTCGGCCAAGTTCGCTGACATTCGACCAAAAAAATTGTCCCACCTGGGGGTAAAGTCTTCTGTAAAAAGCGCTCGTAGGTTTCCCCCAAACCCAACCGTTTCACCCGAAAATAAGCCATTCCCTGACTCGTTAACCGATCTTGACAGGGATCGTGCATTTGGTGCAATATAAGTTCTGGATTATTTTCCAGTAAAGCCTGTGATCGCTCTCGGCCCCAATTTAAAGCCTGTTTCGGTTCATCAATATCAATCTCGCCACCATGCTTAACCGGAATCAGAAACGTCTGGGGGAGCCAGGGAATACCCAACGCCGCACAGAGGTTAACCAAAGCACCACAGGACGAACCAATTGCCACAGCCGGATAGGAACGTTGGGGATATTCGTTAACCATCCACTGGGCGACAACTTCGGCTCGGACGTCTTCTAACTGTTCGGGAGCGATCGCTTCTCCTGCACTTCCAGCAATATAAACCTGTTCTTGCAGCGATCGCGGTAACTTGGTGATTAGATCGGCGATCGGTTCAAACGCAGAAGGCACCACACCCATTCCGGGAAAATCTTCTCCTCGCAGATAGGCGCTCGTTGCTCTTAGCATACCCGTAGCGGAGTCAAAGTTAGCAATATAAGGAGGAGTAAAGCCTTTTTGAGCCAGAATAGAACTCAAAATCGGGTTGGTTGAGGGTGCTTTCATCGGGTTAACTCCTTTTGTTTTTTGAGATGGGGTTGTGTACCGTTGAGGAAGGCTCGTGTGACTTTAGCGACAGCTTCCGGCATCTTATAATTGAGCGTGTGTCCTCCGTCTGCAATTTCGACAAATTGGCTATTCGGTAAGAGACTGACAATTTCTTCGGCCCATTGGGGAGATACCAACGTGTCATTTTCACCTCGGACAACCAGCGTCGGAACGTTGACGTGAGGTAGTTTTTCCTCAACTGCATCGGATAACGCCATTTGAAAAGTATGAATAACCCGTGCAAAACCCGCTTTCCAGTAATCTTCAATTTGAATTAAAGCTTGTGAGGGCGCTTCGTTGGGTGCATCGAGGATTAAACACCAAAGCTGTTGGTAAAATGTACGGGCGTGGCGATCAACTGTTGGCCCTTGTAAGATCGCTCGTTCGAGGCGGTTAGGGTGACGCACCGCAAACTCGACGATAATTTGACAGCCGAGGGAGTTTCCCAACATTGTGGCCTGTTCAATGCCCACTGCGTCCATCCATTTACAGAGGATATCAGCTAACTCGGATAAATTTAAGGGCGGTTCGGGTTTGTCGCTGTCGCCGAAACCCGGTAAATCTGGCACATATACTTGATAATCTGGTACGAGTTGTTCGGCAGTGGGAATCATGTAACGACCCGAAAGCCCTGCACCCGGCACTAAAATGAGTACAGGCGCATCTTTTGGGGGGATTTCTGCTGATATTCGGGCGTGTATTGATAAACCTTCAACGGTTGTATATAGCGATCGCAATTTTCCCTTTTGTCGGTTCATGTTCATTCTTTTGACTGGGTTTGGTTGATCGACACATCGACCAATATGACCCATTTATTTAACGGCACAACGCTGGATAGAAGCGATCGCTTCTTGCGTTTCACTCTCAATGTTCAACAGTATAACGGCTTTGATTTGACGAGACTTCTAACCACAGAAAGAACTTTTCGGAACATTGAGTTGGATCATCTAGGGGGAAAATCTAGAAAATTGTAGGGAATAAAAACGGGTTTTGCAGAAGTTACCGAGTTTTTGAGATTTTCCAGAAGACGGGAATCTGTCAAAATAGTCAACAAGAAGGCAAACAAATCACTCAAAAATGCCAAAAAAGCAAAAATTTCCGTATCTCGTCGGTTCTAAATGGACAGCGACTCAAAAAACCTGGGGTTGGCGACATTTTCAGGTGGTTAACCGTAAAAATGATGGCAAATGGGTATTTGCTGAAATGGTTGCGTCTTGCGATCCTGAAGTTCGCTTTTGGTTAAACGCCAAACAACTTAAAGATCGTAGCCTCTGGGAACCCGGATGGCAGTCTACGCAGGAGTTAGAAAATCTGGAAGGATAGATGATGGAAAATAACCCGCTAGAGACTGCAACTCATTTGTCTCAAACTGCAACGGATCAACTCAAATCTCTCGTGAACAGATTACCGCTTGAACACATTACACCGCAACTGATCGCCGAAGTCGAAGTGCTATTACAGCAAACTTTAGCGAACTTAAAAGCGGTGATCAACCCGCCCAGTTTGGATCATATTCCCTCGGATATTTTATCTCTCGCCGAAAGTTTGGGTATTCCTCTTGATGATATTGAAGTTCAGGTGGCGATGTCTTCCCATCATCTCAGTCAAATTATCGGTGTTTTGGCAGAAATTGACAATCGGGCGGAAATGATTAGACGACGGCGAGAATATTTCCTGGTTCGACTTCCTGATATAACCGTTGAAAAGTTGGGTTCACGGCTTCCAGTCATGACAGCAGCAGACTTGCAGGGGCCAACTGAACACACTCCGGCATCAGTTCGAGACGCACTGAAGGCAAAATACAATCTAAATTTATTAAACCCTAAAAGGCATTCACAAGGTTCGTTATTTGAGAGAATTAAACAAGCCAAACAAGCCCTAGAACCTCAAGATGTCAGTTTAGAAGATGAAGATGATTTACCCTTCTAATTGGGTTGAGGAGAGTTAGAAATATGAAGAATTAAAAAAAATCTTATTTTTACAAAAGAGAGACGTTATCGGTAACGTCTCTACAGAAATATTATGTCTTGAGGGCTTGTCAAATGCTAAACCCTCAGATCAGAATTAAACTGATTATACAGAGGACTCCTGCGGGAGAACCTGGCTGCTCTGAGCTGCTTTTCCGTTAGTGTGACCGTTATTGTTGCGGGGTTGGATTAAACCGTATCCTCCATGATTAACACGTTTGTAAATGACGTTTAGTTCTCCGGTGTCGGCATTGCAAAACACATAAAAATCATGATCGACGAGTTGCAATTGTTCCAGGGCATCTTGAAGGTTCATCGGTGGCATGGCAAAGTATTTGGTGCGTACCACCTCTGGGGGAAGTTCCGGTTGGCGATCGCCAATCAAATCTTCGATCACAGGTTGATTTTCTACCACTTCCGCGAGTTTAGGCGGATGAAGATGTTTTCCTTGCCGTTTGTCTTTGAATTTGCGAAGTTGACGAGCGATCTTATCAGCAACGAGGTCAATACTCGCATACAGATTTTCACTACTTTCTTGGGCGCGAATCACAGTTCCATTTGCGTAAATTGTGACTTCGGCTGTTTGCTTTGGATTTATCCGAGGATTACGAGCAATTGATAAGTGAACATCCACTTCGTTCGTAAGCTGCTGATAATGACTGACCGCCTTAGTAATTTTTTGATGCACATATTCGTGAATCGCTTCAGTTATTTCAAGATTTTTACCCTGAACCACAAGCTTCATAAAGCTTCCTCCCGCTCATAATGTGGGCATAAACTCACCTTAACACTTTGGATTGAGGATAGATTACCCCTTTAACATCTGTTGCATCTCTTGACAATTCTTGATATTTTAAGGGTAAAGTTATGTTAACTTCTACTTGATTTTTGAGAAGATTTCTACTATCCTCTTAGCTTTTTTATCCTCTATGTATTGAGTACGTCTATTTATGATATTAACATATACATTATCTACAAAATGTCTGTTTTGTTTGATCCCCATCCTCCTCAATGTCGAGTTTATCACTTAGGATTAGTCCCTTACCTGATGGCTTGGCAGTGGCAAAAATCGCTTGTACAAAAGCATCAACAGCATCCAGAGTCCGATGATGTACTTTTATTACTAGAACATCCACCTGTCTATACGCTAGGACAAGGGGCTGATCCAAAGTTCATAAAATTTAACCCCAATTCTCAGAATGCCGAACTTCATCGAGTCGAACGGGGCGGCGAAGTCACCTATCACTGTCCAGGTCAGTTAGTCGGCTATCCCATTCTCAACTTACGACGCCATCAACAAGATTTGCACTGGTATCTCCGACAGCTAGAAGAAGTGATTATTCTGGTTTTGGCGGTTTATGGGGTGAAAGGTGATCGGATTTCCGGCTTAACGGGAGTTTGGATCGCTGAAAAAAAAGTCGCTGCTATCGGGATTAAAGTCAGTCGTTGGATCACGATGCACGGTTTTGCGATTAATGTCTGTCCAGACTTAGAGGGATTTGAACAGATTGTCCCTTGTGGAATTTCTGATCGTGCGGTTGGCAGTTTAATCGAGTTTATACCCACTGTTACCCTCGAAGAAGTGCGATCGCAAGTTCAAATCGCCTTTGCAGAAGTCTTTGGTGTGGAACTCGTCATCGTTGAAGGTCAACCCAATGGGGAATAGACACAATTCACAATTTTCTCCTGAATAATTTAAGATGACGACAGTAGCTTTTAATTATTCTGTCCTATGAACTTCAGAATTCTTGCTACCGTGATGGTATTGAGTGTAGTAACTCTCGTTCAACCTACCCGAGCGGAAAACATAGAAACAATTCGTCAGCTTTTGTCCAGCAAACAATGTCCAAATTGCAACCTTGCAGGTGCGGGTTTGGTTTTAGCCGATTTAGTCGGTGCTGATTTACAAGGGGCGAACCTGACTGGGGCCAATCTCAGCCGCGCCAACTTGACGGGGGCCAATCTTACCGGGGCGAACCTGACGGGGGCTAGTTTACACGGCGCTAATTTAACCGGCGCCAATTTAGCAAGAGCTAATCTCAATGGTACCGATCTGCGAGGGGCTTATTTGATGAATGCAGTTCTCACCGAAAGTAATATCAAAGATGCTCAATTGGTGGGTGTTATTGGAATGCCAACTAATACGGGAAAAGCAGAAGATTATTACTTTTGGGGAGTTCAAGAAGCCAAAGAAGGAAACTATGTGAATGCGATTGATTTTTATAGTCAAGCTATTCGTTTGAAGCCCGATTTAGCGGCGGCTTTTTTTGGTCGTAGCATGGCTAAAGCAGATTTAGGAGATTTAGTGGGTGCGATCGAAGATGCCCGATCTGCTGAAAAATTGTATGAAACTTTAGGATCAAATGAGGGTAAAGAAATTTCGACTCAATTAGTTCAAATTTTAGAATATCAGCAAAATCCTGAAAAACCTGATAATAATGGCGGGGGATTTCTGGGAGCGTTACAACAAGCAGCTCCTTTGCTGTTGAGATTACTGTTCTAGGTCAAGTTATTAATCTAGTTGTTGTGTGACTGAGGGAGGTAAAGTATGAGTGATCAGCAGAAATCTTTTTGGGATTCTGTCGGCAAAAAAGCATCGGGTTTTGGAAAGTCAATCGGTCATCAAGCCTCAGAAGTGAGTAAAAATATCACCAAAAAAGCAACCGATGCGGCTAAACAAAAAGCTACAGAAATGGGCGAAACGATTAGTAATAATGCCTCGGAAGCGGGAAAAAAGGTGATGGAAACGGCAGCAGGTTCAGTGGACTCTGCGAAAAAACAAACTCAAAACTGGGTAGAAAATATTTATTCAGAATCGGAAGATAGTGCCGAATCAACTCCATTACATGACTGGAGTTTCGATGAACTCTATCATACTTTTGTTAGATCTCAAACTGCAAGTTTTGGCGGGACTCAAACCGTGACGCTGAAAACAGGTAAAAGCTACACTGTTAAAATTCCGACTAATCCCAAAGAAGGCTCTACTTTGCGTTTGAAAGGATGTGGTTTAGAGGGAAAAGATGCCTTTTTGGTGCTGCATACGTTATTAAATCCTGTTTTTAATATTGACCGCAAAATCAATAATTTAATTGTTCAAGCTCCCGTTTATGATCGGACAAAAGTTCGGTGTTTAGAAGCCTATAACCGGATGAATTTGGCTTTACCAACGGAAGATTGTGCGGCGTTGAATTTGCTAGATTATTTAGTTTTTTCCTCGAAAATTTATGCAGAAATTGGTCAACGTTATACAATTGCTAGTCATAATTCTCGTTTACTTGGGTTAGAAGATTGTGTGCAAAAAGTATTAACAGCTTCTCAACTTGAGACGGAAGATCAAAAACGGATTCGTTCGACTTATCAATATTTTAGGAGTGGAGAAGCGGTTCCTGAGTTAAAAGTTTTGGATCAGCTTGATGCCATTATTCTCTATTCTAATTTAAAACCGGAATTAAAAAAATATTATTTAAGAGCAAGTGCGATTACACGAGTGATGACGATTGACTGGATTATGGTGAATGAGATTGATGTCAATCAACAGATTGTTCAGTCAGATCGACCTCGTTTTTTGGCTGTATATTTACAACTTAGAAATGATCAAGAAATTGTTGATTTGAGAACGTTAGAGGCATTTGATGCTTGGGTGGAAAAGGCAAATCTGCCTCTCATTTGTACAATCACCTATAAACTGGTTCGTCAGCGAGAGTTTGAACTGAATGATGAGTTTGAGTTGGATGATTGTAGTGAATCTTATCAGGCGATCACAGCGATGAATCAAGCGGTGAAACAGTCTAGAGAGGGTCAGGAGTTGAATGATAATTATCAAGTCAATGTTATGGAAATTAAGCCGGGAATGTTGACGGAAACCGCCTATGATTCGGTGTCGAGAGGGGGTTTAGGACTGTTAAGCGGAATGCCAATGATCAAAGACTCAAAAACATTTATAGAAACCGCAGCTAGAATTGCAATTACTCGGGTGAGTCAAATCACAAGTGCAGAAAAAATGAAACTGGGAATTGCGATGGTTTCTAACTCGGAAAAAACCAACACCACAGTTGGAGTAAATTGGCAAGCGGTGAGTGCATTAGGAACACAAGAACAAGGTATTAGTCAGTTATCTGGCTTGGATGCTTATCGAGCAATCATCATGGAAATAGAAGGAGTCATGGGTTTAAGTCAAGGGAGTGATCAGAAATCTCTGAATCAGTCTGGGTTAAACGTTTGGAAGTTATTACGTGGAAATAGCGATCGACAGCGAACTCTTGAGCAATTAGAACATCAGTTGTATTGTTGAATAACTTGACCCTTTGCTCTCCAACTCTGGGACTTCCCGAAAAATCTATTTCTAGGATCTAGACACGCCTAAAATAATTTGCTATCATACGAAGATGTCACACTTGGAGAGGTGGCTGAGTGGTCGAAAGCGGCAGATTGCTAATCTGTTGATAGGTACGTAAGGCCTATCCGAGGGTTCGAATCCCTCCCTCTCCGTTCTATACAAGGGGTTTCAAGCTTCTATATCTAAAAGAAAACTGGGGTCTAGACTGCGGAGTAACACGATTCTCCTGCGCCTTCATGTGTTTTGTTGCGGGAGGAATCTCATCCTGTGTTTGAGCCTCTCAAAGAATCCCTTTTTAAGAGTGTTAAGTTGATTCACTTCGATCAAAACTTAACTCTCAAAACTGAACTCTGAACCCAGAACCAAATTTTTTCCTTTGCTGATCACGGGGTAAAGGTTGATTCGATTGTTCCCAGATTGTCCTGTTCATGCAGTTTCAGAGTCCAGCTTACGGTAAAAAATTAAACGGTGCAGTTAGAGGGTAAAATCAATCAGATGAGAGTCCAGATATGACCATTGTGGGCGGAGACAATTTTTGAACTGAATGTAAACAGTCTGCAAAAATGATGTGCTACAGTGGTTAAATGCGTAAGAACTCCATCTAGAGAAGTAAATTGGTCTAATTTAGTTTAATATTAATGAGAGTTCAATGGTTGTCATTTTAAATTTAATTAATAAACTCAAACAAACTCTAAAATTTAATTAAAAATGTCAGAGCAAATCGAGAAAATTCAACAGTTAATCAAGACAGCTACAAATCCCAAGCAAAAAGCGATGTATCAAGATTTGCTAGCGAAGTTGAAATCTGAGTTAAGTGAGAACGCAGAATCAACTGAAACTCCACAAGAACAAACTCAACCTCCACTCATTCCTAAACCCAAACGAACTTCTTCGTCCTCTCCAGTTTCCCCACCCAAACCGTTACCTGTTAAACCTCCAAAAATTAAAAAAGTTGAAACTGTTTCTCCGACGGAATCGGAAGAAAAATCAACGCCTGAAACAGTAAATGAAGACTTGAAATCTGAACCGGAATCCTCTGATCCTCAAGAAGTCAAAGATTCTGACTCTCAAACAGAGACTGAACAATCAGAATCCGGAGAGTCCCAACGTTATTTTCAAGGGATTGGTATTATCAGTGGAGTGGTCACATTAACCGAAGAACGTTCAACGATTACATTAGGAGAGAATGAGTATCGACTCTTTTATATTCCTAATAGACGCCGGAAGGCTTATGATGCTCTTAAAAAAGAAATTGAAACGACAGGGAATACCACTCAAAAGTTAATCGTCTATCCAAAAATACTGCATTTTCCTAGTCGAGATCAACCTCATCAAGTGGCTTTTCAATTAGTCGGATTTGTGGGTTCTCAAGCTTCATCAAGTCCACTGAATACAGAGTTAAATGATTTTGAATTCAAATTCTCAGGATTATGGCAATTTATTCCGGTTTGTAGAACCCCTTGTATTACGGTGATGCGTAACTTTTCTCAAGATAGATTAGCTTGGATTAAAGAAGCAGAAGCCGCTAAAAAAGTTAAATTTATGAAAGCTTCTCATGTTCCGTTACTCTGGAGAGATTCACCTGTAAAGCCGTTTAGATTCAATCCGAGATTAGAAAAAGACCAGCAAGGTCAAACTTATTTTGTTCAAGTCAAGGCTAAATTTCTTCCGGGACGGGATGTATTTGGATTTGTTGAACAGTTGAATGAACCAACTGAAGAAGCCCCTGGATTCTTGAAAGCTTCTAAAAAGTTAAAAGCAGAAGCCCTCAGAGAAACGAAGGAACGCAAACAACAAAAACAAGTTGAAGTTAAAGAAAATGTTGCTCATCAATCGGAGTCGTCAGACTCTTAATTTCAACTCGAAAAAATACACTGCAAATCTGTAGAGATGTAATCTTTTCAGATGTTTTTGATTGACAACAATCTCAACAGAATAGATTATCTTAATTGAGTTCCATCTAATCCTCTAAGTTATGAATCGTGTCAACGAAAATTATAATTCTCAGTCTCTTGAGGATCAACTTAGTCAACTGTCAAACCGAGTTAAACAACTGGAAAGTCAGCTTGAAAACGTATTAAAATTTTCAGCAAAAATAGAACAAATAGAAGAAGACTTGATGCTGGTTTCGGATGTTAACCGTTACAGTAAATTGCGAGATTATCTAGAAGAAAAACGTTGGTTTGATGCAGATATTGAGACGATTAATTTGATTATGGCGATCGCAGGTCATAACCGTTTAGAGGAATTAAGACCAGAAGAAATTCAAAAATTTCCGTGCAATTCTCTCCATGTCATTGATAACTTATGGGTGAAATACAGTCAAGGTCGGTTTGGGTTTAGTGTACAACTCAAAATCTATAAAAGTTGTGGGGGCGATCGCGAAGCCACTATCGAAGAAAATCAAAAATTAGTCGCACAATGGGGTGAACAGTTAGGATGGCGAAAAAATGATCAATGGTTGCGGTGTGAAGATCTCGACTATAGCTTAAACGCGCCTTTGGGTTGTCATCCATCTCAATGGTGGAACTCTCCCTATGGTAACAAAATGATCAACTATTTTTTAGCTCGTTTAATGAGTTGTGAGTTTGTCAACAAGTCCAATAAAAGTCAATAAAAAAAGACGTTTTCAGGGAACGCCTCTAAAATTTTTTGATTGTATGAATTGACACTCCCACGCCGTAAACGGGGGGGATTCTTGGTTCAGCGAGTCCATGTCAAATTTTGTTGAGTTACCAAAAAAAGCGGGTCAAAAGCCCCGTCGTTCACGACGGATTATGTTTGTGCTACGATGGGTTATCGTCAGCGACGACGACAAATTATGCTCGTATATGAAATGAAGCTGCAAGGAACATATTGCCAGTACCGAAGCTTGGATGAAGCCATTCGGACAGGTCGATTTGTTCGCAACAGCGTTATCAGGGCATGGTTAGATGGTCAAGTTAAAAGCCGCAACGATGCCTACAAGCACTGCAAACTGTTGTCAGACAATCCAGAGTTTCCTTGGGCATCAAGGTTAAACTCAATGGCACGACAAGCACACGCAGAAAGAGCTTGGGCATCAATTGAAAGATTTTATCGGAATTGTAAGCAGAAAACACCAGGCAAGAAGGGGTTCCCAAAGTTTAAAAAGTATCAAGTTAGAGCGTCTGTTGAATACAAAACATCAGGATGGAAACTTTCGGAGGACAGACGTTATCTAACGTTCACAGACAAGTTTCAAACGGGTACATTTAAGCTTTGGGGAAGTCGGAACCTGCACTTTCATCAACTCGAACAAATCAAACGAGTGAGGGTAATTAGAAGACATGACGGGTATTATGCTCAATTTCTGATAGATTATGAACGAGAGGAGAAAAAAGAACTCACAGGAAAACAAACAGGATTAGATGTAGGTTTAAACTATTTCTACACAGATTGTTCTGGTAATCAAATAGACAATCCTCGGTTTTTGAGAAAGGATGAACGCAAGCTTAAAAAGCTGCAACGTCGATTATCAAGAACTCACTCGGGCAGTCAAAATCGCCAAAAAGCCAGAAACAAACTAGGTAGAGCGCATCTCAAGGTTTCACGCAGACGCCAGAATCGGGTTTGTAAATTAGCCCAACACGTCATACAGTCTAACGACTTGGTAGCGATTGAAAACCTACGGATTCGCAACATGGTTAAAAATCATCATTTAGCCAAGTCAATTAGCGATGCAGCTTGGTACAGGTTTCGAGAATGGTTAGAATATATGGCGCGGGTTTATGGGGTTCCAGTTATTGCTGTCGAACCCGCATATACTTCCCAAAGCTGTTCAAATTGTGGTGAGAAAGTTGTAAAAACTCTCAGTACGAGAACCCATGAATGCCCTCACTGTGGATATATCGCTGACCGGGATAAAAATGCCGCCAGAAATATATTGAAATCTGCATTAAAACAACTATCAAATAAAGAAACGGATAAGAAATCGATTAACGGATTAATTTAACTGCGAGTATCAGAGATTTATGCTGTCCTACAGATAACTTAATCCGTTCTTCCGCTTAATATCTGTTTTTAAAATACCGTCGGGCAGACGGAAGTTAACGCCTCTAGAGAGAATGCCCTCTGCTCTGTTGGGGAAACTCAACCTAGTAAGTCAGCTCGTGGAAAGAGGAAGCCCAGACAGTGATGTTTGGAATCTCCGTTGTTTACGACGGAGAGGATGTCAATCTTTTGGAGTTGATTTAGTTGTTTTCTTGCGAGAAGTCGAACGTTTGGTAGTTCCGCTACTTTTTTTAGTCGTTCCGGTGCTTTTGGTTGATTTTTTACGAGTCTTTGAACCGGAACTTGCTTTCGCGGCTAACCATTCCAACGCCTTTTCTAAAGTTACATCTTCCACCGTCACCTCTTTGGGGATAGACGCATTTGTTTTCCCATGTTTAACGTAAAGACCGTAGGGGCCATTATAAACGTTCACAGGTTCGCTATCTTCAGGATGAGCGCCTAACTCCCGTAACGGTGTCGCCGAGCGTCGTCCCCCGCGACCTGCTTTGGGTTGAGCCAGCATTTCCAAAGCCCGCTCTAACGTAATCGCTAACACATCATCGGGCGCCTTAATAGAACGATAGTCTTTCCCTTCCTTCCCTTGATCATGGACAACATAGGGGCCGAACCGTCCAATAGCCGCTTTGACTTTTGCCCCGGTTTCCGGATGAACCCCCAATAGTCTGGGTAAGGACAGCAACCCCACGGCCATATCCAAGGTAACGCTATCCTTTTCAACCCCTTTGGGTAAAGAGACTCGCTTGGGTTTTTTATTCTCCTCAGACTCCTCACCCAACTGCACATAGGGGCCATAAGGGCCGATCAACATCAAAATCGCTTCTCCCGTTTCCGGATGTAGCCCCAACTTCTCCGGGCCTTCTGTTTTTTGTAGAAGCAGTTCTTGCACCAACTCTGGGGTGAGATCAGCCGGAGTCAAGTCTTGAGGAATAGAAGCCGTAATCACCTCATCCCCATTTTCCGCCTCAATATACGGCCCAAACTTGCCGATACAGACCCGATAGAGAATACCGTCGGCTTCACCCCCGAGTTTTTCGAGTTCAATCGTCCGAGCAACTTTTGCCTCAATTTGGCTTTCCTGTTCCCGAACTTGTGTATCTAAACCCGCTTCTCCCGAGTAAAACTTCTGCAAATACGGTAGCCAACTGGCTTCTCCGGCGGCAATATCATCAAGGGTATTTTCCATGCGGGCGGTGAACCCAATATCCACCAAGTCTGGAAAATGTTTTTCGAGTAAATTTGTCACCGCAAACGCCGTAAAAGTCGGGGTGAGAGCATTTCCCTTTAACTGAACATAGCCGCGATCAATAATTGTTCCAATCACACTGGCGTAGGTACTGGGTCGGCCAACGCCTTCACTTTCGAGGGTTTTCACCAAAGACGCTTCGGTAAACCGGGCTGGTGGTTGGGTTTCGTGGCTCACCGCTTCTAGTTCCTGACAGTTAGGATGATCGCCCTCTTTGAGCGGGGGAAGCAGCACTTCTTGGTTTTCTAAGGCTGCATCAGGATCATCAGACCCCTCAACATAAGCCCTTAAAAAGCCGGGAAAATCAATCCGTTTTCCACTGGAACGAAAGCCCGCATTTTCGACTTTCAACTCAACTGCAATATTGGTTTGGCGAGAGTCTGCCATTTGACAAGCAACGGTTCGCTTCCAAATTAAATCATAGAGTTTGAGGTCATTGGCTCGGAGATCGGTTTCTTGGGGAGTACGGAAACGGTTTCCGGCCGGACGGATGGCTTCGTGGGCTTCTTGAGCGCCTTTGCTTTTGGTCGTGTATTGGCGAGGTTTGGGGCTGAGGTAGTTTTTGCCATATTTTTCCTCAACGCAAGTCCGAGCCGCTTCTATCGCCTGTTCAGACAGGTGAACGGAGTCGGTTCGCATATAGGTGATAAAGCCCCGTTCATACAACCCTTGAGCCACTTGCATCGTCTGACGCGCACTCAGTCGCAGTTTGCGGTTGGCTTCTTGTTGCAGGGTTGAGGTGGTAAAGGGGGGAGCGGGTTTACGAGTCGAGGGACGTTCTTCAATCTTACTGACTGTCCAGGGTTTACCCGTGAGTCGCTCTTTGAGGGCCATCGCTTGGGCTTCATCCAACAAAACTACGTTGCGACCTTGGGCAATTTTACCTGTAGTTTCGTCGAAGTCGCTCCCGGTGGCTACTTTCACGCCGTCTACTGTTGTGAGTTTGGTGTCAAAGTTGGTTTTATCTTTTTCTAGTAAGGCTTTTAAGTCCCAATAGTCCCCTTGACGGAACGCCCGACGTTCTCGTTCTCGACTGACGAGTAGCCGCACGGCGACAGACTGAACTCGTCCAGCAGACAGACCTCTGGCGATTTTTTTCCAGAGTAAGGGGGAGAGGGTGTAACCGTAGAGGCGATCTAAAATGCGCCGAGTTTCTTGGGCGTGAACCAGTTGTTCGTCGAGATCGCGACAGTTATTGAGGGCGCTTTGAATGGCTTCTTGGGTGATTTCGTGGAAGACCATTCGTTTCGTTGGGATCTTGGGTTTGAGGATTTGCAGCAGATGCCAACTGATACTTTCTCCTTCGCGATCTTCGTCAGTCGCTAGAACCAATTCATCGGCGGCTTTGAGCGCATCTTTGAGTTCTTTGACTACTTTTTTCTTGTCCTTGGGAACCACGTAAATTGGCTCGAAGTTGGCTTCGACATTCACACCAAGCTGCGCCCACTTCTCTCCCTTGTACTTTTCGGGGATTTCCTCAGCTGAAGGGGGTAGGTCACGCACATGACCCATCGACGCTTCCACGCGATAGTCACGGGGAAGGAAGTTGCTGATAGTGCGAGCTTTCGTTGGAGATTCGACGATCACTAGGGTTGACATGGCGCCTTTTCGGAGATATTAGCAGCGAACGGGTATGGGTTTCGAGAAGATTGAGAGCAGGTTGGTAAGCCAGACTGTCTTCCGCTCGTTTGAAATCAGGCTTACTTTCAAAACTATCTTAATTTTGAGTTTATGCCAAAATTCATAAACGATCTTTAAGTTAAGCCTACTACTTTGAGTTGGGGGTATCGAGGCGACACTTCGGCTATTGTTAGCATATTTTATATTTTTTGTCAACTTATATTTGAACGGTTTTTGAATTTTGCCTGTATCTTGACATCTATAATGATTTGTACTTAGGTTTATGATATGCTTGACCCTGTAAATCTAAAGAAATAATTAAAATTTAGTCCATTGGTTTTCTGGAGGTGATGTCAAAATGATCTCAGACTTGTTGCGTATTCTTCTTCCCGCAGGTACTTATCTCGGGAGTGTTTACCTATTGCTGGTTTTTGTTGAAAAGTTTTCTCGAAAAACGATTGGGTTTGAATAAATAATGTTTGTTCAATTTGGAGTTGGTAGGGTTAATGGCTCGACTGACTCCATCCTACGCCTACTAAAAATACCACAAGTTGTACTAAAACGATACTTGGCCCTGAAGGTAAATCCCAAATTCCAGAGAGTATCATTCCGACAATACCACTAACTGCCCCAATTACCGCAGCGAGTCCTAAAAACGGTATAAATTGATCACAAACCAGTCTAGCTGTAGCAGGGGGAATGATTAAAAAAGCATTGACTAATAAAATCCCTACAGCCCGAATTGATAAGGCTAAAGTTAGAGATAATAAGATAATAAAACTATAACGATAAATCTGTACAGGAATACCTTTGAGTTGAGCTAAGTCGGGGCTGAAGGTGAGCAGGATTTGTTCAGGTAAGGTGAGAACTAAACAAACAATAGTCACGACTAACAGCACAACTAATAAAATAATATCTATATTGCTAATCGCGAGAATATCGCCAAACAAAATGGATAATAAGTTCCCTCGATAGCCTTCTAAAAAAGAAAATCCAAGCGTTCCCAAAGCTACAGAACCCGCCACAATAATCCCTAAGACTGTATCACTCCCTAAATTGGTAGTGTCGATTAAATAAAGCACTCCTAAACCAAAAATTACCAGTAATAAGGTCAGGGATAATATAGACGGAAGTTGAATAAATGCTCCTATTACTACGGCTAAAAAAGCAGCATGACCTAAAGCATTTCCGTACATTGAAAGCTGTCTTAATACCACAAAGCTTCCTAAAATCCCCCCTAAAGTTCCCAGTAAAATTCCACCTAAAACCGCCCTTTGCATAAAGGGTAAGCTAAAGAGTTCTATCCATTCTAAGTTGTTCATTCTAACTCATTTTTTGTCAAGTTTGAGAGATTTTATAACATTCAATTGGACAGGTTAATGAGAGTGAAAATAGCGAATGATAGTAGAACCATAAACCTCTTGTACATTTTCATTTGATAACGTTTCTCGCGGGCTTCCTTGACACATAATTTTTCGGTTAAGACACAAAACGCGATCACAATACCGACTGACTAAATCCAAATCGTGAGAGATTTGTAAGGTAGCAAATCCTTGTTCCCGTTGCAATTTGTTTAACAACTCTGCAAATTCAATTTCTCCGGTTGCATCCACTTCTGCTAACGCTTCATCTAAGATAATTAAATCACGAGGAACCGCCAAACAATAAGCCAATAAAACTCGTTTAAGTTCACCTCCGCTTAACGTTCCAATTCGTTGATGAGATTGATTTTCTAGGTTAACTTTAACTAACACTTTTTGAACCGAAATTTTTCGTTCTCTTGATTTCCAAAACATAGATTTGGGTAACGCTAACGCCACTAATTCTTCTACAGTTAAAGGGAAATAGCGATCAAATGAAAACTTCTGGGGTATATAACCAATTTTATCCCACCGTTTCCCTAATTTATTTAGAGATTTTCCTAATATATTAACCTGTCCCGATTCATAGGGGATCAATCCTAAAATTGCTCGAATTAAGGTACTTTTTCCGGCTCCATTTGGCCCAACAATAGCAGTATTAGTTCCTGAAAATAGTTGAAAAGAAACCTGATCAACTGCAACATATTTTCCTCGTCGAACTGTTAAATTTTCGACTTCTAAAACTGATTGACTTCCAAATTTTTTGCTACTCATTATTGACAAATTCCTTCTAGAGTGTTTAAATTTTTTCGCATGGCAGTAAAATAATATTGAGGATCGAGAGAACCTGTTTCAATCGGATCTAAGGTTTTTACAGGCAGTCCCACATCATTAGAAATTTGTTGCAGTCGGCTGTCATTCACTCCGGGTTCACTCAATAAAGCTTGCACTTGATATTCTTTCACGGCTGCCATCACCCGTTGAATATCACGGGGAGAAATACTATCATCAGGAAGGTCTAAAACCGCCATTTGTTGGATGCCATATCGTCTCGCTAGATAGGGATAAGCATCGTGAAATGCGATAAATTTACAATCTTTTACCGAACCTAAGCGGCTTTTAAATTCTTGATCTAGTTCTTGTAATTGTTTAATATAAGCTTCTGCATTCGCTCGATAAGTTTGTGCATTTTTGGGATCGACAGCGATTAAACCCTCCCGAATATTTGCCACTTGTTTTTGTGCTAAAATTGGATCAAGCCAAACATGAGGATTTCCCTCGGCGTGAGAATGACCGTGAGAATGACCGTGATCGTGATCTTCTTCTTTTAGCGGTTCAATTCCTTGACTAGCATCAATTTGTTTGAGTTGTGGGTTCCCCGCATTCGCCACTAACCCACTCAGAAATGTTTCCATTCCTAACCCATTTTTAACTAAAATTTCAGCTTGAGCAAGTTTACGCGCATCACTGGGGGAAGCTTGATATTCATGGGCGGTGACATTAGGTGGAACCAAAATTTCTACTTCCTGACTTGAACCGGATACGGCTTTCGTAAACAGGTACATCGGTAAAAATGTGGCGACAACCTTTGTTGAACGGGTGTTTTGGGCGACTGTTGTTAAACTTCCGACGATGATGGCGATCGCTGAGATTAATAATACCGCAAACAAAGGGCGACGCTTCCAAGCACTAGGCTGAGTCAATATCCGCAAAAACTGTGAAGGTGACATAGGGCGAGATACACCATAATTGAGGATCGAAGGGTTCTCCACTGTTTGACAATGGAGGCGTTTAGTAAAATGATAATCATTTTAGTACCATCTGGCAATAGGGAGGTTTATCTATGATCAGTTCTTTTTCACAAAACTTGTAGCCGGGTTCTAACTTTTGGCAGAAATATAATTAAGATTGAGAATTTGATTCAGTCATTTTGTCATAAACTAAACGAGAAATAGAAGGAAATATTTCCCAATTGTCTCCGTATTCTTTTCCCTCCCCAAACACAGTTAAAATATAAGCAACTTGACTTGATTTTGACTGAATAAATGCGACTTCAAAGCGAGTCTCAGAAGTCCAGCCGACTTTAGAAAAAAAGCGTATATCTAACCCGGCTAAAGATTCTCCGAGAAAACCTTGAATGGGGTTTGATTCTTGCAGTTTCCAAACCTTCGGATCAAGATCTCGTTCAAGTAGATTCATCATCTGAGAACTGGCTTCAGGAGAAACGGCTTTTTGAGTCACAATTTCATACATTAATCGACTTGTTTGTTCGGCTGTAATTTGATTTCTGATCGGTTGTTTAGGGTTGCCTCGCATTTTCAGTTCCCAAGCTTGAGGTGCTTCCATTTTTAGTTCGGGAATGGGATAATTTTTTTGACTAATATCAATATTTTTGTAGCCTGCTTTTTGAAAAAACTGATTAATAGAATGACGTTTTTTCAGCCAGTTTTCATAGTTGTCACTGTTAGGATTATTTAAAGATGAAGTCAGGGTGAGTTGATCTAGAATATGACTAGCTGCTTCATTATCTGAGTTTTTCACTAATTTACAAATATCGGTTTGACATTCAGCCGTATAGTTAATCATTTCATTGGGTTGAATTCCGGCTTCAACTTGAGCAAATAAAGCCACCATCCAAAAGAGTTTAGCAATACTCGCTGGAAATCTAGGGGTTTGACTCCGGTATTCAGCAAAGGTTTTATTTTGAACATCAATTAAGTGAATCGAAAGAGAAGAAGTTGATAACTTTTGTTGAGAAACTTGATTAATAACTTGATCAATAATCGCTTGTAGTGGTAAACTATAATTGAGATTAGGTTCACTCTCAATATTATAAACAGGTTCAGAACTTGAGGAGATTTCGGGTTGAGGTTCGGGTGAGGAAACGGCTTGAGGTGAGGTCAGAGAAATTGAGGAGGAAGTCACAGCAGGCGAATAAAAAGGCGTTAATTCTATCCATTGAGGAAACAAATCAGAAAAGAAAAACTTAGCGATCGCACCTAATCCTCCTAGAGCTAAAGCCAGGAGAGAAATATAACCCAACGCCGACACAGAAGGGTGAGTTCGAGAGCGAGTTCGACGTCGAGAGGAAGGTTGAGGCGGTGTGATTGTTGGACGAACTGGAGAGGATGATTTGAGTTGCTGTTCACTCTCCAGTTGAGCCAGTCGTGTTCGCAGTTTTTTGATGGTTTTGTAGGCTCGGCTTAACTTGGCTTCGAGTTCTACACTGTTGGAGTTGCGATCAGAAGATAAGGGTTTTTGGGGACTCACGGGTTCGGCTTGTCTTTTCAACTTCGCTCATTATCTTAGTTTAGAAAAGATTTGTTTTAATGTGCGAATTTTTTGGGTTGTCCTCCCAAGCGCCTATCCCAAACAATAATAAAAACCTCGGACAAGGAGTTGATCTCAGATAGATCAGCTGGTACTTTTGGGCTGTTCTAATAGACGATTTAACGCCACCTCAAGTCCCATAAAGTAAAGTAAACGACAAAAACCTTACAAACTCGCATACCCCTTGACCGATGCTATGCTATACTGAGAGTTGGGCTGTTAGAGTTTTTTGACAATTTGCTCCCCTGACGCCGTTCTCCTTTGGGGGGCAATTCACAAGTTAAACAGCAAAATACTTGCTCTCGTCGAGCCAACCTGGAGAGGGGCTAAATCCTCTTGAGGTTGTCTTACTATTTATTATGCCTGAAAGCCAAGAAAAAAGTAGTTTTCTTTACAAAAATTGGATATTTGTCTTAATCGTATAAATTGGTGATGATTACATTAAACGTTTCTGGAGTTGTTTGCGGTTAAAAGCCAACTGTTCAACCGTCAACAAGGGAGATTCAATGGGTGAACGCATATCCCACTGAACCTCAGCAAAAAAGAGTAACGTACCCGCTAGGATGATTCCTGTCGCCAAAAATTGCCAACTGATCACGTAGGATAACAATGGAATGACCAAAACGTGTAATAATCCTGCTAGTGCAAATGAGCGGGATTGTAGAGCAATACCTGTTGCTAAATAACCCAAAGCACAGACCATTAACCACAGGGGACACAAATTAACTAAAATCTGTGACCATCCCCAAAAAATGCCTAAATTTGTGAGTCCGACACCGATCAATATTAGTAACGTCCAACAGTAAACAAGCCAGGTGACTTGTTCAATCCGAACCCAACAGTAAGTTAGGAATATCATTCCAATTGTAGCAATGAGTGTGAGTCCTGACCAGTAATAAGCTTGATCAATCCAACTAATCGGAAAAAATTGAGCGGTAATGAAAATAATCAGTGAAATCAAACCCCAAAGCAAAAACACTTGATCGATGCGAGTATATAAGCCAGAATGAAGTGTATAGTTGCCAATTTTCCAATTAACTTTTAGTAGACCTTTGATATCTTGAACATCTAGATGCTGTTGTTTAATCCGAACAATCGGCTCTGTAGACTTGAAGATAGTCATGCGAGAGATCTAAAAAATAAAATCTTAATTTACATATCTTAACAAATATTTAACTCTTTTGCAAAGTCTCAATCTCAAATCGTAAATTAACCTGATTTTGCTTGTTTTAATAGATCTTCATAAAGCCTTTGCAGCCGCACTTTCAGCTCTGGAGGTTTAGCCGTAAACCGAATATAGAAACTTCCAACATCTGCGGGTTCTTCTAAGACTTTGGCGTAAATATCTTCACTCGCCAGGGTAGAATCTGCCCAAATTAGATTGAGCTTAATATTGGTTAGAGGTAAAGGAACACAATCTTGTTCAGCTTGACAGGAACTAATTTTAGCGCATTTTGCAGACAGTTCAACCATACGACCTTGAAACACATTTTCTCCAACGTGTTTTCCTTCCAAAATTGTATAGTTTAGTGAAAAAAGTTGTAAGAGAGGGAGAAAGACTTCTTCTTCCTGTTGTAAAAATAAATTGTATTTTCCAGAAATTCCACCCACTTCATAGATAGTAATCGGTTGTTTTACCCCTTTGGGTTGAACTTGGTTTTTTCCAACAACTTGAATCAGAGAACGAACCTCATTAAAAGTTGATTCTGAAACTAAAATTTGACCTCCGGTACTATAGGATTCAATTCGATAAGTGAGATTCACTTGATTTCCAACCACTCCATATTTTGTCCGTTTCTCTGAACCAATATTTCCGACTACAACCTCACCCGTATTGATACCAATTCCCATCTCTAAAGGCGGTAAACTCCATTCTATTAGCTGTTGATTAACAGAGATCATTTCTAATTGCATTGCAACCGCACAAGCTACCGCTCTTTCTGTGTCATTTTTTCGTGATTTTGGCGCACCAAACAAGACTAAAATTCCATCACCCATAAACTCATCAATTGTCCCTCGATAAGCCGTAATCACATCAGCCATTTTAGAAAGATAAAAATTGAGAACCTTAACCACTTCTTCTGGGTTTAATCGTTCAGAAATAGCGGTAAATCCTCTCACATCAGAAGTTAGTAGGGTAATCTTTCGTCGTTCTCCTCCAAGTTTTAAACCTTCAGCACTTTCTAATAAATTTGTAACGACTTCATCAGTGACATAACGCCCAAATGTTTTCCGAATATGAGCTTTTTCAGTTCGTAGCTGTTTAATCCGAATATGAGTTTTAATTCGCGCCAGAAGTTCATCTTTATTTAAAGGTTTAGAGAGGTAATCATTCGCCCCAACTTCCAAACCTGCAACTAAATCTGAGACTTGATTTTTAGCCGTTAACATCATAATGGGGAGTTGATGAGGCGGCCAAGTTTCCCGAATTCTACGGGTGACTTCATAACCTGTCATACGCGGCATCATCACATCAAGTAAAATCAAATCGGGGATATATCCTGCTTCTAAAATTTCCATCGCTTCTATACCACTACTAGCTTGAGTAACAGCATAATTTTGTAAGCATAAGTAGTTTACTAAAACTTGTAAGTTAATCGGATCATCATCAACAATTAAAATTTTAAATTGATTATGATTGAGAGAAGGCGTTAAATTTTGATTTGATTGTGGTAAAATCAGATGAGATTTTAATTGATTTTTATCTTCCACAAAATCTTCTAAAGAAACGACCGTAGAACGATGAATAAAAACCGAAGAATGATCTATTTTAACAGCCGTCCCTTCTTCAAAAATAGGTAAGGTAAAGATAAAGTTTGATCCAACATTTTCTATTGATTCTACCCAGATTTTACCCCCGTGTAATTCAACTAATTGTTTAGTGACTGCCAATCCTAAACCCGTACCACTAAATTGACGCGCTGTTGAACCATCAGCTTGTTCAAAGGATTCAAAAATGCGATTTATTTTATTTGCGGGTATACCTATTCCCGTATCGGAAACGGTGACTGCAATTTGAGAATTTGTAGCTTTTTGGTCTACTTTGGGTTGATGATTATCACTGTTTTCATCCCAACTAATGACTTGAGCAGAAACAGTAATAGAACCTCTTTCTGTAAACTTAACTGCATTTCCTACGAGATTATGGAGAATTTGTTGTAAGCGATTTTCGTCAGCTTTGACTAGAGGTAAATCAGGAGAGATATCATTAATCAATTGTAAGTCTTTATTTCGGACTAAAGACTGGTTTAATGTTAAAACAATTTCAGTAATCTCTCTCAAACCTGTCGGCTTTACTTGTAGCCGAATCGTATTGTGTCGCAGTTTAGAAAAATCAAGAATATCATTCACTAATGTCGAAAGTCGATGTCCACTATGAGCAATCATGATTAAATTTTTGCGTTGTAATTCTGATAGCGTTCCTGTCGCTCCTTCTAACATTGACTCGGCAATGCCAATCATGCCATTTAAGGGGGTACGCAGTTCGTGAGAAGTATTAGCGAGGAATTCGTCTTTGAGCTTATCTAAACGTTCAAGTGCTTCGTTTTTAAGCTTTAATTGAGCGGTAAAATTATGACGTTCAACCTCAGCTTGTTTCCGTTGAGTAATATCTTCAAAAACAACTACAGCATAAATAATATTATGATCACAATCATAAATTGGTTGGGCTAATACTTCACAGGGAATGACCTGATCTCGATGACGAATTTCAATATTTTCAGATTTTAGACTTTTTCCTTTTAATGCTCGAATGAGAGGAAGTGCTTTAGCCGGATAAATTTTATCCGTTCCTGCTAAATAAAGTTGATAAGTTTGAGAAAATGTTTCTAAAGAGGTATCAGGAATAATGCCTTTTCTAAATAAAGCTTGAGCCGTCTGATTCATAAACATGAGTTTGTCTTGAACTCCATCATAAACCAAGACTCCAACGGGTAAACTTTCTAAAAACTGATAGAGGCGAGTTTCGCTTTGACTCAAGCGTTCATTGAGCAATTGCATCGCGTTATTTTTCGCTTCTAAAGTGGTGAAATAATCTTGAAGCTGTTCCGCCATACAATGAAAAGATTCAGCTAACTCTCGGACTTCATCACAATGAGACGAATCAACTTGATAATTCCATTTTCCTTCACTAATTGCTTTCGCGGCTCGATTTAAACCTAAAATGGGTTTAGTCACCCATTGAGCCGTTAAAATTCCAATTCCAAAGGCAATCATAAAAGCAACAAGACAGAGTAAAATAGTTGTGCGGGTATTCGCCTGAATTTTTTCCATAAAGTCATCTTCAGGAACCACCACTACAATCAACCAATTTAATCCCAATTGATCTTGATAGGGAACCACCTGTACAAATTTTCGTTGACCATTGGTCTGAAAATCAAGCTGTTGAGATTGTTTGATTTGACTCAAATGTTCATAGCGTTCAATTAGATGCTTTGCGGTTTCTGCGGTTAACGGGTTTTCACTATTAATCGCCTCTAAACGTTGAGCTTGCGGGTCATTTTGACTGACTGTAAATGCTTCTTCTTCTGTAGACGTTGCAACCAATAAACCCGAACGCTCAACAATGAAAACCTGACTATTTTCACTAATATTGATACTTTTTGCGAGATAATCACTCACTAAACTGAGAACAATATCAACCCCAATGACTCCGCGAAAATTACCCTGACTATCATAAAATAAATTTGAAGCCGTGATCCCTAACTCTCCCCCTGTGAACGTGTAGATTTTGCTCCAGTTGGGTTTTTCGGTTAGGATAGTATTCACATACCAAGGACGCACTCTGGGGTCATATTCATCAATCCCTAAAAATTTATTCCGGCTTCCCTGTTCATCTAAACGATAAGAATAACGTTCCGGTGGAAATTCAACTTGTTTGGCGACATAAGAACCATCTACGTCTCTTTTGACATAAACAAATTCTCCCGACTCACTCCCAAAATAAATCGCATACACTGAGTTAAAAAGCTGAATTTGTTCCCACAGAAGATATTCAGAAAACTGTTTATCTTCAAACGAAAGAATTCCTAATCTTGCAGAGCGGTGATTAATACGAGTAATTAAATTGGGTTTTTCTAAATAATCTTTGAGGTGAAGTTGAACCCGTTGTGTGACTTCATTACAAAGTTGAGACGCGACATCATTAACTGCTCGTTGTCCGTTGCGCCAAGACAGATAACCCGTTAATCCCACCGTCGCCAACAGTTGTATCATAAAAGGAACGATTAAAACTGTTCGCAAAGGAACCCGACGAGTTAGAGGAGAAACTAGACGGTTAAAAGATTGTATCAGCATTAATAAAAGTCCCCCTGTCTAGTATGGTGCGAGTTTTGAGTTCACAGGTTCAGTCAAGTCGAAGCTGACGCGCAGAGTACAGAGATCAATCTAAAAATTAGGTTAACCGATAAAATCCATCTGACAAACTCAGATAACCATGCAGTCAAATGCTCTAACCTATTTATACTAGACATCGAGTTCATCGGAAAATACGGACACCCTCAAAAATAATAATAACCCCAGATCCGTTTCTCAAAAACGACCGTGCATCTGAAGTGGAAATTGCGTTAAAATCCGACAGGGCGAATTTATAAATTCCCGGCATCTTAGAGCCAGGTAAAAATATCCATGCAATTTATCACTGATCCTCCCATTGCCAATAAAATCCGTCAGATGAAACAAAGGGTTCGTTGGCAAGACTCTTGTATTATCAGTCATAACATCGATCAAACTCGTTTGGTTATAGACGATCAACAAGAAAACAACCCTGAATTTTCATTTTTAGTCGTTGGAGATAGCGGTACCGGACGCCATCGTGGACATAGCCCTCAACGAGAAATTGCTCAATTATTACTCAAACAGAGCGATTATCACCCTCGCTTTCTTCTACATACAGGCGATGTGGTCTATCTCACGGGTTCTGCTGGCTATTATCCCCAGAATTTTATCAAACCCTATCGGGAGTTTATTGTCGGTGGCGATCGCTACAAACAAATCGCCTATGACCGAATGTTATTTAATTTTCCTTTTCTACCGATACCCGGAAATCACGATTATTATAATTTACCGCTTTTCTATGGTCTGATGGCTCAATTAAGCTGGCCTATTCGTCATCTGTTAAAGTCAAGAATTGATTTTGATGTCAGTTGGCGAGGTTCAGAGACGGGAGAAGCTTATGCACGAGCCTTTTTAGACTATCTCCAGCAGTTCAGTAACGCTGAAGATTTAGAACGTCACCTGGCTCGATATTACACCGCAGAAACCTCAACAGGTCGGTGCTTAAAGTATCAACCGAGTCAGTTTACCCGCTTACCAAACCGTTACTATACATTTTGCTATGGTGGAATCGATTTTTTTGCCCTCGACTCCAACACGTTTAATGCTCCAATACCGATTCCTGAAAATCAAGCCGGAGAAGAACAACGCCGTCAACTCCTGCAACGTCTGCGTGATCTCGAACAAGAAAAACAAGAATTACTCGTTGAATCGAATAAACTTGATCCCAATAACCCCGAACAGTCCGAACAACTTGATGATAATCAGGCTAAACTTGAGCAAATTGATGAAATGCAGTTTGATATTCACAAAAGACTCAATGCTGAGTTGAATGCTGAGGTTGATATCGAACAATTACAGTGGTTAAAAGATCGATTAATTGCTTCTTGGCAAAATCCAGAAGTACGCGGACGGGTGCTATTTTTTCATCATCCTCCCTATGTTACTGAAACCACAAAATGGGAGCAAGCTCAAACTTTAGCCATTCGTGATCATCTTCGTCAAGTTTTTAATACCGTTTCTCAAACGATTGGTGAACGCCCCCAAAATCAGCCGATTGTTGATTTGGTGATTAATGGTCATGCTCACTGTTTAGAACACTTATATACTGGGGAAACTGGATACGCAGATTCTCACATGAATTGGATTGTGTGTGGCGGAAGTGGGTATAGTTTGCGTCGTCAAAAACCAGAAGGGCCAGAACTATATGAGGAGATTGAGAACGAACAAAACCGCCGTTTAGTGGCAAAGTCTAAGTTATTTATTGGTCGTCATGGTCATGGTAGCAAAAAACGCCGACCTTATTCGGGTTTAAGAATTGATGTTCGTTCCGGTCAACCGCCTCAGTTTTTTGTACAACCTTTAGTTGCAGAACGGTTTCATTCAAAATGGCATTATCCTGAGAGTGAAGGGTTTACAATTTAAAGGATTCTGGCTGCTTTTCTCCTGTTATCAAATCAACTATTTTTGATGACGATGACATCACTTTTCTGTTCACTGATTGACAGAGAAACTGAACTTCCCAATACAACCTCAAAATTGATTTAAAATCAGCAGATAGTATTGTATCATAGTTGGGTAAAAATCTCAAACCCTCATCTCTCAGCAACAGGGATAAAGTGTTTGAGATCGCAGCTCGGGAAACTCAAGATCAGAAAATGTATTTTTTTAAAGATTTTTAGATAAAGTATTAATAATATATTAATGTATTTTAAAAAGCTGATTACAATCAACCCTTACCCAACAGATAACTCCCGTGTTAGAAGCATTCGTATTCGGTACAATTTTGTGCGGATTTTTCGGTATAATCCTCAAAAAGAACCTAGTCATGAAGATCCTGTCGATGGATGTGATGAGTACGGGGGTGATCGCCTATTACGTGCTAGTCGCATCACGAGACGGTTTATTCACACCCATTTTTTCCGAAGCCAACAAAGGATCATACTCCGATCCGGTTCCCCAGGCGGTGATTTTGACAGCAATTGTGATTGGCTTTTCGATACAAGCATTAATGCTCGTCGGCGTGATGAAGCTAGCACGGGATAATCCGACCTTGGAAAGCAACGAGATCGAAAAGAACAATACACCTTAAAATCTATTGATGAACACTATCACGATCGCATGGATCGCGCTCCCCTTTTTTGTGGGGTTCCTGATTTATCTCATCCCCAAGTTTGACCGCTACCTCGCCCTCAGCATTACCCTAGTTTCAGCCGGATATGCAACATTGCTCTTTATCGAAGGCTCACCTGTAACGCTAGAGTTACTGAATAATTTTGGTGTCACCCTAGTCGCAGACCAATTAAGCGGGTACTTTATCTTAACCAATGCACAGGTGACAGCCGCAGTCATTCTTTACTGTTGGGGTAAAAATAAAACAGCCTTTTTCTATACACAAGCCATCATTTTGCATGGTAGCGTTAATGCCGTGTTTATCTGTGCTGATTTCATCAGTTTATACGTGGCTTTGGAAGTGATTAGCATTGCCGCCTTTCTCCTGATCACCTATCCTCGAAGCGATCGCTCCATTTGGGTAGGCTTGCGGTATTTGGGTATCAGTAACACCGCCATGCTATTTTATCTGGTGGGGGCGGTACTGGTCTATCAAGCCAATCATGCCTTTGCATTTACTGGATTAGGAAACGCACCCCCAGAAGCGGTCGCCTTGATCTTTATGGGACTGCTAACCAAAGGAGGCATCTTTATCTCCGGATTTTGGCTACCGTTGACTCACTCCGAATCGGAAACGCCAGTCTCTGCTTTATTGTCGGGAGTGGTTATCAAAGCCGGAGCTTTTCCCCTAATGCGTTGTGCGTTGATGGTCGAGGAGGTTGCTCCCATCATCGGAATTTTTGCGGTGGGGACAGCGTTTTTGGGAATAGCCTATGCCCTCTTTGAAGAGGATACAAAACGTGTACTAGCCTTAAGTACGATTTCTCAGCTAGGCTTCGTCTTAGCTAATCCCATCGCTGGCGGTTATTATGCCCTCACCCATGGTTTAGCTAAATCTGCACTGTTTTTAATCGCAGGATCTTTACCGAGCCGCAACTTCAAAGAACTCCAAAATAAACCGATCAATACCCCAATTTGGATTGCTTTACTAATTGTGAGCCTGTCGATTTCTGGCTTGCCTTTATTACCGGGTTTTGCAGCAAAGACGTTGACCTTAAAAACTCTCCCAACCGCATCTGCGATCGCCATGAACATCGCCGCTGTCGGAACCGCCATTGTATTTGCTAAATTTATATTTTTGCCCCATAAGAACCAAAAGAATATCCGACCCAGTTTGTGGCCTGCACTGATCTTATTAATTACGGGGTTAATGGTGGCAGATATTGTCTCTTTAGAGCTTTACAGCCTCGCAAATATCACGAAAGCACTGGTCACGATTGGTTTGGGATGGTCGGCGTATTTTTTAATCTTTCAACGATCCGCACTCAAATTGCCCCGTGTCGTTGAACAATTTGAGCATCTGATCGGGGTCATGAGTCTGATGTTGATTGCGCTGTTTTGGATGGTGTTGGCATGATCGGGTATCTCAATCTAATCTTACGACTGACCATTTGGTTTTTACTCACCTCGGATTTGAGTGTGACTAATATTGTGATCGGGGTGGGTGTCGCCTTCTTGTTACCCCGTCGCTTCACCTCTCGCGAAAAACTCAGCGATTGGTTGCGGGTGTTTTGGGAAATCCTGGTGGCAATTCCCCAAGCCTACATCGAGGCGGTTGAAATTATGATTCGTCCCCATAACGACGAAGAAGTGATCACAGAACGAGTCAAACCTCAACGGACACCTGGGTTGATCTTCCTCGATATATTCTTGATCACCTTTACCCCAAAGACTATTGTTGTGAAATACCACGAAAAAGGCTGGTTTGAAGTCCACCGAGTTCTACGGAGACGGAGAAACAAGTGATGAACCTGGCACTAATTGCGATGATTTTCGCTCTGCTGATTCCCATTTATGAGGCTTGTCAGGATGATAATGTTTGGCAGAAAATGTTGGCATTTGCCAGTATTGCCACCAAAACATCTATTATGATCCTCGTTGTCTCCGTCTTGCGCGATGATTGGATGATTGGAGTAGTTGGGGTGATCATCCTCAGCGTGGGAAATGCGGGATTAATGTTGCTCGCAAATATACTTAAACGAATGAGTGAACTTTGACCATGATCGACGACCTACTCAGTAATATCTGTATCGGTGTTGGAATTGTTTTTTGGTTTTGGGGAACGTTTCCCCTGATCGGTAATCGCTCTGTATTATTCAAGCTACATAGTCTTTCGGTGGCTGATACTCTCGGATCAATGAGTATTATTGTGGGGCTACTCCTGAAAATACCGAGTGAATGGCCGCTTCTGATCCTCGCCATCATCTCCTTAGCGATCTGGAATACAGTGCTAGGGTATGTGTTAGCCTACTGTTCGAGTAGCGGGGATGACTATGAATGATAGCTATATTTATGTGATCACGGCTCTACTCCCGTTAGCCGCTTGTATGCTCGTTTTCCAGCCGAATCCCTTTCACGCCTTGGTTGTTCGGGGTATTTTGGGGGCTGTCGCGGCATTGGTTTATGCTGTTTTGGGGGCGGCGGATGTGGCTTTAACGGAGGCTCTTGTCGGGACGATGCTCTCGATTACGCTGTATGCTGTTGCCGTGCGTTCATCATTAATTATGCGCTTGGGTGTGATTCAAGAAGATGAGTTGATCTCCGTTGAGGCGGATTCTCTCCCCAACGACAAATTTCTCCCCGAAAATATCACTGAACCCCATTTGACTCAACTGATTTCGGAGTTGACAAAAATTTTAAGTCAATACTATGTTCGTCTGGAACTGGTTCCCTATACCAATCCCCAGGCTTTGCAACGGGCATTGATGGATAAAGAAGTTCATGCCATTTGTGCGCCTGAATACTGCGATCAAGAGAGTGAAGTCGAGAAAAACGAAAGCCAGTTTTATCACACGAAAGTCCGCATTCAACGTCTTTATGAGATCATGCAAACTGAACTTGCTTCACCCGAGACAATCCTCACCTATGTACAGGTTTTAGATTCAGAAGACAAGCATTTGTGAAAACAAAATTAAAAATCTCAAGTGCGAACGCGCTAACGATAGACCGAACAAAACCGATAACTTTAGGGTGAGTTTTTAGGGTTTATTGCCCAACTAAGACGTTAACGCAATCGCTAAATTTTCGAGAACTGATACTGTCGAAAATGCCGAGAGGCAACGGACAAGAATTGACTAGCTATAGAGTTTGCTAGAAGAATTATCAGATTCGAGATTAAACAACATTTCTAAAGTTGTCATCGCTCGACGTCGAGCTTCAATATCTTGCTGCGCCCGCAGTTGTACCATCGGATCATGGAGAATTTTATTCACAATTCCCCGAGTTAAAGCTTCGATCACCTCTTGATGTTTTTCAGCAAATTCTGAACCCAAACGAGACAAAGCTTTTTCTAATTCTTGTTCTCGAATGCCTTCGATTTTTTGTCTTAAACAACTAATAATCGGTACCGTTTCCAAACTCCGCCACCAGACATCAAAGGCTTCCACTTCTTCTTCGAGTAAAACCTCAGCTTCTTGAGCCATTTTACGGCGGGTTTCGTGATTTTGAGCCACAACCGCTTTGAGATCATCAACATTAAACGCCCGAATATTGGGGAGTTCAACCACATCAGCCGCCACATTACGAGGAACAGAAATATCAACCAACATTAAGGGTTGATGAGGGTCTAAAGCCGCTTCTAATTTACCCCGATCTAAAATCGGCTCAGTGGCACCTGTACTCGTAAAAACAATATCGGATTGACCAATAACAGTCATCATTTCCGATAACGGATGCAGTTTAAATTCGGCTTCACGGAACTGCTGCGCTAATTCTTCAGCCCGTTTGGTTGAACGGTTAACAATCGCAATTTGAGTCGCACCCTTTGACAATAAGTGCTGAACTAATAAGCGCGACATTTTACCCGCACCGATAATCGCCACCCGATAGCCACTGAGATCTTCAAGTTTCATTTGTACCAGTTCTACCGCCGCCGAACTGATGGAAACCGCACCCGTACCAATATTCGTTTCTGTACGCACCCGTTTTCCGGCGGTAATCGCCTGTTTAAACAAGCGGTTAAGAATTTGACCAATCCCTTGATGACGTTGACCCAATTTGTGAGTTTGTTTAACTTGGGCGAGAATTTGTCCCTCTCCCAACACCAAACTATCCAAACCCGCCGAAACTCGCATCAAGTGCATAATGGCATCTTCATGCAGCAACGTAAACAAATGAGGACGTAATTGGTGTAACGTTAACTTACTCAACTCCGAGAGAAACTGAGTCACTTCCCGAATACCTGGTTGAGTTTCAGAAGCAACCACATAAATTTCCATGCGGTTACAAGTGCTAAGAATAGCCACTTCCTCGATATGAGGATAACTCAATAAATGAGCAATCGCACTTTCAATGTCTTGTTCTGGAATACTCAGTTTTTCACGAACGTCAACGGGAGCCGTTTTGTGACTTAAACCTACAACTGCAATATTCATAAAACGGTTGTTTGTTAATTCTTTTTTGTTAGTGATTTGCTTTGATCACGGGCAGAACTTTCCTAGCTCTAAATTCCAGATCGCTAGAGATCATTCTTATACTTGCCCTCAGACAGAAATGAGGAATTTGTTTAGAGAGCAGTTTTGCTCCGTAATTTTTGATTCCCCATTTCTGACTCCTCTACCTTTAGTGTAGCTGTAGAGCTTTGGGTTTCTCGTCGAACATATGAATCGTATCAACGAAGCGAGCCGTCTTGGACTGAGAAGAAATAACCAAACTCTCAGTCCGTGCGCCCCCGTGGAAGAAGCGAACCCCTTCCATCAGTGTTCCCGGTGTGATTCCACAAGCAGCAAATAACACCGTTTCACCAGAGGCTAACTCATCGTCATTGTAAACGCGATCGGGGTCATTAATTCCCATCGATTTTAAGCGTTCGATGTTGCCTTCCTTGCTTTCTCCGATTAAACCTGTTTTGACTACTTCCGGGTCATAAATCAGTTGTCCTTGGAAGTGACCACCCAGACAGCGCATAGCCGCCGCAGAAATCACTCCTTCTGGTGCAGCACCAATACCCATCAAAGCATGAATATTAGTTCCTGCAAACGCGCAAGAGATTGCCGCCGAGACATCACCATCACTAATCAGTCGAACTCGCGCTCCGGCTGTACGAATTTCATTAATTAAGTCTTTGTGACGAGGGCGATCCATCACCACAACTACCATTTCTTCAATACTGCGGTTCATGCAGTCTGAGAGAATTTTCAGGTTTTCGGTTGCTGATTTGCGAATATCGACATGATTTTTAGCAACCGCTGGAGCGGCTAACTTCTTCATATAGAAGTCTGGTGCGGCAAAAAGTCCCCCTTTCTCGGCAATTGCTAAAACTGCCATTGAACCATTTTGACCGTAGGCCACTAGGTTTGTACCTTCGCAGGGGTCAACCGCAATATCGATTTCGACTAATTGTTCGGGGTCGCAAAAGCTGGAAGCATTTTCTTGAGTACAAATGCCAACTTCCTCACCAATGTAGAGCATCGGTGCATCATCGCGCTCTCCTTCCCCGATTACAATGCGGCCTCTCATGTGAATCTTATTCATCCGATTACGCATGGCATCAACAGCCACTTGGTCGGCAGTATCTTTTTCACCTTTTCCCATCCATCGAGCTGAGGCGATCGCCGCCTGTTCAACAACTTCGATGATTTCTAAACCAATGACATTATCCACAGATTTTATCCTCCCAACATCTGAGCTTGCCAAATTCTATTAGGCACTCCCAGTGTTAAAGTCTATCAGAGGGGGGGATCGGCTTGGCATTCTCTTGCCGATGGTTTGTGTTAAGTTTTGCTTCTTTGCTCTGCTCCTATTGCCTCTGGGTCAACTCTGTAACCGATTCCGATTAATATGATAATTTGGGTTTAATCTAAAAGTAGCAAAGCCAAGCCAACTTAGATTCTATTCCATAGAGCCGAAACCCTATCTCCTGTTAAACTTTTTCTTTCCATTCACCCTGGTGATAGGCAATGCCAGTACAAAAAACCATGAGCAATAACGTGATTGTTATTCAAGATTCCGATTTTGAAACCGAAGTCCTGAGTGCTGAACAGCCTGTTTTAGCCTACTTCTGGGCAACTTGGTGTGGCCCGTGTAAACTGGTGGCGCCTTCTGTCGAAGCTGTTGCTCAAACCTATGGCGATCGCTTAAAGGTTGTTAAACTTGAAGTCGATAAAAGTCTCAATGCTGCCAAAACCTGCAAAGTTGAAGGCGTACCTGCACTGAGGTTCTTTAAAAATCAGCAAATGATAGAGTCCCACGAGGGAGCGATTACAAAACAACAATTAATGGACTGGGTTGAACAAAAACTTGAGAAGACCGAAAACTCCTGATCGCAGGAATCATTAAGATTGACTTAACTGAGAACGGGTTTAGGGATGGCTATAGGTTTTAGGGAATCTAGCCTTGAGTCACACTAGACCCGTTCTATCTTTTCTCAATCTTGATAGTATTGCTCAAGTTCTGATTGAATTCTTTGTTGAGCTAATGGCGACAGCCCCGCGTTCTATCGAAGATGAACGTCGGGAAGGATAGCCCGACAAATTAAGGACTCGATGTCCGAAATTTTGTCAATTAGGAGTTTTTTGATTCTCAACATATTCTTTTAATTGTGAAACAGTTACACCTCCGCAACTAGCAATAAAATATGATTCATTCCATAAAACTGACTTTCTATAAACATCAGCTAATTCTGGAAATTCAGTTCTTAAACGACGACTGGTTATAGATTTTAAGTTACCTACAAACTTAGGTAATTCTAATTGTGGGTAATATTGGAAAAGCAAATGAATGTGGTCTGTTTCCCCATTAACTTCAATCATCTGACAATCCCATTTACGGCGTTCCCATATGATGGTTTGAAGTCGCTCTATTATAGCTCCTGTAAACACTTTACGTCGATACTTAGTTGTCAAAACCAAGTGGGCTTTTAAGTCTGATATTGCTCTCCCGCTAGAGACAAAATCATCTTTCATGTTGTCACCGTGCCTGTTTTATGTTACAGTCATTGTAACAGGTCGAGGTTTACCATGATAATTTCTTACCAATATCGTTTAAAACCTAATTACGAACAACGTTGTCGTCTCAACAGTTGGCTAGAAAAATTAAGGTGTCAGTACAATTATTTGTTAGCTGATAGATTTGATTGGTGGGAAAACAACAGAAATTACGTTAATTCTTGTCCTTTAGTTTGTAGTATTGCTGAACCTAGAGAACAACCAGAATACTATAAACAAAAAAGATCCCTTGTTCAATTAAAACAAGAGCGACCTTGGTATAAAGACATCCATGCTCATGTTTTGCAAGATATGGTCAAACGAGTCGATCTAGCTTTTAGTCGTTATATCAAGGGAGATAAAAATGGAAAACGTAGCGGTAAGCCTCGATTTAAAGGAAAGAATAGATATCGAACAATTGGGTTTCCTTCTATTAAGCCTGATTGTGTTAACAATAATCATATTACTTTCCCCAAATTAGGCAATATTAAGTTTATTCAACATCGTCCTTTACCTGATGGGTTGACAATTAAAAGAGCTTTAATTACCCAAAAAGCTGATGGCTTGTATGTAACACTAACACTTGAAGATAAATCAGTTCCTAGCCTAACTGTAGATATTCAACCAACAGAAGAAAACAGTTTAGGTATTGATAGTGGTTTAGAGTTTTTTGTTGCTTGCAGTGATTTAACTGCTGTTAAACTCCCTAAATTCTATCGCCAATCCGAAGATAAATTAGCTAAACTTCAATCAAAAAGAGATCGTAGAAAATTAGGGTCTAAAGCCAGAAGAAAGCTCAACCAAAAAGTAGCGAAACTTCATCAAAAGATCGCAAGGCAACGTAAACAATGGCACTATGAAATTGCTAATCAACTCTTAGATAAAGCTGATGTCTTATTTGTTGAAGACTTAAAGGTATCCAATATGTCTAGGCGAAATCAACCTAAGCAGGGAGAAAATGGAACATTTCTACCTAATGGACAATCAGCTAAATCTGGGTTAAACAAAAGTTTTGCTGATGCTGGTATCTCTGGATTTCTTAGCGAGATACTTCCTGGCAAAGCTGAAAAAGCTGGCAAGAAAGTAGTTAAAGTCAATCCAAAAGGTACATCTCAACATTGTGCAATTTGTCTTAATCGTGTTCCTAAAGAATTATCAGATCGTTGGCATTCTTGCGCTTGTGGTGCATCAATGTCAAGAGACATTAATTCGGCAATATTAATAAAAAAAGTGGGGTTGGGCGTTCGCCTCACTATAAAACGCAAATCTTCTGATAATAAGAAGAGGAGAAGCCAGCGTTCTGTTGCCTAAGCAACGAACGTCTGGAGTACGTCACTCTAGTTTTATTCTACAGTATGTAGAACATCCAAAATTGAGTCATATAAATAGAGCTAAAAATCGCAACTCACTTTCTAATCCGTTAAAATTTAGGAACTAGGAGTCAGTTGAGGAAAAGATTCGTGCAGAGCTAAATATTGAGGCTTCACCTCAGTTTCTAACATAAAATTACCCTGTTGACCATAAGCTTCAATTAGAGCTTGATGAGCCAGTTGAGCCGTGACTTGAAATTCCTCCATTGCTTGAGAGTAAGCATTTTCCCTTTGTTTTACAGTCTCAGCCAATGATTCTAAGCGTTTTAAAGCAGCAGTGGCTTCGAGCTTCCGTTGGTTAATTTGAGGTTCGAGCTTTTTGAGTTCCTTTTGTTTAAAAGCTAAAGTTTCCTTTGCTTTTATTAAGTTTTTGACTCGTTCCTTTTCACCTTTGAGAGACTGAAAATGGAGTTCCAAACGCTCCTCTAAAGGCATGAATCGATGAGGAGGTTGAAAGACTGAAGGAATTTCGAGTTGAGAGATGGTATCCGTGAGTTGTTGGATATCAATCTGAAGTTGGGAGAATTGCTCTGAGAGATTAGATAGAGATTGCACAGGTTCACAGGTTGAATACACATCAGAGGAAACGAGGGTTGATGAAATTGGGTTCAGGGGTTGAGACTTGACAGCCATAATTAAAGTTTGTTCGTCTTTGGATCGGTTTTCAACGATGCCCCCTGACATTCAGGATAATCCTTCTCAAATACTGATTTGTGTTTAGATGTAATGCACCCTTAGAAATATCCTGAATAATCGGGAATAATTCCTGTTCAAAATTAAAACGTCTATAAATGCTGTACCAGAACTAAAACTGTCACAATTCTGGAACAGAGAAAAGCTTTTACAAAATGTTTGTTAGTTGTTTAACACTATAACAAACTATAACAATTATAAGATCATCTCTAATGAAAATCAAGGTTTTTGTAGTCAGGAGGTTTGATTTCTTCTCATGGGTTATGGCGGTCTGTCAATGTAGAATTATACTCAGAGAGGCATTTGACTAGAGTCGGTACTTCGGAAACTCGAAAAAATTGATTAACTGCTATTGTTAGCGGGCTTAGACCCAGTGGAACAGGGACAAGTATATTTAGCGATCATTTCTACGGTTTGATTCTTGATTTAAAGTTAGTCATAAAAAAAGTGGGCATCTATTGACACCCACTGACCGATTTAAACAGAAGATATTCCCAAACTTCTATTAGATAATAATAAAGTCATCGCTTAACAATTCAGTGACTCCTGTTACCCCGGAAAGTTGAGCCAGAATCTGGGAATTATCCCCCGTGAGATTATTGCCATCTGCATCATAAATCAGATAAGTATCGGTACCATCATCAAAAGCAAATATTCCCGGTTCACCTTCAGTCAGGATATTTGTTGAAACATCAGTTTGAACCGTTGTAACAAGATTGATCGTTGTACCAAACTCCAGTTGAATTTGATCACCATTTGTTGAACCCAAACCCTCAAAATCAGTAATCACATCAAACTGACCTAAACCAATTTGAGTATTAATCTCATCCGTAGAAATTGCGTTAAACGCTAATCCTCCGCCATCTTCAGGACTCACATATCGGAATAAATCAGTACCGCTACCTCCGGTTAGATTATCTATTCCTAAACCTCCGGTAATACTGTCATTTCCCACACCTCCAACAATGCTATCGTTATCGTTATCTCCGCTGAGAGTATCGTTTCCTTCCAGACCAACTAAAGTGTCATTTCCACCCAAACCGTTGAGGTTATCGCTGAGATTTCTTCCGGCGAAAGATTGAGGATTGTCACTAGAAAAGTTGTCTACATTCACTCCAACCTGAGCGGTATCTATTCCACCCCGACCATCACTAATTGTGTATTCAAACGGACCGAATCCCCGAGTACCGAGCCGAATATATTCTATCAGCGTACCATCGGTAGTTACCTCGTTAGTACCGACACCTGTTATAGAAGTAATTGTTAACGGATCGCCATCAGGATCGCTATCATTTGCGAGAACATCAATGATGAATGGATCTCTGTTATTCGTAATAAAAGTACGCTCATCAGTAGCTATCGGAGGACGGTTAATTTCCACCAGCGTTGTTGCAGTATTGCTGTTTAGTTCGCCATCATTCAAAACAAATTGAACGGTGCGATCGCTTAAATCTGGATTGGGATCTATGTTATTGTAAATGACTCGTCCAAGTAGCGTTTCATACTGTGCTAAAGTTGCACTTCCAGTAATATTTAGAATACCCGTTGAACGCTCATAATTCGCTGTTACTCCAGGTAATCCACTGACCGACAAACGCTCATTTTCACCATCTAGAAGATCAACTAAGGTTACTGTTGCTGAGTTAATATTAGTATTATCTGGGTCAACAATACTGGTATTCCCCACATTAACAACGGCTGTCCCCGTTCCATCCGTTGTAAAAATAGTAGCGAAGTTTGTACCGTCTGTAGTCGTATCTACATCCAAGAAAGGCGGGTCATTAACAGCAATAATATTAATGCTGGAAGTCGCCGTATTACTATCAACCTCACCATCGTTTAAAGACACTTGAATAGTGCGAGTTGTGGTGTTTGGATTTTGAGAGGGGTTATTGTAAACTACTTGACCAATAGCGGTTTGATACTCCTCTAACGTTGCCGATCCGGTTAAATCTAAAACCCCGGTTTCACTATTGTAATTTGAAGTAATTTCACCCGGTAACATCCCATTAACCGACAAACTCTCATCAGTATCGTCTAAAATATTACTCAAAGAAACGGTCGCCGAATCAATATTAGTATCATCCGGATCGACAATACCAACATTCCCCGAATTTGCAATAGTAACCCCGCCTCCATCTTCGGTAAAGGTATTCGTAAAGTCGGTATTGGTTGCAGTTGTATCAAGATCCAGTTCCGGTGGATCATTAACTGGAATAACCTCAAGTTGTGTCACCGCAATATTACTATCACTCAAACCATCATTAACTGTCACCTCAATTAAACGAGTTGTATCACTTGGATTTTCCGAGGTATTTTGGTAAACAATTTGTTCAATTGCGGTTTGATAATCTTCCAATGGTGCGCTACCTGTCAGTGACAGAATACCCGTAGATGTGTTAAAGTCTGAAGTAATTTGATCCGGTAAACTTCCGCTAATTAATAAACTTTCAGCATCACCATCTTGTAAGTTGATAATCGCAATTGTCGCCGATTCCAGATTAGGATTATTCAAATCAGCAATACTTACAGAACTAGAAATATTAACAGCCGCATCTCCCTCTGTAAAACTAGCATTAAAGCCTGTTCCATCTGCGGTTTCATCTAAATCCAACTCCGGTGGAAAGTTAACTTGTATGGTTGCATCAGCAACATCACTATTCTCGATACCATCACTAACAACCACCTCAACAACACGGTCTGCTGTATCAGGAGTATCCGCAGTATTATTGTAGACAATTTGCTCAATTGCGCCTTCATAAGTGGCGATAGGTGCAGTTCCCGTTAACGTAATGATTCCCGTTTCTGGATTAAAATCACCGACGGTAATTCCACTGGGTAAAGCACCTGTAAAAGATAACGTTTCGCCCTCATCTAGAGGGTTGGTCAGTGTTACCGTTGCGGAAACCAAATTCGTATTATCTGGATCGGTAATATTAACTTGATTTCCGATAGAAACCGCCGACTGTCCGACAGTAAAAGTAGTCGTTAAGTTCGTTCCCTCTGCTGTACTATCAAGATCTAAATTCGGCGGATCATTATTGACCTCAACATTAATAAAAACGGTTGCGGTTCCGGTTTGAAGATTACTATCAACAGCAGTATAAGTAAACGAATCTGTACCCGAAAAACCTTCTGGGGGAGTATAAACTAACGACTGACCATTATTGGTAACTGTTCCGCCATTTTCTGTACTACTATCGAACAGACTAATTGTTAGAATATCGATCAGTTCACCTGCTGCTAAATCATTATCTAACAGTGCAGTTTTACTGATAGTCAGTTGGGTATTTTGTGTTGATTCTAAGCTGTCATCGCCGAGTTCTAGAGAGTTTGTACTGGGTGTAGGAGTAGGAGCCGGAGGAGGGGTGGGAGCAGGGGGTGTCGGAGTGGGCGCTGGTGAAGGCCCAGCACTAGGTGTCGGAGTGGGTGTGTCTGTTGGTGTCGGTGTATCTGTGGGTGTGGGTGTATCTGTGGGTGTGGGTGTATCTGTGGGTGTGGGTGTATCTGTTGGAGTCGGTGTCGGAGTGGGTGTATCTGTTGGAGTCGGAGTAGGTGTATCTGTTGGTGTTGGAGTCGGAGTAGGTGTATCTGTCGGTGTTGGAGTCGGAGTAGGTGTATCTGTTGGAGTCGGTGTTGGAGTATCTGTTGGAGTAGGTGTGTCTGTTGGAGTAGGTGTCGGTTCCGGTTCGGGTATGATCGGACTATCAGGGTTTTCAATAAAATCTGTATTGGTGAAATTCGCGTTACTCACCCCTTGGAGAACAGCTAAAAACTCACCTGTATTTTTATCAATTAGAACCGTATTGCTATCTCGCCCTTCTATTAATAGATCTTCAAAAACCAGTCCCCCTGTTAACCCAATTTGATCAACACCTTGTTCAAAATCTGTAATAAGATCTGCCTGATCAAGGGTTTGACCGCCTGTTGTCCCGATAATAATACTCCCACCAGACTCAGACTGATTGAGAACCAAACCAATAGAGAAAATATCCCTTCCTTCACCACCTGTGACAACATCAGCGCCGCGACCCCCAATTAACAGATCATTACCGATATCACCGGACAAGGTATCGGGGCCTCTACCCCCATTGAGAATATCTTCGCCTTGACCGCCAAAAATCGCATCGGCGCCAATATCACCACTGAGAACATCATCACCCTGATTTCCGAGAACTTGATCGTTCCCCGTTCCTCCGAAAGCCGTATCATTGCCAATATCCCCGAAGATAATATCATTACCATCGCCCCCGATCGCACTATCATCCCCTTGACCGCCATAAAGCTGATCATCGCCAATTCCGCCATCAAGGAGATCGGTTCCTGAGTTTCCAAACAGGACATCATTTTCATCCCCTCCAGAAACAGAATCATTTCCCTCACCGCCAACAACGGTATCATTTCCCTTGTCGCCAAAGAGAACATCATCCCCAGTTCCACCAATTAAACTATCATTCTCGCGACCCCCATACATACTATCGGCGCCAACTCCACCCAGCAAAGTATCAGAGTCTTTATCGCCAAATAGAGAGTCATCGCCTGCATCTCCTAAAATAAAGTCATTACCTTGACCCCCTCGCAGACAGTCATTTCCTTCACCGCCTTGAATACCATCATTACCCTGATTTCCGTTAATCACATCATCGCCCGCATCCCCACTGAGAATGTCATCTCCGGCTAAACCAAAAACGGTATCATCGCCATCAAGTGCAGAAATATTGTCGTTGAACTCACTTCCTAAAATCGAGTCACCGTCTTCAGTTCCTACCCCTGCGCCTTGAATAAAAATAAACTCAGGTTCTTCGGGTTCTGGTTCAGGTTCTGGTTCTGGTTCAGGTTCAGGTTCAGGGTCAGGATCAGGTTCAGGGTCAGGATCGGGTTCAGGATCAGGATCAGGTTCCGGGCCAGCGTTGGGTTCCGGGTCAGGTTCCGGGTCAGGTGTCGGTGTGGGTTCGGGTGCGGGTGTGGGTTCTGGTGCGGGTGTGGGTTCCGGGAGAGTAAAGTCATCCGGGGTAAACAGAAACGAACCCGCCGGCCCCTGTTCAACATCTCCACCATCTCCAGCGAGGGTTTCAAAACCACCATCTTCTACGGGTCTTAAAACAATCAGTTGTCCGTTTTCAACCGATATCGCTTCGAGGTAGTTTTGATTCGGAACAAAAACCAACTGTCCAGCTTGGTTTACTAATGTTCCAAACCCTAATTCTGGTGGACTAATACTCTGAACAATACCCGGTGTATCTGTGGGAACAAGAACAGCAACTTCTCCGACAAATAATAATCGATTACTGGGTTGTACTCGTCGGGCAACAACCGCAGAAGTTTCTGAAACACCAACACCTGTAGAGGTCATCCTTTTAACTCCTTTTCTAACAATTTATCTGTAAATCTGAGTACATAAAACAGCTTTTCAAAAAAGGGGGATTAGTTAGACTTCTTTGAGTAAAAGTGCTAACAAATCACCCCCCAATTCAACTAGATAATCGTGAAGTCATCCGCAGCAATAATCGTACTAATATTGTCGGTTGACGGATCAATAGATGAGAGAATTCCCAAATCAAAAGCAGGTAAACTATCATCACTGAGATCCGGATCAAAAGCGAGAACATAGCTACCCGAAAAACCAGAGTAACTGAGGTTATTTCGATAGACAATTAATGCCGAACTATCATTAGAACCATTTTGGTTTTTGAGTTGAGAATTCACCGCCTGAACATCATCAAACGTATCTTGGAAGATGATCAACTGTCGGCCGGTAATATCATCCCCTTCTGAACCTAAGCTACTGATAATAATGCTTTGCAACGGTGTAGATGTACCCACATTGGGAACCAAACCGGGGAAATTACTCGTTCCCGAAACAATCAAGAACTGATCATTACCTACCTGATCAAAGTCATTAATAATATCAACCCCTTCACCGGGATTGAGATAGTAGAAAACATCATTTCCAGCATCTGAAATCAGCAGATCACCCCCTGCGCCTCCGGCAAGAGTATCATCTCCAATTCCCGCTCGGATTGTATCATTTCCGGCATCTCCGAACATCAGATCATTATCTTCCCGTCCAAAGATCACATCATCATTATCTCCACCAAAAATCGAGTCCTGACCCTGTTCCCCAATCAAGGAGTCATTGCCCTTTTCTCCAAAGATACTGTCATTTCCGACTCCTCCAGTGATGGTGTCATTACCTCCACTCAGAGAACTAATTCCTGTATCTCCTACCAGGATGTCATCTCCTTGATCGCCGGAAATCGAATCACTCCCCCGATCGCCATAAATTACGTCGCTATTATCTTGACCGAGTATCGTGTCGTCACCTTCTCCACCCCGCATAAAATCACGACCCGCACCCCCCAGGACAAGATCGTTACCACCCGGAAGCGTCGGATCCTCCTGGTCTCCGCGTAGGGTATCATCACCTGCATTCCCATTAACCGTATCATCGCCAATTCCGCCGACTAGAGAATCACTTCCGAGTCCAGAGGAGAGGTTATCATTACCTTTTCCACCGTCGAGTATGTTACTTTCATTTCCACCAATTAAGACATCATTCCCGTCATTGCCTTGGAGGGTGTTGATACCAGCCCCGCCATCGAGTAAGTCATTCCCCGATCCTCCGACGAGAGAATCATTCCCCTCTTGACCTAACTGAACATCATCGCCAGAACCCCCGTCAATCACATCATTCCCGGTTCCGCCATCGAGGGAGTCATTACCGTCTAAGCCTCGAATCACGTCGCGGCCGCCGCCCCCCAAGATGGTATCATCAACGTCTGTACCGATGATCGCTTCACCTAAGTCACCTCCGGTTGTTGCTTTTCCGGGGATTGTATTTAACGTCCGATCAACCAAAGCAATACTAAATAATGCTTGGGGTAGAGTCCCAATACCATCTGTAACGGCAAATAAGAATCCATCTTCTCCGGCAGGGCCATCACCATCAAAGCGAATGGAACCGTTATCAATATTTTCCTGAGTAAAGCGATCGCCAACTCGCAAGGCTTGAGTTTGGGTTCCGAGTCGTAGTAAGTCCCCTCGTTGAGTTCCTTGGGTGATGATGTACTCGACTTCACTGGGGGGATCGTCAGGATCGACGGCTAATAAAATATCTCGGCTAATCGTTGTCGCTTGCGGATCGCCTAAGTCTACTACTAAGAGTTGATTATTTGGTAGTTGTGGCGGCTGATTGACGGAAAGTGTTACTAACGCTGTATCGGTTCGATTGCCAGTATCAGTAATTGTATAGGTAAAGGCGTCGGTTCCCGTAGAACCCGTTGATTGAGGAACATAGGTAAAGACGCCCCCACCTTGGTTGATCAGTTCACCGCCTGTTGTTGGACTAAAGGCTGTAATTTGAATAACATCGCCATCGGGGTCGGTATCATTGGTCAGGACGTTAAAGGTAACGGGTTGATCTTGGTTTCTTTTAACTACATCATCATTCGCCACAGGTGGACGGTTGGGGGGCGGTGTGGGTGTTGGATCGGGTGTTGGCGTTGGATCGGGTGTTGGGGTTGGATCTGGGGTGGGTGTTGGATCGGGTGTGGGTGTCGGATCTGGGGTGGGTGTTGGATCGGGTGTGGGTGTTGGTGTCAGATCGGGTGTTGGGGTTGGTGTCGGTGTATCGGTTGGTGTTGGTGTCGGTGTCGGAGGTGTTGGTGTCGGGGTTGGAGGTGTTGGGGTTGGAGGTGTCGGTAAATTATCGAGGGAAACGGAAACAAAGTTATCTTCACTCAAGCTTCCACTATCAACCCCCAGCAATACGGCTAAAAATTCTCCTTCTTCCCCTCGACGAATAATAGTATCTCCGGCGTTTTCGCTACTTTGAGAAATATCAAGATCGCTGAAGTTCAACCCTCCGGCTAACCCAATAAAGTCATCGGGTTGGAAGTCTTGAACAATATTGGCTTCTTCAATACTTTGACCCCCTGTTCCTTCGGCGATCGCAAAGGTATCACTTCCAGTACCCCCTGCTAAGGTATCGGCGCCTTCTCCCCCAAACAAAAAGTCTGATCCTAGTTCACCGGAAATTTGGTCATTCCCTTCTCCCCCTAAAGCTGTATCTGAACCGGTTCCCGCGAAAATGGTATCGTTTCCGTTATCGCCTAACAATGAGTCAGCGCCATCATTGCCAAAAATCAGGTCTTCGCCACTGCCTCCATAAACGCTATCATTACCTTCATCTCCCCAAACGACATCATTATCTTTATCGCCCAAAACCAGGTCATCATCTAAACCGCCTCGTAGAGAGTCGTTGGCTTGTCCGCCATACATCACGTCTCGACCTTGACCGCCGAGTAGAGTATCTTCGCCTAAATTCCCAAATAAACCATCATCGCCATCATCGCCGACTAAGCGATCGCTTTGTTTTCCGCCATAAATTTGATCATTACCTGTTCCCCCTTCCAACGTATCGTTATCGGTGTTTCCAAACAGAAAATCAATGCCTTCGCTACCTTGAATTTGGTCATTTCCAGCTAAACCAAAAATGCTGTCGTTGCCTTCTAAACCATCAATAACGTCTTCACCAGATGAGCCTGTGATGCTATCATCTTCGACAGTTCCTTTGCCAATGCCTTCGATCAAAATCGGCAGATCTTGAGGAATAACATTAATCACGACTTCAGCTAAGTCTGTATCGGTGTCGTCAGTGACGGTATAACTAAAGCCATCTGTACCAAAAAATTCGCGGTTGGGTTCGTAGGTAAAGATTCCTGCCCCGGCAAATGTTAGTGTACCATTTTGAGTCTGTGTGAATGTCCCAATACTGAGAGGATCTCCATCGGGGTCTATATCATTTTCTAGGACGTTAAAAAAGACGGGATCGGCTTGGCTAGTCTGGAATTGATCATTTACTGCGATCGGGGCTTCATTCCCTTGGAGGGTATCATTACCGCCTCCTCCGCCAGTGGTATCATCCCCGCCTCCTCCGCCAGTGGTATCATCTCCGCCTCCGCCAGTGGTATCATCCCCACCTCCACCAGTGGTATCATCTCCGCCTCCGCCAGTGGTATCATCCCCGCCACCTCCACCCGTGGTATCATCCCCACCTCCACCATTGAGGGTATCAGTACCCGCAAACGGAGGAAGACTGGTTAATGAGACAAACTGGACACCTGTTACTCCTCCGGGTAGAGTTGTCCCAAAAATCTCCTCAATTTCGAGATCTTCTTCAAATTCTAAGCCTTCGTTTTGGATGCGATTTGAGAAGTTGAAAGTCTGAAAAACACTTTGACCTCCGCTTGTAAATTCGGTTTCCGTAATCTCAATTAAAATGGGTAAATTTGTAAACGGATTAATAATAAAATTCCCATCCCGACTAACGAGATCTGCTGCAACTGTAGTGAAACCTACCCCTACACTGGTCATAGTTTAACCTCCTATTAATTTACCTAATTTACCGACTCATTTGTGAAAATTAATCTCACGATTTTTGGTTGAAAACCCCTCGAAAATAGTCTTCTAGATTTCTAGTTTAGAGAGGGAATCCACACCTTAAACAAAATTTGATTTTGATTTAGACAGAATAATTTCTCAGGTTTTTTAACTGTGAATTAGCGATCAATATTAGTCTAATTCTCTCAAACTTTATCCCAATTAACATCTTTAGGATTGAAATTTATCAGGGAAATTGATAATTTTTGGGGCATCTAGATTTAGCTATAACTTGAAAAAGTATATCTCTAATGTCTTTACAAAGCACTAAAAAAATTAGCAGTTGAATTAGGTAATTTAACCCTTTAATGTTAATCATTATCTTTTTGTCTGCGAGTCTGATTGAACAAAAAATTGGCACGAGGGAGAATCAAACGAGTTTAAACTAAAAATGGGAGAGTCAACAGAATTATGAGTGATGAATTATGAATTATAAATTATGAGTTATGAATTCTTATGAATCATCATTTCTGATCCTTCATAATTTCTTTTGATTCATAACTAAGTTAACCAATCGAATCAGATTGCACTTTTCGGGAAGACAATCAGTTGTGATAATGTAGCCTAAATAAAGAATTAATTCCCCATTAACAATCCTCAATTCTTACACAGTTTCTAGTGTTCCCCATTTACTCTATAAAGACATCAACTAAATTTAAGTCACACAAAGCTTGAACAAGAGGTAAAAGAGGGCCGAGTTGGTCTTGACCATTAACAGCAAGATCGCTATGACAAAGATACAAGCGATCGCGAACTCGACTCAATAAATCTAGCAGAATTCGATGCAATCGTTGTGTATCAGCATTTATCTGATCTTCCGGTGTCCATAAATCTCCCGACCATTCTTGCAAAAACAAAGGCGCACCCCATAGGGTACTCGCTCCCCCACTCAACCACAAGGGCGACCCCACATCCAGCCAAAAATGATAACGATGGGAGGTGCGGTTGGCGCGATATTGAAAAATTGTGGCTAAGGTTACAGCCCCCGTCGGAATAACGGGTTTCACGGGATAGGGATTTGCACTAACCACTCCCCGTCGCAACAGTTGAATAAAAGAACGAATGGTTTCGCTAGAAGTCTCTCTGGTTGTTTGTGGGTGGAGTCTGGCGTCTACTTCCCAATAATGAATAGCGGTTTCCATCAATTCTCGTAACACGGCGAGTTGATCAGACGGTAGAGACTGGGTTGGGATAAAAAAGCGTTGAATGGCGCGATCCAGCAAAGAAACAGGACTCGGAATCAGACGTTGTTGATATTGTTGATGTTGTTGGTTGATCCACTGCAAAATCTGATTGTAGGTTTGAGTGGCGCTATATCCCAATCTATCCCAACGGGGAAACGCTGTAACCTCTAGCAGTGTTGGGTGTTGAGGATGAGGACGAAAACAATAATCGGCCAGTAAACCCGCTCGGACTGGATCAATCGTCGATAAGGGAGGCGAGGGCAACTCCTCCGTCTGATTAGCGGGGTCTGAATGCCGCTTCACCCCACTTAAAACCACTAACATTTCGGCGATCGCTTCTCGTTCAACTAACCGCCCTAAATCGGGATAGACCAGGGCTAACAGCGTTAGTAATGCTCGAACGAGAGGAGAACTCAATAAAGGTCGTTGTTCTTGGAGGGAGTCTACAGCGATTCCCTGATGACTTAAAATTTCTCGTAGGGTATAGCGAGCGATCGCATCTAAACCTGGCCCGATAACAGCGATCTCTTGAGGCTGAACCTGTTGGGTGTGGATGGCTTCAATAATGGCTTCAGCAGTGCGTCGAAGTAAATCAGCCCTCGACTGGGTTTTAATCAAACGAACATCTGATAATGAGTAGGATAGTTCGGCGAGTCCAATGTTACTGTCGATTACACTACTGACAATCGGTTCAAAAAGCAGAGGGGCTAAACCGGAGGACAAATCCAAAGATTCGATCTGACAACGGGATTGTAACTCGGCGAGATCGTTGGGATCGGCGCCCAACCCTAAGCGAATTGATCCGGTGGGGTTAAAGGTAAATGCTCCCATTTTTCCGTTTTCTAAGAGAAACTCAAACAGATGGCGCATAATGGCGGGATATTCATCGACATCATCAGCCAAAACCATTTGATAGCGACGAATCAGGTGTTGTTGATAGGTGGGACTCGCTAACAAATGCCAGTAGAGTTCTGTGACAATACTGTAGGTGAGAAATCCCCGATCTAGACACCAATTTCGCCAACGAACGAGCAATTGACCGATGCAGGAATAAAGGGAATCTGATCCGTCTGACGAGCCAAATCCTTGTGCTAAAATTCGAGGAATTTCGGCAACAGATTTACCGCTCATCGCTGCAAGCTGCATTAAGTCGAGGGTTTGACGCACGATCCGATCCGGGCTGACTCCTGCTCGGGCGAGTTGGCCGCTTTCGAGTTCTTGACTCCAAAGCAGGGTTGCAAGTTCCTGTTCGGTTTCGGGGCGTAGTCTGACCGGAAATTGAGCCTTGAGGTTCAATGACTGCACCAGTAACGGCCAAAATAGAGTGACTTCATCCTGCAATAAACCCAACGGTGTTGTTGAGTGAAATGCGGAAAGTTTGGGGTGAGTTTCCCAGATGCGATCGAGGAGAATCAATCGGTTGTCACTATTAGCGGCTAAGATTAATGCTGTCACTCGTTGAGGCTGTCTTTGGTGTAGAGCGGCTTTTGACCTACTAACTGGAGGGACTGTTAAGATCAGATCAGACTGGAGATCAAGACTCCACTCCCCAAACTGCTCGATCAAGCGAGTTGTTTTGCCACTGCGAGTTTTTCCTGTTATCCACACAGACAAAGCAGCCACTATTCTATCTATAAATTTGTTAAGATCCCCAACACATTAGCACGTTCTTCCTTTGCTTAACATTTGCTAGCACTTGATTTATGAAAACCTCGACCTGGACTCAGATTCAATACGCTCTGCGTCGTGCCAATAGCTGGTTTAAAGATACGCCTGATCGGGCTTTAGATCAAGCTTATGATGCTGCGTTGAGAATTAAGGCAATTGAAGATGAACATTTTCACGGTGGAAAAATCACGAAGGATTCAACTGAATATAGCGATCGTGTCTTATCTTATTTTGATTCTGAGCTAAAAAAATGTCTGAATATTATTCAAACTCGTTTGGTTGTTTTTAACACCAGTCGTTCAATTTTGGGCTGGTCGGAACCGTTGAATTCTAAGGAAATGAATGGCTCGTTGTCTTCGGATTTGTCGATGGATGATTTCAAATTACCCCATCATGTTTCTCTCATTTGTGAAAAACTGGATTTTATTGATTCGGTGATTGGTAAGTATTCTCCATCAAAGCCTCAACCGAAACCCCAAAATCAACCTATTGAATCAACTTCTCTGGTTGAAATTAAAAACAATTCACAACAATCGGTTTCGCTCGCTAAGAGTATGGACGAGGAAAATACTCCCGTTCTCAATGAAAATTCTGATACAGTTAAAGCTTCTAATTCTTCTAAGGACAAAAAGAAATTAGCGGATGAACTAACAGTGGGTTCGGAAATGAGTTTTTTACCTCGCTCTCTCTTGCGAACAGTAGGCCGAATCCGCCGCGAGTTGAATCCTGAATCGGAAGAAGAAGTTATTAAAAATTATCGCAAGTCCAAAGTTAAAACAATTATTTCTGTTCGGTTTATTTTACTTCTGATTTTAGTTCCTCTTTTAACTCAACAACTAGCCAAAAATTTTGTAGTTGGGCCGATTGTTGATACTTTTGTTTCTGAGGAAGAAAATGCTCCGATTTTTATGAATCTCGATTTAGAAGAAGAAGCTTATATGGAGTTACACCGTTTCAAAGAACGGTTAGAGTTTCAAAATATGATCGGTTTAACTCCGCAAATTGAACCCGAAGAAATAGAAGAACAAGTTCAAGAAAAAGCCATTGAAATTGCTGAGGAATATCAATCATTAGGAAATACTGCTATTAAAAATATATTTGCAGATTTGTTCTCAATAATTACCTTTGGAATTATTATCTACACCAATAAAAGAGAATTAGAAATTCTGAAATCTTTTCTCGGTGATCTGATTTATGGTTTAAGTGATAGTGCGAAAGCTTTTATTATTATTCTCTTAACTGATATGTTTGTGGGTTTCCACTCTCCTCACGGATGGGAAGTTATTCTTGAGAGTATATCAAGACATTTTGGACTCCCGGAAAATCGAGATTTTAACTTTCTGTTTATTGCTACCTTTCCTGTGATTCTAGATGCAGTGTTTAAGTATTGGATTTTCCGCTATCTCAATCGCAGTTCACCTTCTGCTGTTTCGACTTACAAGACAATGAACGAGTAATCATCTTTAAACAAGGTATAAGGTTTCTTAAAATAGAGTAGGAATAATAATGTTAAACTACTAAAAGTAATTCAATTTCTAAAAATGAGGCGATGTCTGCAACTAATGTATTAGGGAATGAACTAGAAGTCTGTTGTACTTCTCCGATGACGGGATTTTATCGGGATGGAATGTGTAATACAGGTTCGGGTGATATGGGCGCTCATATTGTTTGCGCTCAAGTTACAGCAGAATTTTTGGAGTTTTCTCGCTCCCGAGGAAATGATTTAATGACTCCCAATCCTGTGTTTAAATTTCCCGGTTTGAAACCTGGGGATTGTTGGTGTTTGTGCGCTTTACGTTGGAAAGAAGCTTTTGATGCAGGAGTTGCGCCGCTTGTACGCTTAAAATCAACTCACGTACTTGCATTAGAATATGTCACCTTAGAAGAACTAAAAGCCCATGCACTTGATGCTTAAATCGTAACAAGTCAACACCTGTTTTTTGGACTCAGTAGAACGAAAATATAACGTTCTGCTAGTCTTTATTCTTTTAATTTTAATTCTATCATAGTGTTAAAAACTTTTATCCATCAAATTAACTTACAGACTTCCCTAATTTCCCTGCGAAGAATATTATTATTCTCTTTTATTCTTCAAGCCTTAACAATATCAGTCATTGTGATTTTCCTACAAAAATCGCAACTTCTAGAGAATATCAATAATTATTATATTGATGAAACAATAATCCTTAGTTTTGTCGGGCTATTTATAGCGATAGTTACCGCTATTTTAACCTCTAATTGGATTGCTAAAGCTTGGCATAAACTCTGTCAAGCAACCTCAGAAATAACAGAGTTTAACCCAGAGTATTCTCTTGAAAATTTGAAAGGATTCAGAATAAAAGAAATCCAAATTTTAGCGGATTATTTTACTAAAATCGTCAAAAATTCAAGGGCTTCATGTGAACAGTTAAAACAAAAAAATAAAGAGTTAGAACTTAGAATCCAACAAAGAACAGCAGAACTACAGCGATCAGAAGAAAAATTTAAAAAAGCTTTTCAAAATTTACCCTTAGCAATCAAACTCAGTTCTCCAGAAGAGGGTAAAATTATTGATGTCAATGAAAGCTTTATTCGACTGATTGGTTATTCCAAATCAGAACTTATTGGTCGGAGTATTTTAGATCTAAATATTTGGGATAATCTTGAAGAACGTACTCACATTATTCAAGACTTAAAACAGCATCAAAGAATTGAACATCAAGAACTCCAATGGCGAACGAAAACAGGAAATATTATTGAGATTGAAGTATTTGGAGAATGGATTGAATTGAGTGGAAAACCTCATATTTTATGGGTTGTTTCAGATATTACTCAGCGTAAGCAAGCACAGAAAGAGCGAGAACTGCGTAAAGTACATTTACAATTTCAACAAGTAGTGATGATGGAATTGTTTAAATGTCCAGATATTCATAACGGTAATCTACAAGCAGCACTACAAACGATCACTCAAATTGCTGCTCATACTTTAAATATTAATAGAGTTGGAATCTGGTTTTACAATCAGCAACACTCAAAAATTAACTGTGTTAATCTGTATGAACTCTTACTTAACAAGCATTCTAACGGTCAAAAAATTTATATTTCTGATTATCCAAATTATTTTAAAACCATTGAAACTGAACAATTTATTGCCGTTGAAAATGCTCAAACCGATCCTCGAACTAAAGATTTTTCTGAAACTTATCTGCTTCCCATCGGAATTACATCAATGATAGATGTTCCGATCTATTCTGGAAGTAAAATCGTCGGAATTATCTGCTTAGAACACACTGGATCTCTACGAAATTGGCACTTAGAAGAACAAAACTTTGCAGCTTATTTAGCCTACGTGACCTCTTTAGCTTTAGAAACTTGCGATCGCGCTAAAGCGGAAACAGCATTGAGACAGAGTGAAGAAAGATTTCGTCAACTCGCAGAAAATATAGAAAGTATTTTTTGGATGATTGACCCTCAAAAACAGCAAGCCATTTATGTTTCTCCTGCTTATGAAAAAATCTGGGGTCGTTCTCGCCAAGAAGTCTACAATCAACCTCTATCTTCTCTCACTGAAGGAATTTATCCCCAAGATCGGGAGTCAGTTTTAAGAAAAATGACTCAAAAGTTTCAATCTAATCAAGATTTAGAATATCGAATTGTTCGCCCTGAAGGTGAAATTCGCTGGATTCGTGATCGTTCTTTTCCCATTCGGAATGAAGCGGGAGAAATTTATCGAGTTGCGGGAATTGCCGAAGATATTAGTGAACGCAAACACGCGGAAACGATACTTCAGCATCGAGTTGAACTCGAACAACTTGTGACCAGTATTTCCACCCAATTTATTAATCTTAATGCTCACGAAATTGAGAGTGGAATTCAAGCCGCCTTACAACGAATGTGTCAGTTTATGCAGGTTGATTGTGGTTATATTTATTTAGTTTCAGAAGAGGGCAAGCAGATCAGCAATACCCATCAATGGTGTGCAACTGACATTGAATCAAAATGCCATTACTTACAAAATTTTGAGTTTGAATATTTTCCCTATGTCCTTGAAAAGCTGAGGAATTTTGAAGTCATAAATATTGCTAATATTGAGGATCTTTCTCTCGCTGCAAGTCGGGAAAAAAACATCTGGCTAAAACAATCAATCCAATCCATTCTCTGCGTTCCGATGGTGTCTCGTAGTCAACTCTTTGGGTTTATAGAATTTAATGCGATTCGTCAGCCTCAAACTTGGACAGAAGCCAGTATTAATATTCTCAAATTAATTGGTGAAGTTTTTGTCAGTGCATTAGAACGTCAACGAGTTGAGGAAACATTACGACTCACTCAATTTGTTGTAGATCGAGCCATTTATTCTGTATTTTGGGTTGATCAAAATGCTCGTTTGTTCTATGTCAATGAAGCCGCTTGTCAGTCGCTAGGATATTCTCGAGAAGAACTCCTACAAATGACAGTTTACGATATCGATCCTGACTTTACCCCAGAAGTTTGGCTCCAACATTGGCAAGATATTCAATTACAAGGTTCTATGGCTTTTGAAAGTCGTCATCGTACCGCTTGTGGTCGGATATTTTCGGTTGAAATTACTGTTAATCACCTCATCTTTGGAAGGCGAGAGTTAAACTTTTGCTTTGTGCGAGATATTAGTGAACGCAAACAAGCTGAAGAACAAATGCAAGCTTCATTAAAAGAAAAAGAAGTCTTATTACGGGAAATTCATCACCGGGTTAAAAACAACCTTTATATTATTTCTAATTTACTCGATTTACAATCAGATGCTATTCAAGATGAAAGTTTGCTCGCTTTATTTTCCGATAGTCAAACCCGCATTCAAAGTATGGCATTAATTCATGATCAACTCTATCAATCAACGGATTTAAGACAAGTTAACTTTGGAGATTATATACCTCGTTTAGTTGAAAATCTCTTTTTCTCATTGGGTGATACCCAAGGGTTAGTGAAATCGGTGATCCATGCAGAACCTATTCAAATTAACTTAGAAACTGCTATTCCTTGTGGTTTGTTAATCAATGAATTGATCACCAATACGTTGAAACACGCTTTTCCTAACGGTCGCTCTGGAGAAGTTTATGTAGAATTTTATCAAGATTTAGAACACAAACTCTACTTAAAAGTTCGTGATAATGGTGTGGGAATTTCACCGGATATCGATTGGGATAATTTAACTTCATTAGGACTGAAGCTTGTACAAATTTTATCAAAACAGTTGAGAGCAACCCTGAACTTAAACTCTAGTGAAGGAACTTGTATTGAGTTAATTTTTTCTCAATTGCAGTACAAATCACGATTTTAAACCCTGAGATGAAAGACTTAAAACTGACACTTAAAACTACAAAGTTTAATCAGGTTGACGTAAGGCTCGACGCGCTAGTTTTGCATAAGTTTTCACCGTTTCATAGGGCATTTCTAAGTCTACAGCGATCGCTTGTAAAGATTCTCCGTCTTCCCGACGAGCTAAAATAGTCGCCCAAGTTTCTGCAATTTTTTGAGTGCGAGTTCCTCCCGTCCGTTTTCGTTGTATAGTAAACTGTTCAGCTAACTCGGCAATCCGTTCACCCAATTGTTGTGAACTGGTTGGAATCATTTCTGTTTCCTCAATCTGCCACTCAAAACGGGTTTGTCCTAAGCCAAAAGTCGTTTTATGACCCGTTCCACAATAAGGCGCAAATCGCCCCAAAGCATAAAATAGTTGTTGGTTTTGTGTAGAAGCTAAAGAAGATTTCTTCGATAAACTTAATTCAATTGCTCCGGTAAATCCTGTTACCATTCCCCGTTTTCCAGCCGCAACTTTTGTAGAAGCAATCTGATGGCGCTGAATAATCACGGACTCATCTACCCAGTCTAAAAAAGACTCTTGTTCAACAGGAAGATTAGAAAAATCATTCCAACGGCGCAGATAACTATGAAACAAGTTTGTAGGGAGAGGTAAAGGAAAATGATGACCTTTGCGCCGAAAACTGGTTGGACTCATAAAACTCAGATTAACCTTAGCGGGTTTGGGAGTTGGCGCATCAAAAAGTTGACGATAAGTCGTTGGGGCTAAAGCCATTTGACAAGATTGAATCGTTAACGGTGCATTTCGTAATTCAACCTGGGTCGGCAAACATTTAACCCACTCCACTAACCACTGTACTACAGGCTTAGATAAAGCGGTAATAGACCAAAAATAAGTCTGCTCTGGTTGTAATTGTAAGTGTTTTCCCGACAGTTTTAGCGCACCTTCCAACCCCGAAATTGTAAAGGGTTTTTCAGACTCTCCATCGTGGAGATAAGCCGATAAATCGGGGCTTGTTTGTCGCACTTGGTCGAGAAACCAGGCATGAAGTCCGATAGTATATTGAGGATACAGTAAATCCGCACCAGTCGGACGCAGAGCCAAAACTAATCCCACTAATTCAGTGTCAGCAGACCAACTTAAGGAAGTATTTTTTTTAAAAGACCGTTTCACGCATTGAAGCCCTCATAAAAAAGTTATCTTCAACTTAGTATAAACCGTTTTTATCATCTGAAGATAGTATCTGGCAAGTCAGATCAAAAGTTGAGTGAGAATAAGTCTGCTTACATCTAGTAAATCAACCTAGATTCAAATATAACTGTGGAAACTCCCGGTTAATTGCTGATAAAAGTTATACTCAAAGCCAGTTTACTATCCTTAATGAACTGGTCAGGGGGATTTTACTTTAAAAGTTAAATTAAGTAACCTCGCTGTAATCCATAATTTACTCCTCCTTCCCACGAAGGGTAACTCAAAAATTCTCTAACTGTTTCAAACAGGTGGATGACAACATCTGAATAAATTGGATTTTTCACATAAGTTTCTAAGTATCGAAATTCACGATCTGTATTTTTCTGTTTTCTGAGTACATAAACCTGATCAATCTGGTATTTTCTCAAATTAACTGCATTAGTAAGTTTCAACCACTCTGCTACTACGATATACAAGGCATTAGGATTCTTATTTTTTAATTGAAGTGCTGCTGTTGAGGCATCTTGTAGCATTGTTTTATCTAAATAAGTCTTACATTCAACTGCTACTGCTGGAATATCCCAACTATCATGTTCTCTTTCTGTCTGTCCTCGACACTGCAATATCGCATCGACTTGTACACCAATTGCAAAGTCATGATCTTTTCTCTCAATCAGAGCATGAGGAGATCTCAGCATATTTCTATAACTAGACGGTAGAAAGAAAATATCTTTAAAGGTGTGCGATTTACCGATTAAGGCATATTCTGAAAATTCAGCAACCAGATCTTTAAAAAGATAATACATAAACTCTTCCAGCACTGTCGAATGCAAATTGGATCGAGAGTCAAATTTTTCGGCATATTTTTGCTGATCGATGAAATCTTTATAATCATTAAGATAATTGACTCGATACTCTAAAATCTGTTGGTCGTTATTGTTCTTTTGAATTAGCGGACCCTTAAGTGATGTGTTTTGTTCATGCCACTGCTGATATTTGATTCTAATCTCTGATAAATATTGCTTGGAAATATCATCTTTATATTTAGTTTTATGATTGTCTTTTTGAGATAGATTGGCACCATGTGGTAGCATTTAAAAGCCTCCATATTAAATTGCTTTTTTTAAATCCTCTTTGCAACCAGAAAGCTGTTCAAATAAATGATGAGCTATCTGTTGAGCTAAAAGTGGAGGTACAGCATTACCAATTTGATTATACTGACATAAAAACTTTTCATTTTCTCGCCCTTCTCTAGCTAATAACTTATGACTTACAACAGTAGGTTTTCCCCTAAATAAATAGTGATCTGGAAATGATTGAATTCTTGCTCCTTCCCGAGCAGTAAAGTTACGATTATAATAAGGATGTACGAAATTGGCATAAAAAGAAGCTGGCAATGTATGACATGGACGAGAAGGATGAAGACGGCGATTATTTTGATCATAAACAAGAGTAGCTATCTCATCTGAATTGCGTTTTCGAGGTCTCAAGTGATCAGGAACATCAGAACAAGAATCTCCCCACGACATAGAAGAGAACCGTTCTACCATCCGTTTGGTATGATTCATAGCTTTATGGTTATAAAGTAATTTGCAGTTTCCTCGAAGTCTTTTTTGATAGTCTGTTTCAGGAGGTTTACTGTAACTTATCTTCTCTGCGCCTTCACCTGCTTCTAGAATTGGTAAATCAGAAATTGCATCCCAAAGAGTAGGGCAAGGTAATAATGAGTTTTCCCAGAAAGATAACTGACTTTGTGAAGCTATTGTGTGAGTCGATGGTGGAAATGGGTGAGTAATTTTAACCTTTGACGCTACGATAAATAAACGACGACGATTTTGGGGAATTCCATAGTCTGTTGCATTTAGCACGCTATAATCAACATGGTATCCAAGTTTGATAAGTTCATCTTTAATTATATCTATTACTGCTTGATCACTTTTAGTTTTTATCTTAGCTAAGTTAGGAACATTTTCCATGAGCATTAGATCTGGCTCAAAAATACTACCAAACCTAATAAATTCTTGAAATAAAGTATTTCTAGGATCTTTTGCGTCTCCTCTGCCTTGACGACAGACAGAGAAACCTTGGCAGGGAGGGCCACCAATAATAACATTGGGTTTATTATACTTAAAGAGACTAATGGCTTCTTCATCGGATATCGTTTGTATATCCCGAATCACTATTTGAGTCTCAGGATGATTATAAGCTAGAGTTTCTCCAGCCCACTGATCAATTTCAATTCCTCCAACAAGAGTACCCCCTGCCATTTTAAACCCGAGACTAAATCCTCCCGCTCCTGCAAAAATATCCAAAACTTTAAATGCTTTTCTCATACTTTAATTTCAAAAATCAACAAGCAAAAAATTTTCTCTACCCAGTAATAAATTCCTATCAATTTAACGAACTAGAATTTATCGTTTGACCCATCCACTGAAGATAATCCAAAGAACCTGCAATAATCGGAATGGCAATAATTTCTGGGACTTCGTAGGAATGCAATTGACGAATTTTGGCTTCTAATGTTTCAAATTGAGTTAAATCCGTCTTAATAGTGAGTTGCCATTCTTCATCCGAACAGACTTCATCTTTCCAGGTGTAAATCGAACGAATTGGAGCCAGACTTACACAAGCTGCTAGTTTAGATTCTACTAATACCTTAGCGATCGCGGAGGCTTCCACTTGAGAACCTGCCGTGACTAAAACAATACCATAATTTGTCGTCATATCAATCTGAAATTGTCAATCAATCCAAGTTAGAGAAATTTCCCCAGATTAATACTATACCGCAAAATTCATCCAGGATTAACTGACACTCATCTGATGAGATAAGGGAGTTGAAGAAACAGAATACATCCCAGATGTTCGTTGCAAATAGTCTTGAAAAGATGCAGGTAAAATCGTCCCAGTCAAACACGTTCCATATAATTGATTCTCCTTTAACTGAGCATCTGTTAAGTCTGCATCACTTAAATCTGCATTCGATAATTGAGCAAAGTTCAAATTCGCCCGTTTTAAACAAACCCCTTCCAAATTCGCTCCGGTTAAATTCGCTCCATTCAACCGTGCTGCTCGCATTTGAGCAAAACTGAAATTCGCACCCGTTAAATTCGCTCTTGTCAAATTCACACCATTCAACTTCGCCTCACTCAAATTCACCCCCTCTAGTTCAGCTTGAGCCAGATTCACGCCGTTGAGATAAGCTCCTCGCAGATTAACCCCCGTTAACAAATGTCCTGTCAACTTCGCCCCTTGAAGTCTCGCCCCTCGCAGATTCGACCATTTTAGGTTCACCCCTGTTAAATCCGCTCCCCGGAGGTTAATTCCGTTCAAATCCGCACTGCATAGATTCGCATTGACTAGGGCTGAGGCTCGTAAATTCGCCCCGACCAATATCGCCCCACTCATCTGAGCTTTAGACAGTTTTGACCTGACCACAAACGCCCCACTGAGATTGGCTTTCGTCAAATCCGCCTTTGCTAAGTGAGCTTTATTCATTTTGACAAAACTGAGATTTGTTCGATGGAGACAAGCCCCCTCGAAGTTCGCACCCATCAAAAAGGCTCGACTGAGATTGGCTCCGGTTAGGTTTGCTTTTGAGAGGTTGACCCCAATCAGGATAACTCCCCTCAAATCTGCACCTTGTAAGTCTATCCCTGTGAAGTCTATTTCGCCTTGTTCATAACGTCTGAGCAAATCACTGACTTTCATGGAAATTCAACAACAACAGCCTATAGTTACTATCTTGGCATGATCTCTTAAGAAAGTTTTTATACTTTTGTTGAGAAAATATCCCGATGTCATCTGAAATCAAGTGAAGCGGATTCTTACTTCTGGGACTTGCATTATCTGACTGAATCTCGTAAAAATAAACAGGGATTAGGTGGACTAGACTTTCCCGCTTAAATTACCATATCCTTCGACCTAAACCCCTGAAATGACAAATTCTCCCGACCCGAACTCTGAATCGACTTCTCCGCGTCGTCGCTGGCGTCGTGTTTTGATTTGGGGAGGCGTTGGACTGGGAGTAACAACAATTGCTGCGGGAACGACCGCCATCTGGTTTATTCAAAATCAGTTAGCGCCCATGGTGGGTGGTATTGTTGAGGGTATTATTGAGCGCCCCGTCACGGTTGGGCCTGTTGAACGGTTCACACTGAGCAGTCTTCGCTTTGGTCGTTCTGTAATGCCAGCTACCCCTACGAGCGACAGTAACGCTACAACGGAAGCGGTTGAGGTGGCGTTTTCGTTATCGTCTATTTTCACAAATCCAACTCTAAATCTTGATCTTACTTTAGTTAATGCTGATGTTTATCTCGAAGAAGATGCTGAGGGAGACTGGATTCAAACAGAATTAAATTTGGAAGGCGACCCGCCCATTGATGTTAAATTTGGCTCGGTGGGACTGAGGAATGCTAATGTTACTTTAACCCCCTATGTGGCGACAGGTTCGCCTGTCGTTATTCCTTTGAATATTAGTCGGGCTGTTGTTGATGTTAGTGAAAATAATGAACGGATTAAAGGTCGTTTAAATGGCAGTTTTGCCCGGGGCGGAACGTTTTATGTGCAAGCAAATGTTTTTACTCCCGAGACTAATATTGAAGGTAGATTACGAGCCAATAATATCCCAGTTTCCCAATTTACGGGTTTAATTAAGGCTCCTAATTTTGCTTTACAAAGGGGAATGGTTGATGCTAATATTTTTGTAAAATTAGAAGACTCTAAACTTTCCCAAGTTGCGGGAAAAGCCAGTCTTGATGATATTCAAATTGAGGTGACCGATCTTGATCGACCCGTCCAGCCAATTAATGCTCAATTTCGCTTTGCGGGAAATCAAGCCAGAATTGAAAGATTAACAACGGGTTTGGGAGATATTAACGTTAATTTGAGCGGAACCGCCACAGCTAACCCGCAATTGGATTTATCAAAAACTCAGTTAGATTTCACTGCTAATATTGAACCGACACAAATTTCTACATTCCTCGATATTGCTGAAAATGCAGCCGAAGAACCGATTAATTTACCTTTTCCCCTTTCGGGAACAGTACGAACCGATATTGGTTTAACGGGAACCCTTTTGAAACCGATTTTAACGCTAGATCTTGATACAACTACTCCCACCCAAATCGATAGAGTTAATCTCGATAATTTTAGCACAAACTTACAAGTTACCGCCCAACTCCAAGACGATTTTTCCTTAGAATCTGATCCGATTGTAACCGTTAATTCTCTCCAAATTCAACCCGCAACGGGCGGGAATATTAACGGGAAAGGAACCGTTGAACTCCAGGGATTAAAACAACTGATTCAAGATAGCCAACCCGTTGTTATAGAACCCATTAATAAACCCGAAATATCCCAAATTCCGCCACAAATTTCCCCACAAACCCCAACTCAACCCCAGACTATACTTCCCGTTCCTTCAACGCCAACCACAGAACAAAAACAAGAATCTCCTCTCAATCCTCAAATAAATTTTAACTTAGATGTTAATAATGTTGGCTTAGATTCAATTGTCGAATCTTACGGTATTATTTCGCCGTTTCGTTGGGGTTCAGTCTCGGCTGAAGCCGATATTTCAGGAAGCCTAGAAAATCTCAAAGGAGAAGCCGAATTTTCCTTACCCACAGCAACCACTCCCATTTTTGGTCAAGCTGATTTAGAACAAACTAAGCTAAATTCAACCGTTCAAATTGCGGATGGAAATATTACAATAAACGCCCAACAAATCCAACAAAAACTCTGGAATGCTAACGTTAACGCCAGTCAAGTCGCCCTCGAACCTTTAGTGAATCTCGGATTACTTTTTTCAGACTTAGAATCGAATTTAAAATCTGATCTTTCAAGAATTAATCTATCCGACGGACGATTGGATTTGAAGGCAAATTTATCAGCAAATTTAGATAACTTAGATCCGGCTGCAATTCGCGGCGAAACCGATCTGCAAGTCAATTTAGGAGATCGTTCAATTAATGCCAATGCACAAATTAGACAAGGTACATTTTCTGCAAACTTTGACACCGAACCTTTACCGTTATCTCGTCTTGTTGATGCGGGGATTAACTTAGTAGAAATTCCTGGGAATACTCAAACACAAATTCAAGATTTAGAGATTCAAAACGGCACCGTACAAGCAGAAGGAACCATTCGAGGAAATATTAACAATTTAGATCAAATTACTGCGCGATCCGAAGCATTAGTTAACCTGGGAAATACAGGCGGTGTGATCAAAGCATCCGGGCGTTTAAGCGGAGATTTATTTCAAGCAGAGATTGATACTTCCACAATTCCATTAAATCCTTTAGTTGATTTAGGTTTACCCTTTGCTAACTTATCACCTGATCTCAACAATTCCATTCAAAATATTGATATTCGCAACGGAAGTCTAGAAGCAAAAGCCCTATTTTCCGGTAGCTTAAATAATTTAGATCAAGTCACAGGCACCGTCAATAGTCAAGTTAATTTAGGTAGTTTTGGGGGAACAGTTGAGGCGAGAGGACAGTTAACCAATGGTCAACTTCAAGTCAATGTTAATACCTCGGAAGTTCCCCTTGAACCTTTAATTGATATCGGTTTACCGTTCGCTAATTTACCCCCGGATATTAATCGGGAAATTCAAGATCTAAACTTTAGAAATGGCGAATTACAACTGCAAGCAACCGCATCAGGAAACATCGCTAATATTACTCCCGCCCAAATTACCGCTAATGTCGATGGTTTAGTTGATTTGGGACAAGCAGGGGGAATGGTAAAATTATCAGGTCAAGCCCTGAGTGGACGTTGGCAAACAATTATAAATGCCGATCAAATTGCTTTAAATCGATTTTCAGATCTCGTCGAGTCACAAACTCAAGATATTTTACAACCCTTACTACAACAAGGGTTAATTACTCAAGCCGAAGCGATGCCTTTATTGCGGGGAATACTCGATAGTCGTTTAAGTGCAAGTGGTTCTTTAGTCGAACTCAACCCCGAAACCATTCGGGCAATGGGAGAGTTAGAATTAACAGAACTTCCGATTATCAAACAACCCCTAGAAGCAGCGTTTAATTGGGATGGTGAACGAGTCGAAATTGAAAAACTTGAATCCCCACAATTTGGGGCGGATGGATTTGTTGCGGTAGAATTTTCAGGAACCGGAGTGCCGCAAATCTCAAACCTCAACGTTGATGTACGGCTGTCAGACTTTAACCTCCAGTCTCCCCTCGTACAACGGTTACTCGCCAATATTCCCCCCGAAGTCGCCGGAGATTCGCCTTTACTGGCAGGTTTAGTCAACTTTGATGGGACTGTAACCGGATCTCTATCAACATTACAACTGACCGGAGATTTAAGTCTAGAGAATTTAATTGTTCGAGAGTTGGAGTTTGATCCTAATCTCGCGGGAAGCCTCAGCGCTGGATTAAACAGTGGGGTAAATTTAGCCTTAGCAGGAATTCAAGATCGGATTGAACTGGTTCTCAATGATCAATATTTACCCGAAAGTTTCCTGATTCGACAAGACGAAGCGATCGCCCAAGGTACAACAGTCGGTGAGAATTTACTTGTTAATTTAGAACAATTTCCCCTCAGTATTCTGAGTTTAGCGCCCTTAGCCGAACAAGGTCTCGGAGAAATTAGCGGTATTGCCACCGCTGATCTGTCTGTTTCCCAGTTAGAAACCCTTGATCCGACTCAAATTGGCGTACAAGGAGCGATCGCCGTAGAAGACCCCGCCCTTGGTTATATTGATTTAGAACGCTTCAGCGCCAATATAGGCCTCAAAGATGGACTGTTTCAGTTAACCGAAGGTGAACTGGTCTACGGAGAAACGGAAATTTTAATCGCCGCCCGTGCCGACTTAGAAGAAATTATCGCTGATTTAGCCGCCGGAACACAACCAGGTGTTACCGTTCCCTTTGGAGGTGATATTGCTGAAACTCGCCCCGACTTTGAAGCGGAAATTGACATTCCCAGTGGCAGGTTACAGGATGTCTTATCTGCTTTAGAATTCTATAATCTCGGTGATTTAGCCCGAGGCCTCAAAACCCCTGAATATGGAACCGCAGCCGATGTGATTCCGACACCTGTGGGTTTACCTCCCGATGCAACTTTGACTCAACAACTGCAACGCTTTGAAGAAATTCAAGCCCTGTTTGCCCGACAACTCCTCAAAGACGAAGAAGAACCTTTACCTCCGTTAGAAGCGGTTAGAGGGAAATTTAGCGGAGAAATTGCGGTTCAAGGTTCGATAGCGTCGGGAGTCGTCGCCAAAGTTGCCCTCAATAATGTCGGGGATTGGACATGGGGGCGGTTTGATGCGAATGAGTTTATTCTGAATGCTAGTTTAGATCGCGATAACGTGGTGCGGGTGTTGCCTTTGCAATTGACTAGCGGTGAAACGGTTTATGATTTTCGAGGACAGCTTGCGTTAGATACCCAGCAACCTTCTGGACAGTTTCGGATTAAAAATATTCGCTTAGAACAACTCCAAGATGAGTTAGAGAATTTTGTAGAATTGCCTAATATTGATGTTAATGGTCAATTAAATTTTCGAGCGAATATCGCCGGGAGTTTAGTAAATCCGCAAGCCACCGGAGAGTTTACTGTTGTTGAAGGTCTTTTTAATGATGAACCGATTAAAGAAGCCCGAGGGAGTTTTAGTTATAATAATGCTCGTCTATTTTTAGGAAGTACAATTCTTCTGACTGAACAAGATCCGATTCGGATCAAAGCTCAAGTTCCCTATCGTTTGCCCTTTGCAGAAGTTTCACCGGGTAGTAACTTACTCCAAGCACAAGTCAATCTTCAAGATGAAGGTTTTAATATTATTGACTTACTAAATCCTGAAGTTGATTGGGTTGAGGGAAAAGGGTTGCTTGAGTTGAAAATTGACGGGATTTTGGAACAAGACTCCAATGGGAATATTGCCCGCATTTCTATTGAACCTCAAGGGTTGTTAAAACTTCAAGAAGGGATTATTAGTGTAGATAGCATCAAACAATCGATTGTGGGATTATCGGGAACCGCAATCTTTGTTAACGATCGGATTACCGTTAATGGAATTGAAGGGGAATTAGTGGGGGAAGCCGGAAGCGGAAATATTATGGTTCAAGGGGTTTTACCTCTGATTTTTCCCTTCGAGGAAGAAGATCCCGATGTAGAAAATCCCTTGCAGATCAAACTGGCGAATTTACAAGTCGGTGTTGAGGAATTATACGTCGGAGATGCTGCCGGAATGATTGCCATTGATGGTAGTGTATTAAGACCCGAAATTGGTGGCGGAATTACCCTCTCAAACGGCACTATCATTGTACCTACTGCTGCTGCTGCTTCTCCTGATGCTGCCGGGGGAGGACTACCGGATACTGGGCCGGTTAAGATTAGTTTGAATAATTTTAGATTGACACTCGCAGAAGATCTTCAGATCGTTACTCCCCCCGTGAGTGAATTTTTGAGTGTTCCGATTGTTAACTTTTCCCTCGAAGGTAGCATCGCCTTGAGTGGGACTTTAGAAAGTTTAGAAGATATTCGTCCCAGTGGTGTAATTAAACTCACAGGCGGCGCCCTCAACCTCTACACCACTCGTTTTATTTTAGATCGGGGTTATCCTCAACAAGCGATTTTTGTTCCCTCAGAAGGACTCAATCCGATTTTAGATTTGCGACTGGTGACTCGGGTTCCAGAAACCACTCGTTTTCAAGCCCCAACTTCGGCGTTTTCCTCCGAGATTTCCGAAGGCCCGACTGCGAGTAGTTTAGGAACCGTCAGAACAATTCGGGTGACTGCCCAGGTGAAAGGCCCAGCTTCTCAGATTAACGATATTATTCAGTTAAAGAGTTCTCCCCCTCGTTCAAAAACACAGTTAATTGCTTTATTGGGTGGAAGTACATTTGAAGGCATTACGGGGGATAGTACCTTAGTTTTAGCGAATATTGCCAGTGCGGGTATTTTTAGTCAAATTCAGCAAAATGTTTTGGATGCCACTGGGTTAACAGAATTTCGTCTTTATCCCGCCCGTATTTCTAAGAGTGAAGGTTCAACCGCTTCTGCGGCTTTGGGTTTAGGGATAGAAGTCGGTTTGGATGTGACGGATAATGTTTCGGTTTCTCTGAGTCAAGTTTTAGCAGACGAACAACCCACTCAGTTTGGGGTAAATTACCGAGTCAATGATAACTTACTGATTCGGGGTGCAGCAGGTTTGGGCGGTGAGAGTGAGATTCGGTTTGAGTATGAAGTTCAGTTTTAACTCCAGGTTCTCTCAGCCGAATTGATTCAAAATTAATCAAATCTTATTGAAGCTATCAACAAATTCAATCTCACTGAAGCGATGACTAAAAAATAGAGTCTAATCTTGAGTTAGAAATCGATACAGTGACTCCCATCCGACTCAAAAATCTCATCACAATCGTTACTAATACTGAAATTAGGGTTCGGTTAATCACTTCAGATATTGCGGGAATCTCGGATGACGTGTTGAGTGGTTTACGCTACTGTTGAAATGGGGGATCAGGGTGCAATAATGACACAGCTAGAGACTGTGATCGAACACTGCACAGCTTTGAACGAGATCCCAATTCCTGGTCATTCTGACACTAAAAACAAGCACGCAACCATGATACCAAACGATTTGCTGACGACCGACTACTCCGACTCCACTCCTCAAAACCCCGATAAACCCGAAGAAGCTTGTGGTGTTTTCGGTATCTATGCACCCGGTGAAGATGTTGCCAAACTGACCTATTTTGGATTGTACGCTCTCCAACACCGAGGTCAAGAATCAGCAGGAATTGCGACCTTCGAGTCAGAAAAGCTGTATTTATATAAAGACATGGGGTTAGTTTCTCAAGTCTTTAATGAATCAATTCTCAGTGAGTTAAAAGGAAATCTAGCTGTCGGTCACACCCGTTATTCTACCACGGGTTCCAGTCGAGTTGTCAATGCTCAACCTGCGATTGCCAATAGCCGTCTGGGATCAATTGCAGTCGCTCATAATGGTAATCTTGTTAATACTCCTCAACTCCGGGAAGAAATTACCCGCCGCCAATATAGTTTTGTCACCACGACAGATACAGAATTAATTGCCTTAGCGATCGCCTCAGAAGTCGATTTGGGTAAAAATTGGTTAGATGCTTGTATCAGCGCCTTTAAAATGTGTGAAGGTGCATTTAGTTTAACCATTGGGACTCCGGCTGGGTTAATGGGTGTACGCGATCCTCATGGTATTCGTCCTTTAGTTATTGGGACTTTAGACACCAATCCGACTCGATATGTTCTGGCTTCTGAAACTTGTGGGTTAGATATTATCGGCGCTGAATTTTTACGAGAAGTTAAACCAGGCGAAATCGTTTGGATCACTGAAGATGGATTAGAGTCTATTGAGTGGCAACCCCAAACCTCTCGCAAACTTTGTGTGTTTGAAATGATTTATTTTGCCAGACCTGATAGCCAGATGGAGGGAGAAAGTCTCTACACTTATCGAATGCGAATTGGTCGGGTTTTAGCAAAAGAGTCTTGTGTTGATGCGGATTTGGTGATTGGTGTTCCTGACTCGGGTATTCCGGCGGCAATTGGATTTTCCCAGGAATCTAATATTCCCTATATGGAAGGATTGATCAAAAATCGTTACGTGGGTCGCACTTTTATCCAACCAACTCAGGGAATGCGAGAAGCGGGTATTCGCATGAAACTCAATCCCTTAAAAGATGTTTTGAAAGGGAAGCGAGTGATTATGGTCGATGACTCCATTGTGCGAGGAACTACGAGTGGCAAAATCGTTAAAGCGTTGCGAGATGCAGGTGCAACCGAAGTTCACATGAGAATTTCATCTCCACCTGTGACTCATCCCTGTTTCTACGGAATTGATACCGATAACCAAGATCAATTAATTGCGGCGAAAAAGTCAGTCGCAGAAATTGCTCAACATATTGGGGTAGACTCGCTGGCTTATCTGAGTTGGGAAGGAATGTTGCAAGCCACCCATGAAGACCCTCAGAGTTTCTGTTCGGCTTGTTTTACAGGTAAATACCCGATTGATGTTCCTGAACCCGTCAAGCGGTCAAAATTGATGTTAGAGGAACCAGCAAAGGTTTAAGAGGTCGGGAAGGCAGACAATCGAGCCGGGATTATCCCGGTCTGAAAGTCGAACTCCTCAGTCATCACTGTAAACAAGAGCCATTGATAACTGTTCACTGTGAACTGTCTACTGTCTCCGCCTCCTCTTGCAAAAGCCACTAATCAATGATTGTTCTTTGATAAGAATTTTCTATTACTCTCGGATTCACTCCGGAATTCTGTGCAGAACTTGGATAGATCCATTAACGTTCCGGATGTGATGCGAGAGGAGGATGCCACCAAAAGCTCATCTAGAATCCCACCTAACGACTGAAGACCTGAAAGTCCGTTACCGACAGGCTAGGGATACCACCGAAGCTCGTCGATGGCACCTACTTCAGCTCGTCGCCAGCGGTTGGACTATTAAACGGGCCGCTGAAGTTGTGGGTTTAAACTACGACTATTCTAAGGAGATCATTCGCCGCTATAACCGCGAAGGCCCAAGTTCGGTGAGAAACCGTAGCCGCGATCGCCAACCGCCTGTTGCTCGCTCCTTGTTAACCTTGGCGCAGCAACAGGAACTCAAAGAGGCATTACAAGGCCCTGCTCCGGATGGAGGTGCCTGGTCGGGTCCCAAAGTGGCTGAATGGATTGCTAAAAAAACAGGTCGCCAACACGTCTGGCCTCAAAGAGGTTGGGACTATCTCAAGCGACTCGGAGTCAACTGGAGACAGCGCAAAAATACCAACAATGATGAGTGAATCTAATTTCCGCAAATTAGATTTTGAGCCACTTAACATTGTTTTGGTGCATCTACTTTGCGACTCTCCCACTCTGCAAAATTACCCAGAAACTAGCGAAGAGAAAGAATTGCTTGAATCTACACAAACCCATCTTACTGAGTCTAGGAGAGTCATCTTAAATTTTGAATTTCTCAAAGCGGTACTTTTCTCTACAGCCGAAGCTAAAGTTGGCTTTTTCTCTGGAAATTTTTGATCGACTTCTTCATACTTAGCAAAAAGAGCTGTCGTTTCTTCATCACTCACTTTTCACTGTGTTCAGGCTGTATATTCCTAATCCGATAAGAGTGGAGATCGCATTTTTCGGGAATTCCAGAAAGTAGTCGAGTAGGGTGTATTAGCGTATCTCGTAACGCACCATCCCTAATACTATACTGATTGGAATGCCTAATTATAGAAGACCTAATATTTCTGGTGGAACATATTTTATCACTCAAGTAACTTATCAAAGAGAAACTTGGCTTTGTAGCGAAGTTGCTAGAAAAGCTCTCAGAGAAGCGAGCGAAAATGTAATAGAGAAATATCCTTTTTCTATTGATGCTTTCGTTTTACTACCATAGCATTTTCATTGTCTGTGGACTTTGCCATCCAATGATCGGGATTTTTCCATGAGGTTGCGACTAATTAAAACTTATGTTACTAAACATTATGGGCAAGAATTAGCTATTAATCGAGAAGTTTCTCTGTCACGACAAAAGCGAAAAGAAAGCAATCTTTGGCAGCGTCGTTTTTGGGAACATTTGATTAGAGATGAGGGAGATTTTGCTCTCCATTGTGATTATATTCATTATAATCCTGTTCGACATGGGTTATGTACAAATCCCCAAGATTGGCAATTTTCGAGCATTCATCGGTTTATCGCTCAGGGAATTTATCCGCAAAATTGGGGAAGAGATGGAAGTCCAGAAATACCCCAAGGAATTGGGGATGAATAAAACGTAGGGTGCGTTACGCTATCGCTAACGCACCGAAAAATATGGGATGGTGCGTTAATGAAATGTAACGCACCCTACAAGATCATGCGATCGCACTCACGATCAAGAAGAAGCCCTCGCGATCGCAGATGTAGTAGGAGTGATGCGTCAGGGAAATTTAGAACAAATTGGCACCCCAGAAGAAATTTACAGCCATCCCGCATCGCGTTTTGTTGCAGAATTTGTGACTCAAGCCAACTTTTTACCAGCCCGTCGTCAAAGTAATGGTTGGCAAACTGAAATTGGTTGTTTTGAAATTGAGGAGAATCATACACACAACAGTTGTGAAATAATGATTCGCCAGGAAGATTGTATTTTACAACCAGATACAGATTCTCAGGTAAAGATTACCAAACGGCGATTTTTAGGAAGAGAATACCGCTATTGTTTAGAAACTCCTTCCGGTAAAGAAATTCATGCTAGAACAATGACAGATACAATAATACCCGAAGGAACATTTGTCAAGATATCAATACCAGATGATGCGGTGAAAATTTTTGCGGATTAATACTAACAGAAATGATGAAACTTATCAAGATGATCGGGGTTTTCTAAAAATACTAGAAATGTACCTTGTTAGTTGAGGAATAAATCAAGCAAAACAAGTTCAATTAATATTTTTCTGAGAAAAAATTATGTGAAACTCAGAAATAACAAGTAACTAAGGTAGTGATAGTAAGACTTTGGTTGTTTCCTGAGATGTCTACTGTAATCTCTTGCAAAGGGCATGACCCAGTGTTCGCTCGTCTGTTGCGCGAATCTTGGAATTATAGCCCGAACCATCCATAGAACCACCATTTGCGAGTCGGGCAATATCCCAAGTGCCTAACTTCTGACTCAATACTGCTCTGTTGTCTAAAGCCTCTTTGTATGCAACAAGAGTAGAGCCAGATGGACAAGTTTCACCGCTCACTTTAACTACAGCAGCCCGAAAATTCTGACCACTCGAAGAACTTGTGTTAGTTAACCATCCACTTGACAGGTTGCTGGTAGCAGAATTTGCAAGATCCCTCCACTGCTGTTTTGCTGCGTTAAGGTGAAGTTTCTCAAGAAAGCTGCCAAGTTTGTCATTCCCAGCCGCATTTACAAGATCTAGAACCGACTTTAGTTCAGTCTGAGAACTCACAACCGATCCCAGCAACTGAGCCAGACTTTTCTCCGCCTCCCGACTGCTTCCTTCAAGCTTCTGAAAAGCAACCGAAATTTCTTGGAGTGAGCGTGAGAAGTCTGCTTTGATACTGGCATATTTTTCATTGAGTCCACCTTGGCAGTGATGAGTCTGAGATTGTTTTTCTAAGTTAGCCAAGGCTTCTTTTGCAGAGCGATCGGCACCATCGATTGCCTGCTGGATGTCCCTTTTGTAAGCACTCTGTTGCTGAAGAAACGCGGCAAGAGCACTTGTGCCACCTTGTAGCAAAGACGAGCTTCTGTCCAAATCTTCTCCCAGTTCTTGCAGTGCCTGCTTTACTGTCTTGCGCTGCTGGTTATTTGGTCCTACTCCTGACTTAATCTCCTGCTGAACAGCTAAAACAATGTCGGCGGTAACGTCGAATTTCTTGCTGAAATCGGGAATTCCTTTTAGCCATACTTGTGTCGGCTCATAACTACGGGCGAAGGTATTGGTATTTTGTTGAACCCGCTCAAGCACACGGGACAGGCTTCGTCTTGTCCATGTAAAATCGACTTTGGTGTCCCATGTTTCGGTTGTTTCTTTGGTGCACAAACCAAGTCCCCACCATTCTTTTTTACTACACCAGGTACAGCGTGTGTAAATCGGGTAAGGCCCCAATGATTTGCTCGCTACGGAGCGCATGTTTGAAACTTCATTTTTCAACTGCTCTAGACGAGAAAACACATCTCTTGGCACAGTTACACTATTGTTTTGTGCGATCGCAACATTCACAGGCGATAGCCATAGAACAGCAGACAACACTATGATGACTAGCCAGTTTAGATGTTTCCGGTATTTGACTATGCTTTTCATAACTTTAAAGGGTTTCAGTGAACTGAAATATCTACTAATGCCTCAACCGTAAATTGCTTGGCAGCCTGGTCAATCCCATGCCATTGCTTGATGGACTCATCAAGTCCCAATGCTTTTTTCACGAAATCAAGATCTCTGAGATGATCATCCGAAGCATCAACGGCCATTTGAGTTAGATTTGAGCCAAAAGTTGTCCAAACTTTCCTTAGCTTGTCGAGGAACTCTAGTAAATCGTCCAAGCTAGACTTGAGCCAAGCTCCATCTTTAAGGATTGATTCAAGTTCTCCAACCCCCACGCGGAGTTTCTCGGCCTGTGCCACTGTATCCTTTTCTTCTTGCTTTAAGGTATCCAATTCATGCTCAAGCTCCGTGCGCTTTTTCTTGGAACTGAAAACCCCCAGTTCATCAATCTGTTTTTGCACACTTTCTAATCTAACGCGCAACGCCCCTACCTCTTCTTGCTTGCGGTGAAGTAGGTCTGTGTCGGCCTTGCAAGGCTTAGACAGATCGTTATTGGAGGCAATTATCTTGTTTTTAAAATCACTCAAAAGAACGCTCAAATTGCTGATAGGTTGCATGGCCCTGCCCGCAGTAGTACCAAGTTCTTGCAAACCTGCCTTCACATCAACGCCAGATCTAACTTCTAGCAGACTCTGCAAAAATGAAACAGTAGAGGCTGCTGACTGATGCAATCGCTGAACTAGCCATACGATAGAGGCATACAGCATGGAAGGGGACGTGCTGTCCGCCAAGACATTCGGATTCTTTAGCAATAGTTGCCGAAGAGCTTTGGGTGAACCGAAAGCTACGGCCAGATCCCGTAATTTAGTCAATGCTTTTCCTGTTTCCATTGAGACGCTACTGAATTCCACTGACAAGTTCTCGATTCTGCTGATATAGCGATTTAGGTGTATCCAAGAGCTTGTATCGAAAGCCAGCTTGTTGGCATCATCGAATTTTAGAAGAGACGCGCTAGGAACTGCTAGATTCACTGATAAAATTTTGCCATGGTGAATTTTTATGATTTACTAAAGTCTGGAAATCTTATGGACTCATTACCCCGTTACACTGGATAGCG